>NZ_JBVIRL010000027.1:0-98971 GCF_055576085.1 Kitasatospora sp. NPDC033851 | reverse complement strand
CCTCCCCGAGCACGGTCTCGGTCTCCTCCGTCACGCCGAGATCCTACGACCCCAAGTACGTCATCAGGTCCGTAAGTTATTAATCGTCAGCTCCCAGGGCGGCGTCGTTCTGGAGATGTGTCCGGTTTGATCACATGATGCCCAGTGTGCCGAGCGGGCGGGCGGCGTCCCGGGCGTGGTGACGGATGCCTGCGGCGATGTTGTCGTGGCCGGTCAGTCGCAGCGCACCGATGGCGAGGTTGCGCAGGGTGGCCATGGCGCGGGGCGCGGTGCCGGTGCGGACGCGGGAGGGGTCCTCGGCGTATGCGGTGTCACGCACGTGATGGATCTTGTTCTCGACGCCCCAGTGCCCTCGGACGCGCTGCGCGATCTCCACCGGACCAGCGTGCTCGGGCGTGAGGCTGGTGACACCGTAGACGCATCGGCGAGTTGGCCCAGGCCAGCTGGGATGGGCGATGATGAACAGGCAGGCGCCCGCTGACCTGCAACTTCAAGATGGACGCAGCTCATTGGGCTCCGGGCTCGCAGTCGGCCCCAGCGGCAGAGTAGCTGACTGGGTGAGGCTTGTGGTGGCCCGGCAGCGGGTCTGCCGGGCCACGTTCGGTCAGTGGGTGTCGGTGCGCTTTTCGAGGCGGGTGCCGTGGCGAAGGGTGATCGACATCAGGTCGCTGGGAACGTCCAGTTCCAGGCGGTGCCAGCGGCCACGGGGGACGATCACCGCGGTGCCTGCCTGCAACCGCACCATGTCCTCGGTGCCGCCGGGCCTGTCGGAACGGAAGTAGAGGCGGATGCCGCCGGTCAGGCAGCACACCGCTTCCTCGGCCTGTGGGTGCATCTCCCAGTGGTCGGCGTGAACGTCGGCGTCGGTTTCCACGTGGAACGTGGCGATCTGCCAGGCGCCGGAGTCGCTGCTCGTCATCTGCCGTTCGACGGCTCGGACGTCGCCGTCGGGGTGGAAGTGCAGCGCCGAGGCGAACAGGTCGATGGGGGTCGTCGTCATGATGATGTTCCTTCCAACTGGCTCTCTGTGGGGGCGGTGGGTCGCGGGAGAGGTGTGACGGCCCGGCGGCGCGGCAGTACGCCGATGGCCACGACCGCCGCGAGCACGAAGAGGGCGGCGGCGATGGCCAGGCCCAGGGCGTAGCCGTCGTTGAGTGCGGCGGGGTCGGTGGCCGTGCCGGTGTGGTGTGCGGCGATGGTGGCCAGGGCGGCCAGGCCGATGCAGCCGCCGAGTTGGCGGGAGCTGTTGAAGAGGCCGGAGGCCATGCCGGCCTCACGCGGAGCGACGCCGGTGGTCGCGGCGGCGGCGACCGGGGCCAGCACCAGTCCGGTACCGATGCTGGTGACGAGGGACGGGCCGAGTACGTCGGCGAGGAAACTGCCGTCGGGGCTGATGAGCGCGAACCAGGCCAGGCCCGCGGCGGCCAGCAGGGCGCCGGGCACGAGCGATGCGCGAGGTGTGCGGGTGGAGGTGATGCGGGTCGCGGCGACGGTGCCCGCGACCAGGCCTGCGGAGAAGGGCAGGAACGCGGCGCCGGTTGCTGCGGTGCCCATGCCCAGGACCTGCTGCATGTACAGGGACACGAAGTAGAACGCCGTGAACTGCCCGGCCGCGGCCAGGAACACCAGCACGTTCGCGCCGGCGACCCAACGGCTGCTCAGGAGGCCGAAGCGCAGCAGGGGTGCGGTGACTCGTGACTCGGCGATGACGAAGGCGGCCAGCAGCGCGACCGCGGCGGCGAGGGTCGCCCACGTGATCGGGGAGCCCCAGCCAAGGGTGTCGGTGCGGACGACACCGAACACCAGTAACCCGACTCCACCGGTCGCCAGGACGGCACCCAGCACGTCCAGCCTCTCGCGCCGGGCGGGCTGTGCGCCGGCGGGCACGCCTGCGGGCACCAGCGCGAGAGCCGCCACGACGATGGGCAGGTTGATCAGCATGACCCAGCGCCAGCCCGCGTACTCGGTCAGCAGCCCACCTGCCAGCACGCCCAGCGCGCCGCCTGCGGCGTTCACCGCGCTCCACACCCCGAGCGCGCGGGCGCGCTGGGGGCCTTCGGTGAAGGTGGTGGTGAGCATCGCCAGCGCGGCCGGCGCGACGGCAGCGGCGCCCAGGCCTTGCCCGGCGCGGGCGGCGATCAGTTGCCAGGGTGCCTGAGCCAGTCCGCCCGCCAGCGAGCACAGCCCGAAAACGGCCAAGCCCAGCACGAACAGTCGACGCTGGCCGTACAGATCGCAAGCGCGGCCACCCAGCAGCAGTAACCCGCCGAACGTGAGCGCGTAGAGGTGCACGACCCACGACAGGTCGAGCGGCGCGAATCCCAGCGCTGTGCGGATCGCGGGCAGTGCGACGTTGACCACCGACATGTCCAGGGCGAGGACGAACTGGGCGACGGCTGCTGCCGCCAGCACCGCTCCGGGGCGCCCCCGTAAGTTTTTATACATGTAAGGAAAGTAGCGCGAAGGGATCGCCGCTGTCGACACCTGGGGGATGATGGGAGGCATGCCGCAACCGTCCGCACCGCGTAAAACCCTCGGCCGACCTCCCCGCATCCTCCTTGCGGAGGTCATCGAGACGGCCAACCGGATCGTGACCGAGGAAGGCGTGAACCGGCTGACCATGCGGCGACTGGCCACAGAGATCGGCAGTACGCCGATGGCGCTCTACCACCACGTCCGCAACAAGGAAGACCTGCTCGTCCTGCTACTGGACGACTACGCCACGCGGACACTGCGCCGACCCGAACTGCCTGCCCACCCTCGCGAGCGGATCGTCGCCGCTGCCGCCGCGATCCACGAGGCGCTCGCCGCCTGCCCCTGGATCACTGAGGTGCTGACCGCCGACGACTTGATGTCCACGTCCGCACTGTGGTTCGTCGAGCAGATCGTCGATGGCCTGGTCGAGTGCGGACTGACCCCTGAGCAGGCCGTGCGCGGCTACCGCGCGATCTGGTACTACACCGCCGGTGAAATCATGGTCCGCGCGGCAGCGACCCGGCGGCGCGCAGACGATGACCGTGCGACCTACCGGGAGCAAGTCTTCGCCGATCTCGACCCGGGCGAGCTTCCCCGCTTGGCACAGGTCGCGGACCACTGGGCGTCGCTGACCGCTGAGGACACCTACCTGGACGGGCTCCGAGCCCTGGTGGACGGCCTCCTCACCACCCGCTGACGGACCGCAGCCGCCAATGAACGCGTCAACGTCCTGCACCGCTGACATTCTGCCAACACCCTGTCGAAGGTCTCTGTCAACCCGGCAGGGAAGGCACTTCTGCGTACCACCCCGGCGCCCCGACCGCTTCGGACTGATCGCCGCCGGCCTTTCCCCGAGATCGCCTCCGGGGATTCACAGCTGCGCGCGCGTGCCGCGTCCGAGGAGGAGTCAGCCGGACCGCGGTGACAGACGGAGGGGACGCCGCTCGGCACGGCGTCCCCTCTCATGCGCCGGGCGCGGGGCGCGGGGCGCGGCGCGCAGGGCGGCGGGCGGGCTCAGGTGGCGGGGAGGCTGCTCGCCAGCTCCCGGAAGCGGGCGGAGGGCCGCATCATGCCGTTGTCCCCGACGTTCAGGTTCTCCAACCAGCCGTCCCGGTACCAGAAGATCGACGAGGTCAGCGGGGCCGGATCGTTGGCCTGGAGCTGCTTCGACAGGTCGATCATGAAGCGGATCGCGTTCAGTGACGCGCCGCTGCGGATCGGCGCTGCGCAGAACGCGTTGTTCGTCGGCAGGGTGACCAGGGCGCCGTGGGGCAGCTCGACCCCGCCGAGGGCGTTCTCCAGGCGCAGGGCCTGGGCGGCGCCGGGCCACACCCCTGTCCCGTTGACGGCGTAGAGGATGTCGCCGTTCGACGCGTTGAAGGACTGCCGGTTGAGCTGCTCGGTGGCCAGGTTGGCGAAGGCCCGCTCCCAGAGCTCGGCCCGGCTGACGCTCCACTGGTCGGCGGCGTGCTCGGCTATCGACAGGGCCTCGGTCGTCCCGCCCCGCTTCCCGCCGTTCACGCACAGGACGACCGACAGCTCGTCGTCGATCTGCCGGGCCATGGGGTCGGGCCCCAGGGCGCGGGTCGGGGTGACCAGGAGCCGCAGCCGGTCCCGGACCTCGAAGACCGAGATCGCGGCCAGCGCTTTGCACGGGCCGTGCTCGTCGCACAGCGGCTTCGGAAGGTTCTTGCGGTTGCCGAACAGCGGCATGGGGGGCTCCCACGGGTCGGTGCGGTGGTCGGACCAAGGTCACAGCATCCCACCGGAGTTCGCTGCCGTCCCATGGATCGTCCGATTCTCGGACTGCGTCCGGACGGTTTGTCAGGGTGAAGGCCCCGAACCCTGGAACCCAAGGTCGGCTTCGGGGCGTTCACCTTGTGCCGTCAGAGCCCGAAGTTCCAGTCGACGATCATCTGCAGCAGGTCCTTGCGCTCGTCCACGAAGTCCATCGCGATCACGCCGTAGTGCGCGCGTTGGGAGATGCGCGGCGTCAGGTAGTCCTGCCCCTCGGTGTATTCCTTCCTGATCCGCATGATGATCGTCTCGCGGGGGTTCGACTTCAGGAAGTCGATACACAGGTTCAGCACCCGACCGACTGCCGAAAGGGGCACGACCACATGTCCGTCCGTACCTCCCGCACCCGTCTGATCACCGCCGCCGCGAGCGTCGCGTTCGCCGCCTTCTCGATGACCGCGTGCAACGACAGCGGGGACATCGCGACGGCAACCGGCCCGTCGCTCAGGGCCACCGTGCCCGCCGCGACGCCGGCCTCGCCGACGGCCCCCGCGACATCCGCCGCCCCGTCCGCCGGCACCGCCGTCTCCACCGGCAAGCCCCCGGCCGCCGCGCCCCAGCCCACCGGCCCGAAGCCCGCCACCGGCACCCCCGCGCCGAAGACCCCCGCAGCACCCGCCGCCCCCGCGGCCGCCAACCCGAGCACCTGCGAGGGCTCCAACACCAAGACCACCGCCGCCCCGCTGAACCGCCCCGTGAACCACATGCTGCTCACGGTCACCAACACCGGCTCCGGCATCTGCTACCTCTACGGCTACCCGGCCGTCCGGTTCGGTGAGGCCCAGTCCCTGCCCCCGGTCATCACCGACTCGAAGCCGCAGGCCGTCGTCACGCTCAAGCCCGGCGAGTCCGGCTACGCCTCCGTCAACCTGTCCTCCACCGACGGCATCGACGGCTCGAACGGCCACACGGCGCCGTCCCTGGTCGTCTACTTCCAGGGGCGCTCAGGCAACGAGAGCGTCGGCGCGGGAGCCCACCCGTCGCTGCCCGCGAACGGCGTCTACGTGGACGACTCCCTGAAGGTCACCTACTGGCAGCAGTCGCTGGACGACGCCGTCTCCTGGTGACTCCGGCAACACCCGACGAACCGGGAGCAAGCACGAACCGAGAGCACCCGACCGGAAAGCAGGCACGCCACCATGCGCCACACGCCCCGCAGAATCGCCCGGCTCCTGGCCGTTTACGCCGGCGCGGCCTTCCAGGTTCTTGTCCTCGGAAGTCCGGACGACCCCGTGCCTCTCGCGGGAAGCCGCCGTCACCCGTCGCTGATGTCTGATGCCTGATGCCTGACGCTCGCGGCGAAGGTCCTGAACCTGCCACTCTTCGCAGCGGACAACGGTCTCGGCCGGTGCTCCTGGATCTCTGGGATACCGACATCGCACCCGAGTTGACCCCGCTCTACAAGCAACACGGGCTCCTGCTAGGCCGACGCCATGAACGCCGCCGGCACCACGCTGTCACAGCTGCCACCGCTCGACATCACGGAACTGTGGGACAGTACGTGATCCAGGAGGCGCTCGGCCACCACCCCGTCACCCCGTCCGTTTCGCCTCCAGGACCTGAGCCCGACGGCGAGACTGTCCCACTCTGCCCCTCCGGGCTGCGAGACTTGGATCATGACTACCGATCGTCCCACCCTTTCGCTGCCCGCCTTCTCCGAGCCCGCCATCGACGCGCCCGTTCCCGCCTGGTCCGACGGGCGTCGGCCGCTGCCGGTCGAGCAGGGCGCCGATTTCCGCCAGCCGCCGGGCGAGACCGTCCCCGTACCCGCCCCGGCCCGGCGCCCGCTCGCGGTCGGCGGACTGACCTTCTCCGACCCGGAGCGGCAGGGCTGACGGTTCCGGCCCGCGCCGCCACAGGTCTCTGAACTGCGGAGATTTCACGAACCGGCCCCTCGGCATCCATCCGTCACGGACCACGACGTACGGCGAAGGGGGCGGGCGGCGAACTGCGAAGATGAGCACATGTCTGTCGTGCCCGTCGAACCTCGTCCGCTGAACGACTCCGAGCGAGCCGTGCTGGACCACCTCCTGACAGTCGACTTCGTCGGCGCCTCGGCGCTGCGCAGCCAAGTGGACCGGACCGAGGTCGTGGCCACCTGGGGAGCCCGGTCCGTGAGCGTCGACCTGCGGGTGCGGGGGCTGGAGCCGCATCCCGCACCGGCGTTCACGCTCGTGCCGGTCGGCGCTTTCGTTCACGACCGCTCCGGCGAATACATCGGCGAACTGCTGGTGTGGGTCGAGGGCGGCACGAGTTTGTCAGCACTGGAGTACGCCTGGGTCACCGATGAGATGCCGACCTCCCTGCCGTCCGTGGACCAGATCCGGCTCACGGCCGATTGACCTCGTCGACGCCGGTCAACGAGCGCGTGCGGCAGGGCCCAGTGCGTTGGGGTAGTGCGTCGGGGCAGGTGAATAACGAGGCTGCCGGGCGGAACAGTCGAGATTTCAGACATCTCACTCGACCGCTGGTGGCCAGGACCGTCACGGCAAGAATTACAGACCGTCATCAGGCCCGGAATCCAGGAGGCCGAAGTGTTTCTCCGGGGGCATCAAGCACTGGCGGAGCAGTAAGGTGCAGGACTACGGTTGTGTCAGACGCCAAAAGCAGATCGATTGCTACGGGTCCGCAGCCTCCGACCCGGTTTCGTCAACGGATCTCGCAGGTGCACGTTTGACGCAGGGCGCCTTCGTCAATTGCGCCGTGCGCGCTTCCTGTGGAATTGCCGCCGGTTTCAGTCGGGAGGAATCGCCGATCCGATAGGTACCACCGGGAGGTACCAATGGTTTTCTTCAATTCTGCGGACTCCACCGGGAGCGGCGAGTTCTGGCAGAACTCCGGATCACCTTCGGTCGACCCCAAGGACGTCCTGACCGGCGCCACCGAACTGGCCGGTGGCGTAGCCCTGCTCCTTCAGGACCCGGGCGATGGTCGGGTCCTGCGGCTGCATGCCCAGCTCCGCCCCCGGCAGCCCCACCTTCGACAGGCCGGTGCGGAACGGGCTCTGGCCGGTGATGAACGCCGAACGCCCCGCCGTACAGGACTGCTCCGCGTAGTAGTCGGTGAACCGCATACCCTCGGCGGCGATCCGGTCGATGTTCGGCGTGCGGTAGCCCATCAGGCCGTCGCTGTAGCAGCTCAGGTTCGTGATCCCGATGTCGTCGCCCCAGAGCACCACAATGTCGGCTTGCCCGCCATCGTTCGCGTCCCTCTCCTCGGCCCCGCCGGTCCTGCCTCGCTCCCACGCTAGGAGTCGGCCGGGGCGCCCGCCGTGCGCAGTGCTGCAAACCGGTGAACCCCCGCACCGCCGGCTGGTCGGCCGGCCGGCCGACCAGCCGGACGGACGGACGGACGGTGCAGGCCGGTCCCGTTCGGGTGGAGTGGTCTATTGGAGGATGTTGATCGCCCGAGCGATCACCAGGGCCGCCACCACGAGCGAGACGGCACTTTGAGTGATCATCAGCAGCTTGGCCCACGACTTGACCGGCGACGTGTCGGCCGGACCGAACGAACTGGAGGTCCAGAAGGCCAGCGCCAGGTAGTCCACGAAGACCGGCACCCACGCGGGGGAGGTGCCCTGCCGGAGCTGCATCTCGGGGAAGACGAACGCGGGGTCCGCGAAGGGGTGGTGCGCCCGCGTGGCGGCGCCGCCCCGGTCCAGATCCCAGTACCACAGCGCGAACGCGATCACGTTGGTCACCCAGACGACCCCGCCCGTCGCCAGCAGGCCCGTCGCGTTGTTGGCGTAGAGCTTGCTGTCGGTCAGGATGTCCGCCACCAGGGACGCGGCAGCGAAGAGGTTCGCCAGCGTGATGAACGCGATCACCAGGTCGGTCACCACCCGTAGCCACCGTGTCTGCCGATCGATCCGGCCGGGGTCGGCTCCGATCAGGACAGCCATCAGCACCACCATGACCACCGGCAGCACCCACGACGGGCTCTCGCGATAGCTGCGCGGGAGCGCGACATGGAGCAGCGCGGCGACCAGGACGGCCGACGCCACCGGCCACCAGTGCTCGCCGCGCGGCTCTGCCGGCTCCATCGACCGACCCGCAGGGGACGGTTCGCCGGGATCATCGAGGCGGGAGCTCATGGCTCATTGTGTTGCCGTCCGGCTCCCGAGAGCCGCACGGCAGGTCGATGGTCACCCCCGGGGAGCAACCGTGCACACGGCGCGCCGTGCGGATCCAGGAGTCAGCCCCCGCTGATCCCCCGTCTCCCAAGGGGCGGGTCGCCGTGCGCCCCGCATCGACGTTGTCACCCTCGACCTGGCGGACGTCCGCAACCGCGTGCTCCGTCGCGGCGAGATGACCGACACCGCCGCCGTCATGCGGCGGCCCCCTGGGGGTGGTGACGGCCCGGTTCTGTCCGGGGCAACGGATGCGGAGGCTTCACGGGTTCAGTATCCCGGGCAGGAATATGCGTGAAAGGAAAGTTCCCAGGTCAAAGGGGTGCGATGAAGCCGAAGTTGTGAAGCGTGCATGGCATTGCAGGGGCTTATTCCCGAGCGGGGAAGATGCCAATGCAAGGAATTTGCTCATCGCTTACTTGATTCGCGCAAGTCCCTTCCGTTCGCCGATCGAATCTGACAGCATCGTCCGCTATCCGGCGACCGAAGGCCGATGATCACCGCGCCGGTGTGACCGTGTGGTGTCCCTGCTGTTCGCGGCCGCGATCGCGGCCGCCCCGCTGCTGTCGGCGTTCCTCGTCGGACGCCGCCGTCGAGACGTGGCCGGCCGGCTGCGCCACGTGGAGGAGAAGTGACCACCCAGGCCGGCACCCCCGTGCCCACCCCCGACACCGCCCGCCAGAACGCCCACCAGCCTGCCCGCCAGCCCGCCCACCGCCCCGCGCGCTGGGTCCGCACCAGGCTTCGCGCGAACCCGATGGCCGCGCTGCTCATGGCCGCCCTCGCGTTCGTCACCGTCTTCCTGGCGGCGGCCTTCCCCCGCGTCACGGACCGGGGCGCGGACACGGCGCTCCAGGACTTCGTCAGCCAGAAGGGCCTCAACCAGACCAGTCTGCAGACCACCTCCAAGACTCAGGACGACGACAACGGCGCCGAACTCGACCGGGTGCAGCGGCAGCTCACCGAGATGGTCGGCCGGCAGCTGACGCTGGCCCAGCCGGGCCAGGCCCACGGTGCCCGCGCCCTGGCCGACCGCGGCATGGGCAATCCGGACTACGTCCGGATCGCGGAAAAGCGGACCGACCCGGTCCTCGGCCTGCTTTACGTGCCCGACCTGGCCGCACGGGCCACCCTCACCGACGGCACCTGGCCGACCCCCGACACCGTCGGCGGTCCGCTGCCGATCGTGATCAGCAAGCAGGCCGCCGAGACCATCCACATCAAGCTCGGTGACGTCATCGACAACGGCGTCGAGGGCTCCGGCACCAAGCGGACCACCGTGGTGGTCGGCCTCTACCAGGTCAACGACCCCCAGGACCCGTTCTGGGACGACCTCGGCTGCCCGGCCCGCGCCTGCCTGAGGACCGACCCCAGACAAGAGCACTGGATGACCAACGGGTTCGTCGACGGCGGCAGCCTGCCCGCTCTGACCCGCTGGGGTTCGAACGCCGAGAACTTCTGGCGGCTGCCCGTCGACCCCGCCTCGCTGCACGCCGACCGGCTCGACCACACCCGCAGCGTCATCAGCTCCTTCCTGACCGGGCGCGACGCCACCGCCCTGGCCGACGCGACCAGGCGCGCCGACCTGCACACCGCCTCGGGCCTGCCCGACGTGCTCACCCGGGCGGACGAGCGCTACCGGGCCTCGCTGCCGCTCAGCGCGATCGGCCCGGCCGGCGTCGCGGGCGTCGCCACCGTGGTGCTGTTCCTCGCCGCCGCCCTTACCACCGACCGGCGCACCGCCGAGATCCGGCTGCTCCAGGCCCGCGGCGGCTCCCGCACCGGGGTGCTGGGGCGGCTGATCGCCGAGGGCGCCGTCACCGTCCTGCCCGCCGCCGCGCTCGGCACGGCCCTCGCCCTGGTGCTGCTGCCCACCGTCCGGTGGGACCGCTCGGTGCTGGCGGCCCTGGTTGCGACCCTGACCGCGCTGCTGGCCTTCCCGACCCGGGCGGCCCTGCTGTGGTCCCGTCGGCGGCCGTGCGGCGGCCGACGCCGACTGGTCGGCGAACTCACCGTCCTGGCCGTCACCGTCGCGGCCGTGGCGGAGGTCCGGCGCCGTGGCGTCGGCCACCCCGGGGCCGGGGTGGACCCGCTGCTGGTCGCCGCGCCGCTGCTGCTCGCCGTCACCGGCGGGCTGCTGCTGGCCCGGATCGAGCCGGTGCTGGTCGGCCGGCTGGCCGCCCTCGTCGGCCGCGGCCGCGGCCTGATCGGCTTCCTCGGCCTGGCCCGGGCGGCGCGCGACACCTCGGGCCGGCGCCGGCCCTCCGTGCTGCCGCTGCTGGCCCTGCTGATCGCCGTCACCACGACCGGCTTCGGCGCCACCGTGCTCGACACCGTCGACCACGTCCGGGCCCGCGCCGCGCGCATCGCGACCGGCGGCGATGTCTCCGTCGTCATCCCGGACTACGCCACCCTGACCGAGTCGTTCACCAAGGCCGCCGCCGCCCTGCCGGGCGTCCGGGCCTCGACCGGGGCCTGGGTCGAACCCAGGGCCCGCTTCTTCGGCGCCGACCAGGACTACACCGAGGCCTACCTGGTGGTGGTCGAGCCGACGGCCTACGCCGAGATCGCCCGGACCCTCGGGGTCGGCGAGTTCGACCCGGCGAAGCTGGCCGGCACGCCTGGCACGCCTGGCACACCCGGCACACCCGGCACGCCTGGCACGGCTGGCACGTCCGGCCGCCGGGACACCCCGGTGCCCGCGCTGTTCAGCCGCGACCTGGCCAAGCGGATGGCCGCCGGCCCGGCCGAGGTGCGCACGCCCAACGGCAACAGCCTGCGCACCACCGTCGCCGGGATCGTCGACGCCACCCCCGCGCTGCCGGACCCGGGCAAGCCGTTCGTCGTCGTCCCGGCCGGCCCCACCTGGGAACGACTGCCGGACACCAAGCGGGTGAACAAGTGGTTCGCCGTCGGCGACGTCGACCCCGAGCGGGTCAGGACGGCCCTGCGGGACAACAGCGGGGACCGGCCGGTCGGTATGGCCAAGCTGATCGCCGACAGCGCCACGGCCACCGGCAAGGACACCCACGGCCTGCCCGCCGGATACACGGTGCACAGCAGCCGAGAGACCGCCGCCGCGCTCGGCGACGACCCGCTGCAGCACGCCGCCGGGCGGCTGTTCTGGTACGCGGCCGCCGCCGGAGCCGGATTCGCCCTGCTCGCCGTCCTGCTGACGCTGCTGCGGGCCGCGCCCGACCGCACCGCCGTCCTCGCCCGGCTGCGGACCATGGGCCTGCGACCCCGGCAGGGGCTGGCGCTGATCATCGCCGAGGCGCTGCCACAGACCCTGGCGGCGACGGTCGGTGGCGGCCTGGTCGCGGTGGCGGCGGTCGGCCTGCTCGGGCCCGCCTTCGACATTTCCACGCTGGTCGGCGCCAAAGTCGGGGAGGCCGTCACCCCCACGCTGCTGCCGGTGCTGCTGCCCACGGTGGGCCTGGCGCTGCTGGTCTGCCTCGGGGTGGTGGCGGAGACGCTGGTCGCCGGCCGGCGCCAGATCGCCACCGAACTGCGCGCGGGGGAGCAGTCGTGACAGCGCGACCGGCGGCACGGGTCGTGACCGTGCGGACCTCCCCGAGCCGGCAGACTGTCGGCCGACAACCGGGACCAGCCGAACCAGCCAGGCCGTCGAGATCGTCGTGACCGTCGTGAACGAGCGCGAGTACGTGATGCCGGACCGCACCGGGCGGGTGCAGCTGCCGGTTCCGATCCTGGAGGCGCTGGGCATGGAGCACCGGGTGGCGGTCGACCTCGCGGCCGACCACATCGAGGTCCGCCCGGACGACATCGCGGAGAGCTGACACGCCATCAGCTGCTGCCGCCTGCCCGCCGGACGAGGGCGCTGCCCCCGGCGCCTCCCGGAGGCCGGGCGGCGCGCGACGCCCTCCTCGCCGCCGCACTCCTCATCCTCAACGGCATCGATCCCGACACCGCCTGGGACTTGATCGAACGGGCTCGCGGGCTCGCCGTCCCGGACACAGCCGAACAGCGAGAGTGGACGATGAAACTGCTCAATACGCGTGAGGTCGATACATCAGATTCCGCCGATTCCACCGAATGATCCGGTTGACGGTGCCCTCGACGGGACCGGAGTCCCCGTGGGCGGTCAGTCCGGCGTGGACCGGGGGTGGACGGCCGACCGCATTGCTGGGCCGCCCGCTCCCTGGGCCGTCAGGTGGGCGGGCTATTCCTCGAACCAGACGATCAGCCGGACGTTCTGTTCGCCGTGCACCTCGGCGAGGGTGCGCATGACGGTCCACACCGGCCGCCAGGGGCCGTCGGCGGGGACAGCGTCGCGGCGGCGGGCGCGTTCTGCGCGGAAGACCGTGGCGCCGGTGTCCCATTCAGTACCCTCAGCCCACAGTTCACCTATGCGGTCGGAATCGACGGTCAGGGTGTTCACGCCGCTTGATCTTGCGAACGCCCGACTCCAGTCCTCCAGGCGTGTCAGTTTCAGCGCGCCGTCCGGAAGCCGCCGGTACCGGGTGATTCTGGTTGCCCGGGGGATCGCCGGCTCGTCCCAATCGATGCCGAGGATCTCGTTCCAGCTCAACCAGGTGGCGCCGAACGCGGTCTCCCCCCATGACGCGTGCTCGGCTCGGGCGTTCTCCGACACGTCGACCGGCAAACCGCGGTCGGCAGCGACCGGCCGCCAGTGGCCACTGATGTCCCGGACGCCGAAGAGGCAGGCGAAGGCGCTGTAGTCCCGGGTCATACCGAGCATGGACAGCTCGATGGCCGAGTACCACGCCGTCTCTTGGATGCCGAGGCCAGGACCCCAGGTGCGGCACTCCACGAATCCTTGAATAGTCGTTCCCACGGCCCGATTGTGCCGTGCCCCTCGCGGCTCCCGGGCCCCCGCACCCCTTGATTGCGTCTTGCGACGATCGGGACCGAGGTGAGCGCGCGGGCCCCACTATTGTGATCATGAAGGCCGGGGCGGGTGTGCGCGTTGTGAGGTTTGTGTCGGGGGTCGGGGCCGCGGTCCTGCTGGTGGGGACTTTGGCAGGCTGCGGAGACGGTTCGCCGCCGCCCGAGGCCGCTCCGGCGGTGGGCGGCAGTTCCGCCGGTACGGCGCCGGGCCCGTTGCGGCTGACCGCTCCGGAGTCCCTTCCCGGCGGCTACCGGGCCGAAGGCCCCGCCACGGTCCGCGCCGACCACTCGGCAGGCCCGCAGCCGGCCGGCTACGAAAGCTTCGACTGCAGCCTGGTGGCCACGTACACCGCTGACTCCGGTGGGATCCTGACCATCGGAGGGGCCTGGGGCACCATCACCGATCCCGACGCGGTGGCGACATCCGCGATTGCCGCGATGCGGTCCCCGAAGGCCACCTGGACGGTGCCGCTGCCCGACGTCGACGCCCGCGACCCGCACGACCCGCAGGGCCGACTCAAGTGCGGAGTCTCGACCGAGGCATTGCTCGTCATTTCCATCTGCCTCTGGACCGACCACTACACCGCCGGCTCGGTGAGCTTCCCCGTTGGGATCGAAGGGACTCCGGCCACCTTCCACCAGGCTGCCGCCGCCGACCGCACCCGCCGCATCCGCGAGGCGATGACGGTCTCCAAGTAGCCGCCGCACCATCCACGCACCTCGTCACCTTGAGCCGGCACCCGCCGACACCCGCCGGGCTTTCGCCGGTTTTTGTCGCAGAGCGGGGCGGCCCCGCAGCGCGGCCGGCTGCGCTAGCCTCGATGCATCGCCCAGGCGCTTGGAGGCCGTGATGCGGATGGTGTTCGACCCCGACGAGGCCGAAGCGCTGCGCGCCACGGCCCGTGACGCGGCGCTGGAGGACCCGACCCTGGCGTACGTCCTGCTCGACCTGGCCGACCGCGGCATCGATCTGAACGGTTGCCGCACCTGGGACGACATCAAAGCCGAACGCGGCCTCGTCAACGACACCCAGGCCACCGGGGAGCAGCGCGTTGCCTGACCGTCCGACCCGCCGCGCCACCGTCCTCTTCCACGAGGTTGCCGAGCGACAGATCGCCGACATGGACGACGCCGCCCTCGCCCGCCTGGGCCCCCACCTGGACAGCATCGCACTGGCCCCGAAGACCGCCGGCGTCCAGATGCGCGCCGACAGCCCGGTGCGCGAGTACGCCAAGGACGGGGTGCGCGTCGCGTACGTCCCTACGGTCCTCGGCACGATCGTCCTCGTCGCCTATGTCGAGGTCCGCTGACTCCGCTCGGGCGGGGGCGCGAAAACCGGTTGTCCCCGCGGGCGGTGGTCCGGCAGAGTGGGCACATCGCGCCACACAGGCCCAGGAAGGAGCGCGACCGTGAACACCGTCACTCGTGTCCAGTCGTATCAGCGCTCCTCAAGTCCCCAGATGAGCAGCGGGACGTCCTCGTAGTGCGCTGACCGGCTTCCTGCCGGGCCGCCCCGGGGACTGTTCCCCGCCCGGGCGGCCCTTTCCCGTGTGCCGCCCACCGTGCCGGATGGTGCAACTGGCAGCACGCCTGACTCTGGATCAGGCGATCGGGGTTCGAATCCTCGTCCGGCAGCGCAGCACATGGAGAGTTGGCCGAGTGGTAAGGCAGCGGCTTGCTAAGCCGTCGTCGGGGTCACACCCGCGCGCGTTCGATCCGCGCACTCTCCGCGCGACGCGGCAGTGTCATGGAGGAGCCAGCCGACAGGCGGCGCCGGCCTCGGTCTTGAAAACCGTTGGGGTGCGCGAGCACCCGTGTGGGTTCGACCCCCACCTCCTCCGCCACGGGATGGCCCCGGGGCCTGTAACACCCGCGCTTCGGGTGCGACGAGCCACGATGGATTCCGTATCGACGAAACGGGGCCTCCGCTGAAATCGGTGACAGGCGGGGCGAGCGCTCGACGACTGTGACCGCTACTGCGAGCAACGCGGTGACGTTCCTCGCGGCCGCGGCCATCGGGGTCCCCGCTGGTCACAGGCTCGCTCGACTCGCCAGCCGAGGTGCTCGGTCACAGCGCGTTCGCGCGTCCGGCCCGTGTCCGGGGAGTTTCGGTATCGATCGACCGATTTGTGATCACGGTTCGGCGACCTTCTGCCCACCAGGGCTTTTAGCAGCGCTCCTGACGTTCGAGCAGCGATAGGTTGCGGAGGCACACATTCTTGATCATCACGGGGGATTCACCATTTCCACTCAGTCTGCCGAGCTGCCCCACGGCGCCGCGCCCACCGAGCCCACCGAGCCCACCGCGCCCACCTCCGACGCCGCGGACCCGGGCCTGTCCGGCTACGGCGACGGGCAACTCAGCTGCCAGTCCTGCGGCTCCGTCCCGGCCGTGGATGCGACCTTCCGCGGGCACCTGGGCCTCGTCGTGATCTTGAAGTACCTGAAGCGCCGGGGACCGTTCTGCCGTAGCTGCGGCATCGCCACGCACCGCGAGATGACCTCCGACAGCCTCTGGCAGGGCTGGTGGGGCATCCCCTCGATGATCGTCAACCCCATCGTCATGCTGATCAACATCCCGCAGCGCCTGAAGGTCAACAAGCTGCCGGAGCCGGTGCCCGGCGCGCCCCGGGCACCGATGAACCCCGGCAAGCCGGTGTACCTGCGGCCCACGATCCTCGGTGTGCTCATCCCGGTGATCCTGGTCTCGCTGATCGTCTTCATTGAGAAGGGCGACCCCGAGTTCGCCAAGGCCGGCGACTGCATCCACAACAACAATCCGATCGTCCTGTCGGGTGTCGTCGACAGCAACGCCGACGTCGTCGTGGTCCCCTGCTCCGACCCGAGGGCCGAGGCCCGGGTCGTGGGCCGTGTGGAGGACACCAACGACGGTGAGCACGTGTGCCGGAAGTCCTTCCCCGACGCCGACGGCTACTTCACCTACGAGCGGCGCAGCGACAAGTACACCCTCTGCCTGAAGAGCCTGGAGAGCGTGCGGCAGAAGCCGGCCACGATCTTCGCCCCGTAGGGGCGGTTCAAGGGCGGCGGCGCAGCTGCAGCTGGACCAGGCCGTTGCTCGTCGCAGGCCGGCCTCGAATGGGGTCACCGCCGAACTCGGCAACGCCGTCCTGCTCACCCGCGGCGGCGACGGGCACACGGCCAACGCCCGGAGCACCTGCATCCGTGCCGCCGTCGACGCCTTCCTGACGCAGGGCACGCTCCCGGCGCCGGGCACGGGCTGCCCCAGCGACTGACGGGCCGCCGTACCGGCCGGGAACGACGCCTGCTGTCCCGGACGGGAACACCGACGGAAACGCACGGCCGCCCGGGGTCGCAGCTTCGGGGCGTCTCAGTCACCCGTACAGGTAAAGTTCCTTCGCTTACTATCTGTTGCGGCGTCATTTCGTGCTGTCATAGCTCTGCCAGATTCCCCGGCACTCATCGTACTTGCGCGGGAAGGCGGAACAATGGGCAGATCCACGTTCGCGACCACGGCGACGGCCGTCGCACTGACGGCTTCGGCGTTGCTCGCCGCCGCCGAAGGCCAGGCCAATGCCGAGGCCGGGCAGGACACCATCAATATGTACAAGCAGGAGAAATCCCAGTGGTGCTGGGTCGCCTCCGGGCTGACCATCGCCAAGTTCCAGGGCTACGGCAGCACGCAGACGGACTTCTGCACTCGGGCCCAGCCCTACTACGGCTGCAACAACCAACCCGCCACGCTCGACGACATGGCCAGGGGCTGGAGCAGCCTCGGCATGACCCACCCGGGCTCGGGCCTGAGCAGTGCGGCCACGTTCAACCAGGTCTACACCGACGTCAAGGCGGCACGGCCGGTCGCGGCCCGCATCGGATGGACCTCCGGCGGCGGCCACATGAACGTGGTCTACGGCTTCGACACGTCGAACAACACCATCGGTGTCGCCGACCCGTGGCCGGACACCGCCACCTACACGTGGTGGAACTACAACGACTACGTCAGCAACAGCTCGTTCAAGTGGACCCACTCCCGGATCGGCATCTCCCGTTAAGGCAGGCGGCATGCAGGAAACAAGAACGTCCAGCGGGCGGGCGGTCTCCGGCCTGGCCACCGTCCTGGTAGCGGGCGCGTCCGCGCTGCTGTCCCTCGCCGGGCCCGTCCACGCGGCCCCGGCCAAGGACCCGCTGCTGGCGGACATCCCGGACTACCAGGCCGCGCTCGACCTGGTGAAGTCGGCCGACGTCCGCAACACCGTCTGTCGTTTCCTCAGCGTCCCGGTACCTCAGGGCGACGGGGCCGGGACGCCGCAGTCGATCCCTGACAAGGCCGACCCGTGCGAGGGCATCCCGGCGTTCACCGTCAACGACCCCCTGGCCCTGAACGAGATCACCCCCGGCTTCGTCGCGGGGACGGCCCTGCCGATCGCCTCCGAAGCGATCAAGCTGGGTTACCTGGTCTCCGCGCTGAACGCCCCGGTCAACGGGCGCAACGCCACCGTCATGCTCGCTCCCACCCAGGGCGGCGGCTGGCACCTGGCCGCCGTGCGCGACGGCGACAGCGACGCCACGTACGCGGGCAAGGCCACGGTGGGGACCCTGGTGTTCACCGAGCCGCAGATCCGCGGCTGGTACCAGCTCAAGCTCACCACGGTCGAGCCGCTCAACGACCAGGCACGGCAGGGACTGAACGGCCGGGCCTCGCTCTCGCTGTCCGACTACCAGAAGCTGGTCAAGGCCCGTTACGCCGACAAGCTGCCCGGCTCCGGGTACGACACCAGCGGCATGTCCAGCGGTTACGGCATCACGGAGAGGACGGAGAGGACGGAGAGGACGGAGAACGCCTCGTCCTCGACGCCCTCGACGGCGGTGCTCGTCGGCGGTTCGAGCGCGGTCCTCGCGCTCGCGGGCGGCGCCTTCGCCGTCCGCCGGCGGCGGCGCACCACCGACTGAACCACCGAACCCTTTCCTCCGCCCCGGTTTCCTCCGCCCCGGCTCCCGGCTCCAGGCCGGGAGCTGGGGCGACATCGTGCGGGCATGCGCCGTGACCTTCCGCAGGGAAGGTCGAGCGTTCCTTGGCTGAGGTGTTCCTCAGTTGAGGCCTTCCTCAGCGCGGACCGGTGGCCGGGGTGTCCTGTCCCAGGCCCCGGCGGATCGCGATCTCCACGGGTGAGTACGCGCCGTCGGCCCGCTCCAGTTCGTACGGCGCGGCCGGCATCAGCGGCGGCTGGGCCATGAAGCGCGGCCGCACCCCGTGGTGCGGTTGCGCCGCGTGCACCAGGAACGGATGGCACAGGAAGACGTCGCCCGGGGACCCGGTGGCGAGCGCGAGCGGACGGTGGTCGGACGCCGCCACCAGGTCGGGCGCAATGGCGAGCCCGCTGGCCCCGTCCTCCCCGTACTTCTCCAGCACCTTCGGCACGTCGAGGTGGGAGCCGACCCGGATCCGGGTCGGGGCGTCCTCCTCGCCGACCTCGCTGAACAGGAACAGCATCAGCAGCGCCCGCTCCCGGGAGCGCAGATTCGTGAAGTACCAGCTCTCGCCTTCCGGCAGGTAGCTCCCCTCGATGTGCCAGCCCGCGTCGTCCGGCTCCTCCTCGTGCGGGAAGCGCAGCGGGAACGTGCCCAGCGAGTAGCGCGGCTCCCAGCGTCCCGCGCCGACGAGCAGGTCGTACGCGCGGTGCAGGGAGGGGGAGTTGGGCGCGGCGGCGAACGGCCCCTGCGCCATGCCGGCCACCCGGTGCACGGGTTGCGTCCACGTCGACGGATCGTCCGGGTCGCAGCCGGTCTCCCGCCACAGCAGCCGCGCGCAGTCCGCGGCCACCCGCGGCGCGACGGCACCCTCCAGCTTCACGAAGCCGTCGCGCAGGAAGCGGGATACCAAGGTCGTGTCATCCATGCCCCCAGCGTGCAGCGGCACCGGTCCCGATCGCCCGACATTTTCCGCACCGCCTTCGTCGGGTGTGCTCCGGGCCGGCCCTACCTGCCCGCTCCTCCCACCTGTCGCCGCCTCCATCACCGTCCTCCACCACCGTCTTCCATCACCGTCACCTTGAAACGCCGAAGCCGGTCAGGGCCACTCCGCACGCCTGGCGGAATCTTGGCGATCTCAGGCGTTTACGCCACTCGTGGGGCGGGCCCCGGGGATCAGAGGATGGAGCCATCGCCGACCGGGGAATCCCGGCGCCGGACCACCGGCCCACCGGCCCACCGGCCCCACCGGACCCCGTCCCGACCAGCCAGAACGAGAGGTACCCCGATGTCTGCCACCGCTCCCGCCGAGATCGCCAGTGCCGTCCTGAGCGTGCCCGCCGCCGCCCCGGCCGAGGCCGCCGCCCACTTCGCCGCCCGTCTCGCCTTCGAGGCGGACGTCTCCGATGTCCACGCCGATCTGGCATCCGGCGCACCCGGCGTCGTTGTGGTCGACACCCGCAGCAAGGCCGCCTGGGACCAGGGCCGCATCCCCGGTGCCCTCCACATCCCCACCGCGCGGATCGCCGACCTGGCACCGCAGCTGATCGACCCGGCCTGCACCGTGGTCACCTACTGCTGGGGCCCCGGCTGCAACGGCGCGACCCGCGCGGCGCTGACCTTCGCCCGCCTCGGCTACCAGGTCAAGGAAATGCTCGGCGGCTTCGAGTACTGGGTTCGCGAGGGCTTCACCTTCGACACCGCCGCCGGCACCGAGCAGCGTCCCATCGACGACCTGACCGCCCCGCGCTCGGGCATCTCCTGCGCATGCTGACGGACACCGCACGGCCGGGCGGCGTGATCCGTCCGGCCACCGCGGCCGACCTGCCGGCGATAGCCCGCCTGTGCGCGGCCCACGCCGCCTTCGAACACGCCGAACCCGTGCCCGCCGACCTCGCCGCCCGCCTGGAACCCGTGCTGTTCTCGGCACACCCGAGAGCCTGGTGCCTCGTCGTCGACCACGGAGGCGAACTGATCGGCTACGCCACCTGCTCCCGGGAGTTCTCCACCTGGCAGGCGGCCGACTACGTCCACCTGGACTGCCTGTTCGTCACCGAACCGCACCGGGGAGAGGGCTGGGGGCACGCCCTGCTCAACGCCGTGAAGGACGCGGCGGCGGCCCGCGGCGCCGCACACATGGAGTGGCAGACGCCCGACTGGAACACCGACGCCATCCGCTTCTACCACCGCGCGGGGGCCCACGCCCGGCCCAAGGTCAGGTTCTCACTCCCCACCTCGCTCCCCGCCCGCCCGGCGGAAGACCCGACCCGAGCGCCTGCGGGCGGTGACGACGCTCGGCCGTAGCCGTCCGGACGGCCGGCCGGTCGGTCGGTCGGTCGTTGAGCGTGCGACACCACGCCGGGTGCGGCACTATCGGCCGTACACGGCGGCCAGGGCGCGGCCGCGTTCGCTCAGTCGGTAGTAGACCCGGTGCTGTTCCCGGGACTTCAGGACGAAGCCGGCCCGGCGAACAGCTCGCTCAGCACCGTCAGCCGCCGCTCCCGCAGGGTCTCCCGAAGCCGCGCGCTCAACTCCCGGGCCTGCGGCTGCACGGGGCACTGGTGGGCCGACGGACCCGGGCATCACATGCAGGCGTGCGTCGAACGCTGGTACAACGGCACCCGCCAGACCCACGACTGCGGTCCGATCAACTGAGTCCGTCCCGCTCTCCTCGGAGTGAACGAAGTGAGGGCACCGGGTTCTCCCGGTGCCCTCTGTTCATCCGCTCATCTGTTCATCCGCTCGTCGGCCCCTCTGCGAGGCGCTCTCTCGCGGCGCGTGCGGTCACGGCAGCAGCAGGCCCCAGAAGAGCGCCCACGGTACGAACACCACGCCTGCCACCAGCAGCCCGCCGAGCCGGACCCGCGCGCCGGCCGATGCCGAACGCCGGCCGCGCCACGCCTGCACCGCCGTCACGCCGGTGGCCACCACCGTGCCGACGGCCAGCAGTTGCAGGACGGACCAGACCACCGGGCGCCCGCCGAGCTGCGGCCCGGTGGCGAGGGTCGTCGTCACGAAGAGGAAGTAGCCGAGGAATCCGAGCGTGGCCGCCAGGCCGGTACCGGCCAGCCATCGCGCGGCCCTGCCGCCCGGTGCCACGGGACGCCGGCGCAGCCGCCGTACCAGGCCCGACAGCAGGTAGCCGGCGGAGGCGAGGGCCATCAGCAGGAAGGCGGCGGCCTGCGCCACCGAGCCCTGATAGGCCGGGACCGCGGCCAGGGCCTGGCTCTGGCGGTCCTGCCGGGGCAGCGGGTCGTTCACCCGGTGGCCCTGGCCGGCCACCCAGGCGGCGACGGTGTCGACGTAGCCCGGCGTCAGCTGCTCGCCCCGTGCGAACCCGTCCGCGGAGACGTGCAGTTTGTGGTCCGCCTGCGGGAAGAAGCGCAGCGTCAGATCGTCGTTGCCGCCCCGGTGCAGTGCGTCGGTGAGGACGGCGGCGCTCTCGGCCGGCGGAACCTGCTTGTCGTTGCCCCACAGGGCGAGCACCGGCTGGTGCAGGTGCTCCAGCACCGGTACCGGGTCGTAGTCCGCCTCGGGGAACAGCCCGGCGTCGCTCAGCAACCGGGTGCCCGTCACCGACACGGTCTCCAGCAGCGAGCCCGAAGCGCCCTCGTGCCGCAGCTTGTTGTCGAGGTGCCACGCCTGCTGCCGGGCCGGGGCCAGCCCGGACGCGCCGACCACGACCACGTACGAGACCTGCTCGGAGCGGCTGGCGGCCAGCGGGGCCACCCAGCCGCCCTCGCTGAACCCCCACAGCCCGATCCGGTGCGGGTCCACGTCCGTCCGCTCCGCCAGGGTGCGGACCCCGGCGAGGGCGTCATCGGCCAGTTGGGAGTACGACCGCTGGGTCATCGAGTAGCCGGTGGTCCGCTTGTCGTAGCTGAGCACCACGAACCCGGCCCGCGCCATCGCCTCGGCCTCGGCCCGGTACCCCGCCCGCTTCTCCGGTCCCGCGCCGTGCACCAGGACGATGCCCGGCCTGGGGCCCGGCGCACCGGCGGCCTCGGTGATCGTGCCGTGCAACGTGACGTCCCCGCTGCGGAAGTCCACATCCTGCACGGCCTGCTGTGCGGCCGGGGCCGCCGTCGCCGTCGCCGTCGACGCTCCCGCGACCAGTGCCACCGCCGCGGCCACCAGCGGCACCATCGATCGAACCCGCATTGCCATTCCCCCCGCGATCTGCGCACCCGACCGGTCGGCCGGCTGCTGATAGAGATCGTGCCAGCCAGGGGAGTCGCCGCAGATCCGGCGAACTCCCCACCTCGAGGTGGGGAAAGCCCCACCTCCTCCGTGCGAAGCCCCAGCCGGACCCCCACGCACCCGACGCACCCGACCCGCGGCGTCCCCCGAGTCCCGTCCCCCACCGACGCGTACGGCCTGCCCGAGCCGTGCCCGGTCGCCGCGGCTCGGTTCTGCCGCGGACAACGCGGGCCCTGCCGCTACCGGCTCTGAGCCGCTACCAGGTGACGAACCCGTTGGTGCCGCTGAGGCCCGGGCCGAGTTTGGGCAGGTGGCCTTCGGCCGACATGTCCAGCCGCCAGTCGCCGTCCGCCCAGCGGAGGTTGGCGGTCGTCGAGTTGTGGCTTCCGGGCCGGGCACCCGGAAGGTCGACGATCAGCATGACCATGGCCCGCTCCGGCGTGTAGGTCATGACGGAGAAGGCGACCACCTTCACCGAGCCGATGCCCTCGGCGTGGAGCGGGTCCTGGAGCCGGTGGTCGGCGTATTCCTTGGCGGCGCTCGGCGGGTAGATCTGGGCCCGGGCGGCCTGCTCCCAGTCGTCGTGGCCGGTGTCGATCGCCGCGAGCACCGCGGCGGCCCTGGAGGCCCCTTCGGGGGTGTGCGCGAAGCAGTGCCAGAAGCCGCCATCGTAGAGGAGCGGGCCCGTGGTGCGGGAGGTGGGGACCAGCAGCGAGCCCAGCGGCTTGAACTCCGTCCCGGGCGGGGTGGCGGTCGGCTTGCTCTGGTCGTGGTCGTCGGTCCGGCAGCCCGGGCCCCGATCGCCGACCGGTGCCGGCTCCGGTGCCGGTGGCGTGGTGGTGGCCGGGGCGGGTGCACTGGTCGCCGCGGTCGAACCCGGAGTGCTCGCAGCACTCGTGGCCGCACTCGTGGGCGCGGTGGCGGTGACGGTGGGGCCGGTCGATGCGGACGTGGATGCGGACGTCGACGTGGGCGTGGACGTGGGCGTGCAGGCGGCGCTCAGGCCGAGCGCGGCGACGGCCGCCAGGGCGGCCCCCCGAGATCTGATGGACATGATGGTGGCGAATCCCCCGGTGATGTCGATTCTGGCGACATGGATCATGCCAGCCCCGGCGGCTCGGTACCGCCATCGATGTCCAAGCGGGCGGCTCTGTTGCAGTCGGTCACGGGACCTTCGCCGGCGCCCTGAGCGCAGTAGGTCAGGTCCGCCCACATCGCCCGGCCCCGCCGGCGTCCTGGCCCCCGCAGTAGCCGGTCCCCGTCGGCCGTGCTCCCCGCTTTCCCCTCGCTCGGTTTTTCGTCAGGGAGACGGCACCGCCGGCAGTCGCACGGCACGGCACGCGCCGCCGGGACGAGAGAACACGGGAAGGGCATACTCCGTTCGCCTGCCCTGGGACGGAAGCCTCGCACAGCGCGGCGGCGGCGGCCGGAGAGAGATCGAGGGCGGCGGAGCGGCGGAACGGGCCTGATCGGGCGGGGCGGTGGATGTACCCGAGCGGCTCCCGGACGGGGCTGACGAATCCCGTTGAGGACCCCAGGTCGGTCAGAGGGTGGTCTGGCCCCGCCGGGAGACGCTCATGAACGTCCTCCCCGTCAGAAGGCGACGATGCCTTCGCCGCCGGCGCCGTCGGGGACGGTCTGGGAGCCGAGCGGGGTGAGGGAGCCGTCGTCGTTGACCGCGAACTCGTCGAGGATGCCGTTGACGCCGGTCTGGGCGTAGAGGTAGTGCCCGTCGGAGGAGACCGCGGCGTCGACGGTGCCGGGGTCGGTGGGCGTGTTGCCCAGGGCGGTCAGCCGGCGGCCTCGGTCGGCGGTGCGGAAGCCGGTGAGGGTCGAGCTGCCCGCGTTGGAGGTGTAGAGCAGGTCGTGGACGGCGACGATCCAGCAGGTGGCCGCCTGGTTCGTGGCCGCGAACGCCTCCTGCGTGGCGGTGCCGTCGGGGTGGATCGTGAAGGTCGCCACGGCGTTCGTGCCGGCCTCGGTGAGGAACAGGCCGTGGCGGCCGTTGGGGACGAACGCGAAGGGGACGGCGCCGGGCAGCAGGGTGGTGACAGGCGTGTCGGCGGGGGCGCCGGAGCGGTCGAGGTTGAACACCAGGAGGCTGTTGCTGTTCGCCTTGGTGGTGACGACGAGCTGGGAGCCTTCGCCGGTGAAGCCGACCTGACCCGGGGTGGTGGTGAACTGGGGCGTGGCGTTCGGGTCGAGGCCGAGGCAGCGGTTGCGTCCCGCCTCCTTGTGGAGGCGTCCATCGCGGACGGTGTAGCCCTGGATCGAGCCGCCGTCCAGGGCATTGAGCACGTAGACGACGTTGTTGTGCACGGCGACGCTCACCGGGAAGCGGCCGCCGGAGCCCACCACCTGCCGCAGCGCGAGCCGGTCGCCGTCCACCGAGAAGACGGAGACGGTATCGCTGCCGGCGTTCACGGCGTACAGCAGGGCGTGGCGCGGGTCGTAGGTGAGGGAACCCTGGGAGGCCAGGTGGTCGGCGACGGATCCGGCCAGCACGCCGCCGAGGCCGTGGGTGTCGTAGGTGCCGGCAGGGGTGAGGTGGCCGTCGTCCGCTCGCCGGTAGGCGATGACCTGGTTGCCCGCAGGGTTGTCGTTCTGGACGAAGACGGCGTGGTCCCCGCCGTGGGGATGGCCCTCGCCGCCGTACGCGGCGGACGCGGCCGGGGCACCAACGGCCGCGGTCGCGAGGGCGGTTGCGACGGCGACGGCGAGTCGAGTGATCTTCTGCACGGTGTGCTGCCTCCTTGAGGGCCGGGGCTTCGCCGAAGCCCGGGCCTTGGGTCGGGCCGGATTCGGCTGCCGCGGCCGGGCGCGCAGTGACGGGGCGAGGGACGCAGGACGCGTCCTCGCTTCTGCTCGCTGGCAAGGTATGTGACGTTTGATCGGAGATGCGGGATATGGGAGGGCTCGGCGGCCCGGGTCACTCGGTGGGCCGGACGGTCTGCTGGCCGGCGACGTCGACGCGAACGGCCGACGGCTGCTCTGATGGTGCCTGGGGAACCGGTCGCACACGGGGGCGCTCATGGCTGCGCAGACCATCATCGGTCTGGTGGGAATCGTCACGCTGGCGGGCGTGGTCGTGGCCGTCGTCGCCGTCTGGCGGACCGGCTCACCCTTCCCACCGCTGAGAGACACCCCACCGCGCGGACCGGACTGTACGAGCTGCGGCCACAGTGATCACGACGGGAGCGGTTCTCTTGCGATCGTCGCGTACCGCCAGGCCGTTGAGGCGTCGATCGTGCCCGGCGACGTGGCGGTGCACATTTCCGAGCTGCCGACTCGGCACGGTCGCGGCGAGGAGGCGAGTGAGGTGATGCGGGCGCCGACCGATGCTGCCGGTGGCGCGTTCATTTCAGGACGCGCTGGACGAGCAGGGCGTGTTCGGGGTGCTGGAGAGCTGCGTAGGAGAACAGGGACCGGATCGCGGTCGGTCGGACGTTGCGGGTTCCGGTGCTGTCGCCGCGCTCGTTCTCCCGGTGGGGGCCTGCGGTCGAGAGCCGGGGATTCCTTCGCTCCTTCCGAATCCCGGCAGGTCGGTCACAGGACTTGCGGTCCTGCGGGCCGGACGGGTTGCGGGCGTTCCGGCATGGGCCGTTTTCGGGCGCGCACCGGCGGCAGCACCTGGGCGGCTTCGGTCTGCCGGGTGTCGAGGATGTCCGCCTGGTGCTGGGCCCGGGTCTCCAGCCGTCGCAGGCGGGCGTCGAGCAGGTCGTCGGTGGTCGCCGCCCGCAGCGCCCGCCAGAGTGCGAGCTTGCCCTGGACCCCCGAGCGCATGGCCTCCAGTTCCAGGAGGTCACTGAGCGGGGACCGGTGGACCAGGCGCCCGTTGAGCTTCAGCCGGCCGGCCTTTTCGGCGGCGGCGCCCATCAGCATCCGGCGCCACCGGGGTCGTGCGCCGAGGGCCCGCATCAGGTGGACGAGCTCGTCGCGGTCCTCGGTGATCTCCTGGGCGAGGGCGCGGAGTTCGGGTGCGGCGGGCTCTGCCTGGTGCTCGCGGGCGATCCGGTGCGCGAGTGCCGCACCGGCGTAGGAGCCGGCCAGGTGGTCGTTGAGGTAGAGCGCGAGGAGGCGCTCGCCGTCCGGGTCCGTCATGTCGTCACTCCTTCGAAGTGTGCGCCGCTCCGGCGGCCGGGGTGGTCGGTCGTGGCAGGACCTTCGTCCCCGGTGCCCGTCCGCCGGCCCTTGGTGAACACCCTTTCCGCTGTGGTCGGCTCGCGATTGTTGTCGGCTCCCGGTTCTCGCGACTGCCCAACGGGACGGGACGGAAACGACGCGGCACAGTCGCCCGGGTCAGTGACGGTCGGAAACGGCCGCGTGGAGCCCGGCGCCCCGGGTACACGCGGGATTCCGACGGCGGCGCAACGGAGGTTACCGATGCAACCTGTGGTCGAGCGAGGGGGCGCCCATCTGGGCCGCAGGACCTCTTTCCCGTCCTGCGGACCGAGGGCGTCACCTCCCGGGGTGACGCCTGCGGACGGGCTCGCGTTGCGGCCCGGTCCGAGGACCTCGACCCTGAAACTGACGAAAGGACGACGCAATGGGCACCTCCCGCAGCGGAAAGAACGACGACACTCGGCCCGACGAGGAGACGCGGGAACGGTCCGTGGAGGAACGGAGCATCGTGGCTCCCACCCCGCGGGACGTACGGGCAAAGGCCGAGGGCGATGCGGAGGAAGACGAGGGCCCGGAGCCGCCGGCCGCCGACAGCCTGGCGCCATGAGTGGCAGCCCTGTCCGAGCGCTCCGCGGGGCTGAGCCCGTGAAGCCGGTCACCACCACCGGGCCGCCCCGCCCGTATGCGACCGGCTATCTCCTGTGGCTACGCGATTCCACCGGCGTCCTCAGGTCCTCGCCGGTCGCGGCCACGAGCCGACTGGGCCCTGCCGGGCATCTCGTCTACACCGACTGTGACGGTCGTCTGCAGGTCGAGATCACCGCAGAGGGGCGCCACCGAGTGCTGACTCGCCCCGCCCGGATCCAGGTGGTGGAAACCGCACCCCTGCCATGACGGTACGGCTTCGTGCCGCCGGGCCGGTCGGCTCCGGGGGCACCCGTCGGCGAACAGAACGAACCCCCCGGTCCTCCCGTGCCGTCCGCGTCGGCGAACCGGCTGCCCCTCGGACGGGGAGACACCCCTCTCGTAGCGCGGGGGCGGCGGGCTTGTCGCCGAGGCCGCTCGGGTCCTGCGGCATGCGAGTGGTCCACTCCGGGTGCCTGTCTGGGGGCTCGCTCGGCGGGTACCTGTGCGACCGACCTTCAGTCCCAGCGACACCGGGAGGCCCCTGCATGGACGCGATCGTGCTGTTGAGGGAAGACCACAAGAGCGTGGAGAAGTTGTTCAAGGCCTTCGAGAAGGCCGGCGATGAGGCGTTCGCGGAGAAGCGCCGGATCGCCGACCAGGTGATCGAGGAACTGACGGTTCACGCCGTCATCGAGGAGGACGAACAGGACTGGTTCCCCGACGTCCGCAAGGCCATGGGCCGCAACCGCCTCCAGGAGCTGGGCGACCGGCTCGAAGAGGCGAAGAGGACCGCCACCCGCGACCCCCTGAAGGTGCCCAGCGCCACCGAGTGAACGGCCCGGGCCACCGACGCCGCCGCCGGGCACGAACCGCGCCGACGCGGGCCTCGTGCCCGAGAGCCGGTTTGACGGCCGGTGCTTCCGGCCACACGTCGGAAAGGAGCGTGCGACCGCACCAGAGATGCAAGGAACCGGTATGCCCGACTGTTGTCAACCGACAAGGCCCCGGGACGGCGATATGACGGGCGGGTCCAGGACCGGGCTCGGGGTGTTCGACAACGGCCCCCGGGTACCGTGACATGCGCCGCAGGGGTTCGTTCACGTCGGCCCACCGCAGCTGGTGGCAGGTCCTCCGGGTGACGGCGGCAGACGTGTGGGAGCGGGGCCGCACCATCGAACTGCTGCAGCGGTCGATGGCCTTCGCGGCGCTGTTCTTCGTGACCCTCGTGCCGCTGTTGATCGTCATCGCCGCCGCCTTCCCGTCGCGGGGCAGTGGCATCACCGAGTGGATCACCGACGGCCTGGGTCTGACCGGCCGGGGCGCCGTCGCCGTGCACGGCCTCTTCGCCTCCCGGGGACAGGTGCTCAGCACCACCACGGGCTTCGGCCTGGCCGCGCTCGCGGTCTTCGGGATCTCCCTGATGGCCGCCGTGCAGGGCGTCTACGAGCGCACCTGGGGGCTGGACCGCGGTCCCTGGCACTCGGTCTGGCGCCAGACGCTCGGCCTGGCCGGACTGATCGGATACATCCTGCTGGCCGCCTCCAGCGGTTCGCCCTGGCGGCACGCGAGCGTCCAACCCGCCTTCCGCATCGCTGTCACGACCCTCGGCGGCGTCCTGTTGTTCTGGTGGCTCCAGCACCTGCTGCTCGCCGGTCGCGTCCCGTACCGGGACCTGCTGCCGGGGGCGGTCGCGGCCATCGTGGCGCTGGCCGGCCTGAGGCTGTTCTCCCGGCTGGTCTTCGCACCGCTGCTGGTGTCCAACGCGACTTCCTACGGGACGGTCGGCACGGTGCTGGTCGTCCAGTCCTGGCTGATCGGCGTGGGCTACACCGTCTACGGCGGCGCACTCGCCGGGCGTGCGCTGGTGCGGGCCTACCGGGAGCCCGACTGACAAGGGAGGTCCGGTTCCCCCGTATCCCGATCCGAGCGCCGACTCCGGCGTCGAACGCGCCGAGCCCGTGCCCGTGCCGGTCTCCGTGCCGGTGCCGGTGCCGGGCCCTGCACCGGGCCCTGCACCGGCACCGACGGGGTCACGCCGTGGGCTGCCGCCGGTCGATCACCGTGCGGAGCTTGCCGCTGGTGGCAGTCCGCTCGAAGGCCCCGCTGTCGGCCGTCTCGACCGTGAAGTCGAGCAGGTCCTCGGTCACGGCGGAGGCGAGTTCGGGGATGGCGGCGGGGAAGGCGGCCGTTGCGGCCGCGGCGTCGGGGGCGTACCTCCGGTCGAGGCGGACGGTGACCCGCTCCCGGCCGGCGCCGGCGTCCAGGACCAGCTGCAGCTCGCCGCGGTAGCCGAGGCTCTCCTCAGCCACCGCGATGAAGCGCCGGACGTTGAAGAAGTACGTGCCGACCCGGACGACGTCCCCGTACCGGCCGAGGAGCTCGATCCGCGGGGTGTGGCTGCCGCACGGGCAGACGCCCTCGACCGAGCGGCCGAGGTCACCGATCTGGTAGCGCTCCAGGCGCTGTCCGGCGCGGGTGCGGCTGGTGAAGACCAGGCGGCCCGGTTGCCCGGCGGGGGCCGGGCGGTCGGCCTGCGGATCCAGGATCTCCAGGGTGTGCAGGTCGGTCAGGACGTGGTGGACCGAGCCCTCGGCGTGGGTGCACTGGTAGCCGAGCGGCCCCAGGTCGGTGCTGCCGTACGCCGCCGAGCGGATCACTTCGACGCCGAACTCCTCGGTGAGCACCCGGCGTTGTTCCGTCGTGAAGTGCTCGCCGCCGTAGAACACCTTGCGGATCCCGCCGTACGCGCGCAGTGCCGCGCCCTCGGAGTGGAACAGCTGCCAGAGGTAGGACGGCATGCCGAACACCGCGTTCGCGCCGTACGTCACCAGCGCCTGGGCGGTGGCGGCGTGGTCGGAGCCGGCGGCGATGGGCAGTTGGGTGGCGTTGAGGCGCTCCAGGATCGAGAAGAAGCTGATGAAGCTCCCGTACATGCCGCCGCAGTAGAAGAGGTTGGCGGCGCGGTCCCGGGCCGGGTCGAACCCGGCGGCGAGCAGGCCGTCGGCGGCGGCCCGCATCTGGGTGTCGTAGTCGGCGTTGGTGAACACCGACAGGGCCGGGGCACCGGTGCTGCCGCCGCTGCGGAAGTACAGGTGGGCGTGGACGGGCGCGAGGGTGCGCAACTGCTCCTGCACGCCGGCCTTGTCCAGCAGCGGGCCGTTCGGAGCGGCCGGGAGGACGGCGGGGGCCGCCAGGTCGTCCAGGCACGCGGTGGTGGCGAAGGCCTCGTCCGCCCGGACGCTGACGCGCCGGCTGTAGCGCTGGAGCGCGTAGACGCCGTCGTGGGGCTCGCCGTGGTAGCCGTCGAGCATCCCGCCGACCGGGGTGACCCGCAGCACGCCCGCGGCGAGTACGGCCTGCGACAGCCGGGCGACGTCGGCGCGGCTGCCGCCGATCGCGGCGGTCTGCAGGTAGCGGCGCATCGGGCGCAGCACGGTCATCACGGAGGTCCGGGGCAGCGGCTTGACCCAGACACTGCGGTTGAGCGGCGAGGCCGCCAGGGCGCGGCGGGTGTCGGCGAGGACGCGCCAGGACCCGTCCTCGGCGGCGACGACCCGGGTGAGGCCGAGGTGCTCCTCCAACCGGGCGATGAGTTCGGTGGTAGTGATCTCGGCGTGCTCCGCCGGATCGAGTTCGGGCCGGGGCAGCTCGGCGGAGGCGTCGGCGAGGTGGGCCGCGAAGCGCTCGGCGAAGGCGAAGACCTCACCGTCGTCCTCGGTGTCGAGGTAGATCACCTGGGGGCTGGAGCAGGCCTGCTGCTCGAAGCGGCAGACGTCGGCGGCGAGCGCGTCCAGCGTCACCCCGTCCGACCAGGCGTCACGGGTCAGGTAGGCGAAGGAGATCCGGTGGCCCCACTCGATCAGCCGGCAGCCGGCCGGAGCCAGCTCGGCGACCGAGCGGACGGTGTCCTCGCCGCCCCAGACCGCCACCGCGTCGGCGGGCGCGCACAGCAGGCGCAGCCACTCGGTGCGGGCGGAGGAGAAGCGCAGCACCACGATGCGGCGGGCCAGGGCGCCGGTCGGGTCGGCGGCGGCCAGCTCGGCGAGCAGGTGCTGGGCGAGCGGGGTGTCGCCGCTGCTGGTCTTCAGCACGTTGAGGTTCCCGGTGAGCAGGCCCTCGATGACGGTCAGCGGTGCGACGGCGGCGGCGTTGCCCGGGGCTATGTGGACCAGCAGCCCGACCGGTGCCCAGGCCTCGAAGGTGGTCTCCCGGGCGTCGGGTCGGGTGAGGCGCTCGGGGTGCAGCCCGCCGAGTTCGCGCCGGAGCTTGCGCTCCAGGGCCGGGCGGGTGATCGCGTCGGCGATCTCGGAGAGGGTCGCCGACGCCTCCTCCGGGTCGGTGCCGCCGTCGGTCAGCACGCCGAGCAGGCGGGTGCGGACGGGGCCGTCCGGCGTGGCGAGGGCGGCGGCGAGGCGCTGGCAGGCGCTCAGCACCAGCTCGGTGGGCAGGGGTTCGGCGAGGGTTTGGGCGGCGAGCTCGGGCAGGTCGGCGAGCCGGCGGCCGGCCTCCTCGTCGTCGACGAACGATCCCTGCCAGAAGTGCGCTCCGGCCGTTACGAGTTCGGGGTTCACGACAGTCCCTTCAGGAGTTCGGCGGCGGCCGCCGCGCAGTTGCGGTTGCGGCTGACCCCGGCACGCCCGTGGATGGTGAACCACGGCGTGGGAAGCGGGCAGGGGCACTCCTGCGCCGGGTGCAGCGAGGCGAGGTCGCCCATGACGACGCTCTGCGCCGGCACCGAGGTGATGTACGGCGAGACCAGGTGGAGGAAGCCGCGTTCGCCGAACGGCAGCGGCTGCAGGGTGCGGGTGTCGCGCACCGCGGCCCGCGACCAGACCGGGACGTGCAGGCGGTGGTGCTCGCACTCGATGTACGGCACGCAGTGCTCGACCGAGCCGAAGGTGTCCCGGATCCGCTCCGGGAGGATGCCCAGCTGCTCGGTGACCGCGGCGTAGAACTCGTCCTTGCCGATCTGCCGGTCGGTGTGCCCCTTCCAGCCGCCGCCGAGCAGGACCAGCGAGCCGGCCGGCAGCCGCAGCGGCGGCAGGCCGAGGGACCGCATCCGCTCCAGGGTGAAGTGCAGGAACGCGGGGAAGCCGAGGATCCGTACCGGCAGGCCGTCCTCGGCGTAGCGCTGCAGCGCCGCGATGCAGCCGTGGACGTCGAACTCGTGGCCGCCGCCGGTGTGCCGCAGTGCGTGCGTGGTGTGGTTGGCCGGGGCGAAGTCGCAGAGGTAGTTGTCGGTGAACGAGGTGCCGAGCTTGAGCTGCGGAGCGGGCTCGTAGCTGTAGAGCAGGTAGTTGACCGGCTGGTCGGGGGTGATCCAGCCGTAGTGGTCGAAGATCCGCGCGACCATGCGCTGCGCCGACCGGATCGTCCAGCCGTCGAAGAACATCTGCGACTTCTGGCCGGTGGTGCCGGAGGACGTGAGGTGGAGGAAGACCTCGTCCCGCGGGATGGAGAGCACCTCGTGCCGCTTGAAGAAGTTGGCGTGCACCAGGGGAGTGCGGACGTCCGCGCCGACGGTCGGTGCGGCGACCTCCGCCGGGCCGTCCAACAGGGAGCGGTAGAACGGCGAGCGCTGCGCGTGCCAGGTGTGGCTCTCCGCCATCGCGGCGGCGAACAGCCGGTCGGTCTCCGGCCCGGCCGCGTACGGGGAGGCCAGGTCGCACAGCTGCTGGACGTGCGGGAGCGCGGCGGGGTCGGGGACCTCGACCGGCGCGAGATGGATGTTCACGGGGCAACCTCGGGATTGGTCATGGGGCGACCTCGGCAAGGGGAAGGGGCAGGTAGGTCGAGGTCCAGGCGGTCAGGTAGGCCGGCAGGTACGGCTGGAGCGGGCTGCCGACGGCGGTGGTCCTGAAGTCGATCTGACGGCTGGTGCGGGACAGCACGACGTAGTCGTGGAACCGTTCGCCGATCCGGCGCATCGCCGGGTAGACGGCGCTCGGGATGAACCCGGCCGCCAGGAAGGCGTGCAGCCCGGCGGTGTCGGCCAGCGGCAGCAGCGTCTCGACGTAGTCGGCGCCCGCGCGGGTGACCGCCGCCATCAGCGGCTCCAGCGCGCCGCTGACGGCTGCCGGGGACGGGTGCACGGCGACCAGTGAGCAGCTCGCCGCGACCGGGTCCAGGTCGGCGTACGCCTCGAACGCGCCGTCCGGCGGGGTGAGGACAGCGTTCGGCACGTGCAGCGGGAAGAACCGCTGCGCCGGATCGGGGAAGAGCTCCAGGAACCGGCGGCGGACGAACCCGGGCGCCGTGATCAGCTCCATCGGCGCGGTCACCGGAGCGCTGCGCCCGGTGGGGGCGAGGGGGGCGTCCAAAGGCTGCGGGTCGCCGTAGCCGAGGCCGGTGCTCTGCCGCGCGGCCTCCAGCAGCGGGAGCAGGGCTCCGGGCACCTGGTCGACGCTCTCGCGTCGGGCCAGGACACCGTCGGCGTGCCGGGCGAACAGCGCCAGGCTCTCGCAGCCGGCCACCTCGACGGCGTTCGGCAGCAGGCCGAGTGCGCGGAAGCCGTTGCGGGCGAAGACCTGTTGCGGGCCCGGGGTGACCACCCGCACGGTCGCGTAGATCGAGTCCGGAGCGCCGGTCGCGAAGGCGTCCGCGCAGACCGCGGCGGTCAGCCGGCCGGCCAGGCCGCCGCCGCGCTGCTCGGGGTGGACCGCCAGGCCCACCAGCTTGCCGATGCGGCTGCCGGGGTCGGTCTGCACGGCCACCGACCCGGCCAGGTGTCCGGTGTCCTCGCGTCGTGCGGTCAGCCAGTGGGTGTGCGGGTCGGCGATCAGGCGACGCATCTCCGCGGGGTCGCTGCCGAGCGCGACCGGGTAGCCGTGGCCGTAGACGTCGAAGTAGAGCTGACGCAGCTGGGCGACGTCCTGCGGGGCGGCGGGGGCGATCGTCACGGTCATCGCGCGTCTCCGATCGGCTGCGGGGCGGGGGACGGCTCCTCCTGCGGGGCCGGGGGCAGCTCCTCCGGCGGGGCCGCCACGGGGCCGGGGGCGGCCGGTTCGCGCCGGCCGGTCCACCACAGGGCGGCGGCGACCGGGAGGACGCCGAGGGCCTGGACGAGGCAGAGTGTGCGCGGCGAGAGGTGGTCGCCGAGCAGGCCGAACACCAGCGAGGACACCGGGAAGGTGGCACCCAGCAGCGCCTGCATCATGGCGAAGAAGCCGGCCCGGTCCCCGGCCGGTACCAGCCGTTGGAAGAGGGCGACGAACCGGACACCGATCACGCCCACGCACCAGCCCGCGACCGCCATCGACCCCACTGCCGCGGCCTGGCCACCGACCAGGCCGGGCAGGCCGAGCGCGACGGCCAGCAGGCCGAGACATCCGGCGCCGACCACGGTGGGGGCCCCCGGGAGACGACCGCCGGTGAACGAGCCCACCAGCGTGCCGGCGCCGAGCGCCGCCTCCAGCGCGGCGACGGTCGAGCCGTCGGCGTGCAGTACCGTCCGGGTGAACAGGGGCATCACCACGAACACCGCCGTGGTGAACAGGTTGGCCGCGGCGAAGCAGAGCAACACCCGTCGGACGAAAGGCAGTTCGGCCAGGATCCGGCGAAGCGGCCGTGCCGCGGCGGGCCCGCCGCCGTCCGGGGCCGGGCCGTCCGGGGCCGGGGCGTCCGGGCGGGTGGGGAAGCGGGTCGCGCCGATCAGGGCGGCCGCCAGCAGGTAGGCGCCGGCGCACCCGGTGATGATCCCCGCCAGACCGGCGGCGTCGACCACCAGCGGGCCCAGCAGCCCGCCGGCCACGCCGGCCAGCGACTGGGTGCTGAGCTCGAAACCCGTCGCGGCCTCGATGTCGGCATCCTCGACCAGCTCGGGCACGGAGGTGGTCAGACAGGGGTCGAAGACCGCCTGGCAGCCTGCCAGCAGCAGCGTCGAGCCGTACGCGACGGCCATCGGCAGTGCCGTGGTGTACGTCCAGACGGCCGTGCCGAGGGCGACCAGACCGGCGACGGCGGCCGAGCCACCCAGCACGGTACGGTGCGGGCAGCGGGCGATGACCCTGGCCACCAGCGGTGCCAGCGCGACCGCGGGCAGGGTGCTGACGGCGAGGAAGACGCCGGCGGCCAGACCGCGGTCCGCGCCGGCGGCGTATCCCACCAGCCACCACACCGCGCCGACCTGGAACATCCGTCCGGCGGCCTGGGTGAGGACCTGGGCGGCCCACACGGCGCCGAACAACCGGTTGCGCAGGACGAGCGGCAGGCGGCGGCCGGCCGTTGCGGGGGCCGTTGCGGGGGCCGTTCCGGAGGCCGTCGCGGGGGCTGTTCCGGAGGCCGTTGCGGGGCCCGTCACGAGTGCGGCCGTTCATCGAGGACACGGATCAGCTTGCCGGTCCGCGCGTTGACGATGAGCTCCTGGTGGCGCACCCACGTGACGGACAGCGGATGGACGTATCCGGCGGCGACCGCCTCCGGGTACAGCGGCCGCGCCGCGTGGATCCCGGCCTCGACACCGGCGGCCAGCTCGGGGAGCCCGCTGGGATTCCCGTCGCAGGCAAGGCGCAGCACCAGGCCGTCCCGGCCGTCCCAGCGGCGCACGACCAGCTGCGCACCGGTCACCCGGCCGTCCGGGTCGGCGGCCCGGACGAGGTCGAGCACGTCCTGGGTGTACAGCGACACCGGTCCCACCCGGACGCCCTCCTGGGCCCGACCGAGGATGCGGAACTGCCCGGCGGCGGGGTCGGTCCACTCCGCGCGGTCCCCGACGGGGTAGCGCAGCACGGGCATCAGCCGTCGTCGCAGGTCGGTCACCACGACCCGCCCCGGCACGCCCGCACGGGTGATCGGCTCGCCGGTGTGCTCGTCGAGGATCTCCACCACCGTCTCCGGAGTGAACACCCGGTGCACCCGGGTGTCCGCTCCGGGCACCGGTCGGCCGAGCAGCCCGGCGTCGACGGCGGCATAGCCGATCGAGGAGACCCGGGCGTTGGGGAACACCTTGCCGAGCAGCGGCTGCTGGTCCTGGTAGAGGCCCTCGCCGCCGAACAACAGCAGCTCCACGGAGGGGAGTTCGCGACCGCAGGCCAGCAGGTGGTCGGCCAGCGCGCACAGCGTCGTCGGAGTGCCGGCCACCACCTCGGCCTCGAACTGCTCCAGGGTCTGCGCGGTCGACTCCAGCGGCGCGGCCCCGCCGATCGGCAGCCGGACGTTGGCGACGGGCGAGCGGTGCAGTGCGTCGAGGATGAAGGTGTGACTGGCGTACAGGTCGCCCGCGTAGAAGAGGTCGGCGACCCGGTGCCCCGGGCGCAGTCCGGCATCGACCAGCCCGGCGCCGAAGGAGGTGGTGAACTCCCGCCACTCCTCCCGGCTGTAGAACGAGAACTTCGGCGAGCCGGTGGTGCCACCGCTCTTGAAGACCACCGCCTCCTCCAGCGGCCCGGTCAGCAGCCGGTTGCCGCGAGGTGTGTTCGCCTGCCAGAACTCGGCCTGCGGGACGACCGGGAGATCGGTCAGTCGCACGGCCCGGTCCGGCAGGCCGGCGTACAGCTCGGCGTAGAAGGGCGAATTGCGGCGCGCGAACCGTATGAGTTCCGCTATTGGTTGAACCGGCATCAATTCCTGCTCTGAGGCTGTGAGGAGAACGGACCGAGCGGGCGGCACCGGGAAGCCGGATGCGCACAGATCATTCGGTCGATACTGAGGCGAAGTCAGGAGGAACTGGCCTCCCACTCGCAAGAAGAGAGGCTAGCACCTTGATGGACCTTCGGATCGCAGCCGCGAGCCTGCCGTTGGGCTGATTCCATGGCGAACTGAGGCCCCATCAGCGGCCTTTTCCGGTGTACCGGAATGGAAGGGTGACATGCGTCTCAGTCGGGAATTCGGCGGCCGCACATGAAATGTCTCGAATTCAACTAAGAGGACGCGCGGATAGGCGATTGGTGAGGGCACCTCGTGCGACTCGTCGCGTCGAAGACCGACACGGACCCGGCTGCGGTGGCCAAGGCGGCCAGGGCTGCTGGCCGATCACATCGCTTCGGCCTTGTAGGCTCCCCGCATGCCACAGCCCGGAGAACCTCACATGCCGGTGCGCGGGGAGCACGTGCGCCAGGCCGTCGCCCACTGCGTCGACGCCCTGGAAGATGTCCCGGCTGCCCGATGGCACGCCCCGGCTGGCGGTTTGGAGTGGACGTGCTGGGAGACTCTCGAACACCTCGCGGACGACCTGCTCACCTACGCGCTACGGTTCGGGCTCGCGCAGCCCATCGCCGTACCGCGCGTCCCACTGCGCATTTCCAGTGATCGACCGGATGGCCCGGCCAATGTCATCTTCGGGGATCACGAGGCAGGGCCCGAGGGACTCCTGACCGTCGTGGAGGCCTGCGGCGGACTGCTCGCGACGGTCGTCGACACCACCGACGCAACCACCTTGGCCCCGCACGTCTTCGGCGCGTCCGACCCGGAGGGCTTTGCGGCGATGGGCGTCGTCGAGACCCTGGTCCACACCCACGACATCACCCAGGGGCTGAATCGCGTCTGGGAAGCCCCGCAGGACCTGAGTGAGCGAGTCCTGGCGCGGCTGTTCCCCGACGTCCTCGTCATCGACACGCCGTGGTCGACTCTTCTGTGGGCCACCGGACGCATCGAGACGCCTGATCGCCCCCGCCGGACGAACTGGCGCTGGCACGGCGCGCCGCTCGGCCACGGCTGACTCATGTGGCTTTAAAGATCGTGTAGATGGCGGCCGGTCATGGTCGGCGTTGGGGGTGGGTATCCCAGCGATGGGTGGTCCAGGCTCGGCGGATCGGACTGCGGACGGTGATGATCGTGTCGGCGAGGTCGAAGAAGGCGTCGATGGCGCTGGAGCGGCGCTCGTAGCAGCAGGCGAGTCGGTGGAAGGCGTTCTGCCAGGCGTGGGTGCGCTCGACATGCCATCGCCGGGTGGCCTGGACCGGTGCCTTGGTCCCCTTGCGTGCGATCTGACCGCGCAGCCTCCGCTCGTCGAGCACGGCACGGGACTTGTCCGAGTCGTAGCCGGCGTCGAAGTGGACGGTGATCTCACCGGGCAGCGGCCCAAGTCCGTCCAGGAGGTCCAGAGTTGGGGCCAGAAGCGGCGAGTCGTGGCGGTTGGCGCCGGCCAGGATGCGGCCCAGCGGGATGCCGTACCCATCGGTCATTGCGGACCGTTTCATGTCCTGTTCGCCCCGGTCGACGGGTGAGCGTCCGGCCGCTTCGCCGCCGCCGGGGGCCTTGGTGATGGCACCGTCCACGGCGATCTGGTCGAGGACGAGGCCGACGACGCGGTCATAGGCCTGGAGGGCGATCTGCTTCAACCGCGCGAACAGGCCCAGGCCGATCCACTCGTCGCGGCGGCCTCGAATCGTGGCGGCCGAGCAGGTGGAGTCCGCTATCGCCTCGTAGGAGCAGCCGAACCGCAGGACTTGCAGCAGCTTGTCGAAGACGATCCGGTCGCTGATCCGGCGTCGGTGGCAGCCCAGTGGGTGGGTCGGATCGAACTGCGGCCGCTGCGGCAGCAGAGCGGTGAATTGGTCCCAGAGCGGTTCGGTCAGCCAGAATGGCAGCACAGGCACAGGTCTCCCCAATGATCACAGAGCGTCGCAACTCCGTGATCACGGAACCTGTGCCTGTCTCGTCCGCCGACTGGTCCCATCAGCCGCCTATCTGCGCGGCCTCTAAAGGCAATCGCGGAGGATTCCGCCATCGCCGTGGCCGTCGTCGTGGCCATCGCCGTGGCCGTCGTCGCCCTCGCCCTCGCCGTCGTCGTCGCCCGGGGCGGTGTCAGCAGACGGCGGCAAGCGAATCCACGAGGATGCCGAGCCCTTCCCCGGCCTCGTCCTCGGTCAGGGTGAGCGGGGGAGCCATCCGCAGGGCGTGGCCGTAGAGGCCGCCCTTGCCGACGAGCAGGCCCCGCTCCTTCGCGTGCTCCAGCACGGCGGCGGCCAGCGCCGGGCTCGGCGCTCCCGTCTCGGGGTCGACCAGGTCGACGGCGAACATCAGGCCCTTGCCCCGGACGTCCCGCACGACCGGAAGCCGTTCCGCCGCCGTCCGCAGGCCGTCGATCAGCAGGCTGCCGAGCCGGTGCGCGTTGGCCTGGAGGTCGTGGGCGAGCAGGTAGTCGAGTGTGGCCTTGGCAGCCGCCGTCGCGATCGGGTTGCCACCGAACGTGGAGATGCCGTTCGCCGGAAGCGCGTCCATCAACGTGCCGTCCGCGACGACACCGCCGATCGCGAAGCCGTTCCCCAGGCCCTTCGCGAAGGTCATGACCTGGGGTGTCACGCCATGGGCCTGGATACCCCAGAAGTGCTCTCCGGTACGGCCCCAGCCCGTCTGCACCTCGTCCGAGACGAGCAGGATCCCGTACCGGTCCAGGACCTCCCGGTATCTCGCGAAGAGCCCGTCCGGTGCGGCGGTGAAACCCCCGACGCCCTGGACGGGCTCCACGATCAGGCAGGCGACGTCCGTGGCGGTGGCCGTGTCGACGACGTGCTGCAGATCGTCCGCGCAGAAGGCCAGGAACTCCTCGTCCGACAGCTGCGGGAAGCGTGCGCGGTCGGCGCCGTGCAGGTAGTGCACGTGGACGGGCGAGAGCGAGGAGTTCTTCCAGCTCCGGTTGCCCGTGACGGCAGTGGCCGCGTACGAGCGCCCGTGGTAGCTGTTGCGCAGGGCGAGCACCTGGTCGGACCGGCGAGCGTTGGTGGCGAGCAGCAGCGCCGTCTCGTTGGCCTCGGTGCCGGAGTTGGTGAAGAAGACCTTGGCGTTCGCGATGCCCGAAAGCTCCGCGATCCGCTCGGCCAACTCCACCTGGGTGCGGAGGAGATACAGGGTCGACGTGTGCGCGACCCCGGTGCGCAACTGCCGCTCGACGGCCTCCCGGACCTCGGGCACGTCGTACCCGAGCATGTTGGTGAGGATGCCGCCGAAGAAGTCGAGATAGCTGCGCCCGTCGGAGTCGGTGACGCGGCGCCCCTTGCCGCTCACGATCTCGATCGGCTCCTCGTAGTAGAGCGACATCCACCTCGGCATGACCGCGCGATGGCGGCCGAGCAGCTCCGGCATGCGAGGCTCACTCTCCCTGCGACAGCATCGACTTGGCGCTCGATCGGACAGCCGGGGCGCGTGGACGGCTCTCAGGCAAGCAAGCTACCCGACGCCTGCTCCGCAACCCGGTCAATCGGGCACGACACGGGGCCGCGACTCCACGGCCGAGACCCGCAGCCGGCAGCGCCGGGCTGGCAGGATGGCGGCATGGAACGAGTGCTTGGAATCGGCGGGTACTTCCTTCGGGCCGCCGACCCGGACGCGCTGAGTGCGTGGTACCGCGACTGCCTGGGGCTGGACGCCGACGAGCACGGCCTGTGGGGCCAGGAGGCCGGGCCGACGGTGTTCGCGGCCTTCGAGTCCGGGACGGACTACTTCGGCTCCCGCACCCAGCAGACCATGCTGAACTTCCGGGTCCGCGACCTGGACGCGATGCTCGCGCAGCTGCGGGCCGCCGGGGCGCAGGTGGCGGAGGAGACGCAGGAGATGGCGGCCGTCGGCCGGTTCGGCTGGGTCACCGACCCGGAGGGCAACCGGATCGAGCTCTGGCAGCCCGTCTGACCGCACCCGGGCGGCACGCTGCTCATGCCGCGCCGGGCGCCATGAGCGCCGCTCATGAGGGGTGCGTGCCCGGGGCGCGCAGGTGGTGGCCGACGTCGACGACGAGGGTGATCCGGACGCCTCGCTCGGTGAAGCGCCGTCGGCATGGACGGTCACCGTGTCGCGGAACATCCGCTCGATCGCCTCGCGCCCCGCGCCCCGGTGCGCCGCTTCCGGCGGCGATGTCACGCCGGGTGGATGAGGCGGTTTTCGTAGGCGAAGATCACGGCCTGGATCCGGTCGCGGAGTTCGAGCTTGTGCAGGATACGCCCCAGATGGGACTTCACGGTCGCCTCCGCGAGGTACAGGGTGGCCGCGATCTCGGTGTTGGACAGACCGCGGCCCACCTGGACGAGCACCTCGCGTTCACGGGCGCTGAGCCGGCCCAGCCGCTCGTCGTGGTCGGCGCTGCGGCCGTCGGGGATGTGTGGGCGGAGGTTCTCCAGCAGGCGTCGGGTGATCCGCGGGGAGATCACCGCGTCGCCCGCGGCGACGCTGCGTATCGCGTTGAGAAGCTCCTCGGGCCTGGTGTTCTTCAGCAGGAAGCCCGAGGCTCCGGCGTTGAGTCCGGAGAAGGCGTAGTCGTCGAGGTCGAAGGTGGTGAGGATCAGCACCCGGCTGTGCGGCGAGACCCGGATGACCTGCCGGGTCGCCTCGATCCCGTCGGTCCCGGGCATCCGGACGTCCATGAGGACGACGTCGGGGCTCAGCTCCCGGGCGAGGCGTACGGCCTCGGTGCCGTCCGCGGCTTCGCCGACCGGCGCCATGTCGGGCTGGGCCTCCAGGACGGTGCTGAAGGCCATCCGGAGCAGCGCTTCGTCGTCGGCGATCAGGATGCGGATCGTCATGTGGACGCCGCTCCGTCGCTGCCGAGGAAGAGGCGGGTATGGACTCCCCAGCCGCCGCCCGGAATCGGTCCGGCCCGCAACGTGCCCCCGTAGGCGGCCGAGCGCTCGCGCATGCCGGGGATGCCGTGGCCGGATGGTGTGGCGCCGGGACGTGGCGGGCGGCGACCGCTGTCGGTGATGTCGACGGTGACGGTCTCGGTCGAGCACCGTATCCGGACCTTCGCGTGGGTGCCGGCGGGCGTGTGCTTGAGGGTGTTGGTCAAGGCTTCCTGTACCAGGCGGTAGACGGTGAGTTGTGCGGTGGCGGGTATGTGGGTGTGGCCGCCCCGGACCTCGAGGCGGGTCGGCAGCCCGGCGGCGCACATCTGGTCGGCGAGGGCCGCCAGCTGTGCGATGCCGGGCAACGGGTGGCGCTCCGCGTCCGGTTCGTCGGTCCGCAGGATGCCCAGCGAGCGCCGCATGTCGGTCAGGGCCTGTCGGCCTGTCTCGGAGATCTGGAGCATCGCGGTGGTGGCCTTGTCGGGCGAGCGGTGCTGCGCGTAGACGGCTGCGTCGGTGAGCGCGACCATGACGGACAGGTTGTGGGTGACGATGTCGTGCATCTCCCGGGTGATACGTGTCCTTTCCTCGGCGACGGCCAGTCGTGCCTGCTGGTCCTGCTGCTGCTCCAGGTGTGCCGCCCGTTCCTCAAGGGCCGCGAGGTAGGCGCGTGTGGTCCGCACGTTCACACCGAGGACGGCGGCGGCGACGGCCATCGCGGTGACCGCGACGAAGGGGGTCAGGAACGCACCTTCCGTCGCCCAGCGCAGGCAGGCCAGCAGGACCCCCGCCTCCACGACGGCACCGGCGACGAGCGTGCCGCGTCGGCCCGAGTGCGCGGCCGCCGTGTAGAGGGCCACCAACAGGGCGATGTCCGCCGGCAGTTGGACGTCCGTCAGCCACTGGACGAAGGCCGCGGCCGCCACGGCGCCGAACACCGTGAGCGGGGCCCGGCGCCGCCACACCAGGGGCAGCGCGAGGGCGGCGGTGAGGGCCACGGCCACCGGCAGCTCCTGCGGCGGCTGTGTGGTCACGACGTTGAGGAGGAGAAGCGTCGGCAGCAGCGAGTCCCACGCCATGGGCGGCAGCCGGGAGGCCCAGCGCCCGCTGGTTGCCACCACTCGCGCCGCTCGTGCGGCGGCCGGGTCGGCGTACCTCGTCAGCCGTAGGGCTGTCCTCGCCCACTGCTCCCGCACCCGGTTCGGCTCCCGCACCCGGTTCGGCACCCGGTCCGGCACCCGGTTCCGGTGGCGTGCCCGGTGGGCATTGCCGGGTTCCTCGGCCGTCTCGGTCATCACACGTTCCTGTCGATTCAGCGTCATGGTGGCCCCGGCCGGGGCCGCCACCGTGTACGGCCGGACCCGGGCCGGGGCCGGGGAACGTACGCCTCGCGCTGCCCGGCACATGCCGCAGCCCTGTCACGGTAGGCCGCAGGGCCCGTGAAGCACATGAGTCCACCGGCTGATCGCACCGTGCCGAGGTACGACCGCAGGAGGAGTCCCGCTGCCTCCCGTGGTCGCAGGGCGCCCGATGGTCCGGCGTGCTCGACTGCTGCTCCGGTGGCAAGGGGACCTGCCACGGATGGCGACCCCGGTTGCACACGAGGGCGACCCGGGATCGATGTGGCAGCGCCTACCCGGCGCCGAGTATGGCCGGGTGACCGAGATCATCGCGGGACTGTACATGTCCCCTCCGGAATTCCTTGCCGTGCTGGCTGCCGTCGCGCTTGTGGTGGCGCGTTGGCTTCCCCCCAGTGCCCGCCCGCCCGTCACGATCGCGGCCGGGGCGGTTCTCGTGGTGTCCGCGATCGTGCTGAGCGTGGCGGGGCCCCGCTGGCAGATGCTGCCGGTACTGGCAGGCGCTGCCTTCGCGTTGCCGTTCGCCTTCGCTCCCCTGCTGCGACGCCGTACCGGCCGGCCGGCGTGGCGGGCCCGCTGGTGGCTGGCGTTGCCGGGATCGGTGGCCTGTGTCGGCCTGATCGCCACGGGCCCGGTGGCCGCCTGGGCCTTTCCCGTACCCGTGTTCCCCGAGCCGTCAGGCGACTTCGCGGTCGGCACCCGCGTGGTGCAGTGGACCGACCCACTCCGTCCCGAGACCTTCACCGCCGATCCGGACGACCGGCGCACCGTCGTGGTCCAGCTCTGGTACCCCGCGCAGACGAGCCCCGCAGGCACGCAGCGGGCCCAGTACCTCGGGCGCACGGAGCAGGAGGCGCGCACCGTCTCCGACGCCCTCGCCCGTGGGGTCGGCCTGCCCGGCTTCCTGCTCGACGGTATTCCGCGTGCCCGCACCCGTTCGGTCTTCGACGCCCCGGTGGACGGCACGGGGGGACGGTTCCCCGTCGTCCTGTTCTCTCCCGGGTCGGGCGGAGTGCGCACCCAGAACACTGCCTGGGCGGAGGAACTGGCCGGCCACGGTTATGTGGTGGCCGCCCTCGACCACCCGTACGACTCCGCCGCCGTCGTCCTCGCCGACGGCCGGACGATCACCACCGAGACCGCGTCCTCCGGCGACCCGGACCAGGACGACAAGCTGGCGGCCGGCTGGACAGCGGTTCGAGCCGCCGACCTCAGCTTCGTCCTCACCCAGCTGGACGGTCTGGACCGAAGTGAGACCGCCGACCCGCTGCGCGGACGCCTGGACACCAGCCGGGTCGCGGTGACTGGCCACTCCATGGGTGGTGCTGCCGCCCTGCAGGCAGCCCGGCAGGATCGCCGGTTCGACGCCGTCATCGACCTGGACGGCTACCCCCACGGCCCCACCTCGCCCGCCCTCGACCAGCCGACGCTGGCGCTCACCCAGGCCATCACCCCGCGAACCGACCCGCGCTACCTGCCCCGCCTCACCGAGGCGCTCAAGTCCAGCACCGCGACGGGCTACCGGCTCACCATCCCCGGCGCCGCACACCTCACGTTCACGGACGGCGCCCTGTACCTGCCGCCCGTGCCCTCGATAGTCGGCTCCCTCGGCCGCACCGAGAGCCCGCGCGTCGTCGCCGCAGCCACCCTCGCCTTCCTGGACGCCGTCCTGCACGGCAAACCCGGCGACCCGGCCGGCGTTCTGCCGGCCTACGGCGACCTCAGCGTCTACCCCCCGGACAACAGCCGCTGATCACCTGCTCGGGGGCGCGGGTGCGGCAGGCGAAGCCGTGTCCGGCCAAGGGCCGCAGGGTGTGGCCTGGTCACCTGTGGGGGCATGGATCGGCATCTAATCCCGCCGGGGGGGGGGGGGGGGGGGGGGGGGGGGGGGGGGGGGCCCGCGGGGGGGGGGGGGCGGCGGGGGGGGGGGGGGGGGGGGGGGGGGGGGGGGGGGGGGGCGGGGGGGGGGGGGGGGCCCCCCCCCCCCGCCCCCCGGGGGGGGGGGGGGGGGGGGGGGGCCCCCCCCCCCCCCCCCCGGCGGGAGGTGTCGGACATGCCTACAGCCGGTACCGCTCGGCAAGGTCGCCGTAGCCGCCCGCCGTCCAGACCACGGTGCGGAACTCCACGAGGCCGAGCGCCCCAGTGCCCTGCCCGGCGGTGGGCGGGAAGTGCGCGGTGCCGCAACGGGCGCAGTACCAGGCCTGGTTCCCGAGCCGCTCGGCCTGCGGCCGGCCCGCGAGACGCCGCCGCCTGGCGAGGAACAGCGCGGTCGCGCCCGCCAGCAGGGCGATCGCGAGGGCCAGGAGCAGGTACGACCCCCAGAGCGGGACCAGCGCGTCGTTCGCGTCGGCGAGCGGAGCCGCCGCGTGCGTGGCGGGGGAGGCCGGAGCGGCCTTCGGAAAGCCAGGGAGATCGGTGGGGAAGTCGCCCGGGAACCCCGGGTGCTTGGTCACCCAGTCCGGCGGCGAGAGGTCGGGCTTCTGAAAGACGGGCGCGTTGCGCGCCGCGTTTCCCTGGACGAAGGTGAAGACCGCCCCGATCACCGTCACGAAGCCCAGGACCACCAGGGCCTGGAACGCCGTGCTGGTCGTCGGCGGCGCGGGCGCCAAGGCCCGGCCGAGGGCGGACACCTCTTCGCGGGTCGAGGTGCCGCCGTCGCGGCCGGAGTCGCGCACGGTGACGTTGCGCCGCTCGCTCAGGTGGACCGCCGGCACGCTGCGGACCTGGTCGGTCAGCGCGCAGCTCGGGCAGGGCGGCAGAGGGCTGTGCGGCGGTGGCGCAGGTATGGCGTCGTTGATCGCCATGTGTGAAATCCCCCCAGAATTACGGCGGCCGGTCGGCCGTTCGTATCCGAGTGGACGCCGCCGCGCGGCCTCCGGTTGCGGCTCGCCCCGAGGAACGTGAGCGCCTGCGGCCGGTGAGTTCTTTCTGTATCAACTCCCGCCACCAGGGCGGGTGATGAACGGGGGCGGTATCACATGCCGGATATGACCGGTGGGTTCGCGAGTGTGGCCGTCACGAACGCCGTTGTGGCGGGCGCCGCGTTCGGTCTCGCGACACCGTCGTACGCTGCCGAGCGGGAGGTGCCGGTGTCCGCCGCCTATGACCGCCCGGTGAACCATCCGAACCACCGGCCCCTGCACCGGCACCGGCCGCGCTCGCCGCGCCCTGGCCCGGGACGACGAGCCCGCCGGCCGCGGCCCCCGCTCGCCCCTCGTCTCGTTGGCCGGTAGAGCCCCATGTGGGTCACCCGTTCGGATGACGCGCGGTTGGGTGGAGGCGGTGGGTGGCACAACGGCGGGCATGACGACTTCCTCCACCAGTGCCTCCACCAGTTCCTCCGCCAGACGCCGCCGGAGCCGGACGGCCAAGCCCGCGCCCACGCCTCTGCCCGCCCGCCAGGCCACCGGACGCCCGGCACCGGCCGGGCCGCGCCGACCGGCGGCCGGGTGCTGCCGGACCTGGGCCAGCGAGCGTACGGTGCCCGGCGGCCGGGTCGTGCGGACGACCTGGCACCAGCCCGCATGCCGGGCCTGGGCCACCCGGTGACGGTGCGCCGGAGGCCTTGGGGATCTCGTCGGCCCGCCTCAACTCGGCGACGTCCTCGCGGAGTTCTTTGAGCTCGTCCTGCTCTGCGGTTAGTCCTGCTCAGCGGCCGTGAGCCGGTCGTCGCGACCTTCGGAGTGCCCGGCCTGCCGGGCGGCAGCGGCCGGTCTGCGGCCGGCTTGCGACCGGCTTGGGCATGGTGCCTGCGGCGGGCCGGCGCGTAGGGTGCTGGGATGATCGCGATGCCAGAGGAGTTCGCACAGGGCACTGTCGACCGGGAGGGGGAGGCCGGGGCGGCGTGGCTCGCCGATCTGCCGGGCATCGTGGAGGACTTGCTGGGGCGCTGGGGGTGCGTGCCGGACGGCGAGGTCATGCACGGTGGCGTCGGCATCATTGTTCCGGCACGGCGACGGGCTGAGGAGCGCGCCGTGCTGAAGGTGTCGTTCCCGCATCCCGGCAACGTCCATGAGCCGGATGCGTTCGTCGCGTGGGGCGGGTGCGGCGCCGTCCTGCTGCACGAGCGCGACGACGAGCGGTTCGCGATGCTGCTGGAGCGGGTTCAGCCGTCGACCCTGGCGGAGGTCCACGACGGCGACGAGGTGGTGACGGTCGCCGGACGGCTCAATCGCCGCCTGGCCGTCCCCGCACCGCCCGGCCTGCCCCGGCTGCGCGCGCAGGCCGATGCCTGGGAGGAGCAACTACGCAAGGACGCCGAGGAGTTGACGCACGCGCTGCCGCGTCAGGTGCTGGACGCTGCCGTGGCGACCGTGCGGGAGCTGGGCCGGGCCCAGCCGGACACTCTTATCCATGGCGACCTGCATGCCCGGAACATCCTGCGCGCCGGTCGGGAGCCGTGGCTGGCTGTCGACCCCAAGGGGTACGCGGGGGATCCCGCCTACGACAGCGGCACGCTGCTGAAGTCCCGCGCGCTGACGCTCCTCGAAGCGGGCGACCCGCGCAAGGCTGTCCACCGCATCCTGGACGTCTTCGCCGAGGCCGCGGAACTCGACCGTGAACGCGTCCAACGGTGGGCCCAGTTCCACGCCGTCCAGGCTGCGTTCTGGGGCCGCCGCCACGGCTTCCGGATCGCCCGCAGCGGACCGCGGTTGGACTGGCTCACCGAGTTGGTCGACGGCCTGGCGGAGTTGCTCACCGAACGCTTGTAGTGACCTCGTAGAACGTGATCCCGTCGAGCGTGACCTCGTCGAGCGTGATCTCGTCGTGCGAGATGGTGCCGGCCGGGTCCGGTGGGTGGACCGGTGCGGCCGCCATTGATCATCGTGAGCCGCGGTGGGCCGACGATGAGACGGCGGCCTCTCACGGCATGGATCCCGCCCGCGCGACGCGTCCGGTCGGGTGGGCCGTCTCGCGTCCCGGGTTGGTCCGATAGGTCGGATCTGCGGTGGGTCGTGCCGGGACGTTCCGGGCGGCGGCAGCGCCGAGGTTATGAATGGTCATCTGGCCATCCAGCCACCCGGCCATCCACGAACATCAACCTCAGGAGCCACCCGATGCGCCCCATCAGAACAGCCTGTCTCGGCGCGGCCACCGCGCTGGCCGCCCTTCTCGCCTGCGCCCCGGTCGCGGCCGCCGCCGCGACGGACACCGGTTCCTCCCCCGCCAAGGGCGGAGACCGGGTCTTCACACTCATCGGTCACCTCGCGCAGGAGACCCGTTTCCCCGTCAACCCCGGCGGCGCCCCCGCCCAGGGCGACCGGGCCGTCTTCCACTCGGTCCTGTTCGACCAGGACGGCAACCAGGTCGGCGACACCGATGGCACCTGCACCACCACCCGGGTCGACAACGGCGGAGCGGAGGAGTGCGTCGTCACCTACAACCTGCCCGGCGGCCAGCTCTCCGTACAGGGGATGGTCTTCGGCTTCCTCAACCCGGGCCCTCCGCCTTCGTTCGACAACGGGATCACCGGCGGCACCGGGAAGTTCGACCGGGCTCGTGGCATGGTCCACGCCGACACGATCGCTCCCGGCACGAGGCGCGTCACGGTCGACCTCGACTTCTGACGGACCCGGCCCCCGCCCGGTGAGAGCCGGACAGGGCGGCGATGTCCGATGGGGAAGGCGCTCTCCGGGGCACCGGTGTCCTTGGAGCGACCCTGACACCCTCTCAGCCGAGGTGAAGGAACAGTGTGCCAATCATTCGCCTCGGCTACACCAGCGTGGTCGTGGAGCGCCGAGTAGATCTGAGGCCGACAAGAAGACCCGAGGATTTCGTCCGGAGGCAGTGCGCGGACGAGCGTGCAGCCGGGAGGCCGAGGGGTCGCCTTGAGTGCCGGCGCTCGACGATGTCCCGGTCAAAGCTCTCCGGCGGCTCTCTCATGGGCCCGGGAGCCTGGCAGCCCGGCAGCCCGGCTCAGGAATCCGGCTCGCCGAGCGGCTCCTCGAAGTCGCCGATCATCGCCGGGTCGTCGGCGGAGTTCGACTGTGGCCAGGGGGTGGCTCCCGTGACACCCAGGTCACCACGCATCGCCTCCCTGGTGGCGCGTATGAGGGGCCAGAGCGCCTGCTGCGCCTCGGTGGCGGACCGCAGGGTTTCGCCGCTCCTGGGGTTGCCCTGTTCGATGCGCTTGATCTGCCCGTAGACCCGGGTCAGGGCGTCGTTCAGCTCGCTGGCCGGCCCGATCACCGTGTCGGGGGCGACCATCAGAGTCTCGGACCAGTGGTCGCGATGGGCGTCCTTGGCCCTTTCCAGCGCCCGGATGTCCTCCTCTCCGGGCGCACGGTCCCGTACGACGTACAGATGACGGCTCAGCGCTGTGGCGAACTGCCGGGAATCCCGGTGGAGTTCGGTGTAGCTCCGCCGCCGCAGTTCACGGTTCTCGCGGGCCTCCTGGATGGCGTGGCCCATCTCGAGTTCACGCTTCTTGGCCCGGTCGGCGCCCCGCTGAGTGAGCAACGCGCCGCCCAGCGTGCCCGTCACACCGGTGATCGCAATCAGTACCGCCCCCACGTCCATCGGATCACCATAGGGTCTGGCTCTTTGACCATGCCGGGCGGGGACTGTTTCATGAGGGTGCTTCAGGCGACCACCTATGAAACGCGGGCGTGTCACCACCGGGCGATGAGCGGCGTGTCCGGTCCGTGCTGCCGCCAGGCTTCGGTGAGGCGGGCGAGGCGGGTGGGGGCGGCGATGCCGCGCACGGTCGCGATCCTGCCATTGGTGATGTCGAACGTCACGGAGCCGACGACCTGGTCGCCTAGCACGAAGAGGATGGCGGGGGCGCTGTTGACGAGTGCGTAGTGGACGGCGAGCGTGCCACCGGCAAGTCGCCGTTTCGCGGCCGTGGGCTTGAAGCCAGCCCGTGCCACGGCGGCGATGCGCTGCGGAGTGTCGTACCGCAGCAGCTTCTCGGCCAGGCCGGCGCCGTTGGAGTCGGAGATCGCGGTCGCGTCGTCGGTGAGCAGCGCCACCAGCCGTTCGGTGCGGCCCGAGGAGGCGGCGGCGAGGAATTCCTCGACGACCCTGCGGGCGGACGCGGGGTCGACGTCGGCGCCGCCGCGGCGTGCGGCGGTGATGCGGCGCCGGGCCCGGTGGAGGTGCTGTTGGCTTGCGGACTCGGTGATGCCGAGGATCTCGGCGATCTCGGCGTGGCTGTAGGAGAACGCTTCGCGCAGGACGTAGACGGCCCGCTCAAGGGGGGACAGGCGCTCCATGAGGGTCAGCACGGCCAGGGAGACCGATTCGCGTTGCTCGAACGTGTCGGCCGGGCCGAGCATCGGGTCGCCGTCGAGGAGTGGTTCGGGCAGCCAGGCGCCGACGGTGCGTTCGCGGCGGGCTTGTGCCGAGCGGAGCCGGTCCAGGCACAGATTGGTGACGACCTTGGTCAGCCATGCTTCTGGCACCTTGATGCGCTGCCGGTCGGCGGCCTGCCAATGCAGGAACGCGTCCTGCACGGCGTCTTCGGCGTCGGTGGCCGAGCCCAGTAGCCGGTATGCCAGCGAAGCCAGACGGTTCCGGCTGGCCTCGAACCGACTGGTGTCGAAGCGATCAGTGGCGGTGCTGTCCACGCGGGCCACCCTATGCGGCTACGCGACCGCCTTTCTCGGCGGACACATCCGGTGCGGCGGGCACGGAGCCCGTGGCGGCCAGGCGGTGCTTGCGCGTGGGCAAGCAGAAGGTCGGGTGGGAGTTGGTCCACAGCGACATCCTGAGGATGCCCGCCTTGATCCGCGCGGCCTTCCGGCCGCCCATGTACTTCGGCTTTGCCTGCGCTTCGTCGTCGACCATCTGCAGGATCCCGTCCCGCCGCCCGAGGCTGATGTGATTGCCCATGTACTCCAGCTTGGTGTGGGGGATCTTGCGGCCGGTCAGGCGTCCCACGATCGCGGCGACCGCCTGCATGCCGGTGTAGCCGGCCGAGGCGCAGGACATCGGCAGCGGCCGGCCGTTGTCGCCGATGGCGTAGGCGCTGTCGCCGGCGGCGTAGACGTTCGGGTGCGAGACCGACCGCATGGTGTGATCGACGACGATCCGACCGTTCTCGGTGACCTCCAGCCCGCTGGCGGCGGCGGTCGGGCTGACCGCGAACCCGGCCGTCCACACGGTCGCGTCGGACGCCACGGCGGTGCCGTCGGCGCACAGCACCCGCGCCGCTTCGACGGTCTCGACGACGGTGTGCTCCAGGACCGTGATGCCCAGCCGGTCGAAGGCCTGGCGCAGGTGGTCGCGGGCTCCGGGGGAGAGCCGGGCGCCCAGCTCGCCACGGGCGATGAGCGTCACCGACAGGCTGCGCCGGGATTCGGCGATCTCGGTGGCGGTCTCGATGCCGGTCAGCCCGTCGCCGACGACCAGGACACTCCCGCCTTCGCCCCGCCTGCCCAGGCTGTCCAGACGCTCGCGCAGGCGCAGCGCCGAGGGCCGGGCGGCGACGTCGAAGGCGTACTCGGCCACGCCGGGGACGCCGCCGTCGTCCCCGTGGCTGCCGAGCGCGTAGAACAGCGTGTCGTAGCCGAGTTCGCCGCCGCCCTCGGCGTCGGCCACGGCGACGATCTGTCGCCCGGGGTCGACGGCGGTGACACGGGCCAGGCGCAGCCGTATCCCCGTGCCCGCGAAGACGTCGACGAGCTGTGGGGCCTCAATCTCCTGGCCGGCCGCGAGCTGGTGCAGCCGCAGCCGCTGGACGAAGTCCGGCTCGGCACTGACCACGGTGATCTCGGTGTCCGCCGGGGACAGCCGCCGGGCCAGGTTCCCCGCCACGTAGGCCCCGGCATAGCCGGCGCCGAGAACGACGATGCGGTGCTTCATGAGTAGCTCCTGTCGGTTCGCTTGCCTTCGGTGATTGAGCGGGAAAGCACCCGGATTGCTGACAGGAACCACATGTGACATGGGTCACATGGAGAGAGGGGGGCTCGGTCGATCAAGCCCGGAAGTCCCTCATCGTGTCTGCGTGCGTGATCGGTCGGCGGCGCTGGCAGATGTGCGGAGGCGGGGCACGGCGGCGACCGGCCCCAGGTCGAGGCGCTTGTCCATGTCCAGGCGAAAGGTGCTCGGCCATCAGCGCCTTCATGAAGGAGTGGCCGACGCGGGAGCGGACGGGGGTGCCGCCGTGCTCGCGGATGATCTCCACGGCTGCGGCGGAGGTGATGACGTTGTGGATGATCGCCGAGCCGAGGTCCTTGGCCGGCTCGCGGGCGGCGACCAGGCCGACGATCGCCAAGGGGGAGACGGCCTGGCCCTTCTCTCAGGGCCACCACACACCGACCCGCCCGCACCCGGCGGGGTCTGTACAACCGAGAGTCGGGCCACGTGACCTGGGTGTGTTCTTTCTCGGGGGACCACCGTCCGGGACCTGCCGCACACCCGGAGGTGAGCACCCGTCCGGTGACTTCTCTGGAACCCGCCGCCCCGGTTGCTCCAGAAACGACAGGTCAAAGACTCCCCAAGAAGAAGCGCACCCCAGTCGCGCTGCTTCGCGTCCCCAGCTCGCGTGATCTGCGCCAATCATGTGTGGGGGCATGGTGACGTATATCCGATGACCGGAACGTACGGGCTCCAATTCTCGCTGCTCAAGGCGCCGGCGCTGTTGGCGCAGATGTTGTGGATCGCGGCCTCGACGTTCAGGTCCCAGACGGTGGCCACTCCGTCGTCGGTGGCGGCGGCCAGGGTGTGGCCGTCCGGGCTGAACGCCAGCACGGACACCGGTCCGGTGGCGACGGTCAGCGGTTCGCCGATGGCGGCGGGGCGGTTGGGGTCGGTGACGTCCCACAGCTTGATGGTGCCCACGCTGGTGTGGCCGGAGGCGGCCAGGGTTTTGCCGTCGGGGCTGAACGCGACCGACCAGAGGCTGCCGCCGGGCATGGTCAGGGGCTGGCCTCTGGGGGTGAGGTGGTTGGGGTCGGTGCTGTTCCACAGGGTGATGATGCCGCTGCTGTTTCCGGTGGCCAGGGTGTGGCCGTCGGGACTGAACGCCACCCAGGTGCTGGTGCCGGTGGGTTGGGGTATCGGTTCGCCTACGCGGACCTTCAGGTCGAGCTTCGCGCTCCACAACCCGACCTCGTGGGTGCTGGTGTCGCCGCCGGTGGCCAGGATGCGGCCGTCGGGGCTGAAGGCGATGGATTCGATGGATCTCGTGTGATCGTTATTGATGCCGGCTACAGGCGTGGGCTTCGCGGGGTTGGTGACGTCCCAGAATGCGATGCCGCCGGACTCGTACGTGTCTCCGGCTGCGGCCAGGGTGTGGCCGTCCGGGCTGAACGCCAGAGAGAAGATCTGCCCGTTGGCCCCGGTGAGCGGCTGCCCGAGGAGAATGGGGTGATTGGGGTCGGCGGTGTTCCACAGGGTGACGACGCCGCCGCGGTCGCCGGCGGCCAGGGTGCGGCCGTCGGGGCTGAACGCCACCGCGGTGACCACCTCGGTGGGGCCGGTCAACGGCCGGCCTCTGGGAGCGGGGTGGTGGGGGTCGGCGGTGTTCCACAGACTGACGGTCCGGTTCGCGTTTCCGGCGGCCAGGGTGTGGCCGTCCGGGCTGAACGCGACCGATGTCAAAGGGCCGCCCGCGCCGATCAGCTGGGTCGGCGGCAGGTTCCACAGATCCACGTCGCCATCGGCGTTTCCTGCCGCCAAGGTGCGGCTGTCCGGGCTGAACGCCACGGCCATGACGCTGCCGCCGGGGCCGACCAGCGGCCGCAGCGGGGCGATGTCGGTGGCGTCGGTGACGTTCCACAGATGGACGGCGTGGTCGGCGCCGCCGGCGGCCAGGATGTGGCCGTCGGGGCTGAACGCCACCGACATCACGGCCTGGGCGGATCCCGTCAATGGCTTGCCCAACGGAGCCGGGCGCTCAGGGTCGGTGACATTCCACAGGTGGACGTCGAAGTCCGCGGCCCCGGCGACAAGGGTGTGGCCGTCGGGGCTGAACGCCACCGAATCGATCTTGCTGCCGGCGTTCAGAGGCTGACCCCGTTGGGTCGGGTGGCTCGGGTCGGTGGTGTTCCACAGGCTGATGGTGCCGGTGTCGTCCTGGCAGGCGGTCGCGAGTGTGCGGCCGTCGGGGCTGAATGCCAAAGGACCGGAGGGGAAGCAGGTGTCGAAGGGCTCGCCGTATGAGGTGGCGTCATCGGGGTGGGTGACATTCCACAGGGTCACGACTCCGGTGGACCGTTCGGCGGCCAGGGTGCGGCCGTCGGGGCTGAACGCCAGCACGTGGATGGAACTGAAAGAGTCCCAGGGGCTCACGCCGGAACTCGTCGGCCGGCCCAACAGGACCGGGTGACTGGGGCTGGTCAGGTTCCACAGGTCGACGAAGCCGCCGGAGCCGTCGTCACCCCTGTTGTTGGCACGGCCGCCGACAGCCAAGGTGCGGCCGTCCGGACTGAACGCCACGGACAGGATCGAGTTGACGGAAGCGTCTTCGGGCAGAGGCGCGCCCAGCGCCACCGGGTGGCTGGGGTCCGAGACGTTCCATAGCCGGACGATGTTCTGCTGGCCGTATCCGACGGCCAGCGTGTGCCCGTCGGGGCTGTAGGCCGCGGTGGAGACCGGGCTCTTCGAGCCTGGCAGCCGGATGTCCAGCGGCGTGTTCTCGGTGGTGATCAGCCGGGAGGCCGCCCGCGGGGTCGGCTCCGTGCGGTAGGCGACCAGGGCGAGCTGTGCGGACAGTGAGGGATCGGTGGGCGCCAACTGCAACGATGCTGAGGCGACGGCGGCGGTGATGGCCTTGTCGCGAGCCTCCGTGGCGCGGGTGTTCTGCACGAATGCGAACGCCGCGGCCGTTGAGGCGACCACGGCCAGCGCCGTGATGGCCGCGACGGCGGACCGCCGGAGCCGCTGCCCGCGCCGCTGCTGGCGCCGGGCGGTGGCCAGGAAGGCGCCGGCCGCGCCGCTGAGGTCCGGCCCGTGCTTCTCGGCCCAAGCCAGCGCGTTCTCCAGGCGGTTGCCGCGATAGAGCGCGCCTGGCTCCCGGCCGGCCTGTTCCCATGCGGCGGCCGCCTCTTCCAGGTCCTGTCGGACCAGGTTGCCGTCCCGGTCCTGCTCGATCCACTTCCACAGCCGCGGCCAGGAGCGGATCAGCACCTCGTGTGTGATCGTCACCGCGTCCTGATCGCGGGTCAGTAGCCGACCGCGGGTGAAGTCGTCCACGACCACCTTGGCCGACTCCGGGTCCGGCGCGTGTCGCAGCAGATCGTCGTACCGGACGCGGCGGCGGGTGTCGTCGGCATCACGTCCCAGAATGACGAGCCGCAGGAACACCCACCGCGCTGCGTCACGGCATGGCGGCGGGAGCGCGTCGAACAGCCGGTCCGCCGTGTTGGCGAGGGCGCGCTGGATCCCGCCGGTGACCCGGTATCCGTCCACGGTCAACCGGTGGCCGCTGCGCTGCTGCCAGCTTGCCCGCAGCGCGTGTGCCAGCAGCGGCAACCGGCCCGCAGCGCCCGTACCCGCCGGTCCTCCGACCGTCCCCAGGTCGGCCAGCAACACCTCGACCAGGCCGTCTTCGACCTCGAGCTCCACGTCCTCGGCGGGAAGGCGGATCGCCTCCTTGAGTTCGCGCTCGGTCATCGGGTCCAGCAACACTGCCCCGCCCTGCAAGGCTGCCCGAAGCTGCGGATAGGACGTGCACGCGGCGTAGAAGTCGGCACGAAGGCTCAGTACCACCGCCGCACCGCCTGCAGGCTTGGCCAGAAGGTCCAGAACCTCGATGAACCACTGTCGCTCGGCCTCATCGGCGCACGCCGTGAAGACCTCCTCGAACTGGTCGACCACCACGGTCAGGCCGACCGCGTGACGCTCGCCGGCCGGTGCCGCCGCCTCGACTCCGGTCAGCCTGCGCAGATCCGCCACACACCGCGCGGGATCGGACTGCCAGGGCTCCGCCAGGCGCCGGGCATCCTCGGCATCGAGCCCTGCGGCGGCCGCCAGCGCCAGGGCCGGGGATGCCGTCGGGGTCAGCGTCAACCGCGGCCAGCTGCTCGATCCCGCCACGGGCAGCCGACCGTCATCCAGGGCCGGCAGCACCCCGGCCGCGAGAAGGGAAGACTTCCCCGAGCCCGACGGGCCGATCAGCATCAGCGGGCCGCCCTCGCGTATCCGGGCGTCCAACCGCTCGATGACCGTGTGGATCATCTGGTCCCGGCCGTAGAACCAGTCCTTGTATTCGGCCGCGAACGGCATCAGCCCCGGATACGGACACTGCATCTTTCGGGCATCGGGACCGGGGCGGCTACGGCGCGGCCCGTCGGGCTTGCGGATGACGGTCATGTCCCGGCCGGCTTGGTAGACACTGCCGCCGCCGCTTGCAGAAGCCTCGAACTTCATCGGCTGCCAGGCAGGTTGTCCGCCGGATGGTGTGCCGTCGTCCGGTTCGGTCACGCCGTCCCATCCTTGGTGACGGTCATGTCCCGGCCCGCCAGATAGGCGTCGCCGCCGCCGGAGACGTGTGCCTCGAGTGTGGTCGAGGTCGTGATCCGCTGTCCCGTCGGTCCGGCGTCGTGCGACTCCTGGAGGAGCAGCGCACGAAGTTCGTCGATGACGTCCGGTCGCATGGCGATCAGCCTGGCGAGACGCGCCTGCCATTCGGCGACCAGCAGCCCTTGGAGTTCCACGCTGTCGCCGGCCTGCTCGGCCCGCAACAGTTCGCCCCGGGCCTCGACGAGTTCGGCTTCCACCCACTCAGGATGCGAATGCCGCCACAGCGCCAGGACCGAGGCCTTGATCGCGGCCCAGCCGTCCGTCGTCAGCAGATCGATCAAGCGCCCCGCGGCGGCCGCGGCCAGGCCCCCGGCCGTGTCCAAGCCTGTCTCCATGCTTCCTCCTTGCCGACTACTGTCCGTGGATCGGGATCGCGGTCAACGTCAGGTTGGAGGCGATGAACACGCGGTCGCCACCGACGGTCCACTTGAACCCGACGTCCGGCTGCCCCGGGTCGTTGTACTTCCACCGGGCCTTGCCCGTCGCCGCGTCGATGGCCCAGAGCGTCTTGGCCGCGTCGGTGACGAAGACTGTGTCGGCCGAACACTGCGCGTTCTTGCCGCCGATCCTGGAGGAGGCCTTGAACATGTTGGTCACGCCCAGCTCGCCGGATCCGATGAGCCTCGCCACCCATTTGACGGTCCCGTCGGCGGAGGCGAAGGCCGCCAGGTTGCTGCCCACCGGGACGTAGACCGTCGCGCCGTCCAGGCTCGCGAAGAGAGCGCCGAGCCGGATATGGTCCCCGCTGTTCGCCTCGAACTGCTGATGCCACTTCTCCGCGCCGGTCGCCGCGTCGACGGCGAGGAGCGTGTCGCCGGCGCCGCCGGCGAAGAAGAACAGCCCGGCGGCATAGCACGTCAGCGGCCAACCGGCCCCGAAGTAGAAGGCAGCGTCTGCAATGGGTACCTTCCAGCCGCGGGCACCCTGCTTCCCGGTGTCGATCATCTGGACCTGGCCGGATTTGCCGACCGGGGTGCTTGAAGCCGCCAGCAGATAGGGGCCCGACGGCGGCACCAGCACGTTGTTGATGTCCGTGCCCTTGACCGCCCACAGTCCCTTACCGGTCGCGCCGTCGAACGCCCGGATGTAGCCGGTCGTCTGATCCGAATTCAAGGATGAACGGGAGTGCACGGTCCCACACACGTACACGATGTTCCCACTGACCGCCACACTACTTGCGTTGTAGAACAGGGAATCGGCATCGTCACCGGGATCGGTCTGGGCCATGGAGGTCGCCCACTTCACCTTCCCGGTGGTGGCGTCGACCGCGGCCACCAGGTTGGATGCGTCCGGCGCCTCGCAGAGGTAGTAGAAGACTCCGGCCGCGTACGCCGTCGGGGACCTCGTGTCGCTCGACCCGAACGTGTTCTTGGTGTTCAGCGAGGGGAGCGCGTTCTTACCCGTCGAGGCGTCCAAGAAGGCCGTGGCCTTGTCCGTGATCACCATGACCACGTTGTCGGAGGCTTCCAGGCACGTCGGCTGGTTCGGCCCGACGATCGTCCATGCCTTGGTCGCGTCAGGCCCGGCCAGGACGCTCGGGGCCGGTCCGTCCGAGGATGACGGCGACACTGTCGGTGTCGGAGACACCCCCGATGGTGAACCTGGTGGTTCCGGGGGCGGGAATCCACCGGCTCGGCCGCTCGGTGCCGGCGACGAGCCCCCGGAGGACAAGATCGCGGCCGTGGCCCCGCCGCCGATCAGGACCGCGCCTCCAGCCAGACCGAAGATCAGTTTCCGGCGGCTGATCCGGCCGCCGGCCGCGCTCGACGGCATCGCGGTCGCGGCGGCGGCTTCGGCGATGTCGGCGGTCAACGCCGGTGGCAGCCAGTTGCCTTCGGGATCCGGCAGGCCCTGACGGTTCAGGTAGTCGACGAGTTGTCCCGCGGTGGGCCGGGTCGACGGATCCGGGTACAGACAGCCGCCGATCACCTCGCGCAGCGACGGCGGCAGGACGGCCGTCACCGTTTCCAGCTCGGCGATACGCGTCCGCGCACCCTCGGACTCACCTTCCAAGGTCGGTCCGCGTCCCGAGGCCGCGAACAACACGGTCGCGCCCAGGTCGAACATGTCGCTCATCGGTGACCTGGCGGCCGTGGCGGTCCCGGTGATCCCGAATACGGCGATGCGGGGTCCGTCCGCCGCCAGCAGCACCGAGTCCGGCCCCACATCGCCATGAACCAGGCCGGTCGCATGGATTCGGGTCAGCGCCGCGGCCAGTCCGAGGGCGAGCCGTCGTAGGGCCGGTTCTGACAGCAGGCCGTATCGGTCCACAGCCTGCCGAAGCGGCAGTCCCGGAACGAACGCGGTCGCCAACCAGGGGGACGGCGCATCCGGGTCGGCGTCCGCAATCGGCAGGATGAAGTCCCCGGACACCGCCCGGCCCGCCGCGACATCGGTTCGGAACCGCTCCCGGAACTCCGCCACCGCAGCCGCCTCAGGCCGTACCACCGTGACCGCGACGACCCGCCCGTCAGCCGAGCGCCCCGCGAAGATCTCACCCGTACTGACCGTGCTCTCTCTTCCGAGCAGTGCGTACGGCCCGATCTGCTGAGGATCACCGGCTTCGAGTTTCTTCAACTCCCCACCCCTATGCCAGATTGATCGTCTGATCGCGTGCCGCCTGGTACACGCTGCCCCCGTCGGACGCACGCGCCGTCATGGTCACCGTCGGTTCAGCGGCAGGCGCCGCCGCAGGCGACGCCGACCCGTGCCCGAGATCGGGCAGGAGAGCCGTCATGTCGGCGCACAGGCGCTCGAGTTCGTCCGCCAGGTGGGTCTCCGAGACGCGGAGGAACTGCATCCGCGCGAGATCCGCGATCTCGGACGGCAGCTCAGACACCTCGGGCAGCATGGTCGCATCCCCCAAGAGAACGGGGACGACGCGGTTTCCCGCCTGCAGGGCCGTCCCGATCTCCACGCGGACCCAGTCCTGGACCCGATCGAGGCGCCGTATCCCGTCGTCGCCACGGGCGTCGAGCCACGCCGGCCCGATGAGCACGAGCATGACCTCGCACTCGGCGGCCTGCCGCCGCAGGATCTCGGCGAAGTCGGCACCCGCCGGGATCGACCCGCCCGACTTGAAGATCTCGCCGGACCCGAACCGGTCGGCCAGGGCCTGGTGGAGGCGGTCCCGCATCCACCGTGAATCCGCCTTGCGGAAGCTGAGGAACACACGCGGCATGGTCGTCGCCCCTTTCCGGGCCGCCCTGATGACGGGGTTCCACGTACCGTATCGGCGGGGCACCGGGTTGGGCGCATATTCGGCGTGAATTGAATAGCGAACGGAAGTCCTCGCCGCCGTCGTTGTCTCACGCAGGCGCCGACCCATACTCTGGCTGGTATGGGCGACTTCGGCGTCGAACTGGCCAGGTTCCGAGCACAGCGGGGATGGACCGTGCGCGAGCTCGCGCGGCGCGCGAGTGTCTCCGAAGGGCAGATCTGCAACCTGGAGAGCGGGCGCCGCAACCCGACGCCGGCTGTAGCCGCGGCCTGCGACGCGGCCTGCGACGCCGACGGCGCACTCATCGAACGCGCCGAAACCGCGCGCCGCGGTGCATCGGCGGAGCGCCCCGTCGAGGTCGACTCCCTCGTCGCCGGGTACCGGCGGATCCTGGAGGAACTGAAGGACATCGGCAGATCCACCGGTCCCCGATTCGTGGACCCTTCGCTGCGGTCCATTTCGCGGATCCTGACCGACACCGCTTCACATGCCGGAGCCAGAGCCGACGGGCGTCACGAAATCTGGCTGCTGGCATCGAGATTCGCCGAGTACACGGGCTGGATGGCGCAGGAGGCAGGTAACTTCGCCGAGGCGCTACGCTGGACCGATCTCGCGGTCCGCTGGGGCGCGAACGGCGGCGACGAGACGATGGCCGCTTACGCACTCGTCCGCAAAGCGTTCATCGCCGAGCACCGCGGCGACGCCGCTGCCGCGATCAGCCTGGCCAGCCAGGCCGTCGGCCAGGCGGCGGCAACGCCACTGATCCGTGCCCACGCCGCGCGGCGCGAAGCCCAGGGGCACGCGTCCCTCGGCGACTACGAGGCCTGCCACGAAGCCCTGGAGCGGTCGCGGGACCACGCCCACGAGGACAACCGACGCGAAGCCCGCTGGGGCCCACGCATCGAGAACGGAAGCCCCCGCCTCATCGAGGCGTCATGCATGGTCAGCCTCCGCCGCTTCGAACAGGCCGCCGACCTGTTCGCCACCGAACTCGAGCGCCGCCCCGCAGTCCCGCCAGACAGCAACTCCCGCACCCGCTTCACGATCCGTCAGGCCACAGCCATGGCCGGCATCGATCGCCTCGATCAGGCGTGTCACGTCATCGAGGCACTCCTGCCCACTGTCCGGAGTCTGGACTCCGCCACCATCCGGGCAGAGCTGGGCCGTTTCGTGGAGCAGACGCGGACCCGTAGGGCCACGCCGGGCCAGCGGAACCTCGTCGAAGCCGCAGCCGCCGTCGCGGACGGCCGACGTCCGGCGCGTGCGGTGCGGCGCTGACGTGGTCGTCGGCCTCCGCCGATGTTCTCCTTCGCGGTGTGGTGGGCGCAGTTGTGCCGTTGCGCCGTCGAGGAGTCGCAGTGCTTCTTGGAGCTGTTCGACGAGGGGGTGCGTTTCTTCCTGGGGGAGCCTTTGACCTGTCGATTCATGGAATCACTGGGGCGGCGGCTTCCGGGGAAGTCACCAGACGGGTGCTCACCTCCGGGGATCGCGGCAGGTCCCGGACGGTGGCCCCCCGAGAAGAAACACGCCAACGTGACCTCTGTCATGCTGTCAGCCGGCCGACGCCCTGGGAACGAGACACGATGTGCCGCATGACCGCGACGCCAGGCGAGGGCTCTGCCCCGTGTAAAAGCGACACGTTTGCCGTGGGACACGGGTTTTGCCGCGACTCCGTCATAGTGCAGCTCCGCCTCGGCGGTCCCGAGGCGGAGCGCGGCGGCGTACTTGACCATGTGGCCGTACTGCTGCTCGATCAGTTCCCAGCGGATCGGTCGCGTCAGGGAGGGTGGGGAGGGTGGGGAGGGTGGCCCTGCGGGGGCCAGTCTGGGCACGGTCTGGCTGCGGTGGGCCGGCGGGACGAGGGTGGTGGGCATGGAGAAGAACACGCACAAGCTCGTCGTCCTGGTCGGCAGTGTCAGGGAAGGCCGGTTCGGACCGGTGGTGTCCTCATGGGTGGCCGAACAGGCGGCCGCCCATGGTGGGTTCGACGTCGAGGTGATCGACCTGGCCGAGGTGGACCTGCCGCTGGCCCTGCCCGCCGCCTCGCCGAAGTTCGCGGGCGCCGACTACCCCCGCCCGGCCGGGATGGCGAAGCTCACCGATGCCCTGGACGGCGCGGACGCCGTCCTGATCGTCACACCGGAGTACAACCACAGCTACCCTGCCTCGCTGAAGGCCGCCATCGACTGGCACTTCACCCAGTGGACGGCCAAGCCGGTCGCCTTCGTGAGCTACGGCGGCGCGGCCGGCGGCCGGCACGCCGTGCTGCACCTGGAGAACGTGCTGACCGAACTGCACGCCGTGACCATCCGGGACGGCCTGGCGTTCCCGAACTACTTCACCGCCTGGACGGACGGCCGCCCGGATGACCCGCAGGCGCCCGGCTACGCCAAGGTCCTGCTCGACCAACTCGACTGGTGGGCAGGCGCGTTGAAGGCCGCTCGGGCCGCCGCCCCGTACCCGGCGTGAGCGGGGCGCAGGACATGGAATACGTGAAGCTCGGCACCACCGACCTGACCGTCAGCCGGATCGCACTCGGCTGCATGGGCTTCGGCGGCAGCGGCCGGGGCCACAACCCCTGGGCGCTGGACGAGGACGCCGCCGCGCCGCTCTTCCGGCGGGCCGTGGAACTCGGCATCACCTTCTGGGACACCGCCAACGTGTACGGCGGCGGAACCTCCGAGGAACTGGTCGGCCGCGCGGTGCGGCGCTACACCCGCCGCGACGACGTCGTCCTCGCGACCAAGGCGGGCCTGCCGATGCATGACGGTCCGGGCGGCTCCGGGCTGTCCCGGCGGGCCATCCTGGAGCAGGTCGACGGTTCGCTCGCCCGCCTCGGCACCGACCGTCTCGACCTCTTCCAGCTGCACCGCTTCGACCCGGCGACCCCGGTCGAGGAGACCGTGGCGGCCCTGGCCGAGGTGGTCGCGGCGGGCAAGGTCCGCTACGTCGGCGCCTCCTCGATGTGGGCCTGGCGGTTCGCGAAGCTGCAGCACACCGCGGCCCGGGACGGCGGCCCCGCCTTCGTGTCGATGCAGCACCAGTACAGCCTGGTGCAGCGCGAGGAGGAGCGGGAGATGTTTCCGCTGCTCGCCGACCAGGGGGTGGCCGGCCTGGTCTGGTGCCCGCTGGCCTCGGGCCGGCTGGCCCGCCCGTACGGGCAGCAGACCGCCCGCTCGGCCGGGGACCCGGTCGCCGGACGGTTCTTCGCGGACGTCGACCGGCCGATCGTGGACGCCGTGCGGTCCCTCGCCGAGACCCGCGGCGTGCCGATGGCACAGGTCGCACTGGCCTGGGTACTGCGCAACCCGGTCGTCGCCGCCCCGATCGTCGGCGCGACCCGCCCGGGGCACCTCGACGACGCCGCGGCCGCCCTGCGGCTGCACCTCACCGACGCAGAGGCGGAGACCCTGGAAGCGCCGTACACGCCCCGGCTGCCGACCGGGTTCTGAACGGGCCCGCGGTGCGGGGACGGCCGTACGGGGGACGGCCGTGGGGGAAGCCGTGCGGGGACTGCCGTGCCCGCACCGGGGAAGGGGCGGCGGATCCCCGGGCCGGAGAAGGGGCGGCGGCCCCCGGGCCGTGCGGTCGTTCGCGGTGGAGTTCAGAGCGTGAGGTAGGCCAGCCCGCCGAGCCCGGCCAGTGAGCAGTACCAGGCGAACGGCTTCAGCGTGTGCGTCTTGAAGTACTTGCTGAGGAAGTGCACGGCCGCGTACCCGCCGATGAAGGCCAGGACGCTCGCGACCGGGACCTGCGCGCCGAGGTCGGCGCCGTACGCGGCGATCAGCGAGGGCAGTTCGAACAGGGCGGCGGACCCGATCACGGGTGCCGTGAGGAGGAACGCGAAGCGGGCCGAGTCCTCGTGGGACAGGCCGTTGAGGATGCCGGCGCCGATGGTGATCCCCGTGCGGCTGATCCCGGGCAGGAAGGCGGTGATCTGCGCCGCCCCGATGCCGACCGCCTGCCAGTAGCTCAGCTGGACGATTCGGCGGTCCGACTGTCCCTCGGCGGAGAGGTGCTCGTCGCCTGCGGCGACGTACGGCTGTGCCCGTCGTCGACCGGAACCGTCGCGCCGGAGCAGTTCGACGCCAAACAGCATGAGGCCGTTCACGGTGAGGAAGACGGCGGCGGGGACGGGCCTGCCCAGCGCGGCCTTGAACACCCCGCTGACGGCCAGCCCCGCGATACCGACGGGCGTGGCGCCGGCGATCACCAGCCAGGCGAGGCGCTGGTCCGGTTCGCGGATCATCCGGCGGCGGACCGAACTGCACAGGCCCCGCGTGATCCGCGCCCAGTCCTGCCGGAACCTGATCACCAGCGCCAGGGTGGTGGCGAGGCGCAGTCCGACCAGGATGCCCAGGTACGGCGAGCCCGGCGCGGACACGTCGAGGTCGTGTCGCCAGCGCCCGCCGACCAGCGCGGGCAACAGGATTCCGTGGCCGAGGCTGGAGACCGGGAACAGCTCGGTGACACCTTGCAGCAGGCCGACACCGACGGCCTCGGGATAGGTCAGGACGGACATCTTCGACGACTTTCGCAATCGGCGGGAGGCCCGTGCACGGCCTCCGCACGAGGGTGACGCCGCTTCCCCCGTCCCTCGGCGGAGCGAGGTTACTACAAGATGATCTACAGCCCGCCGGCTGGGCCGGGATGGTCTGGGGCATCATGACCGGATGCCGAACGCCGCAGCACGCACCGCCCTCCTCGACCACCTGCGCACAACCCTTCCCGGCCGTGTCATCGACGAGGTCGCCGGTGTCGTGGGACCGATCGAGGACCGCGCCCCCGGGTTCCGGATCTTCCGGATCCATCCCGCCCATCCGGGCGACTGGTGGCTCTACGTGACGTCGGGCTGCTGGGAGGCGACGCAGCACGACGGTCACGGGACGGAGTTCTTCCTCGCGGCGCCACGTGACGAGTGGGCCAACCTGGAGAGCGTCACCATGAACGCGTACTACCACTGCGGGCCCGTTCATCAGCGACTCGACGTCGGGCACACCGTTCCCATCGGCCGGCCGTGGCTGGACGAATCCGACTGCGACCACTACCTGGTGAGCCTGCCGTACCCGCTGGGGCCGGAGTTCGAGGTCTGCTGCTGGGACGGCGGGGCCCATGCCCGGATCCTGTGGCTCCTGCCGATCACCCGGGCCGAGAAGGACTTCCGGCGGGAGGGCGGACTGGAGGCCCTTGAGAGCCTCTTCGACGAGCACGCGATCGACCCGGTCGATCCCAAGCGGGCCTCCGTCGTCTGATCGGCCCGGCCTCCGGTCCGCCCCGGCGCCCTGCGTGTGCGTCGGGGCCTACAGCTGCTCGAAGTGGAAGGACCCGGTCACCACCACGGTCTTCCCGGCGAGATCCATGCGCGTACCTCCTTCGACCTTCTCGTGTTGATCATGGTCAGCGTAACCGGGGCGTCGCGGACGAGACCGATCAGGAATCGAGAAGCCCCGGCCGCCCGGCCGCCCGTAGCGTGACGGACATGGGAAACAACGAAACCACCGCGTCCACCGCGTCCACCGCGTCCCTCGCGTCCGTCACCCTCGAGGTGGCCGACCCCGGGGCCGCCCACCGCTTCTACACCGCCTTCGGTGTGGACCGGCACGTTCGCCTGCAGAAGTCCGAGGCGCCGTCCACCGGGTTCCGTGGCTTCGCCCTGGCGCTCACGGTGTCCCGGCTGGCCACCGTCGACGCCTTCCTCGCCGCCGCCGTGGACGCCGGCGCCACCGTGCTCAAGCCCGCGGCGAAGTCGCTGTGGGGCTACGGCGGCGTCGTCCAGGCGCCGGACGGGACGGCCTGGAAGGTCGCGACCTCGGCGAAGAAGGACACCGGCCCGGCCACCCGCGAGATCGACGACGTCGTCCTGCTGCTCGGCGTCGAGAACGTCAAGGCCACCAGGGACTTCTACGTCGGCCGGGGCCTGACCGTGGCCAAGAGCTTCGGCGGCAAGTACACCGAGTTCGCCCCCGGCGAGACCGGCGAGACCGGCGAGACCGGCGAGACCGGCGAGACCGGCGCCGTCAAGCTGGCGCTGTACAAGCGCCGCGCGCTGGCCAAGGAGGTGGGCGTCCCCGTCGACGGCACCGGCTCGCACCGCATCGTCCTCGGCAGCACGGCGGACTCGTTCGCGGACCCGGACGGTTTCGTCTGGGAGGCCGTCGTGCCGGTCGCTGAGGCCTCGTCCGCACGGGCCTGACCCGCCACCGCCCGTCGTCGCGTTGCTCGGAGGAGGCGGCGGCGTCAGGCTCGGCGGGCAGAGGCTGTGAGCCGGTCGGCGAGCGCGATGACAAGGTCTCGGAGTTCGTCCGGTCGCTCAATGACGAACGGCCGGTCCAGCGAGGCGAGTACCGGAGGCAACCAGTCGAGCCGCTCTGCTCTCAACTCGACGTGGAACCAACGCTCGGCGTGCGGATCCGTGCCTTCCGCGGGGGCGGGGGACTCCTCCACCATCGCGACACTGGCGGGAAGTCGGGCGCGGATCTGTTCGACCGTCCCGTGGATCCGCAGCGTCACTTCGTACCGGTAGGCGGCCTTGGCGAACCCTGACAGGACGCGCTGTGCCGGATCGAGTGCGGCAGGAGGCTCGAACGAGCCCGGCAGGGTCCTCGCGTCCGCGATGCGATCGAGCCGGAAAGTCCGGTCCTCGCCGATCTCGGGATCGGTGCCGGTGACGTACCACCGGCCCGCATGGGTGACGATCCCGTACGGGTGCAGCGTGCGTTCGCTCCGTCGCCCTTCTCGGGCGGTGTACCTGATCGAGACCGGGCGACGATGGCGTACCGCATTGGCGATGGTGAGCAGCACCCCCGTCTCCGGGGTGGCCGACTCGCCGGGTCCGGTCGTGAAGGCGAGGGATTCCATGACGGCGTCGAGCCGACGGGCGAGACGCTCGGGCAGTGCCCTGCGGATCTTGGCCGCTGCCGTCTCGCCCGCAGTTCCGGCCGCCGTCAGTAGCCCCGTCCTGCGGCCGGCGACGAGGCCGAGCAGCACGGCGAGCGCCTCGTCGTCGTTGAACATGAGCGGAGGCAAGCGGTACCCGGGGGCGAGCCGGTACCCGCCGTAGCGGCCACGGACCGACTCCACGGGGATGTCGAGGTCGACCAGGTGGTCCACGTACCGCCGCACGGTGCGCCCGTCGACGCCGAGCCGGTCGGCGAGTTCGGCCACCGTTCTGAGGCCCCCCGACTGCAGGAGTTCCAGGAGGGTGAGCACGCGGCTGGTAGGTCGAGCCATGTCCACGAGCCTAGCGTTGATACCGGACCGATTCTGTCCACTATGTGCCCTGGCGTTCGAGGTGCAACGGCTTCAGCAACCTGAGGAGAGCACCATGGACCTCGTGTCGATCCGGATCATCACCGGCGACGTCGCGCGCCTCGTCGACTTCTACGAGCGAGCCACCGGAGTACGGGCGGAGTGGTCCACCGAGGACTTCGCCGAACTGCGGACCCCCATGGGGACCCTCGCGATCGGCAGCACCCGAACCGTCGCACTGTTCGCGCCCGGCTGCGCCCGCCCCGCCGACAACAGCACCGTGATCATCGAATTCCTCGTCGCCGACGTGGACGGCGTGTACCGGAACCTGGCCGATTTCGTCGCCGACTTCGTGGCTGAGCCCACCACGCTGCCCTGGGGCAACCGGTCGCTCCTGCTCCGCGACCCCGACGGCAACCTCGTCAACTTCTTCACCCCTGTCACGCCGGCGGCCATCGAGAAGTTCGCTCGCTGAGCGATTGCCGACTGACCTCGAAGGGCCGTTCGCCCGGCAGGCGCCTCATGCCACCCGGTCGGGACGTGGTTGAAGCCGGGCGCTGAGGACGTTCTCGGCGAGGAGATCGGCTCGGTCCATGCCCGCGCCGAGCTCTTCGGCGAGACGGTAGAAGAGCCCGCGCAATCCCAGCGGTCCGAGCTCTCCGGTGTCCGGTCGGGCGCCCAGCGCCAGCAGAGCCGAGTCGAAGCGGTGAGGTTCCCGGCCGGTGCGGTGCCGGGGCTCGATGCCCAGGAGGGTGTGCAGACCTGTCACCAACTGCCCGTTCTCGGCATAGCGGAAATCCACGAGCGGTTTCTCGTTGGCGTGCAGGGACAGTGCTGCCGTCCCCGCCGACACCTCGCCGAGCAGGTCGTCGTCCTCGACGCACAGCCAACTGCCGTGCTCCCACACCCACGCCCACGACCCGTATCGGCCGGCGGTCACCACGTAGGCGTCGTCCTCGTAGAGGAGGTCGTCGAAGTCCTCGTCGAACTCCTCCTGCGTCCGCTCGGCGAGCGTGGCCGGGTCCGCCCCCATCCGCTCCAAGAGCTGTCGTGCCGTGAGGTCACGGGCAAACGTGACGCTCAACAGCGGCAGGTCCGCCCCGTACATCCAACCCAGGCCACTCATCCGTACTCCCCCTTGCGGTGATCGACGTTCTCAGGCTAGCCAGCCGGTACGACAGGTCGGCCTCCGTGCTGCCGAGGACGGAGCGGCGTCCGGGTTCCCTGGACCTTCCTCGCCTGCTGAGCGGCAGGGGGCGGCAGGCGCCGGCCACGCGGTGGTGGCCGGCGCCTCGGGTCGTCCGGGGGGTGCGGTCCGGTCCTACGTCGTGGCCTCTGCCGTGGCCTCTGCCGTGGCGGTGCGCCAGGTGCTGACGAGGCCGGCGGCCTTGGCCTCGAAATCGGGGTCCCGCCAGATGCCCGGGAGACCTATCAGCACCGGCAGGGTGTCGATGCCGCTGACCCGGTGCGTGATCCGTACGATGTCCGGGGCGTTGGCGCGCCCGTTCTTCTTCATCACCTCGACGTTCGTGATGTCCGCCCAGGCGAACCGCTTGCGGCGGCCCCACAGGGGGGTCCACCACAGCTCGTTCTCGTCGAAGCTCACGCTGGTGAAGAGGGCACGCAGGTGGGCGGTGCCGATGACGGCCATCACGGGGACGAACAGGATCGCGACCAGAGCGGTGCGTTCGTTCAGGGGCCGGCTGAGGGCGAGGTACAGGAAGTAGGCCGAGCCTGCCAGGAAGAGCGGTCCGCTGATCCACTGGCGTCGCTGCTGCGCGGGGGTGAGGCGGTGGGTCGTGTGTTTCACCTGCGGATTCTGGCACCACCGGCGGACCTGAGGAAGCGTCACTCCGGCGCCGCCAACCGGGTGCGCGCGGGGGCTTGCGCGGGGGCTTTGCGCGGTGCGGGGCCTGACCGGCTGTCCACCGGCCCCAGGGACAACGACCGGTGATCGGCCGGGCGAGACTTCTCTCATGAGAGTCAGATGCCTGCAGATCATCCACCCCGCAGCCGACGTCCCGGTCACGGAGTTCGAAGGGATCCGGGTGGGCGGTGTCTACCCCGTTCTGGAGATGGTCACCTACGACATCGACTGCCAGATCCGCCTGCTCGGCCCCGACACGCCCGACCCCGGACTCCTCTGGGACCCAACCGGCTTCGAGACGGTGGACACCCGGATACCGCCCGGCTGGACCCTGGTCATCGCCGACGGCCGCACCCGCCTTTCCGACGCCCGCTGGCAGCGCCCCGGATTCTGGACCGACTACACCCGCGGCGATCCGCAGGCCCTGGCCGACTACCGGCACGTGAAGCGCGAACTCCTTGCCGCCGCCCCACCGACCGAGAACTGACCCCTGTCCCCGGGTGCCCCGGCCCGGAGCCGCTGAGTGGGCGTCTCGCACCGGCCGGTGCGTCGGCACCGGCGTCAGCACGACCGACGGCGCCCCGCTCGTCCAGGAGAACTGCGCGAACGGGGGCCAGAGCCAGGTGTGGACGCTCTGCGACAACGGCATGGTGATCAACGCCGCCAGCGGCCTGCTGTTCGGCCTGAAACACTGGCCCGAAGCCGACCATCCGGGCCCCGGGGATCAGTTGACGCAAAGTCAGAACTACTACGACAGCCCGGCGTTCCGCTGGCAGCAGCGTCCTCCGAAGACCTGACGGCCACTCGCACCGGCCGTGCGGGCGACCGGTGCGGGGCCAGCCGGACTTCCTCGGTGGCGCTTGCCGCGAAGACTCCGGGACTCCGGGACTCCGGGACTCCGGGAGTTCGGGAGTTCGGGAGTTCGGGAGTCCGTCAGGCTTCAGGCCCGCTCCCGGCAGAACCGGTGAGGTCGGCCATCACCAGCTCGGCCGCCCGCACCGGGTCCCCGCCGGCGCGGGTGAGCAGTGAGGCCACGTCGTACTCTGCGTCGACCGCCTCCCGGTGGGTCACTTTCATCCAGTGCACCGACTCGTAGCGCGGTGAGCTGAGCGCCGCGCCGATGTCGGGGCGCAGCCGCTCCAACTCCACGACGACCCTCCAGGCGTCGTCCTCGATCCGGGCCCGCCGCACCGGATCGCAGGCCGCGATGGCCCGGTCGGTTCCGGGCGGGTCGAGCTCACAGGCGGCCAGAGCCGGTAGGAGTTCGGGGACGCCCAGGATCTCCGCCGCGTCCAGGGCCAAGTCGTGGAACCAGTCGTCGGAGCCCAGCAGTTGCGCGATCAGTGGGACGGCCCGTCGGTCGTGCCGTCTGGCCAGCCCTCGCGCACCCTCACCTCGGACCTCGCCGTACTCGTCGGTGGTGCACCTCCACAGCGCGTCCCTGATGGCGGTCGTGTCCTGCTCCAGCTGGAATCCCAACGTGAAGGCCGCCCAGTTGCGGACCTCGGGGTCCTGGTCCCGGCTGAGCCGGATCAGCGCCCGGACATCGGGCCCGTCGGGCAGTCCGCTGTTGACGAAGGTGATGTCCGAGGCGACATGACGCCGCACCTCGGCGTCCTCGTGTCCGGAAAGCCCTACCAGCACGGGAAGGGCGCGCGGGTCCTGCGCCCGGCCCAGGCCGCAGACGAGGGAACGCAGCACGCAGGCCTCCGTCTCCACCTCGGCCAGCGCCATCAGGGCGGTTGCCGCCTCGCCACGCAGAGTCTCGTGCTCGCCGGCCGCGCTTCCCACCAGATCGCAGCCCACCTTCCGCTCCAGGACATCGGCCGACCCCAACAACGCCAACCCGCAGCGCAGCGCGGTCTCCCCGCTCTCCCCCTTCACCGCCTCCCAGACCAGATCCCAGTAGGCGTGCACGTCGTGGTCCGCCTCCGAGGCCTGCGCCACTCGTGCCGCAGTCATCAAGCGCCCCGCCGGCCCCGCCGCATTGTCCATGTGCGCATCCTGCCCGAAGAGCCTGGTGCCGGGCACTGGATTTCACGTGCTGCTGCTCAGGGTTCACAGACAAGCACGGGCGCATCGGGTGACTACGGCCCCGGCGGTTCACCGTCGCCCCGGACGGCCGGTCAGCCGTTTCGGGACCGGCCAGGCCTGAGCCCTGAGCCGGTCGGTCGGTCAGTCAGTCAGTGTCCGACCGGCGACCGGCAACCGGCGGCCGGCGAAGGCGCGGAAGCGCCGGCCGGCGGGTGAGGCCGGCCGGTCCTGGTGCCAGACCAGGCCGATGCCGCGGAACGCGTCGGGGTCGGTGAGCGGCACCAGCCGCACACCGGGCTCGGCGTGCCCGCCGCCCCCGGCGGGGACGACGGCCACGCCGAGCCCGGCCCCGACCATGCCGCGGATCGTGGCCACCTCACCGGCCTCCATGACCACCGACGCCGTGACGCCGGCCCGGTGGAGGATCTCGCAGGTGATCTGCCGCAGCCCCACCGCGTGGCGCATGATGATGACCCGCTCGTCCGTCAGCTCGGCCAGTCCTACCGCCGGCCGGTCCGCCAGCCGGTGGCCGTCCGGGACGGCGAGCTGCAGCCGTTCCTCACACAGCGGCAGCCAGCCCCACTCGGCGCCGGACGGCCGCGGCCCGGTGACGCCCAGCTCGGCGGAGCCGTCCCGGAGCAGGTCCAGCACTGCGGTCGCGGACTCCTGGTGCAGGGTGAACCGGGCGGCGGGCGACTCCCGCTGGTAGGCGCCGAGCAGCTCGGGCAGCAGCCAGCCGCCCAGCGAGTGCAGGTAGGCCAACCGCAGGGTGTCGGTGGGCGGTTGCAGCAGGGCGGCGATACGGTCCTGGGCGGTGTCCAGTTCGTCCAGCGCCCGCCGGACGTGCCGGCGGTAGACCCGGCCGTACTCGTTGAGCCGCAGCCGGTGCCGGTCCCGGTCGAACAGCCGGGTGCCCACGCGTCGTTCCAGCCGGCCGATGGCCCGGGAGAGCGTCGACTGTGAGGTGCCGAGCAGGGCGGCGGCATCGGTGACGTGCTCGGTCTCCGCCACGGCGAGGAACCAGCGCAACTCTTCCACGGTCATGACGGGATTATGCACACGGTGCATGAACCCCAGGTCGGGAGGGCATTTCCGTTTGCCCGCCGCCCGTCGGATGCTGGACCCACGGGCGCCCGACCGACAGGACAGCACCACCACCCACACCACTTCCGGAGGACCGTCAGATGTCCACTACCCCCAGCACCGCCACGCGCACCAACACCGCGCTCGCCGAGCAGTTCCGCACCGTCCTGGGCACCGCCGACTGGGAGCTGTTCCGCTCCCTGCTCACCGACGACGCCACGTGGACGCTCCCCGGCAGCAACCGGATCTCCGGCGAGGCGCGCGGTGCGGACGCCGTGGTCGAGCGGATCCGGCTGATCGCCGGCTACGGCGTGAACTTCGACCTCCAGCACGTCCTGGTCAGCCGGGACAACTTCGCGCTCTCGGTGCACAACACCGCCGAGCGCGACGGACAGGTGCTCGACGAGTACCTGGCCACCGTCTGCTTCGTGCGGGACGGGCGGATCGGCGCGATCGAGACCTACCTCTCGGACGTGCCGGGCATGGACGCCTTCTTCGTCTGATTCCTTCGACTGACTCCTCCGTCTGAAGCCCTCCCGCGTGACCCGGGCGGCCGGACTCCCGGCCGAGCGCAACGCCTCGGCGCTACTCAGCCGGTTGTTGAGTACGTTCGCTCATGAGCCCTGCCCGGGTGCTTCCTATCGTGACGTGCATGGACACGGAATCGGCTCCCATCAGTTCTTCGACCTCGGTGAACCCGCGGCGGGCCAGAGGCTGCGGGATCGCGACGGTCGTCCTGGCCGTCCTGGCCGTCCTGGGAGCCGTGGCACTGGCCGAGTTCGAGAAAGGCCTGGCCGGGGACGGGCCCCCCGAACGCCCTTCCGGAAGCGCGTCCGACCCCCTCCGCCCAGGCGCAGCCACCCACTACGACGACGGCCTGACGATCACCGTGAGCCCACCGCACCGGGAATCCGACGACACCTACAGCTTCACCGTCACCTACGACAACGGCACCGACGAGGAGCTGCGCCCGGGCGGGACGTCACCGGACACCAGCATCGGCACGAGCGGCTCCGCCCCCATCGTGGTCCACGCGGGGACAGCCCTCGCCCCCGACATCCCCGGCTGGGGCGTGACCGTGCTGGACCGGGCCGGCTCCGCATCCGTCCTCATGCCGCCTCTCGGCAAGGACCAGAAGCGCACCGTGCCGGTGCGGGTCAAGCCCGACAAGGAAGGAAGCTTCGTCACGGTGGAGGTCACCCCGACGTCCGCCGGATACCGCGAGACCGCGTACTGGCAATTCGACCTGAGCTGATCGCACGCATGAAGGCCGCTGCCCTCACGGGGCAACGGCCTTCCGCGCTGCTCACACGAGGCGGTCCCCGCGCCGTCGGGGGCGTTGGGCCCTGTGAGGGCTCGTCATTGATGGTGGCCCGAGCGGGCAGCGTCGTGTCCCACGTGACGGAGGCTCAGGGCTCGGCCACTTCATCTCGCCGTGGATCCAGCGCGTCGCTCATGGCGTGAGCGAGCGAGGCGATACGCCGCACGCAGCAGCTCACGGATGGCCGCTTCGGTACGCGAGCCCGGATTCACCACTGCCAGCCAGCCGGCGGTGCCGTAGACGGGGTGCGCGAGCACGGTGTCGGTGGCGCTGGGGTCGGGCTCGGTGCCGGCCGGTTCGCGTGGTGCGTGACCGGTCCACCGGATGAACGCTTCCTTCCCGGCGGAGATGTTCACGCGGAAGGTGTCCGGCCGGTCCAGACGCGATGCCTCGTCGCCGGGATGGTCCTTGGTCACGACCGTCGCGAAGGGTTGGGTCGTGGTCGGGGTGGCGCCGTCAGGTGCGTAGTAGAAGAACGTGTCGCCCCAGCTGATCTCCGGCGAGCCGTCGCCGGGTGCCGGCCTCATGGTCAGGGCGCCGTCGAGGCCGTCCACGAAGCTGATGATCTCGTCCATGGTCATGTGCTCCAGCGTTACATTGAGGTGCTTGTGGAGGCTTTGAGGCTGACACTGAGGAGGTTCAGGATGTCAGGTCTCAAATCGGGGGACTTGCGCACCGTCGATGTCGCGCGGCGTGTCGGGTACTCGGTCCAACAGGTTCGCAATCTCGAGCGGGACGGTGTGCTCCCGCCGGCGGCGCGCACAGCCACGGGCTACCGCATCTATGGAGAGATACATGTACAGTCCGCGCTGGCCTACCGAGGCCTTGCGGCAGGCGCGGGTCCGACTGAGGCCAAGAAGATCGTGCGGGCCGTGCACCGGTTCCCTGCCTCACACCGGGTGCTTGCCCTTCTCGACGCGGCGCACGCTCGGCTCGACGCAGAGCGCACGGAGCTGAGGCAGGCCAAGGAGGCTGCCCTGGCGATCTCCGGTGAGCCGATCGGAGACGTACGCGTAGCGGACTCGATGAGCGTCTCCGAACTCGCCGCCGCTCTGGGCGTGCGTCCTTCGACGTTGCGGCACTGGGACGCGGAGGGTCTTGTCGTTCCCGACCGCGACCCCGTGCGAAGGACGCGACGATACACGCCGACCCAGGTGCGGGATGCGCGGATCGTTCACCAACTGCGCAAGGCCGGTTACCGCATCACGCCCCTTCGGGCCCTCATGCCTCAACTGCGGTGCGACCGCCGCTCGGAGGATGTCGCCTCCGCGCTGGCCGCCCGAGACGCCGTCATCGCGGCTCGCTCCAAGTCCCTCCTCGACGGCGCCGCCGCGCTCAGTGCCGCGCTCTCGCTGGCCGCCGCCCTTGCCGTCCAGGCCTGATGGTTCGTCAGTTGCCCGGACGGGATGCCGACCACCGGCTGGGGGAGCGCGCGGACCGAGGATGTCGGAGCGGTTGCGGTTCCCGGCCGTGAGGACATACGCGGGGCAGCGTTTCAAGGGGACGGCCCCTATCAGCTAGGAGGAAAGCCGGTCGTCCATCAGGTGAACGTTTGTCAGAAAGGACGACTGCCTGGTCAGTGTGGGCCGTGACAGGCTTGCGCCCAGTGGCCGCCGGGGGGCGGTCACCGGCTCAACAGGGGCGACGTGGCCACAGCCGACATCGAGGTGGACCCGGATGTCCTGTGCGCGGCACGCAGTGACGCGTGGGACGTCCCGTACGCGGCGCAGACCGGTGGACGGAAGGCCGGATGTCCCGACCCGGTCCGTCGGCCGCGACGGTTCTGCCTCCCCGCATCTCGAGCACGTCCGACCAAGAGCAACCGTTTGCACCAGGAGGCCCACTGTGCGAGTCCTGTTCACCGCCCCCGGGGCGGTCGGCCACATCTTCCCCGTGATCCCCACCGCGCTGGCCCTGCGGGCGGCCGGCCACGACGTCCTGTTCGCGGGTCAGCACCCGATCGCGAACCTGCGCAGCACCGGGCTGCCCGTCGTCGAGGTCGGCGACGGCACCACCCTCAGGGAGGCCTTCGCCCGGGCCCTCCCGAAGGACGTCCGATTCGCCGACCAGGAGCGCACGGAGGAGCAGACGAACGAACTGAGCGCCCTCGGCTTCGCCGAGTTCGGCCGGTCGACCATCGACGGCCTGCTGGAGGTCGCGCAGCGCTGGCAGCCGGACATCATCGTGCACGAGTCCTTCCAGGGCGCCGCGCCGCTGGTGGCCGCCAAGCTCGGCATACCCGCCGTGGCGCACAACTTCGGGGTGACCTCGGGCGGGGCGGCCGCCCGCCTGCGCCGACTTCTCGCCGACGACTACCGCGCACACGGCGTCGAGGCGACCGAGCCTTCCACCGTCGTGGACGTCGTGCCGGCGTCGCTCGGCGGGGACGGCGGAGGCTGGCGCGTGCGGTACGTGCCCTTCAACGGCGGCGGGACGATACCCGCCGACCTGATCGGGCGCGGCACCAAGCCACGGATCGCGGTGACGCTGGGCACGGTGTTCACCGAGTGGGAGGGCATCGCGCCCATCTCCCGGCTGATCGAGCAGGCGGGGGCGCTCGACGCCGAGATCCTGCTCGCCGCCGGCGACGAGGACCTCACGCCGCTCGGCACGCTGCCCGCCAACGTCCGCCCGCTGCCGTGGGTGCCGCTGAGCCAGCTGCTCCAGGCCGGCGACGGCGTCGTCCACCACGGCGGCTCGGGCAGCATGATGACCGCCGCCGCGCTGGGCGTCCCCCAGCTGATCCTCCCCCAGGGCGCGGACAACTTCGCCAACGCCGCCGCCGGCCGGGCCAACGGCTTCGCACTGTCCTCGAGCCTGGACGCCGTCGACACCGCCCTGCTCGACCGGCTGCTCACCGACGATGCCCTGCGCAAGTCGGCCGCGGCTATGAAGGCGCAGATCGACGCCCTCCCGTCTCCTGCCGACCTGGTCGCGAACTTCGAATCACTGAGCTTCTCCAGCGCGGCCCGGACCGTGTGACGGACGCCTGGTAGCCGGTGTGGGGAGGGCGGCGGCGATGCCTACCGCCCGGTAGGCTGCTGCGACAACCACTGGGCCAAACAGGAGAGTTCAGCATGCGTCGATCGAGCCGACTCGCGGGCACGGTACTCCTCCTCACCGCCGGTCTGGCGACCGCATGCACCGGTGGCGGTACCGCGCCTCGAGACGGGGACGGGCCCTGGGCCCTGAACGGACTCGTGGCCACGCCCGTCGGCGCGCCGATCCAGGGCAGCATCGACGCCCTTCCTTTCAAGGGGGTCGCGAAGATCCTCGGGGTTGCCGGGATTTCGGGAACTGACGTGGTCCTCTCGGTGAGGGACGGAGTCTGTCAGGTGGCGCTCCTGCCGGGCTCCCTGGCCGAGCCGACCATGACTGCTCCGACCGCGCTCGGATCGTCCCGGCCGGCGGGCCATACCGGATCCTCGGACGCCCACCGGCAATTTCCCGGGACGGTTCTCGACGGGAAGTACACCGTGGCGTCAGCCCGGCTGGAGCCCTTCACATTCGCGACCGTCGGATGCTCCGAAAAGGCAATGGCGGTCAGGATGGAAGGGGTTGGGGAATCGGCCGCGATGCAGAAGAAAGCAGGTGACTCCCTGCAGCTCTGGCGAGAAGCCCAGGGCGCAGTGATCGCCGTCGGCCTCCCCGAGGCCATCCATCGGTCGGCCGCCGAAAACAGCACCTCCTGAAAAGCGTGAGGATGCCCGCCTGCGGGGTGCGGGACGGGGTTGGTGCCCCAGCCCAGCAGAGGCGGTGGATCGGCAGAACCGGGCATCACCTCAGCTGCCGCCCTCCGGGGGCCCTCGGTCGCGCCGATGAGCGGACACGTCAGCCGGCGCGCCGAGAAAACCCGTTGCGAGTGACCTGCATCGGATGTCTGATTGATCGGCCACCGACCAGGGAGGGAACATGGGGCCGTCGCTGCCCACGCCCTCGTTGCCCACCGCTCGCCTTCGGCTGCGTGCCTTCGAAGACGCGGATGCCAACGACCTCTTCGCACTGCACAGCAGCGCCGACGTGCTGCGCTACTGGGACTCGCCACCGTGGAGGGAACGCGGGCGTGCCGAGAAGTTCATCACGGCCTGTCGGCAGATGGCACAGGAGGGCACCGGGGCGCGGCTGGCCGTGGAGCGTGTCTCCGACGGGGCGTTCATCGGCTGGTGCAGCCTGACCGGGTGGAATCCGGACTACCGCAGCGCGTCGCTCGGCTACTGCTACGGCGATACGGCGTGGGGCCGTGGCTACGCGACCGAGGCCGCGCGCGCTCTGCTGCGGTGGGCATTCGACACGCTGGACCTGAATCGCGTGCAAGCCGAGGCCGATACGCGCAACGCGGCTTCTGCCCGCGTGTTGGAGAAGCTCGGCTTCGTGCGGGAAGGGACGTTGCGGGAAGACTGCGTCGTCAACGGTGAGGTCTCTGACTCGTGGGTCTACGGGCTGATCAGGCGGGAGTGGCAGCCGTCGTCCGAGCCGGTTCCCGCCCACTGAGTTCCGCAGCTGACCGCAGGTGATCCCCGTGCCGGCGCCGAGCTGTGCGGAGGTTACGGCCCGAGCACGTGGGCTGCCCAGGCGGGTGGGCCGCCGGGTGTGCGCTCGCCCGGTGGCAGCGGCACGGATGGTGAAACTCCCCTGGGGTCTTCGTCGGGTGCCACCGCAGGCCCGGCTGCGCGGTGGCCGGTTCCGGCGCCGGGCGTGTGCGCGGTACCGCCACGGTGGGTGCGGAATGCCGCCGGTGGTATGACGGTATGATCACGACCCGCATGATCAACTGGCGTTCATGTGAAGATACTTGAGGGGCTTGATGAGCAAGACACGCTTTGCGGGAGCGCCGCGCAGCCGCACCTGACCATGGACAGGCAGACCGCCTTGCCGGAGGGCGCCCCCCACGACCTGAGTGCGGATCCGAAGAACCCGAACGTGCTTCTGCTGAGCACGGGAACGCAGACGTGGTCGTACAACAAGTGGCCCGCCCCCGACCCCTCCGACCCCTCCAAACCCGCCAACCCCTTCACGTCGCTCGTCACGAATCCCTCGGTCAAGTCGATCACCGAGCAGCCGTCGGGTGTGCTGGTGATGACGCAGGTGGACAAGGTCAAGGACCCGTCCCCGGCGGGCGGCTGCACCGCCAACACGTGGTGCACCGACATCGTCGACTTCTACACCTCGAACGGCACCATCGGCTACACGCACAACTTGCGCCAGGTGACCGGCGCCCGGTTCTACCGCGCACGCGTCTGGAACCCGTCCTACAACGCCGTCGGCGACGCGACGCACGGCGCGGTCTCCGACCGTGCCCTGTCCGGCGGCTCCTGGACGGACCCCGCGTCGATCGACGCGAACACCCAGATCTCACAGATCAGCGCCGCCGCGCTGCCCGACGGGACGTTGCACGTGCAGACGCTGGTCCCCGGATCCGGCGTCTGGGACCGCACCCGCAGCGTCGCCGGAACGTGGTCGGCGTCGACCCAGATCGACCTCAACGGCCAGATCTCGCGGATCAGCGCCGCCGCGCTGCCCGACGGCACGATGCACGTGCAGACCGTCGTTCCCGGCGCCGGAGTGTGGGACCGCACCCGCACCTCGTCGGGTAGCTGGACGAACTGGACGCCGATCGCAGTGGGCTGCACCACGAGCGACACCAACAGCCCGTGCGTCACCGACGTGAGTGCGGCGTCCCGGCCGGACGGTACGTTGCACGTCCAGATCCTGACGCCGGCTGCCGGGGTGTCCGACCTGACCTGGGCCGCTGGATTCTGGTCGCAGCCCACGGTCGTGGACACCAACCCGTCCGTCACGCGCATCGCCGCGAGCACGGTGTCGGACGGCACCACGCACCTGGAGGCGATCGTCCCCGGCTACGGCATCTGGGACCGGACGCTCGCCCCCGGCGCGACGTCATGGGCCGGCAGCGCGACCCAGATCGACGCCCGCCAGCGCGACTTGGCCGTCTACAGCGTGGGCCTGACGGGCGGACCTCTCCACGTCGGCAGCGCCGCGTTCTGACGCGAGCAGCCGAAGGCAGGTGCAAGGCCTTGACGCCCGGCCTCACCTTCGGATGACCAGACCAGGGCAGAGCAGGGAAGAGTAGAGCAGGGAAGAGTAGAGCAGGGAAGAGCAGCGCAGGGAAGAGCAGAGCAGAGCAGGGAAAGAGCAGTGCACGGCCTGGGGCCGTCCTCCATGGCGGAGGACGGCCCCCGGTGTCGGTACTCGACCTCTACGCCCTCACCGCCACCGACCACCACCGCTAAGCCCGCCTCCTGAGCAGCGCACGCCGCCGAGTCCGACACCGCCTGCACCCTCAGCAGCAGCAGCCGATCGCCTCGGCCTTGCCGAAGTCCGCCGCCGCGAACGCCCCAGCGGGGATGGTGAAGTAGATCGTTCCGGCGTCGCCCCAGCCCCACTCGAGGTCGGCGTCCTCGGCGAGCTGGAGCAGGTGAACGGCGGGACCGTCGTCGTCGCGGGAGGTCACCGGCACCGTGTACGAGGTGTCGGGCCAGCCGAACGCGCAGTGGTGGCCGGCGGTGTTCCCGTCGAGGCCGTCCATCTCGCCGAGGATGAGTGAGGGCGCGCCCCAGTGCTGGTCCTCGTCGTACGTGAGGTCGTCGTCCTGGAGGTCCCAACTGTCCGGGAGCATGGTCACCTCGACCGCGTGGACGGGCCGTGCCGGGTAGTGCCGGGCGGGCCCGGGGGCGGTCGTCGTGACCGCCCGCGTGGGATCGGCGGGGATCACCCGCCACGCGTCGGGACTGGACGAGTCCAGCTCGCGGTACTCCTCGTACGGCACGTCAGGATCGAGGTAGAAGAAGTTGAGCAGGCCCGGCCGGGTGGGCAGTTGGTCCCCGAGCCACGCGGCGAGCGCATCGGTGTCGAGCACCGCGTGCAGGGACAACGGGACGCCTTCCAGCGCGGGCCACGCGGTGCCCGGTTCGAGCAGCGCGGGCCCACCGAGCCGTGACCGGCCGGCGGCGGGCGCCTCCGGCGAGGCCGCGACCAGCCGGAAGCCGCGCCGGGCCATCGCCGCGAACTGCCGCCCGGTCTCCGGGCCGAGCCGCTCCACACACAGCCGGCGCATGGCGGCCGGGTCATCGAAATCCATGAGGCGATCCTCTCAACCCCCGCGCACCGCACTGCACGACCCCCCACCAGGCTCAGTGAAGCGTCCGAACCGACGCGTACCGGCTCCGGCGTCCGCTCGAGCTACCAGATTGAGGCCGCTGCCGCCCGCTCACCCCTGCTTGGCGAGGTCCCCCGACGGGTCCATGCCCAGGGGCTGGCCGGTGACCTTCAGGTGGATCGCGCCCGGCCCGGCCGGGGTGTATGCCTGCTGTTCGGAGACGCCGGTGCAGCCCTGGTCGCTGCCTTTCGGGTGTTCCTGGAGCTCGATCCGGTCGGGGGTGACGGACAGCAGGGTGAGCTCGCCACGACAGACGGTGCTGCTGAACGCCGAGGCGTTGGCGGTCCGCCCGACCACCTCGCCGACCTTCCCGGGGGCGAAGCTGACGGTGAAGGTGCTTGGCAGTCCGCCGACGGCGGTGGTGATGGTGCCCCTCCAGGTGCCGAGGTAGCCGGCGGGGAGCGTCCCCAGCAGCGGCGCGACGGAGGCCGAAGGGTTGGCGGAGGTCGAAGGGTTGGCAGGGGTCGACGGGTCGGCGGAGGCTGGCGGGGCGCCGGTGGCGTCGTGGCTCACGTGGTCGCCCGGCCGGTCGCGCCACACGGTCTGCCACAGCACGCCGCCGGCCGCCAGCACGACCAGCACGGCGGCGGCCGCCACGAGCGGACGCCGCCCCCGGGAACGCGGCGCGGGCGCCGAGGCCCCGGTGCCCGCACCCACGCGCTCTCCGGACGGCCCGGGCTGCCCCGGCGGTACCGGCGGCGCGGGCCGGTCGAGGTGGGTGGGGGAGCGGTCCCGTCCGGATTCCGCTACGCGCTCCGCTACGGGCTCCGCGGCGCCGGCCGGCACCTCGGCCTCCGCCTCCAGGTCGAGCAGTTCGACGGCGCTGCGCGCCACCTCGGCGGAGACCGCGGGCGGCAGCCAGCCGCCGTCCGCGAGCGGGGCGGCACCGGGGGAGAGCAGGGCGCGCAGCTCGTCCGGGGAAGGCCGGTCGGCGGGGGTCCTGGCGAGGCAGGCGCGCACCGCGTCGTGCAGCGCTCCGGTGAGCCCGCCGAGGTCCGGCTGCTCGTGCAGCACCCGGTAGAGCAGGACGGCCGCGCTCACGCCCTCGCCGAACGGCGGGACGCCGGTCGCGGCGAAGGCGAGGACGGCGCCGAGCGAGAAGACGTCCCCTGCGGGGCCGGCCGGCTCGCCGGCCGCCTGTTCGGGCGAGAGGTAGCCGGGCGAGCCGACCAGGTACCCGGAGCGGGTGAGTGCGGTCGCGGCGTCCAGGGCGCGGGCGATGCCGAAGTCGATCAGGCGCGGCCCGTCCAGGGCGAGCAGCACGTTGGACGGTTTGACGTCACGGTGGACCAGGCCCAGGCCGTGCACCGCCGCCAGGGCCTCGGCGAGCGCCGCGCCGAGGGCGTGCACGGCGGGAACGGGCAGCGGGCCGTGCCGGCGGACCGCGGCGTCCAGCGACGGTCCGGCGACGTAGCCCCCCGCCACCCAGGGCGGGTCGCCCTCGGTGTCGGCGTCCAGGACGGGGGCGGTCCAGCGACTGCCGACCCGCCGGGCGGCGGCGACCTCCTGGCGGAACCGGGCGCGGAACTCGGCGTCGTCGGCGAGCTCGCCGCGCACCACCTTGACGGCGACGGTCCGCCCGCCCTCGGTGCGGCCGAGGTACACCCGCCCCATGCCGCCGGCGCCGAGCCGGCCCAGCAGCCGGTAGGAGCCGATCCTCCTCGGGTCCGAGTCGCCCAGTGGTTCCATCGCCCGCCCTCCCCGTCACCGTCGCCCGCGCGCACACTACTACCCGGCGGCGCCACCCGGCGGCGGGCACGGGTTCCGGCAGAGGGGCCGTCAGGCGCGAGGCCTCTGACGTCCGCCGCCCGGCGGGCGCACCGCAGGCCGCTCCCCTTCCTCCCCATCGCGGCGGCGGGCAGGGGCCGCTTCCACCCCGTCGCGGTGTCCCCGTTGTCAGATGTCAGCTCCCTCGGTGCCGGCGCCGGCCTGCCGCGCACGGATCGTGGTGACGGGCGACGGCGGTGATCAGCGATCCGTGGAATCCGGTGGGAGGAGGGGGCGTTCGGGCCGTTCGCCGGGCGCTGTCAGGTGTTGTCAGTTCCCGTCAGGCGGTATCGAACAGCGCTGGTGGTCGGATCAGCTGTATCCCGCCGCCGAGGTCGGACCGGGCGGCACGTCAACGTCTCGACCGAACATGGGAGTTGGAATGGCCAAGGGCATTCTCAAGAGGATCGGCCGCCGTGGCGCGACCGCGGCGGCCGTCGTGGCGGTGGCGGCGGGCGCGGTAGGCGTCTCGGCGGGCAGCGCGGCCGCCGACGGCTGGTACGCGCTCCGCTACCACGCGAGCGGTCACGGTGTGGGCGTCTACGCGCAGCAGTACTCCTGGACGCCCAAGGTCGCCGCCGACGTGTACTCGTACTCGTGGTCGTCGGACGAGATCTACATCGAGTGCTGGACCAGGGGCGAGACGATCAACAACCAGGGCAACGTCTGGTACCGGGTGGGCGGCACGAACGGCAACTTCTTCGGCACGGCCTACGTCTACGGTGCGTACGCCGACGGCAACTGGTACTTCCACAACGGCCTGCCGGAGTGCTGACGGCCGCCTGACACCGCCCGCCCCGCCCGCCCCGCCGGCCCGCTCGCCGGTCGGGGCGGGCGGGGCCGGCCGGCGCCTGCGAGTGCTGCCGGCGCTGACCGGCCCGATCGGCCTGACCGAGGTGCTGCGGTGCTGCGGTGCGAGGACCCGCAGCCGAGCATCCGGTAGCGGTACGCCGTCAGCTCCCTGCCGGCTTCTCGGCCTCACCCATGGTGCCGGGCACCGTCGGTGCGGCCCGGGGAGTGTTGTGAACGGCGCGGTGGTGGCTGGGTGTCGTCCCGTAGTGGTCCAGGAACACCTGCCTCATCGTCTCGGCGGAGGTGAACCCGCAGCGCCTCGCGACCGAAGCCAGCGGCAGTGCGGTGGAGACGAGGAGTTGTGCGGCCGCCTCGATGCGGGCGGTCCGTACGAACCGGGCTGGCGTCTGCCCGAGCTGGTCGAGGAACAGCCTGGACAGATGACGTCCGCTGACTCCCGCGTACGCGGCGAGCGCGGTGGTGGTGAGGTCGCCGTCGAGGTGTGCGGTGATGTATTCGACGGTCTGCCGCACGGTCCGGTGCTCCGGGGCCGGCGCGTCGACGAACATGCTGATCTGGGCCTGGTTGCCCGGTCGTTGGAGGTAGGTCACCATCATCCGGGCCAGCGTCCGGGCGAGGGCCGGGCCGTGGTCCTCCTCGACGAACGCGAGGGTGAGGTCGAGCGCGCTGGTGACCCCGGCTGACGTGCAGACGTGCTCGTCGCGGAGGTACAGCGGCGCGGCGTCGACGTGGACGGCCGGGTGGTGCTGCGCGAGGTCGCGCGCGAACGCCCAGTGGGTCGTGGCACGCCGTCCGTCGAGCAGTCCGGCCGCCGCCAGCACACTCGCCCCCGTGCACACCGACGCGACCCGACGGCCGATGCCGGCCAGCCGGCGCACGTGCTCGACCAGCCGGGTGTCCTGCGCCGCCGCGGCGTGGCCCCACCCGCCGACGACCAGCAGCGTGCCGACCGGGCCGCGGGTACGCTCCAGCGACGCCTGCGCCGCCAGGACCAGTCCCGAGGAACAGCGCACCGGGCGGCCCTGCGGGGTGACCAGGAGGACGTCGTAGGGCGGACTCGCGCCCAGGCGGTTCGCCCCGTCGAAGACGCTGGTCACGCAGGCGATCTCCACGAGTTCCGCATCGTCGTAGGCCACGACCACCACGCGGTGGCGGAGAGCTGTCGTCATGCCTGCGACACTACCGAAAGCCGTCCGGAAGACAGGTATCCCAGGATTTCGGACACGGAGTCCGAACGGTTCCGGTCCGCGGTGGAGGCGGCGGGGGAGGGTTGCCGAGGCAGCATCCCGCTGCCAGGCCCTCGGCCTCCCGCCGACTTCCAGGAGTCCCGTCATGACCGAAACCTCGCCCGAGCCGTCCGCGGACCTGCCCGTGCCGTCCGCAGACCTGCCCGTGCCGTCCGCGGGCCCGTCCGAGCCGTCCGCGGACCCGGTGAAGACCATCGCCTTCGTGCTGTACCCGGGGCTCACCGCACTGGACGTCGTCGGCCCGATGCAGGTCTTCGCCGCGCTGGGCGATCTCGTCCCCGGCTACCGCACGATCGCGGTCGGCGAGCGGATCGAGCCGGTGCCGAGCGACACCCCGCTGTCCCTGCTGCCCAGTCACACCTTCGAGGACATGGAGGACATAGCGGATCTCCACGCCGTGATCGTGCCCGGCGGCCTCGTCCCCACCCTGGCCGCGATGGCCGACGAGAGCCTGCTGCGCAAGCTGCGCCGGACCGCGGCACGCTGCCAGGTCGTCGGCTCGGTGTGCACCGGCTCGCTGCTGCTCGCGGCGGCAGGCCTCCTGGAGGGCCGCCGGGCCACCACGCACTGGATGTACCGCGACCTGCTTCCCCGCTTCGGGGCGACGCCTGTCACCCAGCGCTGGGTCGAGGACGGACACGTCATCACCGCCGCCGGGGTCTCGGCCGGCATCGACATGGCACTGCACCTGGTCGGCCGCCTCGCCGGCCTCGACGTCGCGCGCACGGTGCAGCTGTTCATCGAGTACGACCCCGAACCGCCCTTCGGCCCCATCGACTGGACCGCTGCCGACAGCGGCCAGTACACGCCCTTCGCCCGCCGGCTGCTCCACGACGCCCTCGCCGACCACCCCGCCCTCCTGGCACACCTGAGCACCTGAGCACCTGAGCACGGCGGAGCCGGCCGGGCTGCTCGTGCCGGAGTACGGCGAGTCGGAGCCCGCGGTGCTCGACGCGCCGATCGCATCCGCCTCTGGCAGGCTGACGGGGTGGTGCCGAGCGGCGCCGTCGCGCGCGAGGAGGTCCGTACGGATGTCTGAGCCGAAACCGGGGCGGAAGCCGGGTGCGGCCGACCGCAGGGCCCACACGGCGGCGTTCCGGGCGGAGGAAGCCCGCCGGGAACGGCGCCGGCGGCTACTGGCTCGCGGCGCGATCGGCCTGGTCGCCGTGGCGGTGGTCGGGGGAATCGCCGCCGTGATCGCGACGAACCAGGGCTCGACCGGTTCCTCCCACGGGATCCCGGCACAGCCGCGGACCACGGCTGTGGGCCGCACCACACTGCCGCCGTGGGACGCGCCGAGTGACGTCGCGGCCGCCGTGGCGGCGGCCGGGCTGCCGATGCTCGGCGCGGAGGGCACGGCGCTGCACATCCACACCCATCTGGACGTCCTGGCGGACGGCAGGCCCGTCGAGGTGCCGGCGCTGATCGGCGTCGACGAGAGCGCGCAGCGGATCAGCCCGCTGCACAGCCACGACACCAGCGGTGTCATCCACGTCGAGTCGCCGGTTCGCGCGGACTTCAGCCTCGGGCAGTTCCTCACCGAATGGCAGGTCTCCGCCTCCGCCGACCACCTCGGCGGCCTGAAGACCGACGGGACCCACACGTTGAAGGCCTACGTCAACGGCAAGGAGGTCGACGGCGACCCGGCCGCGATCCTGCTGCACGACCACGACGAGGTCGCCTTGGTCTACGGGACGGCCGCCGAGAACGCCGCAGTCCCGGTCCCGAGCAGCTACACCTGGCCGAGCGGGCTGTAGATCGGTCCGGCCGCGCGGCTGCGAGTGGGGGCAGTAGCGGTATCGCCGCATCGATGCCGTCACCCGGCCGGAGCTCCACGGCCCTCGCCGTGGAGCTCCACATCGGCCTGCCCGGTGCAGACACCTGCGTGTCCGGACAGCGACACCCCACCGGCCATTCGGGCCGAAACGTCCGCCGGGCCCGGGTGCCCCGGCTCTGGGGCACGCGCACACCCGAAGCGGCCCAGCCCGTCCCGCCGAGGCCCGGCCGCTCCGGTGCGCACCAGCGCGGTCAGCCGCCGCTCTTGCGGCGGAAGTTGCGCTTGCCTCCCGCCGCGGCGTGCGCGCCGTGGATCTTCGATTCGCTGTTCGGACCGCCGGCCGTGCTCCCGCCCTTGGCGCCGTGCTTGCGCTCCAGCGCGGCGAGGAATTGGGCCTTGACGTCGTCCTGGGCGGCGGCCGCGGGGACCTCGGCGGCCTGGTCGGCCTCCGACCTCTCGGGGTTCTCGGGGTTCTCGGGGTTCTCGGATGACGCTACGCCGCTGCTCATGCAGGACCTCCTGGTGGGGTGGTGTCGGGTTGATGCCTTCACGGGACACCATGTCATGCCCCGAAACCGGCCCGGCCTACCAGGCCACCCCGAGGGCCTCCAGCTGCCCGACCTGCTCGGCGGTGAGCTTGTCCCGGCGGGCGTATCGGTGTCCGCGTCGGCTGCCGCTCTGCCGCGCTCTGCCGTGGCTGATCGCGGTAGCCGGGCGAGAGCTGTCCGGTAGCTGGGCCCGCGCCGGCGACCCGTCGGTAGGTCCGGCCGTATAGTCCAGGGTCCGACGATCACTTGTATGCCACTTTTGGGGCTCCCTTGAACAGCACTTCCATCAAGCGTCGCGGCGCGTTCCTGTTCGCGACCGTCGCCCTTGTCACCGTCGGCGCCCTGGGCGGCACCGCCCAGGCAGTGCCCAACTCCGGCTCCCTTTGGGTCGGCTACGGCAAGAGCAACACCTACGCAAGCGTCAAGTGCGTCCAGCAGATATCCAACGACCTGCACTACCAGACCGGTTACCACACGGTCGACGTGGACGGCTCGTTCGGCCCCGACACCTACGGGGCTATCGTGGCCATCCAGAAGTGGGCGAGCCTGCAGCAGGACGGTGTCGTCGGCCCGAGGACCGGCGACGTCATGGTCGAGGCCACCAAGGACTACTACGGCTGTTACCCCTACCTGCCCACCCTCAAGTGACACCCGACGCTCAACTCCGGTAGGCATCGGGGTTGGCGGGTCCCGCCAGGAGACACTGCTGGGAATGGGGTCCGAGCGTGACGGCGGTCCTTGTCGTCCGGTTGTGGAAGGCAAGGACCACCGTTCATGTTCGGGGAGGCTTCGTGTCGGTTCGGCAGGGGGCTGGGGGCGCCGTCTGGCGGGCGCGGTCGAAGCATGTGATCGAAACCGACTACGGCACGCTGACCTGGGACGTGGACCGAGTCCGGGCCGCGGCGAAGGCTGTCGAACAGCGTGGCGACCACCTGCACACCGTCGTTGCCGTCGACGCCCATGGGCGCTATCCAGACCCCGGCGGCCTCCTGACTTACACCGCCGACAGCAACACGCACATGACACCGTCCGCGGCTTCCGGTAGCGGGCCGCTCAATGCGTGAAGCGGGCCGTGGCACCCCGGCGGCCCGCTGTCGGTGCCGGCCGTCATGATCAGCCACATGACCGAGATCGACACGTCCGCAGCCCGCACCCCTCGCACGTGGGACGGATTCGCCGCATCCGCGGCCCTGCAAGGGCTGGTCGGTGCCTTGGGTATGTGGGACAAGGACTCCTTCGCCGGCATCAGGCGCGTCAGCCGCTACATCGAAGGCACGTGGGAACCCGGGCCGGGCGAACGCGGTGTCCGGCTCCCCGCGGCGGGCAGCTGGACGGACCTCATCGGACGCACAGGCGCGCTCGCCCTGCGCGCCGCCGCGCCCGCGACCCGGCCCGAGCGCCGCGAGCTCCTGCTCGACTTCCTGGAGATGTGGGCCCGGACGACGTTCGCCGACCCCGCCTACCGCTTCCGCGTGGGCCGGCTCGCCGGAACGACCTCCTTCACCGTCCGCGACCACCACGGCGCCTCCTTCGGCACCCACCTGCCCGCCGCGCGCAGGACCCATTACTGCGAGGCCGTCCTGCCCGGCGGCCACGCCGCCCCCCGCCCCGAGGAACCCCTCTACGTCGAGGACTGCCCCCGGGGCTGGGGCACCCCCGGGCAGCTGCTGCGCCTGACGGAGCTCGTTCGAGAGCGCGGCCCGTTCGCCTGGGATGTGGACGCGGTCCTCGCCTTGAGCGAGGCGACCGGCCTGAGCCGCCCCGCCGCCGCCCTCGTCCTGGCCGGCAACCCTGGCGCGGGCGGCTACCGTGTGCCCTTCCTCGACGAGCACGAGCTCGCCACCTACGGCTTCAAGGCCCGCGAACTCGAATCGGCGCGCGCCGAGTTGTCGATGCTGCACGACGACGAGCGGCTCGCCCTGCTCGCCGACGTGATGCCCGCAGACCCCGCTGACCTGTGGGAGCCGGGCGGCCTCGCCCGCGTCGCGCAGCGCACCGCCGGGGCCTGGGCGCAGCAGCACGGCGCCCGCCGGCACGCGCCGTGGAGCACCTGGCAGGCCGCGGTCGCTCTGGAAACCCGGATGCCGGCCGCCCACCTGTGCCACCTGCTCCTCGACCCGGCGAACGCCACCCTGCCGCCCGGCTTCTACCTGCGCATCTGGCCCTGCCCGCCCGAACACCGCCACCTGCGCACCGCATGGGACGTCATGGGCGACTACGACGCCGAGACCGTCGCGGAGGCCGTCTTCACCGGCCTCCCCTGGGCATACGCGGACCTCCCCGCCGGCGACCCCGTACGGGCCGGCGCACCGGAGGCCGTCCGCCACCTGCGCAAGGCACTGGCGCGGGGCGACTCCCCGGCCCGGGTCCTTCACTCGGCGCTGAGCCGCGGCAACCGGGGGAGCCGACGCTGGGACTGGCTGACCGGCGGCACCTGCGACCGCGTCATGGCCCGCATCACCGCCGACGACCTGCCCGCGGGCCGCTACGAATCCGACCCCCGCGCCTGCACCCCCGACCTGGTCGCCGACGTCGCCACCACCCTCGACCTGTCCGAGGACACCGCCACCCTCTACCTCCAACTCCTGGCCCTGCCCGTGCCGTCGGACCGCAACGTGCGGCGCTGGAACGCCTGGACACCGGCCCGCCACAAGTCGGCCGCCGCGGAGCTGGTGACACGCGGCCTGGTGGTGGAAGACCGCCGGCCCCGCGCCGGGCGCTCGCTGTTCCTGCCCGGCCTGTGGGCACACGCCAGGAAGCCGCTGCCACCGATGGAGGCCCGGAAAGCACCCATGGTCGGCGCCCGGCTGAGCGCCGACCAAAGCGAGGTGACGGCCTTCGAGCTGCTCCCGGGCACGCTTCCCGAGCTGTTCAGCGAGGCCTGGCGGCTGGTCCGAGAGGAGGGAGGGCCGAGGATTTGACGCTGCCGCACACAACGGACGGCCCGCCCCGGTCCCGGACGCGGACGGGCTCGTCGGGACGCGAACGGGACCGGTCTTCCCACGGCTCGCAGCGCTTCGATGGGACCGTGTAGCTGACCCATGGTCCGCAAACCGGTCTGCCTCGCGGGTCCCCGGAAAGAAGTGGTCTCCTCGGGCGGGCGGAAGGTAGTTTGGCCCTGGCTCGCTGGCCGCCCGGGTGCCTGCTCCCCGCGTCGACTGAAGAGGCGCCCTCGCCCTAAGGCTCCGTCCACCCGCGTGCCCGCCCGTCCCGGCCGGGTGTCGTCAGCTCGCTGGTTCGGGTTGCTCGGGCCGCGCGTCGTAGACGGCGCGGGCGGTGTGGATCAGAGCGACGTGGTCGACGGCCCAGTCCGCGACGGCGGTGGTCAGCCGGCCGGCGGCCTGGCCCAGGTCGGTGAGTGAGTACTCGACGCGTGGGGGGCACCGTGGGGTAGACGGTGCGGGTGACCAGGCCGTCGCGTTCCAGGGAGCGCAGGGTCTGGGTGAGCATCTTCTGCGTCACGCCGTCGAGCAGACGGCGCTGTTGGCCGAAGCGCAGTGGAGTCCCTCGCCCACCTCGTGGACCGGGACCTGCTGCGGGTCCGTCTGGAACGCACCCTGCCCCTCGAGCGCGCCGCCGAGGCCCACGCCGCCAGCGAGTCGGGCCGTACCCGCGGCAAGATCGTCCTCAGCGTCACCGCCGACACGTGCGTCGACCCGGGGGCGTGAGCTCCTGGGTCCGATCCGCGAACTCCCTGGTGAGTGACACCGTTCGGGACGCTGTTCGAGGTCAGAGGGCCGGCAGGATGCGCAGTGGGCTCATGGTGCCTGCTCGCGCCATTGCGCGACGCTGCCCTCGACCTCGGCGATGCTGGGGTGGCGCACGGCATCCAGCCCGTCATCGGCGAGAAGGTCGGCGATCAGGGCCGGAGGGCCGAACACCTCGGTCGCGCTCAGGTCCCAGTCGGTCAGGACGAACCAGGAGCCCTCCACGGGCCACCAGTGCGCGGGAAACTGGGTGTGGACGGTTCGGTCGGGCCACGCGCAGGCATCGTGGTGAGCAAGCGCCTCCTCCAGCCGGCCCCGGCGGGCCGGGATGGGGCGGCCCGCGTCCTCGATCCCCGCCTGGGCCCAGTAGCACTCCGTGCGCAGCCCATCAGGGCTGTGCCGGGCGAGGACCTCGACCAGGCGGGCCAGGCTGCCGCGGTCAATCTCGCCCAGGTCCGGGCCCTCTACGTCTTCGGGCAGGTCCAGCCCCTCGAAGACCCGGAACGAGGGGGTGTACTGCCAGTCCTCCAGTCGCTTGCCGGCGTGCGCCAGCACGTCGTCCCACCGGACCCGTTCCCCTCGCACCGTGACGGTGTGCAGAACCCAGCAGCGATCCGGGAACCCCTCCTGGGGCTCGTAGCCCACAATGGCCTCGCCACGTTCCAGAAGTGGTCGGACACCACCCAGCGAATCGTCATCAGGCACAAGCTCCACCGCGAAACCCCTCGACACTGCGATCATGTGTGTGACGTTCTGTGATCAGGCGAGGTTAAACGCTCACGGTGCGGAAGTCCCGCTCGTCGGGGATCTGCGCGGCGCAGCAGCGCTTTCGGTCCTTGGTCCGGGACTTGGACAGGGGTTGGTGGGTTGTGGGTTGTGGGTCGACGGGTGCGGGGTCAGGGTCGGGTTCGTGTGCTGGCGTCGTGCTGTTGGTAGAGGGTGACGAGCAGGCCGTGCACGGGTTCGCCGGGGTCTTCCTCCACTTCGTCGACCAGGCGGGTCAGCGCCTGGGCCAGCTGTGCGGCCTTGGCGGGGCTGAGTCGGAGGTGGCGCAGGGTCAGGGTGTGTTCGAGGGGGGAGCGGTCCGTCTCGGCGGCGACCGCGCCGAGCATCGCGGCTGTGCCTTCGGCCTGTGGCTCGTCGACGAGGAGGCGTTGTGCGGTTCGCCGGTAGTATTTCTCGGTGCCGCCACGGACCTGCCGAGTCCCGGCGTCCTGGACCAGTCCGGCTTCGCACAGCACTCGCAGGTGGTGGGAGACACTGCCCTTGTTCACGCCCAGTTGCGCGGCGAGTCGGCTGATCGTGGAGGGCTGCCCGCTCAGGGCGAAGAGCAGGCGTTGGCGTACGGGGTGGGCGAGCGCGGCGTGCTGCTGGGGTGTGCTGATCTGCTGGACGTCTTCGTCTGGTTGATGGCTCACCGAATCAAGTGTTAAGTGCGGTTGACGCTTTGACAAGTCGCTGGTCTACTCCCTGCCATGACCACCACCACCTCGTCACCCGCGCTGGACAACGCCACCGCCGCTGACACCACTGCCCCCGTTACCGACACCGTCACGGCCGCCGGCCTCACCGCCGTCCCGGTCCCGGACGCTGCCGGCGTCGTCGAGTCGATCGCCGACCTGGTCGCCGGGAACTACGTCTTCCCCGATGTCGCCCGGCAGTTGGCGGCCCTGCTGCGAAGCCGGTGTGCGGAGGGAGCCTACCGGGCCGCGACCGCGGAGGAGTTGGCCGAAGGGGTCACCGCCGACCTGCGGTCCGTCAACGGTGACCAGCACCTGGCTCTGAAGTTCCATGCCGAGCCCGTACCGTCGGAGCGGGGCGCGGCCGTACTCGCCGAGATGCGGCGGCAGTTCGACGAGGGCCTGGGGGGTGTTCCGCGGGTGGAGCTCCTCGATTCCGGAGTCGCGGTCCTGGAGATCGCACCCGCGATGTTCCCCCTGGACTGGGCGGCCGAGCCGCTGGCCGCGGCGCTCTCCCTGGTGGCCCCGGCCCGCGCGCTGATCCTGGACCTGCGCCGCAACGTCGGTGGCGACCCGGACACGGTCGCCTTCGTCTGCGGCTACCTGCTCGACGGCCGCACCCACCTGAACACCATCGTCTCGCGGCAGGGGGAGAAGACCGAGCAGTCCTGGACGCCCCCGTTCGTCCCGGGCGCCCGCTACGGCGCCACCAAGCCGCTCTACGTGCTCACGAGTGCGAAGACCTTCTCCGCGGGTGAGGAACTCGCCTACGACCTGCAGCAACTCGGGCGCGCCGAGGTCGTCGGGGAGAGCACCCGCGGCGGTGCGCACCCGCGCGAGGGCTGGACGGTGCACCCGCACCTGGAACTCTCCGTCCCCGTCGCCCGCGCGCTCAACCCCGTCTCGGGCACCAACTGGGAGGGCACCGGCGTCCAGCCCGACGTGCCGTGCCGAGCCGAAACCGCACTCGAGCGCGCGTTGGAACTGGCCGTGACGCGCCTGGCGCAGAACGGCTCCTGACACAGCCCCGCCACCCCGGACACCGCCACCGGCCGCCACTACCGGACCGGTGGCGAGGCGGCCCGGGTTTTCCGGTCCGGCGTGCGGCTGCGCGGGCGGGCCGGGGCCCGCATCGACGGGAGGCTGACCGGCGGGTGGAGTGTGCTCCTGACACGCTCCACCGGCGGGCCGGGGCTGTCGCCGGCCGGCCCGCCCCATACGCCCCGTCCGTCCCGCGGTCCTGTCCCGGCGGCGGTGGTCCCGTACAGCCTGGCCCCGCCGACGCCGACGCCGACGCCGACGCCGGCACAGGCACCGGTCCGGTAGCGGTCGTGTCGGTCATGGTCGGTTGCGGGGTCAGTGGGGTCAGTGGGGTTGAGGGGTGGCCAGGAGGTCGGTGGCGCGGGGCGTTTGGCGGTAGAGGACGTGTTGTCCGGTGCGGGTGCGGGTGACCAGTGCGGTGCGGTGCAGGATGCCGAGGTGGTAGGAGACGGTGCTGGTGGCGAGGAAGTGCCGTTCGCTGAGTTCCGCGGTGGTGCGGGGGGTGTGCAGGTCGGACAGCAGTCGTGTGCGGGTCGCTCCGAGGAGGGCGTGGACGGCCGGTCCGGGGCGGGTGGCCGGTCCGGGGCGGCAGGGGTAGGCGAGCATGGGCTGGCGTGTGGCGGGTGCGGGTATCGAGTCGATGACCACGCGTAGGTCCGTCGTGAACACGGAGGGGGTCAGGACCAGGCCGGTGGCGGCGCTGGTCCGGGCGTGGAAGCGGCTGGTCAGACTCAGGTGGTCGTCGTTCCAGAGCATCCCGGGGTGCAGGGTGGCGAGCATGCCGGACAGGCCGTGGCGGGCGGTGGTCTGCGCCCGGTGGGTGATGTCCTCTTCCATACGGGTACGCAGGGCCGTCCAGTGCGGGGCGAGGGCGCGTTCCCACAGCCGGTGCAGTTCCGCCGCCATCCGTTCGGCGAAGTCGTGCTCGCCCCGTTCCAGGGCGTCGCGCAGGGCCACGGGAGTGGCCCGGCCCGCCAGGTGCTCCTCGCTGACCCCTTGGGCCATGACCTGCAGCTCCCAGCGCAGCCGGGCGGGATCCGTGGTGGCGACGGTGTGCAGTTCCTCGTGCAGTCCGGTCTCGGGGGCGTGCGGCTGGGGTGTCAGGAAGTCCGGTACGTAGTCCCACGAGCCGCTGAACAGCGAGCCCAGCAGGACGAGCTTGCGGTCATGGACGGTCTCCTGGATTCTGCCCCGCCAACCGTCGCCGCCCGGGCGCTTGTTGTCGCGCAGGAGGCGCAGCGCGCCGATCCCGGTGCTGAGCGGCGAGATCGCGAACCGGGTGTTCGCGAGTACGGTGCGGTCCATGTCGAGGTGGAGCACGACACCCCCCGGAGGTCGGCTGCCGGCCGCCCGTGCGGTCGGCGTCATGAGTGTTCGAACCTGATCGAATCACTCGAGGGGCGGTCCCGTCAGCCGGTTGCCTTGAGTCAGGAACACACCGAACACCAGGAGACACTGATGATCAGGAAGCGCACCGCTGTCCGCCTCGGCGCTGTCGTCGTCGCCGCCACCGCCGGCTTGGGCCTCAGCGCCGCGACGGCGTCGGCCAGTACCACCTACACGGCCAACGTCCCCGGTTGCGCCGGGGGCATGGTGGTCACGTTCGCCGACGGGCACGACCACGTGCAGGGCTACGCGACCTCCACCACCGGCGACGGCTGCAGCGTGGTGCTCACGCAGTCGAACGGCGGGCGCTCGAGCAACTGGACCAGCATCCCTCACGACACGGCCTGGACTGCGAAGCTCCTGGACGCCGGAATCACCTCGTACGTCGTCGTGTGCAACCTGGACTCCCGCCGGTGCGCCACCAGCGCCTCGTACTGACAGGCCTCGCCGGTTCCGTCCTGGCCCCGCCTCGGGGGACCGGACCATGACGGGACCGGCGGCACGTCCCGGAGCCGAACCGCCCCGGGTACCGCCGCCGAGCCCGGGAGGAGGACGCCGCCCGCGTCCTGACCGACGGCCCCGGCCGACGAGGCCGGACGCCCGGGCAGGCGCGGGTCGGCGGGTGGTTCAGGACCGGCGGCGCAGGCGGCGGGCGAGGAGGACCGCGCCGGTGCCGAAGGCGGCGAGTGCCGCGGCGGTGGCGGCCGTGATGCCGTCGGACTGGGCGCCGGTGGCGGCGAGTTCACCCGTGACGGGGGCGGCCGGGGCGGGGACGGGCGCCGACGCCTCGGCGGCGGGCGCCGTGTCGGTGGCCGGCTTGGTGTCGGTGGCAGGCTTCGCCTGAGTGCCGGGCTTGGTGCCGGTGCCGGGCTCGGCGCCGGTGGACTTGTCGGCGCTCTTGTCGGCGCTCGTGCCGGTGCTCTTCTCGGTGTTCTTGTCGGTGTTCTTCTCGGGGGCGACGACGTTGACGGTGGCGCCCTGGCCGCAGTTGGTGGTCCCGCGGAACGGGGCTCCTTCGTTGACGAAGACGCACGGGCTGATCTGGGTCGCGCCCGGCGGCGTGGCCGCGTCGTAGGAGACCCGCACCCGGGTCACCGTGGTCTTCCTCGCCGCGATGGAGGAGTCGCGGCCCTGGAGGTAGACGCCGGGCTTGTCGTCCGGGATCTGGTCGGAGACCTTCTGCAGGGTGGTCCACGAGCCGTCGGCCTTGCGGACCTGGACGGTGGCGTGAGGGTCGACGAAGAGCACGTTGCCGAGGTTGACGTACGCGGAGGGGGTGGGGTTGGCCAGTACCGCGTCGAACTCGATCGGCTCCCCGCCGGCGACCGCCGTGGCCGGCACGTGGGCGAGTGAGCTGCCGATGGAGTCGACCTTGATCGTCTTGACCTCATCGGCCAGGTTCTCCCCCGATCCCGGCACGGTCAGGCGGGAGTCCAGGGTGATGGAGCGGAAGCCGCCATTGGTCGCGCCGTCGTGCGGCAGGCCCATCGGGGCGCCGATGCGCAGGTCCAGCTTCACGGTCTTGCCGGCTGCGACCGTGATGGCGCCGGTCGCGCCGTCGTAGGTGGCCTCGTAGAGCCCGGCGTGGAAGCCCAGCGGGACGGACTTCCACGCGCCGTCCGCCGGGTCCTTGTAGTCGATCGTGATCGCGTGCGGCGGTGTGCCGGCCTCGGTGGTGGTCTGCAGGAGGAGCGCGAAGGCGGTGTCCTCGGTGCCGGTGTTGGCGAGGGTCTCGGTGAATGCGACCGGCTGCCCGGCGAAGCCGACCGCCGCCGGCGCCTGGACGGTCAGTGTCCCCTTGTGCGTGTCGTGCGGCGCACCCACGGCGAAGGCCGCCTGCGCCGGCAGCGCGAGCGTGCCGCCGAGCGCGGCGACACCGAGCGCGGCCGCGACGGAGACGGCGTGGCGGGAGCGGGAGCGGCGGATACGGGTGGTGGACATGGTTCCCCCTGGAAGCAACTTTGTTGTGGGCATGACGAACATGGGGTTCGGCTACGCCGGAAGCGGATGAACGATCGAGTGGAAGATCGAGCGGCCGGGGCGGGCCCGTGACCCTGCCGGACCACGGACGCAGAGATCGCCCCCGCCTGCGGAAGGTGGCTCCCTTCCGCGCCTCTCACTTGTACAGACGTGCGGCACCCGCCCGGGTTGCAGGCGGGTTCGAAGAATTTTTCCCGGTGGACCCGCCGGCCACCGTCTCGGCCGCCCGGACCTCTCCGCACGGGCTCACCGCCTTGCTGATCCCGACGTCAGGAGCCGAGCGTCCGGACCGGACGTCGCGACGCTGTCGGCTCACTGATCCGCGGTGTTCAGCCGACGGGCCTGATCGTCGCGTGGGGCCCTACCGCCGGTTCGAGCAGCGACAGTGTCCGCTGCTGCGCGTCGAGGCGGACGCGGATGCCGACCGGCATCGGCAGGTTCGGGCCGGCGTGCCCGAACTCGACGTTGCCCAGGACCGGGATGTCCCGGTTGCCGAGGGCGTCGAGGACGATCTCGGGCAGGGTCGGGGACGCGCCGGGCTCGAGTCCGCTGATCTCGCGCGGAACGCCCACGACCATGCCGGAGATCCGGTCGAGGATGCCGCCGTGCCGCAGCACCTGCAGGTAGCTCCACACGTGCGATGCCAGGCCGCCCATCTCCTCCCAGAACAGCACCGCACCGTCGAACCGTTCGAGGGGCAGCGCGAAACGCGTCGCCTGCGCCAGCACGATGCGATTGATCACCCCGCCGATCAGCCGGCCCTCGGCACGGCCAGGACGCCAGCACTCCCACGACGCACTCGCAGGCAGCGCACCGATCGCCTCGGTACCGGTCAGCAGCCTGGAGTACAGCCTCTCGAGTTCCGCCCGGCGCGCCACGGGCGCGCGCTGCCAGTGTCCGCCGAAGCCGGGGACGGCCATGTCGGCGTGGAACCCGACCAGACCGGTGCACGCATAGAGCGCCAGATGCAGCAGCGAGATGTCGCTGTAGCCGAGGATCGGCTTGGGGTCGGCCCTGACCGCCTCGACATCGATCAGGTCGAGGTAGCCGAGCGCCGTCTGACCGCCGTCACCCGCGACGATCGCACGCACCTCAGGATCACGGAGAAGGCCGTTGAACTCCCCGGCGATCTCGGCCGGCGTTGCCGCGCTCCACCAGTGGTGCCGTCCTGCTTGGAGCAGCGGAGCCCGACGCACGCGGAACCCCATCCGCTCGAGCACGACCACCGCCTGCTCGACGTTGGGCTCATGAGCGGCCGGCAGCGGACCGGACAGCGCGGCGATGACAACGAGATCTCCGGGCCTCAGGGCACGCGGTCGAAGCAGTTGCGGCAGTGCGGAACCAGTCATGGCGCCAGTGTCGCCGGTGCCACCGGCAGGGTCACCCGACTTTCGCCGCTCGTCGGCCCCAGAGCCGGGGCAGGGGCCCGCGGCTGTCCGATTGGCCCACGGAACCGGGTGCCCGATTGGATACCCCGCGGGGGCATCGTGCTGGCTAGTGTCGAGGCACGCGCTGCGCCGCCAGGCGCATGCCAAACGGGAGGGAAACAACCATGCGCAAGATCGTCATCGGGCTGGCCGCCACCGGCCTGCTCCTCGCCGGCACCGTCGCCACCGCCGGCACCGCCAACGCCGCGGGGTCTCGCTGCGGTGAGTGGAGCACCAGCGAGCCGCTGCTGAAGGTCGGTGCCACCGGCGATGCCGTACGGGAGCTTCAGTGCGAGCTGAACTACTCGATCAACCCCGACAAGCACGCCAAGATCACCGTCGACGGGGTGTTCGGCCAGGACACCCTCAACTCCGTCTACTTCTTCCAGAAGTGCATGGGATACCTCCAGGTGGACGGCCAGGTCGGCTCGCAGACCTGGGGGGCGCTGGACTGGTGGAGCTCTGTGAACGCCTACCCCAACTGCTGAGGTAGCCGGTAGGGACAGCGTCAGGGGCAGGGCATCCGCTGATGCCCTGCCCCCGACGCCGTTGGGGTCGGTGTCGGCCCTCGACGGGAAGTGAGCCCGCGCGGGCGGCGGCGACGAAGGCCCGCCAGGAGGCGGCGGTGTTCGGTTTCGCAGACCGCTGCACGACGGGCGACGCCAGCGGAAACGGATACCCTCCGGCGAGAACGGGTGGCTGCCGGGAGTGGACGTGAACATCGAGGGGATGCTGGACCGGCTCGGTGCGGTGATCGGGCCGCCGCCTGTGGGCGGGGTGGTCCCGGTCCCGTGGGAGCTGGGGCCCGAGACGCTCGGTTTCCAACTACCTGCGGACTACCGGGCGTTCGCCGACCGGTACGGGATGGTCAGCATCAGCGACGAGCTGCACCTCTACACACCATCGGCAGCGCCCAGTCCCGAGACCGGGCAGCCGCTCGGCTTCGAGGGATTCCTGTACAACGAGATCGCGCTCGCCGTCGCGGGTTCGGGCACCGTGGGTCAGTCCGTTGCGGATCAACCGTTCGGCCGCGAGGCGAGCGAACTGGCCGGCCCAGGCGTGGTGCTCCCGTAGGTGGCCTTCGGCCAGCACCACCTCCCGGGCGCGGCTGCGGCCGACCCGGCTGAGCCGGCTCGCTTCGGTCGCCGGCCGGTCACGCAGCGCGGCCGGGTGGAGCTCGGCCTCCCTCGCCCGGCCTGGTGCTCGTGCGTGGCGGTGCCCGCCGTCCGCTGCCGGACGCGGGTTTGTCCGGCTGCTGGGGAACCCCCGTCCGCGTGGCGCGTGGACCCCCTGGGAGCCGCCGATTAATTACTTGGCGTTCTTGGTGTGGGTTCGCCCGACGAGGTCGGCGAGGTCTGCCGCGGTGGGTGCGGTGATCGGTG
>NZ_JBVIRL010000026.1:0-112144 GCF_055576085.1 Kitasatospora sp. NPDC033851 | reverse complement strand
CCCGGTGATCATGAAGCGTAGAGAACTCCATGATCGGGCGAACCGTGCCTGCCCTGCTACTACCGATTAGCTCGGCACCTACTGGCGGACGCCCTTACCCACGAGATCTCGCGGGTCGAAAAGCCAACTGACCGTTCGAGAGCTTGTCTAGACCAACTTCGAAAGCCGCCAACGCGCGGTGATCCGGAATCGAAGGCTCCTGTCCCCTGGCGTTCAGACTCGCGCTCCACCGGGTCTTGACCCATCCCACGAGACAGGTCTATACCAGTGGGAGCCTGCGGCAACCACCCCACACCCCTGGGCCGTTCGGCCTGCCGCCGCGCCACCCGCACCTCCGGCGCGAACGGGCGCCTCCCCCCACCGCCGTTTCCTGGAAGGCCTCCGATGGAACGTGCTATTCCCCCACACCCCGTCAGCCCGGAACACTCCACCGGCTCGCACCACTCCGCCGGCTCGGAACACTCCACGGACTCGCAACACTCCGCCGGTCACCGGCGCCGCTCCCGCCGGGCCGCCATCGCCGTGACCGGCGTGCTCGGCCTGGTCGCCGGGGGCGTCGCCGCACTGGCCGGCACCGGCTCCGCCTCCGCGGACACCGCCACCACCACCGCGACCGGCCTGGGCAGCAACTGGTACGCCTCCGCGCCGTACCTGATGCCCGAGGACAACAGCCCGCCGGACGCGGCCGCCGTCATGGACGCCACCAGTCAGAAGGCCTTCCAGCTGGCGTTCATCCTGGCCCAGGGCAACAGCTGCTCCCCCGCCTGGGGCGGCACCTCCTCGATCGACACCGACAGCACCATGCCGAACGTCATCCAGACCATCCGCGGCAAGGGCGGGGACGTCTCGGTGTCGGTCGGCGGGTACGGCGGCACCAAGCTGGGCCAGGTCTGCGGCACGCCGGAAGCGACTGCCGCCGGTTACCAGAAGGTGATCACCAAGTACCAGCTCAAGGCGATCGACTTCGACCTGGAGGAGCCCGAGTACGAGAACACCGCGGCCATCCACAACGAGATCGGCGCCGCGCGGATCCTCCAGCAGAACAACCCGGGCCTGTACATCTCGATTACCACCGCCGGCACCAACGCCGGCACCGGCTGGTTCGGCACCCAGATGCTCAACGAGGCCAAGTCCCAGGGCTTCACGCCGAACAACTACTCGATCATGCCGTTCGACGGCGGCTTCAACGGCGCGGCGGCGCAGACCGACGCGCTGGTGAAGTTCAACCAGATCCTGCAGAGCACCTTCGGCTGGAACGAGGCCACCGCGTACGCCCACGAGGGCGTGTCGATGATGAACGGCCGTACCGACGCCGCCGAGTACTTCCGCCAGGCCGACTTCCAGACCGTACTGGACTTCGCCACCGCGCACGGCCTGGCCCGGTACACCTACTGGTCGGTCAACCGCGACCGGCAGTGCCAGGGCCCGGTGGACCCGGGGCTGTCCGGCTCCTGCTCCAGTGTGGCGCAGAACGACTGGGACTTCACCAGGTACACGGTGAAGTTCGCCGGGGCGACCCCGCCCACCACTCCACCCACCACCCCGCCGACGACTCCCCCGACCACGCCGCCGTCCGGCCCGGGCACCCCCGGCACCTGCACCGCCCCGGCGTGGAGCGCGAGCACCACGTACAACGGCGGCGCCAAGGTCTCGTACAACGGCCACAACTACCACGCCAAGTGGTGGACGCTGAACGAAGTGCCGAGCGCCAGCGGCCAGTGGGGCGTCTGGGCCGACGACGGCCCCTGCTGACCGAACCGCGCACACCGACAGGACCGGCCGAACCCCGCGCACACCGACAGGACCGGCCGAACCCCGCGCACACCGACAGGACCGCCCGAGCCGCGCTCACCGGCCGAACCCCGCGCACGACCGTACGACGGAACCGCACGCGCGAGAGGTCCCGGGGTACACAACCCCGGGGCCCCTCGCCTCAGTTCGACGCTCGCGCCAGGCGGCCCTCCGGCGTCACTGCGGCGCCGCGAACCGCTCCCGCAGCTCCACCAGCACGTCCACCGCCTCCGGCATCCCGGCTGCCTCGCAGCGCGCGATGCCGGCGGTCAGCCGGGCCACCGCCGCCCCGGTGCGGCCGAGGTCACTGCCCTCGATCAGCGCGGCCAGCCGGACGGACTCCGCCCGAGGCGCCTCGGCCCGCTCGCCGCCCTGCTCGTACAGCGCGATGGCCCGCTCGACCTCCGCCAGCGCCTCCTCGTACCGCTCGGCGACGGCCAGGCAGCGCGCCCGCTCGTAGTGCGAACCACCGCGCAGGTACCAGGCGTTGTACTCCTGGCCGTGCTGCTCGGCGGTCGCGCCGACCGCGTCCGCCTCGGCCAGCAGGGCCAGCGCGGCGGCCAGCCCGTCCGCGCCATGCGCGCGCATCGTGGTCCGCGCCAACTCCCTCAGGGTGCCCGCCATTTGGTCGACCTGCGGGGCCCTGCCATGAGCCTCGCGGGCCCGCGCGAGCGCCGCCTCGGCCGCGTCCCAGCGGTCCGCCTGGGCGAGCGCCAGGGTGGCCTCGCAGGCGACCATGGTGTGGGTCTCCTGGTCCTCCCAGTCGGCCACCAGGTCGGCCAGCCGCAGGTACTCCTCGGCGGCGTCCCGGTACTCCTCCAGTTCGGCCAGGCCTCGGGCAAGGTCCAGCCGGGTCTGGGCGAGCATCCGGACGTCCAGCCGAGCCGCCGACGCGTCGAGCAGCACCGACTCCAGGACGGCGACCGCGTCCGCCACCCGACCGGTGTCACGCAGCACGTCGGCCAGCTGCAGCCGCACCTGGGCGGCTTCCTCGACGGCCTCCGGGCCCTTGCGGTCGTAGCGCGCGGCCGCCTCCGACAGCGCCCGGACCGCGCCACCGAGGTCACCCGTCTGCAGGCAGGAGTGGCCGAGCATCATGTACGTCGGCGCGTACGGGTAGGAGTCGTCGCCCCAGCGCACCGCCTCGGCCAGCGCCCGGTGGAACACCTCGCCGGCCTGGGCCGGTTCGCGGCTCTGCAGCAGCACCTGGCCGAGCAGGCCGAGCACCCGCGGGGTTTGCCAGGGCAGCTCGGCCGCGTCCAACTGGGCCAGCGTCTTGCGCAGTTCGGCGATCGCCTCGGCCGACCGGCCCTGCCGGGCGGCGACATCGGCGGTGTACTGCCGGGAGGTGGCGGCCCGACGGGCGGAGCCCAGCTCGACGGCGGTTCGGTGGTAGCCACCGACCGCCGCCTCGAAGCGCGCGAAGGGCTCGGCGGAGGGCTCGGCGAAGGGCTCGGCGAAGGGCTCGGCGGAGGGCTCGGCGGGGGGCTCGGACATCGCCTCGACCAGGTCGTGGTGGGCCGCGTAGGCGCGGGTCTGCAGCACGATCAGGTAGTCGTCGTCGGTCAGCTCACCGGTCGCCCTCAGCTCCTCGGCCCGGGCCAGCGCCGCGTCGAGCGCCGTCCAGTCGGCCGCCCTGCCCTTGCCGCTGTCAGAACCCTCGCCGCCACCGGAACCCTCACCACCCTCGGCGCCCCGACCACCGGCGTGCTCACCATCCTCACCGCCCTCGCGACCACCGGAACCCTCACCACCACCGGCGCCCTCGCCACTGGAGTCCTCGTCGAGGTCGACGATCAGTGTCCGGGTGCGCACCATCAGCGCCGCCCCGGGCATCCCCGCCGCCTCGAACAGCTCGGCGGCGGCCAGCAGCCTAGCCTTGCCCTCGGCGTGCTCGTCGCGCTGCAGCGCGTCGTGGGCGCGCTGCTCGGCGAGTTCGGCGCGCAGCCGCTCGGGGCTGCCGACCTCCGTGGCCTCGGGGTGGACGAAGTCCGGGGCCGCGACGCGCTCGGCGATCCGCTTCCAGAGCCGGTCGGAGTCCGGGTGCCCGAGCACGTCCAGCTCGCGGGCCCGGACCACCAGGGCGGTGAAGTCCTCCGGCTCGGCCTCGACCGCCCGGCGCGGCGCGGGCGCGAGGGCCGGGGCTGCGGCGGACAGCTCGGGCCCGACGGCGGCGCGCACGCCCAGGGCCAGCGGCTCGGTGAGCAGCGGTTCGACGGCCAGCCGGGCACGCCGCGCGGCGCTGACCGCGTCGGTGCCGTTGCGCGCGTCGAAGCGGGCGGCCAGCGCGTCCGCCTCGGTGCGCAGGTGGGCGAGCAGGGTGTCCACGGTCCAGGCGGTGCCGGCCGGGCCGCTGACGGCGAGCTCGCCGTGGCCGGCCCGGGCCAGGGCGGCGATCAGGACCTCGACGCCGGTCAGGAAGTCCAGCCGGGCGGCGGCCTCGCCGGTGACCGTGAACAGGTCGCGGTTCTCGGCGAGCAGTTCCAGGCCGCGCGGCTCGTTGCCGGACAGTGCGCAGAACTCGATGTGCCGGGCGACGGAGCCCAGCATCGACGACTTGCCGCGGGCGAAGCGGTAGCCGGTCAGGTGTCCGGAGCGGGCCTCGTCCAGCCGGCCCTGGCGCAGCAGCGGCAGCAGGGCGACCGACAGGCTGAGGTAGGGCTCCAGCTCGCAGGTGCTGTGCCCGCTCAGCACCGGGGCCAGTACCTCCAGGGCCCGGGCGTCGTCGCCGAGGTCGAGGAAGTGCCGGGCGCGGGACCGGGTCTCGCAGGCGTGGCAGTCGCTCATCTCTGAGCGCGGGCGGGCCGCCCACAGCTCGTAGGCCTCCTGGACGCCGACGCCGGTGAGGTCGGCCAGGTGGTAGCGCTCGGCGTAGTACGGCTGGAGGCCGAAGCCGGCCGCGCGGTAGCGGTCGCGCAGTTCGGTGAGCCAGCGGTCGACGGCCGTCAGCGGTACGTCCGGGTTGTCCCGGAGCGCGCCGGCCACCCACTTGAAGCGCCAGAACACCTGGTGGCGGGCCCACTCGCCGAAGCCGTCCGGGTCCTTGCCCCAGAGCCCCAGCACGCGGGCGAACACGACCGGGGTCTTGTTGCGCTCGCCGTCGTACTCGTAGGCCTCCATCAGCTCGAGCAGAGCCATCGAGCGGACCTTGGTGTCGTCGAACTGCTCGGCGGCGTCGACGAGTTCCTCGGCGGTGACGGTCCGGGTACGGCCGTACGGGCGGGAGTCGTTCTCGTGCAGCGCGGCCATCACCGCCTCGGGGGTGTCCAGCATCACGCCTCCTTCGAACCGTGGTGATCCGGGCCGCCGGCCTCGTGGCCGAGCATGGCATGGTCGAGCAGGCTGATGAACGAGCGGTTGAGCAGGGCGGACTCGCTGGCCTTGAGCGGGCGGCGGGTCATCAGCACGGCCTGCCCGTACAGCGCCTCGACGGCGGTGACGGCCAGCTCGCGGTTGGTCACCGTCGCGGCGCGGCGCACCAGCGGGTTGAGGTGGTTGAGCACCAGCTGGGCGCGGGGCACCTCGGCGCGCAGCGAGCCGAGGATGTCGGCCCACAACCCGTCGGCCTCGTCGGCGAGTTGGGCGCGGGTGCGCTCGTGCCGGGCCTCCCGGTTGTCGAGCAGCAGGGCGGGCGCGTTGGTCGGGTGGAAGCTGCGCAGGGCGACATCGCAGTCGAACCGGCCGACCACCTCGCGGGCGATCGCGAGGAAGACGCCCGCGGCCAGCTCGGCGGCCGGGTCGACGGTGTCCAGGTGCGCGGTGACGGTGCCCGGGTCGAGGTCGGAGACCGAGACGCCGGGGCGGATCTCGGGCAGCCGGTGGACCAGGTCGCGGTCGTAGGTGTAGCCGCCGTTGACGACGCCGAGGCCGGCCGCGCCGGCGATCGGGGCGACCTGGCGGAACTCCTCGACCGTGCGGGTCACCAGCACCACCGGGTGGCTGCGGGCGAACTCGTCCAGGGTGACGTTGCCGTCGGTGGTTTCGAACGGCAGCCAGGGCAGCATCATCCGCAGCAACTCGTCGTCGTAGCGCGCGAGTTCCTTGACCGCCAGGTGGTGGACGGACAGGAAGCGGTGCAGCAGCGCCGGGTCGCTCGCGGACAGGCCGGTCAGCCAGTCACGGATCCGGGCGCCGAGCGCGTCGCGGACGGCGGCCAGTGTCTCGTCGGCGTACAGGCCCTCGCGGGAGGCGGTGGGGCGCAGGCCGTCGGTGTCGACGACGCAGCGGAGGAAGAACGCCCAGTCCGGCAGCAGTTCGTCGGCCTGGTCGGAGAGCAGCATGCCCTTGAGGTGCACCCGGTGGCCGTTGCGGCGCGAGGGCGGGGCGGCGTCCGGCAGCACGTACGCGACGCCGCGCAGGCCGACCAGCGGCAGGTCCAGCTCGATGGTGTCGAGCGGGGTGAAGTCGAAGGTGGCGCGGCAGTACTCGCCGAGCGCGTCGCGCTTGGCCAGCGGGGAGGCGTACCGCTCGGCCCACGGCGGGGTGCGGTTGACCCGGTGCTCGGTGCCGCCCGCGTCGATCACGGTGACGTCGTGGCGCAGCAGGCTGCCGAAGTCCCGGGCGAGGGTGAGCACCCGGCCGGGGCGGGTCCACTCGGCGGCGTCGGCGCGCGGGGCCAGGGTGACGGTGGTGCCCGGCTCGGGCTTGGCCTCGGCGGGCAGGGTGCGGATGGTGTAGCTGCCGTCGGAGCTGCCGCGCCACTCGATCACCGGGGCGTCCGGGGTGGCGGCGGAGCGGGTGACGACGGTGATCTCGTCGGCGACCACGAAGCAGGCGAGCAGGCCGATGCCGAACTGGCCGATGAAGTCGCCGCGGGCCTTGGCCAGGCCGGCGCCGTCGAAGCGGCCGTCGGCGTCGCGCTTGGAGCTGCGGCCGATGGTGGCGAGGAAGGTGTGGACGTCCTTCTCGGTCAGGCCGACGCCGGTGTCGGTCACGGACAGCTCGTCGTCGGCGCGGACGGTGATCCGGGCCGGCGCCTCGGGGTCGAGGGCGCGGCGGGCGGAGATCGCGTCCACCGCGTTCTGCAGCAGCTCGCGCAGGTAGACCCGCGGGCTGGAGTAGAGGTGGTGGGAGAGCAGGTCCACCAGGCCGCGCAGGTCCACCTGGAAGGTGTGCGCACTCGTCGGGTTGTCGGTAGGGGACACCGGAGGCTCTTTCGATCGCGGGTGGGGTGGGTGACGTTCAGGGGGTAGCGGCTCGGTGTCAGGACACGGCCGGCGTCGCCACTGCGCCGGGACACGGTCGGCGTCCCTACGGCGTCAGGACACGGCCGGCCGCGGCCTCAGTAGGCGGCGCAGCGGTCGCGGTGGGCGCGGAAGACCTTGACCGGGTCCCCCGAGAGGTAGTGCCAGGGCGATTCGGTGACGGCCCCGTCCAGGGCCTCGAACAGCAGCCGGGCGGTCTTGCGCTGGTCGGCGAGCGAGAACGCCATCGCGAAGGTGTTGAAGCTGCCCTGCCAGCCGCGCGCCGGCGTGAAGTCCGGGTGCAGGACGGAGCGGAAGGCGGCCTCCTGCAGCTCGGCCAGCACGGTCGGGCTGGTCAGGTAGGCGTGGTCCTCGCCGTCCGGGAGGTCCAGCCAGTGCTCCAGGTGCGCGAGCGCCACCAGCTCGCCGAGGTGGCTGCCCTCGGGCGCGGCCAGCATCGCCGAGCGGGCGAAGTGGTGCATCTCCTCGTGCGAGCCGCCCCACTTGGCGGACAGCTGCTGCAGCCGCTGCCGGTGCGAGCCCCCGTGGTCGGGTGAGCGGCGCACGGCGGCCTCGAAGCGGCAGGTGGCGACCTCCGGGCCGAGCGAGGCGCCGCGGGCGCTGATCTGCAGGAAGTACCAGGGGGCGAGCCAGGACGGCTCGCGCTCGGCCGCCTCCAGCAGCTGTTCCTCGGCGGTGTCCAGCCGCTCGTGGAACAGCTTCCACTGCTCCTCGGTGACCTGCTTGGCCCGGGCGCCGGTGCGCGCCTCCCAGGCCCAGGTGATCTGCCGGGCGCCGGACAGCAGCAGCGCCACGGTGTCGTCCGGGGTGTCGGCGAGGACGCGGCCGGTCCACTCCTCGACCCCGGGCACGTCGGCGATCGCCCCGACGAGGTGGGTCAGCTCGGTGCCGTCCTCGACGGCGGCCAGCACGGGGCGCAGCGCGGCCCAGTCCCCGGCCTGGGCCTGCCCGAGCAGCCGGCGCAGGGACTCGTCCCCGAAGGCCGGGTCGAGTCGCGGCTCGGCACCGCGGGCCGCCGCCTCGGGGGCGCGCCGGCCGAACCCGAACCCGCGCCGCCCGGCCCGGTCCTGCGCGCCCTCCCCGCCGGAGCGGCGTCGGAACAGCGGCATGTGGTGGCCCCCTCGAACGTCATCGGCATCTTTCGCATGGCCGGCCGCACTGCGGCCACCCGAGATGAGTACATATCACGCTCGACTGACATCCGTTTCCCCAGCCCAACGCCCTGCCGGATCGGCGACCGGCAGGGCGTTGGGTGGGGCCGCACCGGGCACGGGTCGCAGACGGTCACGGGCCGAGCCGGGGACCATCCCGGGCCGGCACGGGCGGACCATCAGGGGTGACATCTTGCCGCCTGACAGCGATCTGCCACCGCCCACCACACCGCACGGGCCGACGATCCGTCAGTCTTGTGACCGTGCACCTCATCCGCCTCCACCTGCGCGCTCCCGACCGCCCCCGCAGCGCGGACCAGCCGACCCCCGAGGCCGAGGCCGTACGGGACGGGCTGGAGCGCGGGCTGCGCGGTCCGGTCCGGATCGGACACGCCCGGATCCTGGCCGGCCCCGGCACCGTGGACGCGATGGCCTTCACCCTCGCCGACCACCCGCTCACCGCCGAGACCGCGCTGACCGCCGCCTGCGCCGAGCTGACCGGCCCGGACGGCCCGCTGCCCGACTGGCGGGTGGCCCACTGCGCGGCGGACGACTGGCTCGGACTCGGGCTGCACGAGCCGGCCCAGCGCTGACGGGCGGGCGCCCCTGAGCCGGGCACCCGTCGTCGCTTCTCAGGCCGGGCCGGGCCCGGCGTCCGGCGTCGTGCCCGCCTGCGCCTGCTCGATCCGCTTGACCAGCATCACCGCGAACCGCCGCGTCGCGGCCACGTCCACCGGGCCGCCCTCGGTGGTCACGCTCGCCACCACGGTGCCCGAGCGCACCACGATGCCGACGCCCTCGCCCTCGGCCAGCGGCCCCTGGAAGGCCTGGCCCTCGCTGCCCAGCGCCGGGGTGTCGATCTTCTTGAACGGCCCGGCGGCGTACGAGGCGTACGACTCCTTGAGCCGGCTCTTGGCCGCGTCCCGGCTGGGCAGGGTCTCCACGATGAAGCGGGTGACCACGTCGCCCGAGGAGAACCGGACCGACGCGCTCAGCGGCTTGCCCGTACAGGGTTTGGCGGCGGTGCAGGTGACGCTGTGGTCGGCGGTGTCGACCTGGCGCTTCTCCTCCTCCCAGCCGGCCATCGCCTTGGCGTCCGGCAGCACCTGGCCGACCAGCTTGTCGTCCAGCAGAGCCGCCTCCAGGTCCGCACTGGGCGCCGCCACCGGGGCGGCCGCCGTGGGCGCGGCGCCGGGCGCCGAGGCCGCCCCGGACGCGGCCGCCGTCCCGGCCGGCACGGAGGGTGCGGCCGGTTCCGCAGGCGCGGACGCCGCAGCCGTACCGGCGGCCGTACTCGCCGCCGCCGTACTCGCCGCGCTCGGCGCCCCCGACGCCGTCCCCGCAGCGCCCTTCGACCCCCCGGACGAGCACCCGGCCAGCACCGCCGCCAGCACCCCGGCCGCAACCCCGGCGGCCATCCGCCGACCACCCATCCCCATCGCCCGCTCCCTCCGGCTGTCAGTGACCCCTCAACATAGCCGCAGCTCCCGCCCCCACCCACCGCCACCCCCGGACCCGCCGCCGCCCTGCCGTACCGACGGCCACCCCCAGGCCCGCCGACGAACCGTGCCCGCCGCTGCCGTGCCATGCCCACCGCCGCTGCCGTGCCCACCGCCACGGCCACCACCCCCATCCAGTACCGTCCACCCGGGGCGACGAGCAGCGACGGGGGCGACATGACAGGCACGGACGGGCGGCGGGAGGACCTGGGCGCGCTCGTGCGGGCCGCCCAGCAGGGCGATGCCTTCGCCCTGGACGAGGTGGTGAGCCTGCTCATGCCGTACGTCGGCCGGGTCTGCGCGCCGATCGCGCTGCAGGACGCTCCCGACGCCGCCCAGGAAGCGATGATCGCGATCGTCCGGAACCTGCGCCAACTCAAGTCCCCCGAGGCCCTGTTCGGCTGGGCCCGGGCGATCGCCGCCCGCGAGGCCGTCCGCTTCGCCACCCGCCGGTCCCCCCGTTCCGAAGCCGCCACCGACCGGGCGGACGACCAACCGGGCGACCACGACCCCGAGTTGGCCACCGACATCCGGGATGTCCTGGAACGCCTGCCGCCCGAACACCGCGCCGTCCTGACTCTCCGCCATGTCGAGGGCCTGGACGAGCAGTCGGTGTCCGAGATCCTCGATCTCCCGCTCGGGACCGTCCGTTCACGACTCTTCCGTGCCCGGCACGGATTCCGCACCGCCTGGGGCGCCGAACACCGCTGAGCCGGAAGGAATCCGCCGACCCCGGGGATTGCGGCGCCCTTTCCCGCCCTCTTCTCTCCTGAGACCACCACCCCGGAGGGACACCCCGATGACCGACCCCCGCCCGCTCCCCGACCTGCCCGGCGTACGGCACCACGACATCGAGTGCGCCGACGGCACCCGACTGCACCTCGCCGAAGCCGGCACAAGCACAAGCACAAGCACAAGCAGCGGCGCCGGCGCCGGCGCCGCCACCGGCACGCCGCTTCTGCTCCTCCACGGCTTCCCGCAGCACTGGTACGCCTGGCGGCACCTACTCCCCCTCCTCGACGGGGAGTTCCGCCTGCTCTGCCTCGACCTCCCCGGCTTCGGCTGGTCGCAGGCCCCGCACCGATCCGGCTACACGACCGACGACCGCGCCCGCCTCGTCCTCTCCGTCCTCGACCGACTCGGCCTGGAACGCGTCGGCCTGGTCGGCCACGACTGGGGCGCCTGGACGGGCTTCGAGCTGGCGCTACGCGCTCCCGAGCGGTTCACCGGCCTCCTCGCGCTCAACATGACCCACCCGTGGCCGCGGCAACGCGCCCTGCTCGGTACGGCCTGGCGGTTCTGGTACACCGCGCTGCTGGAGTACCCGGGCATCGGCCGCCGGGTCGTGCGCCACTACCCGGGCCTCCTCGGCCACCTCCTCCGGCGCGGCGTGACCGCCGAAACCCACTGGCCCACCGAGGAGTTGGCCGAGTACGTGGCGGCGGGCAGCACACCCGACGCCGCCTACGCCGCCGAACGGCTGCACTGGGGCTTCGTCGCCCGGGACATCCCTCGCCTGGCCCTCGGCCGGTTCCGGCACCGCCGGCTGACCGTCCCCACCCGTCTGCTCGGCGGCGCGCTGGACCCGGTGATCCGCCCCGCCCTGCTTTCCCCTGTCGGCGCGCCGGCGGACGACCTGACGGCCGAAGTCCTCCCCGGCTGCGGGCACTTCCTGCCGCACGAGCGCCCCGAGGAGGTGGCTGCCGCGATCCGCCGCCTATTCGCCGCCCGCGTCAGCCCCTGACCCGACCCGCCGCTCCAGCCGGTCCAGCAGCACCTCGCCGCGCCGGTCCACCAGCCCGCCGAAGAACCGCTGGACCGGCCCCGCGCCGGGCACCCGCAGGGCGGCGAGCAGGGCGAAGCGCGTCCCGTCGCCGTCCGGCACGGCGGCCATCCCGCCGAGCAGCACTCGGCTCTGCATCAGGCACCAGCCGCTGCGCAGCACGATGTCGAACCGCTCGCGGTGGCCGACCACGCTCACCGCGAGCCCCTCCAGCCGGTCCCCGCCCGCAGCGTCACCGCTCGGCGGCCCGACCTCGAAGGAGCGCAACCCGCCGATCAGCCCGGGCAGTTCACCGGACAGGTCGCCGGCGACCGACCACACCTCGTCGAACCCGGCCGCGAACCGCCGCTCCGCGAACAGCGGACGCCCGGCCCCAGCCGCCGCCAGCACCCTCAGCCGCCGCACCGGGTCCAACTCGACCGTCGGCCACCCGTCCGCCATCCCCACCCCTCCCACCACCCGAGTCCCGAGTCCCGAAGACCGAACCCCGAGTTCCACCGCCCGAAGCCCGCCCAGCACCGTACCGCCCCCGGCAGGACCCCGAAACGCCGGCGGGGCGGCGACCAACCGGTCACCGCCCCGCCACCGAATCCTCGCGGTCCGATCAGACCGCCGGAGCCGGGTACGTCGGGTACTCGACGCCCGAGATGTACTGCACGACCCGGACGACCTGGCACGAGTAGCCGAACTCGTTGTCGTACCACAGGTACAGGATCGCGTTGTCGCCCTCGACCTTGGTCGCGCCGGCGTCCACGATCGAGGCGTGGCGCGAGCCGATGAAGTCGCTGGAGACCGCGTCGGGCGAGTCGATGAAGTCGATCTGGCGCTTCAGCGGCGAGGTCAGCGAGACGTTGCGCAGGTACTCCAGGACGTCCTCGCGGTTGGTCTCCCGCTTCAGCTGGAGGTTGAGGATCGCGATGGAGACGTCCGGCACCGGAACGCGGATGGAGCTGCCGGTGATCTTCGCCTTGAGGTCCGGCAGGGCCTTGGCGACGGCCGAGGCGGCACCGGTCTCGGTGATCACCATGTTCAGCGGCGCCGAGCGGCCACGACGGTCGGCCTTGTGGTAGTTGTCCAGCAGGTTCTGGTCGTTGGTGAACGAGTGGACGGTCTCCACGTGGCCGCGGACCACGCCGTACTCGTCCTCCATCGCCTTCAGCGGCGGGACGATGGCGTTGGTGGTGCAGGAGGCGCAGGAGATGATCTGCTCGTCCGGCTTGATCATGTCGTGGTTGACGCCGTGGACGATGTTCGGGACGTCGCCCTTGCCCGGAGCGGTCAGCACGACCTTGGCGATGCCGGGCTGCAGGTGCTTCGACAGGCCCTCGCGGTCACGCCACTTGCCGGTGTTGTCGATCAGGATCGCGTCCTTGATCCCGTACTCCGTGTAGTCGACCTTGGTCGGGTCGTCGGAGTAGATCACCGTGATCTCGTTGCCGTTGACGACGATCTTGTTGTTCGCCTCGTCGACGGTGATCGTGCCCTGGAACTGGCCGTGGATGGAGTCACGGCGCAGCAGCGAGGCCCGCTTGACCAGGTCGTCGCCGCCGCCGTTGCGCACGACGATGGCCTTCAGCCGCAGACCGTTGGCCGAGGCCTTCTCGATCAGCAGACGGGCGACCAGCCGGCCGATGCGGCCGAACCCGTACAGCACGACGTCCTGGGCGGACCGGCGCTCCAGCTTGTTCTCACCGGTGGCACCCGCGACGGCCTGGGCGGTGAACTCCTCCACCGACAGGCCGCGGTCGTCCGCCTTGTACGTGGCGGCGAGCATGCCGAGGTCGATCTGCGAGGGGCCGAGGTCCAGGGCGGTCAGCGCACTCAGGAACGGCATCGTCTCGGTGACCGAGAGCTCCTCGCCGGCTATCTGCCGGGCGAAGCGGTGCGTCTTGAGGATGCTGACCACCGACTTGTTCACCAGGGAACGGCTGTGGCACAGGACGGTGACGTCCCGCTCCCGATGCAGCCGCCCGATGATCGGGATCATCGACTCCGCGATCTCCTCGCGGGTCATCCAGTCCGTGAACACGTCGTCGTTGACAGTCACAAGTCCATCTTTCGAGCTGAGGGTGTTGCGCACATGGTAGCTTCGCCCGCCCGCGCCCCCACCGCCGGTCCCTGCTCTCCCCCCTTCGGCCACCCCTCCCACCTGCGCTTTCCCCAGGGGCCCCACCCCATAAGGTGATCACCGCCACCCTCGGAAGCCACCGCGGACCCCGTCGACGGAACCGACCACGCAGCGCGCCCGAGCCGGACCGCGCGCACCTGGAGAAGCCCACCAAGCAACGGGATTCCCGGATCCGGACGATCGGTCAACGCCGCCACCCACGGCGTCGAGATCCGCACGACGTCGCACTGGAACGCACCACCCGGTCGCTGAGGGGAATCGGCTGCTCCCGCCCGCTCCGGGAGGAGTTGCCCGGGGCCCGGCGGGGTGGGGTAATGGGAGGCGACCGGAGTTTGAGCGTTTCGCGAGAGACCCGGGAGCAGGTATGACCGGCGGTCCCGAACCCATCAGTGCCGAAGGCCTGCACGCGGTGCAGGAGGAATTGGCGCAACTGCGGGCGGAGCGGGGGGAGGTGGCCGCGACGCTGCGTGGGGTGGAACCGGTGGGGGACCGGGCGGACGCCGCGGACGAGTTGCAGCGGGCGTCGGAGGTGACCCGGCTGGACCGGCGGATCGCCGAGTTGGAGGAGCGGCTGCGCGAGGCGTCCGTCGCCGGGGCGCCGTCCACGGAGGTGGTGGGCGTGGGGTCCACCGTCACCGTGCGGTTCGCGGACGGGGAGGAGGAGACCGTCGAGGTCGCGGAGCTCGCCGAGGAGCGGGAGCTGACTCTGGTGACCTACGACAGCCCGCTCGGGAAGGCACTGCTCGGGCGCCACGCCGGGGAGACGGTGCACTACGAGACGCCGGGCGGCGCGGCCAGCGCGGTCGTGCTGTCGGTGGGGCCGGGCACGGACTGAAGCACCGACGGAAGCCGTCCACGAAATCCCGTTGACGAATGTCGAAGCGGAATTCCCGATCGCTCGATCGAAGACATCTGCCGGGCCGCACCAAGGACCTCGACAAGTGCCGCCTATCAGCTCACATGAATTGCCTCTTTGACGACCGTGGACCACCGGAAACACACTGAAAGGGAGAAATCCAGGAAACCCGGAAAAGGGTCTGGGAGGACGGCCGGGCGCAACCGTCCGAGAGAGCAGAGCACGTAGATGCCCACCCGTTGGCTCCCCCGCTGGTTCCCCGCAGCGGCCGCCGTGGCCGTCGCCGCCTGGGGCGCGAACCAGTTCACCGCCCTGGCGACCGTGTACCGGGCGCGCACCGGCTGGTCGGCGCTGTCGCTGGCCGCCATGTTCTCGGTCTACCTGGTCGGGCTGGTCCCCGGTCTGCTGCTGGGCCGCTCCTTCGCCGACCGGTACGGCCGTCGGCGGGTGGTGCGCGGTGCGCTGGTCCTGTCCGCAGCCGCCAGCGCCGTCCTGGCGGTGGCCGACGAACCGGCCGTGTACGCCGCCCGGACGGCCACCGGTTTCGCCGCCGGTCTGGTGTTCCTCGCCGGGACGGCCTGGCTCCGGGAGCTCTCCGGCCCGTCCGTCCCGCCCGCGGTCTCGGCCCGCCGCGCGATGTACGCCACCGGGGCCGGCTTCTCGGCGGGCGCGCTGGCCTCCGGGGTGCTCGCCGAGTGGCTGCCCGGCCCGACGGTGCTGCCCGCGCTCGCCCACGCCCTCGGCTGCCTGCTGGTGCTGCGCGCCACCCGCCGCCTGCCGGAGACCGCACCGGGCCTCCGCCCGGTCCCCGGCCCGACACCCGGCCCGATCTCCCGCCTCGGCCCACGCCCCGAGCAGGGCGTCGAGCACAGCGCCGAGCACAGCGCGGCAGTGCGACACCCGCGGTTCCGCTACGTCGTCCTCCCCGCCAGCCCCGCCGTCCTCGGCGCCGCCACCGTGGCGTACGTCGTGCTGCCCCCGCTGGTCGCCGACCGTGTCCCCGGCTACGCGCCGCTGTTCGGCGGCCTGGTGGCGGCGCTCACGCTCGCCATGGGCGTGCTGGCCCAGCCCTTCGTGGCCCGGCTGGACGACCGCAGCAGCGCCCGGGCCACCCTCACCGCGATGGCCACCGTGATCGGCGGACTGCTGATCGGCGCCCTCGCCGCCGAGCGCGACTCGGTGGGGCTGGTGGTCGCGGCCGCCGTCGTCCTCGGCACCGGGTACGGGCTGACGCTCGGCGCGGGGCTGCACGAGGTGGAACGGCTGACGCCGAGGCCCCCCGCGCACTCCGCACACTCCGGGCGCCCCGAGCCTGCCGGCCCCGCCAACCCGTCCGGCTCCTCCGGCCCGACCGCCGCTTCGCTCTACCAGAGCACCACCTCCAGCGGCTTCCTCACCCCGCTGCTGCTCGCCGGAACGGCCGGCCACGCCTCCTACCCGGCCCTGCTGACCGGTATGGCCGCGGTGGGCCTGCTCTGCCTGGCCGTGACGGGCGCGCACAGCCGCCGTCACCTGCCCGAACCGGACCGCGCGACGCACCTCGACCGCCGGACGAGCGAGGATTCATCCGTAGAGTCCGCTACGACAACGTCCACGACACAGTCCACGACACAGTCCGCGACGCAGAACCCGCCGAGGAGCCGACGACCATGGGCCGAGTGACCGTACCGCGCAGAGTGCTGCGCCTGCGCCAGGGCACGCCCTCGTACCGCCCCGACACCCTGGCCGCCGAGGAGCCGATGGAGATCCGGGTCGGCGGGCGCCCGCTGACGGTGACCATGCGCACCCCGGGCAGCGACTTCGACCTGGCGGCCGGCTTCCTGGTCAGCGAGGGCGCGCTGCACGCCGCCCACCAGGTGGCCGGCATCCGCTACTGCGCCGGTGCCACCGCCGACGGCGGCAACACCTACAACGTCGTGGACGTCGTCCTCGCCCCCGGCGTGCCCGCCCCCGACGCCTCGCTGGAGCGCAACTTCTACACCACCTCCTCCTGCGGCCTGTGCGGCAAGGCCAGCCTGGACGCGGTGCGCACCACCGCGCCCTGGAGCGTCGCCGAGGACGGGCTGCGCGTCACACCCGCGCTGCTCTCCGCCCTGCCCGACCGGCTGCGCGCCGCCCAGAAGGTCTTCGACAGCACCGGCGGCCTGCACGCGGCCGGTTTGTTCGACGCGGACGGGCGGCTGCTCTGCCTGCGGGAGGACGTCGGCCGGCACAACGCGGTGGACAAGGTGGTCGGCCACGCCCTGCGCGAGGGCCTGCTGCCGGCCCGCGGCACGGTGCTGATGGTCAGCGGCCGGGCGTCCTTCGAACTGGTCCAGAAGGCCGTGATGGCGGGCATCCCGATGCTGGCGGCGGTCTCCGCCCCGTCCTCGCTGGCCGTGGACCTCGCCGAGGAGACCGGTCTGACCCTGGTCGGCTTCCTGCGGGGCGACTCGATGAACGTCTACACCCGCACGGACCGCATCGACACGGGAACCAACGGCACGGGAACCAACGACACGGGGAGCAACGCCACGGAACCGGCAGGCACGGAACCGGCCGACTCCGCCCCCGGGGCCGGCTAGATGCTGTTCCGCCAGCTCGAGTACCTCGTCGCCCTCGCCCGGGAGCGTCACTTCGCCCGCGCCGCCCAGGCCTGTCACGTCTCCCAGCCCGCGCTCTCCGAAGCCGTCCGCAAGCTGGAGGACGAGTTGAAGGTGCTGCTGGTGCGGCGCGGCCGCGCCTTCGAGGGCCTGACGCCCGAGGGCGAGCGGATCGTGCTGTGGGCGCAGCGGATCCTGGCCGACCGGGACGCCCTGCGGGACGAGGTGGACGCGCTGCGAACCGGTCTGAGCGGACGGCTGCGGATCGGCTCGGTGCCGACTGCCTCGGGCGCCGTCTCGCTGCTCACCGGACCGCTCTGCGCCGCCCATCCGCTGGTCACCGTGGAGTTGTCCACCGACCTGCGCTCCGAGGAACTCCTGCGCCAGGTAAGGAACTTCGAGATCGACGCGGGCATCACGTACCTGCCAGAGCCGGGCGCCGACGACCTGCGCACGCTGCCCCTGTACGAGGAGCGGTACGTCCTGCTGACCAGCCTGGCCGACGGCCTGGCCCGCCACCCGAGGGCGACCTGGGAGGAGGCCTCCCGGCTGCCGCTGTGCCTGCTGCACGCGGGCATGCAGGGGCGGCGGGTGCTGGACGAGGTGTTCGCCGGCCTCGGGCTGGCGCCGACCCCGCGGGTGGAGACGGATTCGGTGGCCTCGCTCTTCGCGCACGTGCGGACCGGGCACTGGGCGAGCGTCGTGCCCTACGCCTGGCTGCACGTGTTCGGCGTGCCGCACGGCATGCAGGCCGTCCCGTTGGTGGAGCCGGTGCACGGCGCGCCGATCGGTCTGGTGATCGCTGCCCGGGAGCCGGGCTCGGTGATGGCCCGCGCGCTGCTGGAGGTCGCCCGGCGCACCGGGATCGCCGCCGTCCTCGGCAGTCTCCCGAGCGGCTGACCGCTCCGCTCGCCGGTCCCGACCACCCGGCGTAGCCTCGAGCCGACCGCCGGGTGTCCGCCGAACTCCGAGCCCCGACCCGAGCGGGGGAAGGCGAGTGCCGTGACCACTTCCGACGACCGCGCGAACACCTCCGAGGGCGCCGCGACCACCAGCCGCGAGTCCGCGGACTCCACAGAATCCCCAGAGTCCGGGCGGGAAGCGGACGTCGGTCCCTCCCCCGCCGGTCCGCCGCGGTTCGCGCCGTACCACCACCCCGCCGCGGGCTGGGGCGCGGCCAAGAGCGTGACCCGCGTCCTGGCCCGCGAGGGCGCGTACCTGGACGGGCCGCGGGCGGTCATGCGGATGAACCACGAGGACGGCGGCTTCGACTGCCCCGGCTGCGCCTGGCCCGACGACACCAAGGGCCTGCACCTGGACATCTGCGAGAACGGCATCAAGCACGTCACCTGGGAGATGACCCGCAAGCGGGTCGCCCGCGCGTTCTTCGCCGCCCATTCGGTGACCGAGCTGTCCGGGTGGAGCGACTTCGCCTTGGAGGACCAGGGCCGGCTCACCGAGCCGATGGTCTACGACGCCGCCACCGACCACTACGTGCCGATCGGCTGGAAGGACGCCTTCGAGCTCGTCGGCCGGACGCTGCGCGGGCTGGACGACCCGAACCAGGCCGCGTTCTACACCTCCGGCCGGCTCGGCAACGAGGCGACGTTCCTCTACCAGCTGATGGCCCGCGAACTGGGCACCAACAACCTGCCCGACTGCTCCAACATGTGCCACGAGGCCAGCGGGCGGGCGCTGCAGGCCTCGCTGGGCACCGGGAAGGGCACGGTCGACCTCAAGGACTGGGAGGTCACCGACGCGCTGTTCATCCTGGGCGTCAACGCGGCCTCCAACGCGCCCCGGATGCTCACCGCGCTCGCCGAGGCGTTCAAGCGCGGCGCGCAGATCGTGCACGTCAACCCGCTGGTCGAGGCGGCGGCGACCCGGACGATCATTCCGCACGACTTCACGGACATGGCGCTGAACAGGTCCACCCGCACCGGCACCCTGAACCTGCAGCCGCGCATCGGCGGCGACATGGCGCTGCTGCGCGGCATGGCGAAGGCCGTCCTGGAGCAGTCCGCGACCGACGAGAAGGCGCTGGACCGGCTGTTCATCGACCGCCACACCAGCGGCTTCGAGGCCTACCGGGACGTCTGCGAGGCCACGCCCTGGGCGGAGATCGAGCGCCAGAGCGGGCTGGACCGGGCCGCCATCCTCAAGGCCGCGCGGATCTACCGCGACGCCGACCGCTCGATCTTCAGCTGGTGCCTGGGCGTCACCCAGCACGAGCACGGCGTGGACACCGTCCGGGAGATCGTCAACCTCCTGCTGCTGCGCGGAAATCTGGGCCGCGAGGGCGCCGGGCCCTCCCCCGTGCGCGGGCACAGCAACGTCCAGGGCAACCGCACCTGCGGCATCGACCACCGGCCGGCCGGGGAGTTCCTGGACCGGCTCGCCGAGGTGTGCGGGATCGAGCCGCCGCGCGAGCACGGGCTGGACACCGTCGGCACGATCGAGGCGATGCGCCGCGGCGCGGTCAGGGTCTTCGTCGGCATGGGCGGCAACTTCGCGCTCGCCGCCCCGGACACGCCCTACACCCACGAGGCCCTGGGCAGGTGCGAGCTGACCGTCCAGGTGAGCACCAAGCTGAACCGCAGCCACCTGGTGCACGGCCGGACGGCCCTGATCCTGCCCTGCCTGGGCCGCACCGAGAAGGACCACCAGCGCGGCGGGGTGCAGTCCACCTCGGTCGAGGACTCCATGAGCATGGTTCATCTCTCGGTCGGCATGAAGAAACCGGCCTCATCGCACCTGCTCTCCGAGCCCGCGATCATCGCCGGGATGGCCCGCGCGGCACTCCCGGACAGCCCCACCCCGTGGGAGTGGTACATCGAGGACTACAACCGGATCCGCGACACCATGGCGCAGGTGCTGGACGGCTTCGAGGACTTCAACCGCCGGGTGCGGCTGCCGCTGGGGTTCCGGATCAAGCAGCCGGCCCGCGAGCTGGTCTTCCTGACCGGCTCCGGCAAGGCCGAGTTCTCCGCCGCCCCACTGCCCGACGTCGTCCCCGAGCCCGGCACCCTGGCGCTCGGCACGATGCGCTCGCACGACCAGTGGAACACCACCATCTACTCGGACAACGACCGCTACCGGGGCGTGAAGAACCTGCGCACCCTGGTCTTCCTGAACAAGGACGACATGCGCGAGCGCGGCATCGCCGAGTTCGACCGGGTGGACGTCACCAGCACCGCCCGGGACGGCAGCACCCGCTCGGTGACCGGCTACCTGGCCGTCCCGTACGACATCCCGCGCGGCTGCGCGGCCGGCTACATGCCGGAGATGAACGTGCTCTGCGCGATCGGCGACCACAGCACGCAGAGCGACCAGCCGATCATGAAGCACCTCAAGGTGACGGTGACGAAGTCCTGACCCTTCCGGCCCTGAACGCCCCTGCCTAAGCGTCAGTCGGTCGGCTGGGGCGTCCAGCGGTGCAGGCCCTTGCGGTCGTAGTAGCGGGTCATCCCGAAGCCGAACGCCAGGGCCAGCACCACACCGACCGCGATCATGATCCAGCCGCGGGCCAGCCCGGCGTCGCCCCGGGCGTCGAAGAAGAGGATCGCCCGGATGCCGTCGCTGAGCTGGCGCATCGGTTCGAAGACGCTCAGGAAGCGGTAGAAGCCGGGCACCGCCTGCAGGGGGACGGTCGCGCCGGAGGAGGGCAGGGCCAGCGCGATGAAGACGAACATCGACACCAGCTGCCCGATCCCACCGAACGCGGCGTTGATCGCCTGCACCCCGAGGCCGACGGCGAGGCTGGCGCAGTAGGCGAAGAGCCAGAGCATCGCCTGGTGCGGGGCGTCCATGCCGAGGATGCCGACCGCGCCGAGCATCACCAGGCAGGTGGTGAGCAGCATGATCCCGGCCGTCATGATCATCTTGAGCAGCAGGGTCTGGGTACGGTTGATCGGAACGGTCGGACGGCGGGTGTGCCAGGGGCCGATCTCGCTGTCGCTGTAGCCGAGCGCGCCGTCGACGCCGTTGTGGATGATGTTGCCGCCGATGAAGCCGGTCAGGACGGCCAGCAGGGTGAAGTAGAAGGCGCTCAGGCCGAGTCCGCTGTGGCTGCCGATCGGGTGACCGACCTGGGTGGCGACGGCGATCGGGTCGGCGAGCAGCAGGCGTGCGGTGGCGCCGGTGTCCGGGCCCGGGGTGGTCGCGGCCGGGACGGCGGCCAGCAGTTCGCGGCCGGCCGCCTGGGAGGCCTGGTGGGCGGCGTTCTGGGCGATCTGCGCGGCCATCGAGGAGCCGAGGCTGCCCAGCCCGGGGTTGGTCAACACGGTCACGGTCGGCCGCTCGGTGGCGCCGCCGGTGACCAGCGCGGTGACGGCGGAGGTGAAGCCCCTGGGCACGAGCAGGGCGCCGTAGACCTTGCCGGAGGCGAGCTGCTCGCGCATCCCGGCCTCGTCCACCTGCCGCCAGTCGACGGTGCTGTCGGGCGTGCCGGCCACGATCGCCCTGGTCAGCTGGGTACCGAGGTTCGCCGGCTGTCCGGGCGGCGGCGCGCCCTGATCCGCGTTCACCAGGGCGATGGGGAGCCGGTGCAGATGCCCGGTCGGGTTCACGATGCCGCCCATGTAGAGCAGCGAGAGCACGACGGCCAGCAGGCCGCACAGGACGCTCGGGAAGAGCCACAGTTTAGGGTGCCGGGCGAGCGCCAACGCCCTCGCCTGCCGGGGAGCCTCCTGGGAACCTGCGGTCGCCATGCCACCCCTCGGGTTCGGGCACAACCTGGTGCGCCGCTGCCGGTACGGCGGGAAGACGTTCCGTGGCGACCGGGCGGCCAAACCCGCGTCACCCGGTTGGCCGCCGGGGCCGACGCACCCTCACCCCCTTCGCAGAGGGCCGGGGGTGAGGCACGTCAGCACGTCGACGGTTCAGCGCACGCCGACGGTTCAGCACAGGCCGACAGTTCAGCGCACGTCGACGGTGAACTGCCGCTCGTCCTGGTCGGAACCGCCCGGGCGGGCGGCGCGGTTGGGGTTGCGCAGGGTGATGGTGGCGCGGCCCGGGTTGGGGCCGGCGCGGAACACGAAGTAGTAGCGGCCGCCGGAGCCCGCCGAGCCGGTGGCGCCGACCAGGTCCTTCAGCCCGAAGTCCTTGACGTACTCGTCGCCCACGGACCGTACGGCGGCCGAATCGGGGGCCTGGGGCGCGGCCGGGTCGGGGGCCGAACCGGGGGCCGGGTCGGCCACCGTCCAGACCTGGCCGGTCACCCGGTGGGCGCTGACCTCGACGGAGAACAACTCTCCCGGCTTGACCGCCAGTTCACCGGAGGCCTGGGCGAACACCGTGCCGTGGTCGAGCTTGCCGGTGGTCATCCGGTGGACCACCACCGCGCCCACCACGCCCGCGACGGCCAGCAGGGCGACCGCCGCGATCAGGATCCGACGCCACCTCATGAGTTCGCCTCATGGTGATTGATCCGCAATGCCAGGACGGCGGCGACCGCGTCCAGCCAGCGGGCGACCAGCAGGTCTCCGGTCGCGTCCCCGACGACCATCGAGGCCGCCTCCAGCCAGCCGCGCGCCACCGCCGCCGCCGGGCCGGGCAGCGGCTCGGGCAGCGCGGCGGCGTAGCGGGTGCCGCCGGAGCGGACCACCTCGCCGAGGAAGACCAGGGCGCGCGGCATGGCGCCGAGCCGGTCGACGGTGATCGCGGCGGCCACCGCGCCGTCACCGAACAGCGTGGAACGGTGCGGGCCCGGAGCCGGCAGGCCGAAGCGCAGCAGGACCTCGACGTCCAGCTCGGCGAGATGAGAGTCGCTCATGGGGGGCGGGGTGGTGCTCAACCGGACCTCACTTGGGCATCTGGACGTGGTCGGCGATCGGCATGTTGCCGCCCTGGGCCGCGCCCTCCATGTGGTTGTTGACGAAGTCGCTCTCGCTCACCCAGACGGTGTAACCCCAGGGGTTGTAGATCTCCAGCTGGTCACCGCGGTGCCCGATGATCATCATCTGGTGGCCGTCCGGACGGAACCAGGTGTCCTCCTTGACTCCGATCGGCACCGGCTTGCCCTGGTCCACCGCCGACTCGACCTGGGCCAGCACGTCCTTGCGCTGCTCCGGGCCCTCCAGGTCGACGGTGTGGTAGCCCGCCCCGGTGTGCTTGCCGATCTCGTCGTTGGCGGCGTCCTTGGACTCCCCGTCGCTCATCCCGTCCTGCCACTCGTTCCACCAGTTCTTGGTGTCGTAGACGCGGTCGGTCTCCTTGAGCCAGCGGTCGTACGCGGCCTTGCCGTTGTCGTACTGCGGGTCGCCGGGGTGCCCGCCGGTGGTGAGCTGCAGGGAGAAGAGCGGGTCGACCATCGCCCGGGCGGTGACGGTCGAGCCGGCCACACAGGTCGGCTTGTCGCCCTGGTTCCACGCCACGCCCTGGTAGGCGGTGTCCGACTGGTTCCCGGAGGCGGAGTCGATCTGCACCGGGGAGAGGCGCTGGGCCAGCCAGGCCGGGTCGCCGCCGTGCTCGTGGATCTGGTCGTCGAAGGCCTTGATCTCGTCGTAGCCGTGCCCGGCGGCCAGCGCCTTCATCAGGTAGGCGCGCTCCTCGGGGGACTTGCTGCCGGCCAGCAACTGGTCGAAGCGGGCCCGGTCGGCGTCGCTCATCTTGTCCATGAACTGGCCGGCCCGGGTCACGTCGTTGGCCGTGAGGATGGACCCGAACTGGTCGCTGCCGGCGACCTCCGCGTCCGCGATGACCAGCTTGTCGGCGGCGCCGAGGCCCTTGTTCTTGAAGCGGGCCGCCAGCGCCTTGTCCGCCAGCGCGTTCAGCTCACGCGCGGCGGCGCGGCCGGCGTCCTCCGCCTTCACCGCCGCGTCGAAGATCGACTTGATGCCGTCCTTCGCCTTGGCGTGGGCGGTGTGCATCTTGTCGTCGTCCCAGTTGAACGGGTCCGGCGCGCCCGAGACGGTGATGTCGTGCAGCAGGCTCAGCGCCTCGCTCAGCGGCGCGTGGCCCTGCCCGTGCAGGGTCTGCGCCTCACTCAGCGCGGAGGCCAGCGCGTTGAGCTGGTCCCGGCCCTTGCCCAGCATGTCGCGGCAGCGCGTCAGGTCGTCGGCGGAGGCCTTGACCACCTCGGCCGCCTTCTCCCCCACCTGCCCGGTCCAGGCGTCCGGCAGGTGCTCGGCACCGACCCGCGCCACCTTCATCTGGATCTCGTCCAGCTGGCTGCTCGCCGTGTTGTACGAGGTGGCGAGCTGGCCGAGCTTGCCCGGGTCACCCTTGGGGGCCGGAAGCTGCAGGGCGTCGTGGACGGCGTACTTGAGGTCACCGGCGCCCCACATGCCGTGCGAGTCGTCGATGGTCTTCTTCAGCCGCTCGGCCTGCTGGCGCTGGTTGCCCAGGTCCACGCCGAACGGGCTGAGCGGGTTCGCGCTGTGGTCGGGCACCGGTCACGCCCCCTGCTGCTGGTACTGCTGGCCGACACCGTGATCGGTGGTGCTGTAGTTCGCCGCGCTGGTGTGCACCTTGCCGCCGAGGTCGTTCAACGCGTCGACGTTCACCCCCAGCTCGTCCTGCCACGCCTGCCAGAACGCCTTCGCCGCGTCACCCGCGCCGTACTCCCCGAAGGTCCCGTCGCCGGACATGCCCAGTTTGCCCAGCGCGTCCTTCACCGAGCCCACGTCCGTACTCGCCGCTATCAGCTGGTCGCCCGCGTCCCCGAGCTTGTCCGGATGGGCACTGAACCCCACCCCGGCACCGCCGCCGCTCATGCGCTTCCCCCGATTCCCGGTCGCTCCCTCCGTGGAGCGGCGGTCAGCATATCGGCAGTTCTGCCGCCCGCCCCGGGCCCGAACACCGGCTTGGACAGGTGCCCGCACAACCCGCCCGATCTACCCGGAACGATCACAGGATCAAGGGCATCCCTTGGTGCACCGTCAGGTCCCCATGCCCGCCCGGATCGTGCCCGGAGGACGACGGACAGGCCGAGGCGACGGGGCCCGGGAGAGCGGTACGGCAAGGCCCGGGAGAGCGCTACGGCAAGGTCCTGGAGGTCCCGGGGCGTTCCGGTGAGGCGTTCCAGGCGGGGGCGGATGTGCAGGTCAGAGGGGGTGGAACCGTTCCAGTGTCCCGGGGTGGCGGGGAAGGCTGGCGGTGGGACGGGCGGCGGGCCACAGTGTTGATCGGCGGCCCGGTGGCGATGGCCCCGCCGCCCGATCCTCTTCTCACACCCACCACTGTTACGGGGGAACCTCCATGACCGTTCGCCGCGCCTTCTTCGTTCCGGCCGCCCTCGCCCTCGGCGCCACCCTCACCCTGACCGCCTGCCAGTCCGGCGGCGGCGCGGGCGATGCGCAGCCGTCCGCCAAGCCCACCCAGGCGGCCGCAGCCGCGGCCACCATCGCGCCCGCCGCCGCACCGGCCGCGAACAGCACCCCGGCCCGCCCCAAGACCCCCGCCGCCACCTCCTCCCCGGGTGGCGGCGGTGAGGCGGGCGGCGGGGAGGCCTACGCCTACTCCCACCCCTGCGAGGCCAAGAAGCTGTCGGTCCGCGTGACCACCCGGGCCGAGGCGCCCGGCCAGCGGGTGATCGAGGTGCGCAACCAGGGCACGACGGCCTGCGGCCTGAGCTACTACCCGCTGCTGAGCCTCGGTGACTCGCACGCCGCGGACCACGGCAAGGACGTCAAGCCGCTGGTGCCCAGCGGGCTGGGCGGCGCCCCGGCCTACCCGGTGGCGGCCGGTCAGACGGCGTACGCGGTGCTCGACCTCAACCCCGGTGGTGCGGCCACCGGCACCGCGGCCGGCGTCGACGAGCTGAACGTCCTCGCCGACGGCGACCACATGGCCGCCGCGGACACCCTCGACTTCCCGCTCGGGAACGGCGCCAAGGTGGCCAAGCCGAAGCTGGGCCTGTACCGGAGCAGCGTCGCGGACGCCGCCGCGTCGACCGCCGCCGCCGACCGGCAGTCCTGACCAGGGCCGCTGTGCTCCCCTTCCTCCGGGCACTCACCCGGCGAGCCGGTACCGTGATCCGCGGATTCGACGGGATCCGGGGCCGGTCCGGGGTGAGAGGTGCGCAGAGCATGGGCGTGGAGACCGACGAGTTCGCGGCGACGCTGCGGGAGCTGAAGGAGCGCTCCGGCCGCAGCTACGGCGCGCTGGCGACCCGGCTGCACGTCAGCACCTCCACGCTGCACCGCTACTGCAACGGTGCCGCCGTCCCGGCCGAGTACGCACCGGTGGAACGCCTGGCCCGGGCCTGCGGGGCGCGCGACGAGGAACTGGTCGAGCTGCACCGCCGCTGGATTCTGGCCGACGCGGCCCGCCGCCGGGAGGCGGGCTCGGCGGGAGCAGCGGGAGCGAAGCCGGAGCCGGCGCCGGAGCTCGCGCTGGACCCGGAGTCCACCCCCACAGCGGCTCCCACGCCGGCTCCCGCGCCGACCGAGGAGGTGGAACCCGTGCTCCCCGTGGCCCCGGCCGCCGAACCCCGGCGCCGTAACCGCACCCGCACCCGCGTGCTGCTGAGCGCGGTGGCCGTCGCCGCCGTGGCCGCCGTGGTCTCCGCCTTCCTCCTGCACGACGTCGGCGGCACGCCGGGCACCGGCACCACTCCGACGGGCGCCGCCGACGCCCCCGCCACCGCGGCTGTCACCACCGCCCCCACGGCTGCCGCCCCGCCCGCCGCCACACCCCCGTCCCCCACGGACGCCCCCACTCCGGTCCCCACCCCCGCCCCCGAGGACAACCCGCCCCCCTTCCACGTCAACGTCCTCACCGACAACTGGGGCAGCCCCTGCGGCCAGTGGTTCCTCTCCGCCCGCACGCCCGCCCAGGTGGCCCCGCCCCCGGACACCGCCGCGCGCACCGGGAGTTGGGCGGCCGCGCAGCATGCCGTCCCCGCCGGGCACCTGCGCCTGGAGCTCACCGCCCAGGGCGCGACCGCCACGCCCGTCGTCCTGCACACCGTGTACGTGCACATCGCCGGCACCCAGCCCGCCCCCAAGTGGAACGCCTACACCCCGGGCGCGGGCTGTGGCGGGAACCTCGTCCCGGCGTCCTTCGCGGTGGACCTCGACTCGCCCACGCCGCGTGCCGTCCCCGTCCCGGGCAAGGAGGGTGCGAAGAAGACCCCCGTGTCCGACTTCCCCTACCGGGTGTCGGACACCGACCCGCAGGTGATCGACGTGGACGCCACCACCCGCTCCCAGGACGTCAGCTGGTACCTGGAGCTGGAGTGGAGCAGCGGCGACCGCCAGGGCAAGGTCACCGTGAACGACAACGGCCGGCCCTTCCGTACGGTCGGCCTGCACGGCGCCCCGAGCTACTCCTACAACGGCAGATCCTGGGCACCGGCCCCCGCTGAGGGCTGAGCACCTCGGCGGGGGGCACGGCCGGCGGCGGGACGGGCAGCCCGCAAGGGGTGCTCGGCACCACCGACGAGGCCGGGCGGCCTGTGTCCGGTCGAGTCGGTGAGCCAGTCGCGCATTTCGCGCGGTTCGGTGCCGCGGAACGCGACGACGATCATCCGGTCGCTGCCCATGGTGTACGCCTGGGTGTCCTCCACCGGGAACGGCGGGGTGAACCGGGTCTGGTGGTGCCGCACATCGCCGAAGCCCCAGGCCCGGGCCTGCTCGTCGATGGCGGCGTCGTCCTGGTAGGCGAGTTCGGCCGCCTTGGCCAGGCAGTAGGCGTGCGGCAGGCTGTAGCCGGCCGCGCTGTGGTCGAAGGTGGTGGGTACGGCCATGGGTGGGGCGCTCCGATCACGGAGGGCGGGACGACGGCCGAAGCCACGGCCCGCGACGGGGGATTGCCCACCTACGTAACCGCCGTTCCCCCGGCCGCCCCCGCGACACCACGCGCCGCTCACTCGAACAGGCCCACTCCCGGCCCCGATTGCCCCGGCCGCGGCCGCGTGCGGGTCGGCCTCGCCAGGGGAACCCACGGGCACCCCCATGGCAGCCCGTTGACACCCCGTCGATGCCCCGTCGGTGCCCCGTCGGTGCCCCCGCACGGTCACCGCGGAGACCCGGGCGGCCCGTATCCCGTCCGACTGACGGCCGTTAGCATGACGGGTGAGGCGCCGGTGGTCGGCGCCGGATCCGGCGGATTCCGCCTCGGCGCCGAGGAGTTGACGATGAGTCGCACTTTCCCTCTGGTTCGGACGGCCGGCCCGGTACCGGAGGCGGAGCGACGCGCCGTCCTCGCCGCGCCGGGTTTCGGCAAGTTCTTCACCGACCACATGGCCACCGCGACCTGGACGCCGGGCGAGGGCTGGCACGACCGCCGGGTCGGGCCGCTGGCGCCGTTCTCGCTGCACCCGAGCGCGTCGGTGCTGCACTACGCGCAGGAGATCTTCGAGGGGCTGAAGGCCTACCGCCATGCCGACGGCGGCGTGCGGCTGTTCCGCCCCGAGTTCAACGCGCGCCGCTTCGCGCGCTCCGCCGAGCGGCTCGCGCTGCCCGTGCTGCCGGAGGAGGACTTCCTCGCGAGCGTCGAGGAGCTGGTCCGCGCGGACGAGGCGTGGGTGCCGGACTCCGGCGGCGAGGCGAGCCTCTACCTGCGGCCGTACATGTTCGCCTCGGAGGCGTTCCTCGGCGTCCGGCCCGCCGAGGAGGTCACCTACGCGGTCATCGCGAGCCCGGCCGGGCCGTACTTCGCCGGTGGCGTCACCGGCATCACGCTCTGGGTCAGCAGCCGGTACACCCGGGCCGGGCGGGGCGGCACCGGCGCGGCCAAGTGCGGCGGCAACTACGCCTCCAGCCTGGCCGCGCAGATCGAGGCGAAGCAGCACGGCTGCGACCAGGTGCTGTTCCTGGACGACACGGGCGGCGAGGGCGATCTGGAGGAGTCCGGCACGATGAACCTGTGCCTGGTCACCGCGGCCGGCGAGCTGGTCACTCCCGGGCTCGGCACCATCCTCGACGGTGTCACCCGGGACTCGATCCTGGCCCTGGCAGCCGAGTTCGGCCTGACCCCGGTCGAGCGCGCGATCACCTTCGCCGAGCTGCGCTCCGGCGCCGCCGACGGCACCGTCGCCGAGGTGTTCGCGGCCGGCACCGCGGCGGTGATCACCCCGATCATCGGGTTCAAGGGCGAGGGCTACGAGTTCGCCGTCGGCGGCGGCGCGCCCGGCAAGCACACCCTCGGCATCCGCGAGCACCTGCTGGACGTCCAGTACGGGCGCGCCGAGGACCGGCACGGCTGGCTGCGGCGGGTGGTCTGACCGGCGGGTCGTCCGACCGGCCACCGTCCCGGGCCCTTCGCTCCGTACGCCTCGCCTCGCCCCTTCTCTATGTCAACGGAGTTGACATAGCCTGCGGGCATGAACGACCGCGTAGTCCCCGAACCGCAGCGGAGACGTCGGCGCCCCACCAAGCAGGGCGTCGTCCTCTCCGCCGAGCTGATCGTCGACACCGCCCTGCGGCTGATCGGGCAGCACGGCGCCGAGGCGCTCACCGTACGGCGGCTCGGGGCGGCGCTCGGCGCCGACCCGAGCGCCGTCTACCGCTACTTCCACAGCACCGACGACCTGCTGCTCGCCATCGCCGACGAGCTCATCGGCCGCGCCCAGCACGGCTGGCAGCCCACCGGCGACTGGCGGGCCGACCTGCGCGCCATCGGCCTGCGCATCCACGCCGCCTACCAGGCCCACCCGCAGGCCGCCCTGCTCGCCGCCCACCGCACCACCGGCCGCACCCACGAGACCGCCGCCGTCGAGGCCATGCTCGGCATCCTGCGCACCGCCGGCTTCCCGGACCTCGAGGCCGTCCGCATCTACCACGCCTTCGTCGACCAGAGCCTCGGCTTCGCCGCCCTGGACGCCGCCGCGCTCGCCCTCCCGGCCCCCGCCGCGACCGCGGACCTGGAGGTCTGGCAGGCCTCCTACGCCCGCCTCGACGCCGCCACCCACCCGCACATCGCCGCCACCGCCGGCCTGCTCACCACGGACATGCGCCGCAGCGGCTACCCGTACGCGCTGGACCTCCTCCTCGACGCCGCCGAGGCCCGCCTGCGGGCGGCGGGCAGCGGCCAGGACCGGGACCGGGACCGGGACCGCTGACGACGCCCCCGGCGGGCACGGCGCCGCCGGTGGCGCGCCCCCGTGCGCTCACCACCGGCGGCCGTCGCGCGCCCTGCGCCTCCCGAGAAGCCCCGAAGCCCGCCAGGCCCGCCAAGCCCGCGACCGGGATCACTCCGCCGCGTGCACCAACTCGCCGCCCACGTAGGTGCGTTCCACCCGGGCGTGGGCGATCTCCTCGGCCGGCCCGGTGAGGATGTCCCGGTCGAGGACGACCAGGTCGGCGAGCCGCCCGGCGGCCAGCACCCCCGCGTCGTCGTGCCCGTTCACGTACGCGGACCCGGCCGTGTACGCGGCGATCGCGGAGCCCAGGTCGAGCCGCTGCTCGGGCAGGAAGACCCGTCCGTCGGTGGCCTCCGGCTCCATCCGGTTGACCGCCACGTGCAGGCCCGCCAGCGGGTCCGGGCTGCTCACCGGCCAGTCGCTGCCCGCCGCCAGGGTGGCGCCCGCGCGCTGCAGGTCGCCGAACGGGTACTGCCAGGCGGCGCGCTCCGGGCCGAGGAAGGGGATGGTCAGCTCGTCCATCTGCGGCTCGTGGGCGGCCCAGAGCGGCTGGATGTTGGCGATCGCGCCCAGCCGCGCGAAGCGGGCGAGGTCCTCCGGGTGGACCACCTGGAGGTGGGCGAGGTGGTGCCGGGCGCCGCGCCACCCGTTGGCGGCGCGGGCGGCCTCGACGGCGTCCAGCGCCTCGCGGACGGCCCGGTCGCCGAGCGCGTGGAAGTGCACCTGGAAGCCGAGCGCGTCCAGCTCGGTGACGTACCCGCGCAACGCCTCCGGATCGACGAAGCTGAGGCCGGAGTTGGCGGTGGCGCAGCCGCAGCCGTCCAGGTACGGGCTGGTCATCGCGGCGGTGAAGTTCTCCGCGATGCCGTCCTGCATGATCTTCACCGAGCCGGCCCGGAACCGCCCGTGGCTCAACTCCTCGCGCCGTCGCACGAGTTCGGCGATCTGATCGGCTCCCCGGTCGCGCTGCCACCAGAGCGCGCCGGTCACCCGGGCGGTCAGCGCGCCGGAGCGCGCCGCGGCCAGGTAGGCGTCGGACGGGTCCGGCTGGCCGTTGAACTCGCCGAGTAGCGCGTCCTGCCAGCCCGTGATGCCGAGCGAGTGCAGCAGCCGCTGGGCGCGCAGCAGCCCGTCCAGCCGGTCGGCGGCGGTGGACGGCGGCACCAGCCGGGCGACCAGGGCGGTGGCGCCCTCCTGGAGCGTGCCACCCGGGGTACCGTCGGCCTCGCGCTCGATCCGCCCGTCGGCCGGATCGGGGGTGTCCCGGGTGAGGCCGGCGAGTTCCAGCGCCCGGGTGTTGGCCCAGGCGCCGTGGTGGTCCCGGTTGGTCAGGTACACCGGCCGGTCGGGGACGACGGAGTCGAGCAGCTGCCGGGTCGGCAGGCCGCCGTCGAAGCTCTCCATCGACCACCCGCTGCCGGTGATCCACTCCTGCCCGGGGTTCGCGTCCGCGTACGCCCGGATCCGCTCCAGGTAGTCGGCGACGCCGACCGTCCCGGTGAGGTCGCAGACGGCCAACTCGGCTCCGCCGAACACCGCGTGGATGTGCGCGTCCTGGAATCCGGGCAGCAGCAGCTTGCCGGTGAGGTCCACCACCTCGGTCTTCGGCCCGATCAGCTCCCGGACCTCGTCGTGCCCGACGGCGGCGATCCGCTCGCCGACGACCGCCAGGCTGGTCGCCCTCGTCCGGGCGGCGTCACCGGTGTGGACGGGTCCACGGGTGAAGACCAGATCGGCCTCGGTCATGGCTGGTGCTCCGTTCTTGCGTCTCGTGAACATCTCGTGGATCTCTTGCGCTACTTGGATCTTGCGTCGCACGGAGCTTGTGTCTCGTGGATCTCGTGTCCCGTGGACATTTGCGTCGCGTGGAGCTTGTGTCCCGTGGATCTCGTGTCCCGTGGATCCTTGCGTCGCGTGGAGCTCGTGTCCCGTGGATCTCTTGCGGTTCTTACGACTCGTTGGCAAGGGAGTTGACATCCCCCGTCGCGTTCGCCTGAAAGTACGGCGAACGCCGGCGCCAGCGGGCCCAGGCCGCCGCCGGCAGCCCGGTGACGACCATCAGCGTCACCACGGTCAGCTCGAACCACCCGTTGTCGGCGGACAGTTCGAAGTGGTCGGCGGAGTCGTAGAAGGTCCAGGCGAGGTAGCCACCGACGGCGAGCAGCGCCGCCGCGCCCAGCAGCGGGCCGACCACCGCGCGCAGTCCCTCCGCCAGGTCGGTGCGCAGCAGCCCGCGGAACCGGACGGCGGCGGCGATGGCGGTCAGCGCGTAGTAGAGCGCGACGATGATGCCGATCGCGTTGACGGCGGCCGAGATCAGGTCGTTGACGGTCGGGATGGCGATCGAGGCCAGGGCCAGGAGGACGGCGATACCCGTGATCAGCAGCGTGCCGACGGCGGGTGTGGCGTGCCGGGGGTGCAGCCGGGTCCAGACCGGGCCGAGCACCCGGTCGCGCCCCATCGCGTACATCCCGCGGGCGGTCGGGATCACCGAGGACTGCAGCGAGGCCATCGCGGAGAACGTCAGGGCGATCAACGGCAGTGCGGCGAGCGGCTGGTGGGCGAGCTTGGTGCCGAAGTAGGTCAGCCCGTGCGCGCCGTTGTCGGCCAACTCGTCGATCGGCAGCACCCGTTGGAAGGCCGTACCGGCGAGCAGGAACAGCAGCATCATCACCACCAGGGCGAGCAGGCCGGCCCGGGAGGCGTCGCGCGGGTCGCGCACCTCCTCGCCGACGCTGAACACCGACTCGAAGCCCCAGTAGCAGAACACGGCCAGCACCATGCCCTGCGCGACGGCGCCGAAGGAGGGGATGTCGAAGGGGTTGAACCACTGCAGCGAGAACGGCTGGTCACCCGCGAACAGCCCGTACCCGCAGAAGCCGAGCAGCACGGCGTACTCGAACACCAGCAGCGCCTTCTGCAGCCGGGCGGCCATCTCCAGCCCGCGCACCGCGACCAGCGCGGCGCCGACCAGGACCACCAGGCCGAGCAGGGTGCACTGGACGGTGGAGTCCGCGTCCAGCCGCAGGCCGGCGACACTGCGCACGTGCGCCAGGTCGAGGAGCTGGATGACCGACGAGCCGGTGACGGTCGTGGTGTACGCCATGAACACCACCGTGCCGACCGTGTTGACCCACCCGGTGAGGAACCCCAGCCAGGGGCTGAGGGTGCGCCCGACCCACCGGTAGCTGGAGCCGGCGTCCGGCTCCACCGCGTTCAACCGGCCGTACCCGCCGGCGATCGCGAGCACCGGCAGGAAGGCCAGCAGCATGATCGCCGGCAGGTGCAGGCCGACGACCCCGGCCATCAGGCCCAGGCCGATCCCGATACTGCTGGTGGCGGCCGTACTGGACGCGGCGATCGCCGCGCCGTCCAGCAAGCCGAGGGACTGCCGCATCACGACGCGGGAGCTGCCCGCATCCGTTCTCGGGCCGCCGCCCGTGTCCTTCACCGTCGATGCCAACGGATCACCGCCTAGGTCGTGGGGGGTGTGGGGGATGTGGGTGGGAGGCCGCGCGCACCGTAGGGGAGGCGTGCGCGGGAAGTGCGAGCCATGAAACCGGTGACCCACGCCACACGTCAATGCCGTTGTCATAAGAGCGCGGCCGCCGCGTTCCGCCTCAACCCCCGCCGCCTCACCACGGGTTCACGTGGAGCCGGAAACCACGTTCACGCAGGACGCCTACGTTCTTTCCGCCGCAGGTCATCGGAACCGCGTCAACGAAAGCCGTGCCAACGAAGCCGCGTCAACGAGAGGGAACCCACAGTTGCTCCAGCGCAACCGCCGGTCCACCGCCCTCACCCTGAGCGCGGGGGCAGCCGGTCGACCACCTGCCCGAGCTCCCCGCAACCACGACGCGACCCCCACGTGCCCACCGCACGGCTCAACGCGGCAGAACGCCGAAAGGCCCCGGGCCTCAGCCGCGGTGCCGGGCGCTCGGGCGGCGGCGCATCCGCACCAGGAACCAGCGGCCGATGACGACGAGCGCCACCGCCACCACGCCCTTCGACACCCAGCCGCCGTACTCGTCCACCAGGTGCCAGTTGTCGCCCAGCCAGTAGCCCAACAGCACGAACACGGTGTTCCACACCAGGCTGCCGAGGACGGTCATGGCGGTGAAGGCCATCAGCGGCATCCGCTGGATCCCGGCCGGTACGGAGATGAGGCTGCGCACCACCGGCACCATGCGGGCGATCAGCACGGCCTTGCGGCCGTGCCGTTCGAACCACGCCTCGGCCCGGTCGATCTCGTGGGCATGGATGAGCGGGATGCGGGTGATGAGTGCGCGGGTCCGGTCGCGGCCCAGGAGGGCACCTGCGGCGTACACGATCCAGGAGCCGACGATCGAGCCGATCGTGGTCCAGACGATGACGGCCGGCAGACTCAGCTTGCCCTGTCCGGCGGCGAATCCGGCGACGGGCAGGATGATCTCGCTGGGAATGAACGGCAGGACGGTGTCCACCAGGTTGGTGAGACCGGCGCCCGGGGCGCCGAGGGTGCTCATGACGTCGACGGCCCATCCGGCGATGCCGCCTGCGGGTTCGGCGGAAGCGGTGGCGAGCGACGCGGAAGCCAACGTTGCGATCATGCGGTCCACGGTAGGAGCCGGGCGGGGGGCGCCACCATGCGGTCAACCGCCCGGTCCTGCTGCGGTTTTCCGTAACCCCTTACCCGGGCTCCTCCCGGCCGGGCGCATGGCGTACGCACACGGGCGCCGGGAATCCGAGCAGCCGCGCGGTGAGGCGGACCGGGTCCAGGGGGGGCGTCGGCCAGGGCGGCGAGCAGGTCGGCGCGGTCGGACGCCAGGGCGCAGCCGTCGACGGTGGCGGTGAGGACCCGACGCACCCCCGTGACGGTGCCCTGGACGCGGACCTCGCCGTCGATCCTCGCGACCAGGTGGGCGCTGCCGGTGAGGGAGCCGGCGAGTTCGTCGAGGTCGGCCGGGTGCCGTACGCGCCTGGCCCAGTCCTTGAGCTGACCGGTGGTCAGCGTGTGGGTCCCGGTGACCAGCCGCGCGCGGTGGTGCCGTGCCGGGCGTGGACGGCCGAGGTGACACCGGTGTTCCCGTCCGGGGCCTGTCCGATGACCCAGGGGCGTCCCGAGGCGTGGGTCAGGGTGAATCCGATGTGGCCGCTCAGTCGCCGGTCGCGGCCCTGGCCGGGTACCTCGTCGTCCGGCTGCGCAACCGCAACCGGTCGCAGCAGCAGGCCAGTTCATGACCGGGCCGCGCTTCCCGACCGCACGGTCGAAGCCGCCGCGCAGTCCTGGCGATCTTGCCCGGGCTGCGCGGCCGCACTAGGCTCGGGCCTCGTGCGAGGAGATTCAGCGGGCGCCGCATCCCACCCCCCGACGGGGTTTGCGGGTGGTCAGGGCACCGCTGAGGACGAGACCGCCACGCGGGCCCCGGCCTGGTCGCGCCGCAGCCTGGGCGTCCTGATCGGCTGTCTGACCGCCGTGCTCGGTGCGCTCTACCTCCTCGTGGTCGGCACCGTCCTCGGCCCCTTCCTGCTCTGGCCGCGCAGCCGGCCGAACGCCCTGGAGATCGTGATGGCCGGGGCGCGCCGGCTGACGGCCCTGGAACGCAACCGGCGCTCCGCCTTCTTCGACGACCGCTTCCCCGAGCACTACAAGGCGTCCGACCAGAAGCTCCTGCGCTACCTGGCGGTCCGCTGCTACGCGGGACTGCTCTGCGCGGTCGTCATCGGACTGCTGGGCTTCGGCGCCATGCTGGCCGGGCTGACGGTCAACGGGATGGCCCGGGGGACGCTCGGCTGGGACCAACTCCTCACCCAGGCACTGCTGGGCAGCGTCCTGCTCTTCCTCGACGTGCAGGGCCTGTACTCGCTGGCCGCCCTGGACACCCGGATCGCCCGCGAGTGCTTCGGCCCCTCCGAGCGGGAGCTGCTACAGCGCCGGATCGACGAACTCGCCACCAGCCGGGCCGCGGTGGTCCAGGCCGTGGACGCCGAGCGCCGGCGCATCGAACGCGATCTGCACGACGGCGTCCAGCAGCGTCTGGTGGCGCTGGCCATGCTGCTGGGCAGGGCCCGCCGGGGCCGCAACCCCGAGCAGGCGAGCGCGCTGCTGCTCCAGGCGCACGACGAGTCCCGGGACGTGCTGACCGAACTGCGCGAGGTGGCCTGGCGGGTCTATCCCTCGGCGCTGGACAGCCTCGGTCTCGAAGAGGCGCTGGGCGGGGTGGCCGAGCGGTGCGGCATCCCGCTGCGGACCCGGTTCGAGGTCGGCGCGGCGCTGCCCAAACCCGTGGAGACGGCCGCCTACTTCGTGGTGTCCGAGTCCGTGACCAACGCCGCCAAGCACTCCTCGGCCTCGGCCATCTCGGTGCGGGTGACGCTCGACGGCGCGCTGCTCACCGTCCGGGTCGAGGACAACGGCACGGGCTGCGCGGACCCGGCCGGCAGCGGCCTGACCGGGCTGCTCAGCCGGGTGGCCGCGCTGGACGGCGTCCTGCACATCGACAGCCCCCTGGGGGGACCGACCACCATCACCGCGGAGATTCCATGCGCGTCATCCTCGCCGAGGACTCGACCCTCCTGAGGGAGGGCCTGGTCCGGCTGCTCGTCGAAGAGGGCCACGAGGTCGTGGCGGCGCTCGGCGACGCGGTGACGGTCCTTCAGGAGGTCGAGGCGAAGAAGCCGGACGTCGTCGTCCTCGACATCCGGATGCCCCCGACCCATACCGACGAGGGACTGCGGGCCGCCGTGGAGATCCGCGAGCGCTGGCCGGAGGTGAGCGTGCTGGTGCTCTCGCAGCACATCGAGCGCACCTACGCGGCCAAGCTGCTGGCGTCCAACGCGGAGCGGGTCGGCTACCTGCTCAAGGACCGGGTGGCCCAGGTCGAGGAGTTCCTCGACGCGCTGGAGCGGATCCACGCGGGCGGGGCGGCGATCGACCCGGAGGTCGTCCGGCAGCTGGTCATCCGCACCACGCACGGCGATCCGCTGGCCCGGCTCACCCCGCGCGAGCGCACCGTGCTGGAGGCGCTGGCGCAGGGGCACACCAACACGGCCATCGCGCAGAAGCTGCACATCTCGCTGAGTTCGGTGGAGAAGAACCTGAACACCGTCTTCGACAAGCTGGCACTGAGCCACACCACCGGCTACAGCCGGCGGATCCTGGCGGTCCTGCGGTACCTGGAGTCGTAGCAAGCCCAGCGCGGCGACGGGCCGCCCCCGCCGGAGGAGCAAACAGGGCCTTTCACGGAATTCCCGCGGCGCCGGCCCGGGAACGGCCCGGGAACGGTGCCAGAGCGGCCCGGGAGCGGTGCGAGAGTGGCGCGGAGGGGACGGATCCGGACATGCCGGAAGTCCCGGTCGTCATGCCCGACCGGGACTTCTCGTGCGCGCTGGTCACGCCTTGGTGGCGTACCCGTGGATCCAGGTCAGGTCACGGTAGCCCGGACCGTAGCGCTCGAACTCGTTCGAGCGCTCGACGGCCGCCACCCGGAAGCCCGCCTGTCCGACCAGCCCGGTGACGCTCCGCACCGTCTGGTAGCGGTAGAAGCGGGCGCTGCCGCTGCTGAACTTCTCGACGATCTCCTCCTCGCCGTCCCCCTCCTTGAAGCTGACGAAGAGCGCCCCGCCGGGGGTGAGGACGCGGTGGAACTCGGCCAGCGCGGCGCTGACGTCCTCGTCCTTGAGGTGGAGCAGGGTCGCCTGGCACCAGACACCCGCGAAGCTCGCGTCCGGGAACGCGAGGTCGCGGGCGTCCATGCGCGCGAAGGTGAGCTGCGGGTGGAGCTCCTGCGCTCGTGCCACGAAGGCGCTCGTCAGGTCGACCCCTTCCGCGCGCAGGCCCCGCTCCGCCAGCAGCGCGGTGTCGCGCCCGAACGCGCAGCCGACGTCGAGGACGCGTCCGGCCGGGTCGGGGAGGAGCGCCGTGAAGGCGTCGAGTTCGGCGACGGGGACCATCCCCGCGGTCGCGTTCTCGTAGCGTTGCGGATCCCCGTCGTACGCGCGGATCGTGCCGCTGAGGTAGTCGTGCATTCCTCTGGTCCTCGTGATCAGTCGGCGGTGGGAGCGACCTGGACGCTGTCATGGAACCACGCGCTCAGGCCGGCGATCCGCTCGGCCACCTCGCGGGTGTCCGCGCCGCTGACGACGGCCTGTCCGGCACGGATGTGGCTGGCCGAGCTGAAGTCCGGCGCCACACCGCCCGGGGTGACGTAGATGTCCGCCTCCACGACGCCCGGGCGGGCCAGGGTCTCGTCGAGGGTCGGGGCCGAGACCACCGTTCCTTGCGGGCAGCGCAGGTTGAGGCCGCCGTAGCTCTCCTCGGTCGGCGTCGGCTCGTCGACGATCCGCGACGGCAGGTCCAGCGCCGCCAGCGCCCACTCGTCGTGGAGGTTCACGCCGTACGTCAGCTCGACGACCCGGTCCGCACGACCGCCGCCGACCCGCGCCGCGCACTCCCCGAAGACCACCTCGGAGCCGTCCCAGAAGACCTCCAGGTGGAACACCCCGTCCTCGAACTGCAGCGCCTTGAACGCGGCTTCGGTCAACGACCGCGTCCTGGCGTGGAGTTCGGGTTCCTCCGACTCCGGCAGGGTGTGGTAGGCGACGATTCCGCCACCGTGGCACTCGATGAGGTTCTGGAAGTACCGGGAGAGGGAGAACAGCCGGAGCCGGCCTTCGCGGACGACACCGTCGACGAAGAACTCCCGGCCGGGGACGTACTCCTCCAGGAGCCAGGGTCCGTCGCTGCTCTGCCGCGACGCGTCGATCGCCTGCCGGAGCTCCTCCGCGTCCCGGACGACCACCGTGTGCATGGCCCCTGCGGCGTTCAGCGGCTTGAGCACCTGGGGGTACTCGACCGTCGTGACGTCCAGTCGCTCGAGGCTCTCCACGAGGATGTGCGCCGCCGTGCGCACGTCCGCCCGGCGCAGCAGGTCCTTCTGCACGAACTTGTCCCGCATGGCCAGCATCTGCCGGGAGCCGGAGCCGACGGCCCCGCCGAGCTCGGCCAGGGCCGCGGCCTGCACCAGGTAGAACTCGTTGGCGCTGCAGACCGCGCCGAAGTCCGACGGGCTGAGCGAGTTCCGAACCAGGCCGGCGAGAACGTCCTCGACGCTGCCCGGGTCCGGCACCACGATGGCGGCGGCCCCTGCCGCACGCACCGCCGGAGCGTCCTTCGCCGGTACGACACAGGTCACCTCGGCGCCCGCGCGCTGCAGCGCACCGATCGGCCGCGGGTCCCAGCCGAGGTGCAGGACCGGGTTCGGAACGGGCATGTCAGATCCTTTGCTTCTGTCCGGCTTCACGTCGGTTGACGCGACGTCAGTTGATTTGGGGAGCGGACGGTTCGACCGTGTTCCAGCCCACGTCGGCCACCAGCCGGGCGGATGCAGGGGGGGCGTCTTCACCGGTGGTGACGGCGGCGAAGCCGAGCGCCAGAAGTGCGCCCGCCGCGAGCAGAACAGCCCGCCTCGCAATAAGCCCGTTCGCAGCGAATACCGCTTGCGTCATGATGCCCCCTTACAGCTACACCGCACGGTCGATTTTGTCGAGGAGCGGTACGATTAACAGCGGGCAACATTGTTGCCGAGGTCTCGATTACGGCCAACCCTTGCCATGGTTCGAGATCTCGCACAGCAGAGACATGAGGGGTCCCCCAATGGAGCAGAACCCTACAAAACAGACACCCCATCCCCGATGTCGAACGGCGGGGACGGGCCAACCCCACACCCCGGGCTCAATCGACGCCGACTATTCCGGAACTCGCTACGATTTCGGGCAGATCGTCCCGAAGGCACTGGAATCCCCCATCGTAGGAGAGTTGAGCCATCTGCTCGACTCGCTACGGGAGACTGCGGTCCTCACCCTCGAGAAGACGGATCTGCTCAGTCGGGAACTGACTCGGGAGAATACTCGGAATTCCAGCCAGGACGGTCTTCCGACGCACTGGGGCGAGGAAATCTCAGGCCTGTCCAACATAGCATCGGCCATCAACTCGGAGGTGAATTCCGTACGAAGAGAAATGCTCACGGCCCAGCCGGACGGGCGCCGCCCCCCGGAGACGCTGAAAGAAGCCTTGGCGTCGGTGGAGAAACCCATTCGAGCCGGCGTCAAAATGCGGACGCTCTACCAGCACACCGCCCGGTTCGACGAAGCCACCAAGGAATACGTCAGAGCGGTCTCCGACCTCGGCGTCGAGGTCCGGACCCTGGGCGAGTTCTTCGACCGGCTGCTGATCTTCGATGGTCGCGTGGCCTTCGTCCCGTCCTCACCCAACCGCAGTCGCGCACTGAGGATCACCCATCCCGCGCTGGTCGCCTTCCTGGTCGACAGCTTCGACCGGGCCTGGGACCGGGCTTCCGGCTATCCATTCGTGCCCAACCATTCGGCCCAGGCGGCGTTGGAGGTTCTCCCGGACCTCCGGTCCTCGATCAAAAGGCTTCTGGTGCGCGGCTACTCGGATGCCGCAATCGCGCGCCGACTCGGCATCAGCTCCCGCTCACTCCAGGCACACATCCAGCGGATCAAACAGGACCTCGGCGCGGCCAACCGGCTGCAACTGGGATACATCCTCGCCCGCGAGGACTACACGACAAGTGACCTGTCCCCGGACGGCGTGACCGACCAGACCTGGTCCGCTCCGCCGGAGTAGGCGCCCGTACCGGAACCGGACGGTGGCGCGGACCCGTGCCCGGCCGGCTGTCGACACACGAGGGGTCGACAGCCGGCCGCCGGGGACGTCAATCGAGGAAGCCGCTCCGGTCGTACAGCACCCGGCGGGCGCCGGAACAGCAGCCGGCCCGCTTGGTGCCCAGGAGGTACTCCACGCCGCCCGCGCCGGGGAACCTGCCGGCCAGATCGAATCCGACCCGGTCGAGCAGCGGCTCGACCGTCGCGTCCTGACGGATTCCCACGAACAGCACGCCGTGCGGGACGAGCCGGTCGTGGAAGCCCCGCAGCAACTCCTCGGTGCCGGTGCCGACCGAGCCCAGTGGCGCTCCGTCGCACCAGATGCCGGGAACCACGGCAGGACAGGCGCTCTCGCCGCCCTTCCCGAGCGTCCCGTCACCATGGACCTCGAAGACCGCCACCGACTCGTCGGCGAGCCGGGAGTACAGCCCCTCGCCGGCCGCGTCGCACCCGGGAGCCCGGCCCCCGGCGTACCGCGGGAGCAGCCCGATGAACTGGTCAGCGAATGATTCCATACGTACGCCTCCGTGGATGTTGGTCGGCTAGAGCCCGTCCGGACAGGGCCGCAGGCACGGGCCGGCCCTGTCGACCAGCCGGGCGATCCGTTCGGCCGCGTCGCGCGCCTGCGCGACCGCGACACCGGAGAAGGCCAGTCGCACCGAGGCCGTCGGCATGGCGAACGCAGCACCGGGTGATGCGGACACGCCCGCCTCGGCGAGCAGGGCGAGCAGTTCGCCCTCGGTGCGCGCTCCCGGGTGCCGCCCCGACGCGGCCTCCGGCGTCGGGCACTCCAGGGCCAGCGAGAGGCCGTCACCGTGGAACTCCCAGCCGAGCAGCCCGGCCGTCGCCGTCTCGAAGGCCCGGCGTGCGTCGACCGTCGGCTCGATGCACGCGGAGCGCAGGTCCGCGACCACGCGCCGGTTCAGGAAGCCCGCCCAGGCCCGCTGCCACACCGTGCCCGGTGCGCACGCGCGCAAGGAGGCCTCCGGCGGTTCGGCCGCCGGCATGACCGCCCAACCCAGCCGGCTCCCACCGCCGCACAGCTTCGCCAGGGAGGTCACGGTCCAGATCCCCTCGGGGACCGGCCCGGGTTCCACGAACCAGCGGTAGACCTGGTTCAGCACCACCTGATGGCCCGCTCCCGCGAGCGCCGCGAGGGCGTCGAGCTGCCGCTCGTCGAGCGATCTGCCGTCCGGGTTCCGCGCGGGGGTCGTCAGCCACACGGTGGCCGGCTCCGTCAGCTCCCCGACGATCTCCGGCAGCCGCCGCCACGGCGCACGCCGGACGGGTCCGGCCGCGGCCAGGATCTCCGGGATCTCGGAGAAGCTCGGCTGCTCCACCACCGCCGTCCTGGTGCGCCCGCTCCAGGCGGTGGCGAAGGAGCGCACCCCGCCCGTGACCAGGGTCCGGCCCTCCGGGGCGTCGAAGACCTCGCCGAGCCGGTCGAGCAGGGCGCGGTCCCCGAAGGCCGACGGCGTGTTCCAGCGGTCCGCCGCGGCCAGGGCGTCGGCCACGGACTCGCCGAAGCGGGTCACGAGTGCCTCCGGCCACGGCCGCGGCGGACCGGTGAGATCGATCACCTGAGTGCTGCCTGCTCGCGGGCCGTGCGGGCGATGACCGAGGGGGACAGCTCGTAGGAGACGGTGGCCACGAACACCTCGTCGGCGATCCGGACGAAGGTGCCGGTCGGCAGGTCGACCCGCTCCACGTCGGGGTCGTCCGCGATGACGTGGCGCTGTTCCGCCGCCGCCGCGACCTCGGTCTCCGCCGCCGGCGCGGTCCCGTCCAGGAGCCGCTGGGCGAACTCCACCGGCACCAGCCGGACGCAGGTCCACGGGTTCAGCTCGATCGGCGCGGTCACCGTCGAGCGGTCGTCCGCGAGCGCCAGGGCGAGCGGCGTGCGGTAGTAGTCATAGGCGTTCATCGCGATGCTGAGCGCCGTCAGCTTGCCCCGCTCCTCGTACGCGTTGAAGGTGTGCACCACGGTCGCCAGGCAGCGCTGCTCCCAGTCCGGCCGGTCGGGCTGCGGGGCCGGTTCCCAGCTCTCGACGGCCGGAAGCCGGCTCAGCCGGTCCTCCTGCTCCTCGGTCAGGGCGGACGAGGCCTTCAGCTCCGCGCAGATGGACCCGAAGAACGCCTCCAGGCCGGCCTGCTTCAGCCGCAGCGTCAGGCGTTCGACGTCCAGCTCCGGCTGGGAGAGCGCCATCAGCAGGTCGTTGGTGTCCTTCCCGGTCACGAAGAAGTCGCCGGCCGCGTTGTTGACCACGCACGCCAGGTTCTCCTCGACCGGGACGGTGTGCAGCCCGGGCCCGTACGCCGGGAGCGTGGGCGTGAGCCCCAGCCGGCTGGCGTGCCGCACCGAGTAGTCGCCGAAGTGGATGTCCACGTTGAGCAGATCGGTGCCGCCCTCGGGCGCGACCAGCGGGAACTGCCCGTAGAGCAGGCCGTCCTGCGGGTCGAACTTGAACCAGGGCAGCTCACGGTCCAGGTAGACGTAGCCGAAGCCGTCCCGCAGCGCCTGGACGAGCCGGGTGGCGTCGGCCCGGGTGCGCACGAAGATGTCGAGGTCGCTGAAGTCGCGCACCGACTTGTCGGCGTAGCTGGCCCGGGCGCCGAGCCCCTTTCCGCCGAACAGCTCGATGCCCGCCTCCCGACCGATCCGGTCGAGCCGCGCGAGGTTCTCGTCGAGCACCGCGTGCATGTGCCGGATGCTGTCCGCCTTGGGGCGCATCGCGGCCATGCACGCGCGGACCTCGGGGTGCGTGGACTCGAACGGCGCGAGCCGGCGCATCACCAGGGAGCGCATGCGCAGCAGCTCCAGGAAGGCGGCCGCCGCGACGCCGCCGACGGCGTCGATGACCGTCACCGACTCCTCCAGGCTGAGCCGCGGCTGCAGGCTCGACAGGCTGCGCAGCGCCAGCAGCTGGTCCTGCTTCATCGACGGGGAGTTCACTGAGCGTTCCTCATTTCATCTGCGGGGAGCCCGTGCACCGCCAGGCTCTGGTTCTTGAACGCCTTGTCGTCGGTCACCTCACGGCCGAACCAGGCCGGCGGCCGGAAGTCCCGTGCCTGCGCCTCGGAAGCGAACTCGACCTCGACGGTGCGCAGTCCGGCCAGGGCCTCGGTGTAGAGGTCCAGATAGGCGGTGTGCTCACCCAGGGCGACGGTGTACCGGTCCTTCACGACCCGTGCGCCCTCGGTCGCGGGCCAGAGCACGGCGAAGTTCTCCTCGCCGATCTCCGTCTCCAACTCGGTGCGCACCAGCCCCGAGCCGCGCTTGAGGCCGAGCACGTGCTTGCCGCCGATGCGCCGCAGCCGGACCTCGGTGCCGTCCGTGGGGGCGGTGAGATAGCCCTGCGCGATGGACCGCGGCTCCCCGCCCGGGGCCGGATGCTCCCCCTCGACGAGGAACTTCCGCTCGATCTCCAGTGCCATGTCCACGGTCTCCCTAGCTGTGGTGTACGAGGGGCGGTACGGGCGCCCGGGTGCCGAGCAGGGCCGGCAGCGCGCTCATCGCCGTGAAGACCACGGTTCCCGGGCCCTCCAGCCGCTCGGCGGGGGTGACCCCGCCCGCGTAGCCGAAGGCACGCATGCCCGCCGCCCGGGCGGCCAGGACGCCGGGCCGGCTGTCCTCCACGACGGCGCACCGCTGCGGGAGCACCCCCATCCGGTCGGCCGCGTGGAGGAACAGGTCGGGTGCGGGCTTGCCCCGCTCGACCTCGCCGGCGCTGAAGATGCGGCCCTCGAAACGGTCGTACAGGCCGGTCCGCCCCAGGGTGTGCCGCATCTTCGGGTGGCTGCCGCTGGAGGCGACGCAGCACGGCAGGTCGATGGCGTCCAGGGCCTCGACCACGCCGTCCACGGCCTCCAGTTCCTCGTCGACCGCCACCCGGTGCAGCTCGCGGAAGCGCTCGTCCCAGGCCTCGGCGGTCGTGCTGCCGAGCCGGGCCGCGATCTTCTCGGCGATCGACGCGGTCGAACGCCCCACGAACTCCTCGATCACCTCGTGCGGGGTCATCGGCCAGCCGTACTCGGCGCCCAGGGCCACGTGGGTACGGACCGCGATGCGCTCGGTGTCGACGAGGACCCCGTCGCAGTCGAAGATGACGAGCTCGACGGGCGGACCGAAGGTCACGTGACGACGCCCTGCCGCTTGAGCAGGTCACGGATGTCGTTGACCTTGTCCGCGCCGAGCCGGCGGTTCCGGATCACCTCGGGGTCCTCCACGGTGTGGGCGTACTGCCACCACGCCTCGCCCGTGTCCCGGTTCATCACCACGAACCGGTCCTTCTCGGCCGGCCCGCGCACGATCAGCGAGGTGGTCTCGGGGACCGCGCCGACCGAGTGCACCAGGGTGTGCCGCAGGACGTAGCCGGTGCCCGGCGTCTCCACGCGGACCAGCGGGGGGGTGAGCTTGCGGGCGTCGGTGTCCGGGGACAGGTCCGGGTAGTCGCCGAAGATGTAGTGGCGGTAGCTGCCGGCCAGGATCCGGGTGCCGAAGCTCCACCGGTGGTTGTGCGGGCGGTCGAAGAACCGCTGGCGGAAGACGTGGAGCCGGACCCGGACACCGCTCGCCTCGTCGTTCACCAGGACGACCCGGTCGAGCTCCTGCAGCCGCTCGCTCTGGACCAGCAGGTCGGGGGTGGCCAGCACGTGGTCGAAGGCGTCGTTGAGCCAGGTGGGAGAGGTCGCGAGCTCCTCGAGCAGTTCGTCGAGCTGCTCGTTCAGCACGGCCATGTCGTTCCAGTCGAGCGCGGCCAGCCTGGCCGGGTCGATCAGCGGCGAGCTGTCAGTGCTCATATCTCTGCACGCTCCTTCTGTTCTTGACGGGCGGCGATCCACCGCCGCGCCTTCTCCTGGATCTTCGGCAGCATTTCGGGCGCTTCCAGCATTCGTGGAAACAGCTCGGGTTCGGTGGTGATGGCCCGCAGCATGAGGTTGACCGTGATGCCGTGCCCGGGCCGGTGGACGATCTCGACCCGGTCGCCGGCACCGACCGTGCCCTCCTCCAGCACCCGCAGGTAGGCGCCGGGCGCTCCGTGCGCGATGAAGCGTTTGACCAGGTCCGGCACGTCCCAGAAGCCGGCGAACACCCGGCAGGGCTTGCGTGGCCGGATGACCTCGAACAGCGCGGTACCGATCCGCCAGCGTTCGCCGATCTCGGCGTTGGTGACGTCCACGCCGCGCAGCGTGAGGTTCTCCCCGAAGTTCCCGGGGGCGATCTCCCGGTCCAGTTCCTTCGCCCAGAAGGCACCGTCCTCGGAGGCGAAGGCGTACACGGCCTTGTCCGGACCGCCGTGGGCCTTGGTGTTGACGATGAGGTCGCCGACGAGTCCGTCGCGGACCGCGGTCACCCGGCGGTCCACCGGCTGCTTGTCGATACCGCTGCGGCCGAGGCCGTACGTCCACCAGCCGGTCCGCTCGACACCGAGGTTGACGGTCAGCAGGACCGCGTCGGCGGCCTGCCCGGCGTCACCGCTCATACGGCCACCCCGGTCTCGACGGTGGCGGGGGCCGTCCGGCGGGTGCGCACCGCGACCAGCCGGTGGGCCAGCGCGGTCGCGGCGACGAGCAGCGCGCCGTACACCAGCCAACCGAGCCAGCCCGCCTGGATCATCGCGACACAGAGCACCGGTCCGGCCACGTTGACCGCCGCCATGTTGAGGTCGAACGCGGCCAGGTACTGCTTGTTGCGCTCCGGCGGGGCCAGTTCGTAGCTGATCGTCCACCAGGCCGGGCCCTCGAACAGCTCGCCCACGGTGAGCATGGCACCGGCCAGCAGGACGGCCACCGTCGCCAGCGCGGCGCTGTGCAGCGCCGAGACGCAGAAGAGCCCGACCATCGCGACGAAGCCGATCATCGCGATCCGGAGCGCCCGCAGGCTGCCGGCGACGGTCCTGGCCACCTGTGAGCACCAGTGCTGGAGCACGATGACCAGGGCGGTGTTGATGATGACGACGACGCCCACGGTCCACTTGGGAATGTCGCCGGTCCGCAGCACCCAGAGCGGCAGAGCCACGCTGAGGACGAGGATCGAGCTGGTGAAGACCGCGGAGGAGGCGATCAGCCCGAGGTAGTTGAAGTCGCGCAGGACCGACCAGTCGGTCTTCCTCGACTCCTCCGGCGCCACCGACTTCACCCTGACCGCGTACATCAGGACCGCGCCCACCGCGAAGGTGGCCGCGTTGACCAGCAGACCGGCACGCACCGCTGTCCCGGATCCGGAGCTGAGCAGCAGCGCGCCCACGCTGCCCGCCACCAGGTACCCGATGTTGCGCAGCGCGCGGATCGCCGCGAACATGCCCGTCCGGCTGTCGCCGGGGATCACCACGCCGACCAGGCTCTGCATCAGGCCGTTGCTGCCCGCCCGCAGCGCACCGAGGAGCACGGTGAGCAGCAGCAGCGACACGAAGTCGTGGACCAGGACCAGCCCCAGGTAGACGGCGGCCCGGCCGATCCGGCTCAGCACCGAGTACGGTCCGATGCCGAACCGGCCGGCGAGGGCGCCGGCCGGTACCGCCGCCAGCATTTCGGTGATGCCGCCGGCCGTGAGGACCACGGCCAGCTGGGCGTTGCTGAGGCCCTCGACCTGCACCAAGTAGAACGGCAGGCAGATCACGCTCAGGCCCATGCCCGCCGCGTCGACCAGACCGTTGACACCCAGGATCCGCGAGGTACCCGGGGTGGCGAGGACGTCCCACCAACCCAACAGCGAGAAGAAGGACCTCAGCCGCCCGGTCACTCCAGGAAGCCCTTCGCGCGGAGATCCGTGACGAAGCCGACGACCGAGTCGCGCACCTCGTCGAGTCCGGCCTCGTACTTCTCGGCCGTGCGCGCGACGATCTCCTCGACGCTCAGGCCGACACCGCACTGGGACCAGATGAACGCGCCGACCTGGTTGGTCTCGTAGGCGTCGTGGTAGGTCTCGATCAGGGTGCCGGTGTCCGACCGTCGGGTGAACAGGCCGGTCGTCCGCTTGGGGATCCAGTTCTGCTCGATCATGCCGTCTTCTCCTCGATGCCGATGAGCAGGCGGGTCGCCACCGCGGCGGCGTGCTCCGCCCACTTGGCGGGCGCCTCGTGACAGCCCTTCATGGTGAGCAGCTCCCAGGCCTCGTCCTTGCTGATCTCCGTGGGCTGGGCGGCCAGCACGCGCTTGAACATCCACTTCGGCGAGACGCCGTACTCCCCGTACAGGGCGAGCAGGCCGGCGAGGCTGCGGTTGAACGCCTCCCGCGCCGCGATGACCGCGGCGTGCTCGTCGTTGGAGGCGAGCAGACCGGCCACGTCCTCGAGGAAGCCCTCGGCGTCCAGCTTCTTGGCCTCCGCCAGCCAGGCGCTGAAGGACGACGCGCGGATGGCGTCACGGCGGGAGTTGAACCAGTCGTCGCCGGCGATCGGGGCGCCGCTGGCCAGCCGGTGCAGCATGTCGTGCTCGGACATGCCGATCTCCGGCATCTCCTGGTTCGGCACGCCGTTGGCGAAGCGGCCGATGATCTCGTCGACCTGCTCCTCGCGCCAGATCTCGATGTCGGTGCGGAACGGGCCGAACTCGCCCAGGGTGATCCAGATCAGCGGGTCGGCGGTGGAGATGTGCCGCTCGAAGGTCTCCATGCCGGGGCCGGCGACGAACGGCTCCTTGGAGATGACGTAGAGGTCGAGGTCGCTGTTGGCGTGCGCCCAGCCCCAGATCAGCGAGCCGCTGACGAAGACGCTGGTGGCGTCGGCGAAGGCCGGGTACTTCGCGTGGACGTCCGCCGCCGTGGGCAGCTGGAGTTCGGCGAGCCGGCCCTTGAGCAGGGCCTCGCGTCCCTCGGCGGACGCCTCACGGCCGGTGCCGTACTTGAGCGTGAGTGACGGTGCCTCGAAGGCCATGGGTGATTCCTTTCGATCGAATGAACCGCGGATCTTGCCGGAGCGTCAGTTCAGGTACAGGCCCTGCTCCTCACGCTCCCGGAGCGCCCCGTAGTCGCGGTGCACGTCCGCCGCGTCGGAGGACGCGAGGTAGGCGAAGCCCGGGGAGGACGTCAGACTGGTCGTGACCGGCAGCCGGTGCCCGACGCCCACCCCGGACACCACCGCCGAGCAGCTGACGAGCGCCTCGAGCTCCGTCCGCCAGGCCTGCGACCGGACCTCGCCCGCGACCGGGTTGATGAACGAGACGTTGCGGACGTACTCGGACCACGCGACCCGGGTGTCGTCGAAGGAGCGGAAGGCGGCGGGATCGACGAGCGACATCGCCAGCAGCCGGGTCTGCGACACCCCGCAGTACTTCTCGACCAGCCACGGCAGCGTCGCGCCGCCCAGCCGGGCCCCGGTCTCGATCAGTACGGGGCCGTCCGCGGTGAGGATCACCTCGGTGTGCGCGGCGCCGTTGCCGATCCCGAGCGCGGTCAGCGCCCGGCGGACGTGGTCGACCACCTGCCGGTACTCCGCGGAGCCCACCGGGACGGGCTCCTCGTAGTCGTACACCGGGGACATCCCGTCCCCGACCCGCTTGGTGTACCGCCACAGCTCGGCGATCTTGTGCTCGCCGTCGAGGGAGACGCTGTTGGCGTAGAACTCCGGGCCGAACACCCGCTCCTGGACCAGGGCCGTGATGTTCCGCGCCCCGTAGAGGTTGCGGGCGCTCAGCACCTGCTCGGCGGCCTCGGCCACCTCGTCGGGGGTGCGGCAGAAGTGGACGTTGTCCGAGCCCGCGCTGTCCACCGGCTTCACGACGGCGTCGGTGATCCCGCGGTCGACGCACCACTGCCGGGCCTGCCCGGGTGAGTCCACCCGCAGGCCGAGCGGGGCCCGCACGCCCGCCTCGAGGAGGGTCGTGGCCATGAGCGGCTTGCAGCGCCGGGCCTCGCTGGTCGCCGGATCGTGGCCGGGCGTGCCCAGCAGGCCGGTCAGCTCGTCGGCCAGCAGGACCCCCGACTCGGTGCCGGGCAGCACGGTCGCGACCCCCAGGTCACGGAGCCGGCCGGCCACCCGGCGCGGGTCCGGGTCGTGGCCGAGGTCCTCGACGTAGTTCGACGGGTCGTGGGCCGCGCTGAAGTAGGCCGGCATGTCGGGCTGGCTGGAGACGTGGACGCACTCGGCGCCGTAGTCGCGGAGCTGGGCGACCAGGAAGCGCCCGGTCGAGTAGCCGTCGACGATCCCGAACCGAAGGGTCATCGCTGCCCCTGCCACTCGACGTCGACGTTGGGCACGGCGGGGTCGACACCGGGGAGGTTCATGTCCTCCAGCAGGTGGGTGATCACGGTCAGCAGGTCCCAGCGGTACGGCGCGTCCAGCGGGACGTCCGGGGCCACCGCGAGCACCTCCGCGATGCCGACGTCCGCTCCGGCCGCCTGCCGTCGGGCCAGGTCGCCGGCCGGGCCGGGCACCCGGGCCAGCCGCTGCCAGCTGTTGCCGAGGTCGAAGTCGTGCTCCGGGTGCAGCCGTTCCAGGTCGTCGAAGATGGCGAGGACCTCGGGCCGGGCGTCGTGGCGCGACCGGATCCGCTCGCGCATGAGCTCGCGCCGGGGCTCGTCGCAGAGCACCGCGATCTCGCGGATGACGTCCACCGGCTCGTCGGAGATGTGCAGGAAGTTGAACAGCCCGTTGACGACACCCAGCCGGTGGCGCAGGTGCTCGGGGCGACGCAGCGAGGGATCGGCCGGGCCCTTGAGGGAGTTGAGCCGGACGGCGGCCGGTACGCGGTCGGGCGTCCACTGCTCGTCCCACAGGACCAGGCAGACCGTGTCGGTGCTGGGGAGCACGGCGTCCATCGCCTCGACCCGGTCCCGCGTGGCGATGTTGAACTGGTAGCGCCAGACCTCGCGGATGGTCTGCCGGTTGTGCCGGAAGCGCACCACGTCGAGGGGACGGAATCCGGTGTCGGCGAGCGCGTCGAGCGCGCTGCGGAGCCGGCGCCCCGCGGTCGCCTCCGACTTCAGCATGCACAACGCCACGCCGAGCATGTCCGGCAGCTCGTCGGCGAAGGTCCAACAGCCCTCGCGGAAGTAGCTGTCCAGCGCGTAGAGATCGGCCTTCAGCGGCGACCGGGTGACCTCCTGCCGAACCGTCGGTGGGATCTCGGTGAGCTGGTCCACGGGCGGAACCTGGGCGAGGATCACGTCTTACCTCTCCTGCCGGAAAGCGGGCACGACTGGTCGGGGGGTGGCCAGGCTCTGCGCCAGGAACTCCACCTCGGCCAAGCGCTGGTACGGGTTGGGCTCCGCGTGTCCGGCGAACGGCCAGACCCGGAGGGACTTGGGACCTGCGTAGCGCTCGTAGGCGGCATGGCAGGTGGCCGGCGGGCAGCGGTTGTCCCGCCCGCCGACCGCGAACAGGGCCGGGCAGTGCGCGTGCTCGGCCATGGTCGCGGCGTCGAACCAGGCGATCGTGGCGAGCGCCCGACCGGCCAGGTCCGGGTAGTAGTGGCAGAACCGCAGCAGCTCGCGGTACGGCTGCTGATCGGGCAGCTTCGCCGGATCGACCACCGCGCTCAGGAACGGCGACTCGACCAGCGCAGCCGCCGTGTGCGGGTTCAACGCCGCTGCGGCCAGCGCGAGTTGGCCACCCTGACTGCAACCGGCGACGGCGACCCTGGCGCCGTCGACTCCGGGGTGCAGCCGGGCCGCGTCGACCGCCCGGGCGGCGTCCACGTACGCGTCGCGGTAGTAGTAGTCGTGCCGGTCGAGCACGCCCCGGGTCACGAAACCCGGGATCTGCGGCACGGTCAGCCCGACCGGATCCGGAGTCGCCCCCGGCTTCAGGTTGCTGCCGCCCTGCCCGCGGGTGTCCACCACGAGGGTGGCGTAGCCGACGGCGGGCCACAGCAGCCAGTCCAGCACGTGGCCGCGCCCCTCGCCGTAACCGAGGAACTGGACCACGCACGGCACCGGCTCGTCCCGCCAGCGCGGCAGGACCAGCCACGCCCGGATCCGGTGGCCGCGCGAACCGGCGAACGAGGTGTCGAAGACCGTCACCCCGGCCGCCGGAGTCCGCTCCGGGGTGAACTCCGGCTCCAACGGGTGCCGTTCGGCCTCCGCGAGGGTGTCCGCCCAGAACCGGGCGAAGCCCTCGGGAGCGCCGCCCGGCACCGCGCCGACCTGCGGCGATCCATCAATGCTGGTCAGGGCGGGCCTCCGTCGCGAAGTCCGCCAACAGTTCCTCCAGCAGGCCGCGGCAGTCGCCGCACCCCTGGCCGGCCAGACAGCTCGCACCGATCTCGTCGACGCTCGTCGCACCGCGCCTGATCCAGTCGACGATCTCGTCCTCGCCCACCGCGAAGCAGATGCAGATGCTCGGCGCGGCGAAGGTGCTCACGCGGGCTCACCGCCTTCGCTCCCCTGCCAGGAGTCGAGCATGACGTTGGGGAAGATCCGCTGGATCCCGGGAGTGTTGAACTCGATCGTGTGCGTGATGACCGACAGCAGGTCCCAGTGGTCCGCCGGATCGGCGAAGGCCGACCGGGTCGCCGCCAGCACGTCCGCCAGGGCGATCTCGCCGCCCTTGGCCCGGATCCTGGCCAGCTCGCCGGCGGGGGCGGTCGACTCGGTCAACCGCTCCCAGCTCTTCTCCAGCTCCAGGTCATGGGCCGGCGTCTGCGCCTCCAGGTCGTCGAAGGCGGCCTCCGCCTCGGCCCGCGCGTCGTACCCGGCCCGGATCCGGTCGCGCACCACGTCCCGGCGCCGGGGTCCGGCGAGGATGGACAACTCCCGGATCACGTCGATCGGTTCGTCCGACGTGTGCATGAAGTTGAACAGGCCGTTGACCGCGCCCAGCCGTCGCCGCAGGTGCTCCGGACGGCGCAGCTCCGGCGCGGACGGCCCCTTCAGCGCCGTCAGCCGCACCGAGGCCGGCACCCGTCCCGGCCGCCACTGCGAGTCCTTCACCACCAGCAGGACGGAATCGATGGTCGGCAGCACCAGATCCATCGCGTCGATCCGCTCGCGGGCGGCGAAGTTGAACTGGTAGCGCCAGGTCTCCCTGATCGTCAGCCGGTCGTGTCGGAAGCGCAGCACGTCCACCGGGTGGAAGCCGTTGTCGGCGAGCGCCTGGAACGCGACCCGGTAGCGCCGACCGGCCGCCGCCTCGGGCTTCAGCACGCACAGGGTGACTCCGAGGACGTCCTCCAGCTGCTCGCCGAAGGTCCAGCAGCCTTCCCGGAAGTAGTTGTCCACCCCGTAGAGGGCGGCCTTGGCCGGTGAACGTGTCACCGCCTCCAGGACGTGCCGGGGGATGTCGTGCAGGGGCGCAGTGGTCATGGCAGTACCTCGTTCGAGAATCGATGGCGACGCGAACTCACCTGAGGGCGACGCGGACTCACATGAGGGCGATGCGCCGGCGGTCCGCGGTCACGAGCGACCCGAGGCCGACGGTGGCCGCTCCCAGGTCGATCTCGGGGAAGAAGGTGCGGTAGGCCGTGAACGCGACCAGCCGCCAGATGTCGTGCTCACCGACCCCGAGCTCGCGGACGTTCGCGATCTGCTTGTCGATCGGCATCGTGCCGGCCGCGACGACACCCTTCTCCTGGTACCAGAGCTGGGAGCCCGGCTCCAGGTGCAGGTCCTGGCCGGCCAGTCGGGCGGTGTCGCTGCGGTCGGTCATCAGCATCATGTTCTGCGGGCCGACGATCTCGATCGCCCGCTTGGCGATGGCGTAGTCGACGTGCTCGCCGTCGAAGTTGAGGCAGGCCGCGATGCGGCCGGCGTGCGCGCCGCGCATGATCGCGGCAGGAACGGGCCCGACCTGCTCGTGCAGGTCCGCCAGGTTCCAGGAGGGCAGGTCGTAGCTCGCCAGCAGGGCCTCCCGCTCGGCCTGGGCCTTGCGGGTCCGGAAGGCGTGCTTGATGAGCAGCGGCATCTCGTTGAACAGGTGGTCGGTCACCACGCGCACGCCGTTGTGCGGGCAGTCGGCGGCCTCCGCCGCGCCCAGCACCGCCTCCACGCAGTCGGCACCCAGCTGCGGGTCCTCCTTGGCGAAGTGGCCGAGCGCCGGCCGGACCCCGCTCTCGACCAGCCGGGTGACGATCCACTCCAGCGAGGGGTGGTCCGGCGTGAACTGCTCCGCCAGGTAGGAGCTGGACTGCAGCGCGTCCGGCGACAGCATGATGTAGACCAGGCCGAGCTCGCCACAGCTCGCCAGCTTCTCCCACTCCTCCTTCGACGGAGCCCACACGGCGTTCGCCGGGGTGCCGCCGAAGCTGGCCACCAGCGGGCCCTCGAGCGCGACGGCCGGCACGAACGGCAGCTGCCCGTCGGCCCGGAGCGCCGCGTAGCCGCGCATGAACTCGACGAAGGCGTCGAGCCGTTCGCGCCGCAGGTAGAGGGTCGGGATGCAGAGCAGGCCCTCGTCCGAGGCGACCTTGTCCAGCTCGTGGAGGTCGATCTCGGCGAAGTTCGAGAAGTCGATCGGCCCCAGGCCGTGACAGTGCACCTCCACCGGCAGCGCCGGCACCACGTACGGCGCGCCGCTCGGCACCTCGCCGAGGTCACGGTGCACCGCCGCGTCGCCGCGCGTGATGCGGCCGGCGGCCCAGGTGACCTCGGCGTTCGCCGCCCCCTGCGGACCGAGCCAGATCTGCGTCGACCCCAACGTCTCAGCCACGAACGCCCCTTAAATCTCGGATTCCCCGTCACCGGCCGCCCAGCGGGCCGACTCGCAGAGCGGTCAGCGTCCGCGAGCCGCCGCGCCCTGTCCTGAGCGACTGTGATCACGACTGCAGAAGACTCTCGCCGTTCGCCCTGTGCAGGCCAAGCGACCGCAGGGCTCCAAGTTCCGCAATACGGTGAGTCGAGGCGTCGAATACCGGATAACTGCAGTGAATCGTCGGAATTCAGACAGTCACCGGCTGCTTTCGTCCGAGCACCGACGGGGACCCCCGGGCGCGGACGGGAAGGGTAGGCTCCCCCGACATGACGACCCAGCCCACCACCGCGACCGGCACCCCCACCCGGCCAGGCAGCCGGATACTCCTCGTGCACGCCCATCCTGACGACGAGTCAATAGCCAACGGCGCCACCATGGCCCGTTACGCCGCGGAGGGAGCCACGGTCACCCTGATCACCTGCACCCTGGGCGAGGAGGGCGAGGTCATCGGGCCGGACCTGGCCCACCTGACCTCCGACCGCGAAGACCGTCTGGGCCCCCACCGGGCCCAGGAGATCGCGGCCGCCCTGCGCGAGCTGGGCGTGACGGACCACCGCTTCCTCGGCGGACCCGGCCGCTACCGCGACTCGGGGATGATGGGTTCCCCCGGGAACGACCGCCCCGACTCGTTCTGGCAGGCCGACCCCGACGAGGCCGCCGCGCACCTGGTCGAGGTCATCCGCGAGATCCGGCCGCAGGTCCTCGTGACCTACGACCCGGACGGGGGCTACCGGCACCCCGACCACATCCAGGCCCATCGGGTCGCCATGCGGGCCGCCGCGCTCGCCGCCGACCCGGCCTACCGCCCGGAGTCCGGCACGCCGCACGGCATCGCCAAGATCTACTGGAACTGCGTGCCCCGCTCGCTCGTCGACGCCTGCGCCGCAGCCCTGCACACCGCCGGCGCGAACGCACCCTTCCCCGCCGCCGCGGGCCACCACGACATCCCGCGCGTGGTCGAGGACGACGCCGTGACCACAGTCGTCGACGGCAGCGCACACCTGGACCGGAAGCGCGCGGCCATGGCCGCCCACGCCACCCAGATCACCGTGGCGGCCCCGTTCTTCGCCCTCTCCAACAACCTGGCCCAGCCGCTCTCGGCAACCGAGTACTACCAGCTCGCCCAGGGGGATCCCGGCCCCAGCGGCCCCTCCGGCCGCGAGGAGGACCTGTTCGCCGCATTCCCGAGCACGGGACCGTAGAAGAGCCGGGCCCTCACGAAGCGCCGCGCGCCGAACCGCACTCCGCAGAGCAGGACTCCAGGGCGACGGGCCACTGGCGCGGGTCGGCGGCACCTCGGGACCCCTGTGCCGGCCCCTGGCCACCGACCGCCCTCAGGGGTGCCCCTTGGATTTCCCGGCATATAGCCTGGGTTCACGGTCGGCCGGTCGAGTTCTGGGACCCGGTGGCAGGCCGACGGTGTGGTTTTGCGGTGTTCAGTGTTGTGTTGTTTCAGCAGAGGTGTGGGGTCTGGCTATGGCTATGGGCAAGGTCGTCCGGTTCGACGAGGTTCGAGGGTACGGGTTCGTCTCTCCCGACGGTGGCGGGTCCGACGTGTTCCTGCACGTCAACGACCTTCTGGTCGACAAGTCGCTGATCAGCCCCGGCGTTCTCGTGAGCTTCGACCTGGAGGACGGTGACCGCGGCCTCAAGGCCTCGGCCGTCTCCCTCGCGAGCGGCCGGCTGCCCTCCTCACCCCGCACCGACTCGCGTCCGTCGTCGGTGGTCCCCCACGCACCGGCGACGGACGCCCGGATCGACCTGGACGACGGCACCTGCGAGGTGCTCTCCGTCAAGGACTTCACCGACGAGGTCACCGAGGCCCTGCTCGTCAGCGCCCCGGCACTGACCGGTGAGCAGATCCTGGACGTCAGGAAGCGCCTGGTGCGGATCGCCGTGGACCACGGCTGGGTGGAGTCGTAACGGCCGCCATCGGTCGAGAGCCGACCGGGGCACGGAAACGTGCCCCGGTCGGCTTCGTCATCGGGCCCTTCCACGGTGTGCACCGGATCGGAGCGAGAGGCGGGGACGGCCGCAAGACCGCCCCCGCCGGTGGCACGCCGTCAGCTCGCTGTTCTCCTCCGCCGACGCCGACGCCGACGCCGAAAGATCAGACCGCCGTGGCGAGTGCCCGGGCGGGCTGCGTCTGCTCGTAGGCGTGGCCGACCCGCAGGAGCGTGGGCTCACCGAGGGGCCGGCCGAGCAGCTGCATGCCGATCGGCAGGCCCGCCGTGTCCTGGCCCACCGGAACGGTCAGGGCGGGCAGTCCGGTGATGTTGGCGGGGGCGCAGAGCCGCACGTAGGCGTCGGAGACGCTCTCGGCCGTGCCGTCGGGCCAGGTGACCGTCGTCTCGTCGGCCCCGACCGCGGGCATCGGGACGCTCGGGGCGGCGATCACGTCGACCTCCTCCAGCATCCGTGCCCACTCGGCACGCATGAGCGTGCGGGAGCGTTGAGCGCGCAGGTAGTCACCGGCGCTCATCAACTCGCCTGCCTCCAGGAGGATGCGGACGTCCTCCTGATACAGCTCGGGGACCGCTCGCAGGCTGCCCTCGTGGTAGGCCCCGGCCTCCGGCACCATCAGGCCCCACTGGGTGGCCTGGATGTAGCGGGTCATCGGGATGTCGACCTCGACGAGCCGTGCGCCCAGGGACTCCAGCTGCCCGATGGCGTGCCGGACGGCGGTCTCCACGCGCGGGTCGACGTTGTCGAAGTAGTAGGTGCGGGGCAACCCGATGCGCAGCCCCGTCAGGTTCGTGCCGGCACCGGGCCGGTAGTCCGCGGCGGGCACGGACAGCGAGGCGGGGTCGCGCGGATCGTGTCCGGCCAGCGCGGTCAGGACCAGGGCCGCGTCCTCGACGGTGCGGGTGATCGGACCGACGTGGTCCAGCGACCAGGACAGGGAGGTGACGCCGTGACGGGGGACGAGACCGTAGGTCGGCTTGAGGCCGACAACCCCGTTGAGCGCGGCGGGCACCCGGATCGACCCGCCGGTGTCGGTGCCCAGGGCGAAGGTCGCGGTGCCCGACGCGACGGCGACCGCGGAGCCGCCGCTGGAGCCACCGGCGACCCGGCCGCGGTCCCAGGCGTTGCGGGTCTGCGGGGTGGTCAGGCCGAACGCGAACTCGTGGGTGTGGGTCTTGCCGAGCAGGATCGCGCCGGCTGCGCTCAGACGCGCGGCGACCGTGCTGTCCGCTGTCGCGCGATGGTCGGCACGGACCCGGGAGCTGGCCGTGGTGGGCATCCCGCTGACATCGATCAGGTCCTTGAGCCCCATCGGGATGCCGTGCAGCGCTCCCCGGTAACGGCCTTGCGCCACCTCGTGTTCGGCTTCGCCCGCAGCCCGGCGTGCCTGCTCCGCGGCGACCGTGACGTAGGCGCCGAGGGACGGCTCCGCCTTCTCGATGCGATCGAGGACGGAGTCGACCAGTTCGACGGGGGACAGTCGCCGGTCACGTATCGCGTCCGCGGCGGCGGCGAGGGAAAGCTCATACGGCTGCATCGTGCTTCTCCTCTACGGCGCGGTAGGCGGCGGCGGGCGGGACGTCCGCGAAGTCCAGTTCGCGCAGGACCGCGACGACGCTGTGGATGTGGTTGGCGACCGCGGCGACCGCGGCGTGGCGCTCGGCTGGCAGCGCAAGTCCGGCGCGGGCGGCCCAGCGGGCGGCCTCCGGCGGTGTGAGTTCGACGGCGGGCATGGATGTTCTCCCTCTCGGTGGAGGTTGGGGCGGCGGAGTGGCCGACGCCCTGTAGGCCGAGGATTCGTTGTGGACAGCCGAAGGCGCCGCGGCAGTTCGGCGGCCCGCGCGGGACCGGCCGAGCGGCACCGGCCGAGCGGCACCGGCCGCGTGATCAGGCCGGGCGATCAGGCCGCGCCGGCCGGGATCTCGACGCCCGGCTCGGCGAGCAGCCGGTAGCGGCCGTTCTCCCGGCGGACGGCGCCGGCCGTGGGCTGCGGGAAGTGGGTGCCCAGGAGCAGCGCGTCGGTGTCCGCGAGCGCGTCGAGTATCCGGGCGCGGGTGCGGACCGCCTGGGCGGAGTCGATGTCGACGCAGCTGTGCACGTGGGGGTGGGACAGCTGCACGGGGTGGTGGATGCTGTCGCCGGTGATCAGGGCGCGGCGGTCGCTGCCGCGCAGTTCCACGGCGACCTGCCCCGGGGTGTGGCCGGGGGCCGGGACCAGGAGGACGCCGGGTGCCACTTCGTGCCCCTGCTCGGGCACGTCCACGAGGTGGTACTGCCCGGCGTCGCGGACGGGGGTGACGGAGTCTCGGAACATCTGGCGGCGGGCCTCGTCCAGGTCGGTGGCGGCCCAGTGGTCCCATTCGGTCCGGCTGGTGAGGTAGCGGGCGTTGGGGAAGGTGGGGACCCAGTCCCCGCCGACGAGGCGGGTGTTCCAGCCGACGTGGTCGGTGTGCAGGTGCGTGGTGATCACCAGGTCCACCGACTCGGGCGGGAAGCCGGCCGCGGCCAGGCGCTCCAGGAAGTCGGTGTCGAGACCGTTCCAGGCCGGGTTGGCGCGTGGCTTGGCGTTGCCGATGCCGGTGTCGACGACGATCCGCAGTCCGCCGGCCTCCACCGCGAAGCTGTGGCTAGCCAGCCGTGGGACCTCGGCGTCGGCGAAGTCGGGGCGCAGCCACGACGCCTCGTCCAGCACCTCCTTGGTGGCGTCCGGCAGCAGCCAGGGGCCGGTCTCCCGAGGCAGTTCGATCTCGTCGACGCGGCGGAGGGTGATGTCGCCGAGGCTCCACCCCGTGCTGGTGGAGGTGGCGGCCTGACGGGGCGTGACGGTGCTCATCGTGGGTCCTTTCGGGTGGTGCGGTGCGGGAAGGCGGAGCTCGGTCAGGCGGTGCGCGGCCGCCGCACGGCGCGGACGAGGCCGACCAGGGTCAGCAGGACGACGGTCGCGGCGTAGAGCGAGACTGCGGTCTGCAGGCCGTACAGGTTGGTGAGCAGGCCGGCGAGGACGGCGGGGATGCTCATCGCCAGGTAACTGAGGACGTAGTAGGCGGCGAGCGTGTCGGCGCGTTGGTCCGGGGCGGCCGGGGGGAGCAGGAGGCGCAGGGCGCCCTGGGTGACGGCGCCGAAGCCCGCGCCCGCCAGGGCGGTGCCGGCGAACAGCGCGGGCAGGCTGTGCAGTCGGGGGCTGCTCAGGGTCAGCAGGGCTCCCGGGATCAGGAGCGCGCTGCCGGCGAGGCTCACCGTGCGGGCGGGCAGCGCCCGGGCGGCGTGGCCGGCGAGGCCGGCCGCGGCCGTCATGGTGAGGAAGACCAGGCCTCCGGTGGCGCGGCTCGCGTGCGGGGCGATGAGCCGGGCGAGCGAGGGGCCGAGGGAGGAGTAGAAGCCGCCCAGCGCCCAGGCGGCGACGACGCCGGGGGCGAGAAGCCTCATGGCCGGGCGGGAGGCGGGGGCGACGGCAGTGCCGGGACGCAGCGAGCGCCACGCGCCGGAGTGGGGATGTGCGGTCTCGGTGGTGAGAAGCACTGCGGCCGCCTGCGCGGTGAACAGCAGGAGCAGCAGCAGGTAGACGGTGCGGGTGGGAGCGGGGGCGAACTGCACGAGGGCGGTGGCAGCCAGCACCCCGACCGCCATGCCGGCCACGGGGGCGATGCCGTTGGCGGCGGTGGCCCGTCCCGGGCGGTCGCGGTCCTCGAAGTCGAGCAGGGCGGCGCCGGCGGCGCTGGTGGCCACGCCGGTGGCCAGGCCCTGCAGGATCCGGGCGGCGATCAGCGCCGGCACCCCCTGGGCGGTCGCGAAGACGGCCATCGCGGCGCCTTCCGCCAGCAGCGCCCCGGCGAGGACCGGGCGCCGGCCCAGGTGGTCCGAGAGCGTGCCCGTGGTCAGCAGTGCCGCCAGCAGGGCGAGCGCGTAGGCGCTGAACACGACGGTCAGCGTCATGGCCGAGAAGTGGAATGCGGTTTGGTAGAGCGCGTAGAGCGGGGTCGGTGCGCTGGAGGCGGCCAGCAGGCCGACCAGGACCGAGGCGTGGAGCCGGAAGGCACCGCGGTGGCTCAGCAGGGGCAGGCGGCGGGGGCGGGACGGCAGGGCTGCAACGCTGAGCATGGAGCACCTCTCACACCTAAAGGCAAACGCTTTGCATTAGGAAGAGTAGGCCCCGGGCCACTCGAAACGCAAACTTTTAGCTTTTAGGAGCGGAGGGTGCGGAGGGAGCGGAACTCCGGCCGAGCGCCGTCGCCACGAGGCGGTCGGTGTAGGCCGCCGACAGATCCGAGGGACGGAACAGGATGCGGTACATCAGGGGGGCGACGACGACGTCCAGCAGGGTCTCCACATCGGGCACGGCCTCCCCCCGCCCCGCCGCGCGCACACCGATGGCCTTCAACTGCTCGGCGGCGTAATCGGAGCAGCGAACCGCGTTGCCCTGCTCGGGGTCGCCCAGCAGGGCGTCGCGGATGTACGTGCGGCCCGCCGTCGAGGACATCTCGTCGGCGAACTGCGCCGCCCATGCCCCCAGGTCCGCCCGGAGGCTGCCATGGTCGGCCGGCGGGGTGTCGGGGCGCAGCCGCTCGACGGCCACGTCGGACAGCAGTTCCCGCAGGTCCCCCCAGCGCCGGTAGACGGTGGACGGCGTCACTCCCGCGCGGGCGGCGATCAGGGGCACGGTGAGCGCGTCCCGCCCCACCTCCGCTTCCAGATCCCGGACGGCCTGGTGCACGGACTGCTGGACGCGGGCGCTGCGCCCGCCGGGGCGTGTGGTCGCTCGGGCACTCATGCACACAGCTTAACGCGAAGAAGTTGCGTCTGGGCCGAGCAGACCCCGGGGCCCTGTCCGGGCCCGCACCGCCCCGGCTGTGCGAGCGATGCGGGGTCCATGGGCAGTCCGGCCCAGCGCCGGGGGCCCGCCTGGCGATGCACGTACGGATGGGGGGGCACCCCCGGCCGGGAGCCGGCGGCGCCGCGCGCTGATCCGGCCCGATCCGTGCGAGAGGGCACGTCGAGCGTGACAGCCACTTCCTTCTCGCTTTTCGGATGTTGCGCCATGACGGCGGCGCGCGCCGATGCGCCGGGACGGGGCCGGCCTCGTGTCGCCTGGTGGGAATGTGGCTCAGCGGGCGCTGCCGAGGTTCCGGTCGGTGTCGGCGCCTTCGAGCATGAGGGTGGTCTCCTCGATGCGGCGGAAGCGGCCGTCGGCGGCGAACTCGGCGAAGAGGTAGACCTCCATGCGGACGGTGGAGCCGTCGGTCTTGGTGACGGTCATGGTGTGGCGGTCGGCGTAGAGGTTGCCGGTGGTGAGTTCCTCGTGGACGTCGACGGAGCCGCCGGCGACGACCGTGCGCAGGTGGGCGATGTGGGCGAGGAACTCGGTGCGGTCGGCCCACTCGCCGTCGGTGCGCTGGCGGTAGTCGGGGGCGAAGTGCCGGTCGGCGGCCTCGTCGAGGTCGAGGCCCGGGGTGAGGAGGAGGTCGGTGAGGGCGGCGCGGGCGTGGGTGTGGTTCATGGGGATTCCTTCGGTTGGGTGCGGGCGTGGCCCGGCCTGGATCGGTCAGGGGGTGCGTGCCTTAAGCACGCTTCTGACTGTACCAGGAAAAGCGTGCACCAAGCACGCTAATCTCGAGAGGTGAAGAACTCGACGGGACACGACATCGCCGACGCCCTGGGACTGCTCATGCGGCGGAGCACTCGCGCCCGCCTCCACACCCAGCTGACCGAGGGGCTCGGGGAAGCGGTCGACGACCTCACCTACCCGATCCTCAGCGGCCTGGCCCGGACCGGAGCGTGCAGCGCCGCCGACCTGGGCCGCGAGATCGGACTCGACCGCACCACCGTGACCCGTCGCGCCGACCGGCTGGAGCAGGCCCGCCTGCTCCGGCGCCACCCCGACCCGGCCGACGGCCGCGCGACCCTCCTCGCGCTCACCGAGGAGGGCCACACCATCGTGTCGGTCACCAGACAGCGACTGGCGGCCGGCATCGCGGCCTCGCTCGCCGCCTGGCCACAGGCGGACGCCCAAGCCTTCGCACGCCGGCTGCGCCGCTTCGTCGACGAGGGCCCGTTCGCCCCCGAACGCCACTGACGGCCACCGGCGCAGGCCGCCGGGCAGCAGGCATCGGGCTCACCTCGGTTGGGCGCCACCACCTCCACGAAGCGGCGCCAGCTGGCGGCTGAGCCTGAGGACGTTGTCGATGAGCCGAGGGTCGGCGCTTCCGCGGAAGGCGGGAACGGGGTGGGCCTGGGGGCCGATGAGCAGGCCGGTCCTCCCGTCGAGCGAGGAATCGGTCGCGGCGAAGACGGACGGACGGGCGGCGACGGAGGCGGGGCCGGCGGTGGAACGCTCGAAGGTCCGTCGGACCAGTGGCCACAGCAGACGCAACCCCGGGGAGACGATCTTCGGTGAGGCCATGGTGCCGTTGGTCATGTCGGTGGCGGCGCCGCCGGGGTCGGCCGCGAAGACCGTGATGCCGGTGCCGCGCAGCCGCTCGGACAGGTGCAGGGTGTAGGCGAGGTTGGCGAGCTTGGCGCGGCCGTACCAGTGGAAGCCGTAGTAGCCACCCGGCGGTTCGACCGCATCGAAGGCGCGCTTGGCGACCCTGATCGCGCCTGAGGTGACGTTGACGATCCGGCTCGGCCCGCCGGCTCGGAGCTGATCGAGCAGCAACTCGGTCAGCAGGTACGGCGACAGGTGGTTGACGGCGAATGACGCCTCGATCCCGTCGACCGTCTGCCGCCGCTGCGTGAACATCGCGCCGACGTTGTTGACCAGCACGTTCAGCGGCCCCTCGTCCGCCAGCTGCGCGGCGAGCGCTCGTACCTGGTCGAGCGATGCGAGGTCGGCGGCCACGAAGCGCGGAGCGGCTCCGGTGGCGACCGCCGTGATCCGCTCGATGGCGCTTCCACCGCGCTCGGCGTCGCGGCCGACCACGGTGACGGCGAGCCCGCGCGCCGCAAGTCCCATCGCGGTTTCGAGGCCGATGCCTCCGGTCCCCGCCGTCACCACTGCCCGTTGGACCACAGGTCCGCCCTCCCACGTTCCACATATTCGGATAGCTATCCGCTTCGATGGGCACGCTAGCACAAGCGGATAGTCATCCGGTTGTTGGTGGGTGGGACGAACCGGCCGACCCCTCGGGACCGGTCGGCGGACGCCGGGGGGGCGCGCTGCCGTCAGCGCGGAGAGCGCAGCCCCTGAAGAAGGACGTCGAGGTAGAGCCCGCGACGCGCATGGTCGCTGTCGCCGGAGCGCACGGCATGCTCGACGCCGCAGAGCAGGCGGCGCACGTCGTCCGCCCGAATGCCGCCCCGGATGGCACCGGCCAGACGTGCGCGGTCCAGCAGCTCCGCGACGGCACGGTCCAGCTCGGCCTTCATCTGCGAGGTCTGCGCCTCGGCATCGCTCGCGGACTCCAGCACGGCCGCGAACCCCGGATCGTCCAGCGCGTGGTCGAGAGCGAAACGAAGCAGCCGGTGCAGGCCCGCAAGCGCGTCCTCGTCGGCGGCGGCCGCCTGCGCCTCGTCGACCAGTTCCCGGAAGCGGTCCGCCGACAGCGCCTCCACCAGCGCATGGCGGTTGGGGAAGTGCCGGTACACGGTCCCCACGCCCAGGCCGGCGAGCTTGGCGATGGCGTTCAGCTGAAGGGAGTCGTCACCGACGGCCAGTTGCTCGCGGGCGACCTGCAGCACCCGGGCCCGGTTGCGCGCAGCATCGGCCCGCAATACTGGCCCCTGCCCCGCTCTCGGTGTCACGGCCCCAGCATAAGCGGCCGCCCGAGATCCCCGACCCGGACTCGGACCCCGGAGTCCACCCCTCCACGGTCAGGATCCAGGTCAGGCCTGGGGGCCGGCGACGACCACGGTCAGTGGGCAAGGGAGACCGCGAAGGGCCGGAAGCCGTGTCGGCGCAGGATGTGGGGAACCACGAGGATCATGGCCTCGGTGGCGCGGGCGGTGGTGACGTCGCCGAGGTCCTCGATCCATGCGGGCTGCCAGCCCAGGTCGCCGAGCAGGCCGGTGACCGTCTTCTTCGCGGGTTCGTCGTTACCCGACACGTAGGCGGTCGGCGGGGTGGCCAGGGTTTCGGGGGCGGTCATGACCATGAACAACATGGTGTTGAGGGTCTTGACCACACGGGTGTCGGGGAGGGCGGCCTGGAGTTGCTCGGCGAGGCTGCTGCCGGGGTAGCACAGGTCGCCGGGCAGGCCGTCGTCGGCGTCGCGGGTCGCGTTGGAGACGTCGACCAGGATCTTTCCGGCGAGTTCGGCGCGCAGATCGGTGAGACGGTCCAGGGTGCTGTCGCCGGGCGTCGCGTTGATCACGATGTCCGCGGTGCAGGCGGTGGTGCGCTGGTCGGCGAAGGCGATCTGTGGGGCGATGTCGGCGGCAAGGGCCGCGGAGGTCTCTTCCGGGTTCCGGACGCCGAGGGTGACGTGGTGTCCGGCTGCGGAGAGCTTGCCGGCGAGGTTGGCGCCGACGCGGCCGGCGCCCAGGATGCCGATGCTGGTCATGAGGTGATGCTCCTTGCGGTGTGAGGTGGGTGGAGCGGAGGTGCCCGGTCAGGCGATCGGCGACAGGACCTTGAGGGCGGCGGTGTGGATGCCGGGGGCGGCGGCCAGGAAGTCGCGGCTGCCCGTGTTCCAGGGCTCGCCCGCCAGGTCGGTGACGGTGCCTCCGGCCTCGGAGACCAGCAGCGCACCGGCGACCAGACCGGAGCGAACGTCGGAGAACTGCCAGAAGGCGTCCGTGCGTCCGGCCGCGACGTGGATGAGCTGCATCGTGGCGGGAACGGACACGCGCACGACCAGGCCGTTGATGAGCATGGCGGTGACCGAGTCACCGATCCGCCGGAAGGTGCGCTCGTCCTCGCCGGGCCTGGCCTGGCCGGTGCCGACGAGCGCGGCGCCCAGATCGGCCTTGGCGGACACCTTCAGGGGCCGCTCGTTGAGGCGGGCACCGCCGCCGGCGACAGCGGTGTAGGTGTCGCCGGTCAGTGGCAGGTGGACGACGGTGAGCACCGGCTGGTTGTCACGGACCAGGGTGGCGGTCACGGCCCAGTCGTCCATGCCGTGAACGTGGTTGATGTTGCCCTCGGCGGGGTCGACGACCCACCACTCCCCCGACGGGAGCGCACCGCCGGCCAGCTCGTCCTCGGCCCACTGTGATCCCCGCCGGGCCCGCAGCAGCGGCTCCCGCAGCACGTCCAGCACCGCGTCGTCGTTGGCATGGATCTCGGCGACGACCTCGTCCAGACTCACGCCCCGGGCGTGCGAGGTGTGGCGGTCGCGCAGGGTGAGGCCTGCGGTCCTCACCGCGGCGGTCACCTCGGACAGGAGCGTCGTGTCGGCGGCGAAAGGCATGGCTGTGCTCATGGTGGGCTCCCTGGATTCGATGTGTGCGGCGGCTTGTCTCGCGCCTGCACTTCGAAGGTAGGCCCCTCAATCATTAACAACAAGTGCATGCTGTTCAGTCATAGAGTTACTGTCATGCAACTGGATCTGAACCTGCTCACAGCCCTGGACGCACTACTGGAAGAGGGCAGCGTCGCCGGCGCCGCAGCACGCCTCCACGTCACCGCACCGGCGATGAGCCGCTCCCTGGGCCGCATCCGCAAGGCCACCGGTGACCAGATCCTGGTCCGCACCGGCCGCAGCATGGTTCCCACCACCCGCGCACTGGCCATGCGCGCCCAGGTCCACGGCCTCGTACAGCAGGCCCACCACCTTCTCTCCGCGCAGCAGGAACTCGACCTGGCAGCTCTGGACCGGGTGTTCACCGTGCGCTGGCACGACGCCCTGACCGCCGCCTGCGGCACCGCCCTGATCACCGCCGTCCACCGCCGGGCCCCCGGCGTCCGGCTGCGCCTGTCCGCCGAACCCGGGACGGACGACGCCGAGCTGCGCCGGGGTGAGGTCGACCTCGAATCGAGCTCCAGCGCTCCGACGCTCCCCGACATCCGCCACCGCCTCGTCGGCAGCGACCGGCTGGTCGTCGCCGTCCGACCGGACCACCCCCTCACCCACGGCCCGCTGAGCGTCGAGCGCTACGCAGCCGCCGAACACCTCACCGTTTCGCGACGTGGAAGCCTGCGCGACCCGATAGACGACGCCCTGACCACCCACGGCCTCGAACGACGCGTCGTCGCCGCCGGACCCACCGCCGCCTTCGCCCTGCAACTCGCCCTCGACACCGACCTGGTCGTCACCCTCCCCGACGCGGTCACCCGCGCAGCCCGGGAACGACTCGGCCTGGCCACCCTGCCGCCGCCACTCCCGCTGCCCGACGTCCCCCTGTACCTGCTGTGGCATCGGCGCTACGACGACGACCGCGCCCACACCTGGCTGCGAGACCTGGCCACCAGTACCGTCCAGGCCCTGTTCACACCACCGACCGCCTCCCGGCAGCCCCTCACCGACCGGACCGGGCAGTGACGGATGCGCCCGGGAACAGGCCGCCGGGCAGCCTGAGTGATGGTGGGCCGGGCGGCCGACTCGTGCTCCAGGACACGGTCAGTCCTCGCCCGGCCCACCATCACTGTGGCGTCACCGGCGACCTGTCACGGCCGCCTGGGCTCAGACCGTTGCCCTGAGCGTCACCTCGACGTTCCCACGGGTGGCGTTGGAGTACGGGCAGACCTGGTGGGTGGTCGCCACGAGCTGGTCGGCGGTGGCCTGGTCGAGGCCGGGCAGGTGTGCCGAGAGCGTGACGGCGAGGGTGAAGCGTCCTTCGTCCAGGGCGAGCAGGCTCACCGTGGAGGTGACGGTGGACGCACCGACGTCGACCTTCTGCCGGCCTGCGATCAGTCGCAGCCCGTTGTGGAAGCAGGCGGCGTAGCCTGCGGCGAAGAGCTGCTCGGGGTTGGTCCGGTCGCCGCCGGGGCCGCCCATCTCCTTGGGGACCGCCAGGACTTCGTCGAGCACCCCGTCCAGGGAGCGGACCTCCCCGTTCCGGCCGTCGCCGGTCGATATCGCCTCGGTGGTGTAGAGCACGGACATGCTTGTTCCTTTCACGGGTGCCACAGATGGGGGTTGGGTCTTCGGTCGCCCACCGCGTGCGCAGGGTGGGACAGGTTTCTTGAGACGCGCCGTCGTCAGCGGCCTTCCCTGACTGTCCTGATCGGGCGGCATCGTTGCCGCCGGCCAGGGAAGGGATGACGACGACTACGAGACCGGGCTGGTGTCAGCGATCGGTTCCGGTCCGGGTGTCCTATCTGCCGGGGGCGTCTGTTCGCCCGGGGCGACGGCTTGAGCGAGCAGGGTCAGCGCGGCCTGCGAGGCCGAACCCGCCGCCGCGGTGACCGCCACGATTCGCTGTCCCGGCCCGTCCGGGACCGGCATGGCCTGCTGGGTGACGTCCACGGCTCCGACCAGGGGATGGCGCATCCGGTAGGTCGCGGTGTCCCAGGCCCGGACCGGGTGCGCGGACCACATCGCGGTGAACTCGGCACTGTGCATGACCAGTTCGCCGATCAACGCGGCCAGCATCGGATCGTCGGGGTGCCGGCCGACGGTCATGCGCAGCCTGCCCACCACGTCCCTGGCCTTCTTCGGCCAGTCCTCGTACAGCTCGCGGGTGTGGGCATCCAGGAAGACCAGGCGGGCGGTGTTCGGACGCCTGTCGGGATGCTCGGGGCTCCGGTAGTCGAGGTGTCCGGCGAACAACGCATGCCCCGCGCGATTCCACGCCAGCACGTCGCTGCGGCGGCCGAGCACGATGACCGGGGTGTCCCCGAAGGCGCCGATCAGCTGTCTCGTCGTATCGCTGACGTGCTCCGGCGCCTGCCGGCGGGTTCGCTCGTTGCCGCCCTTGTGCCACGCTCCTGCGAGATCGTGCAGGTGGCGGCGTTCGGTTCCGTCCAGGCGAAGCGCTCGGGCGATCGCCTCCAACACCTCCGTCGACGCGTTGAGCGACACCCCCTGCTCCAGTCGCGTGTAGTAGGACTCGCTCACACCCGCCAACCGCGCCAGCTCGTCGCGGCGCAGTCCCGGCACCCGCCGCTCCTCGTCGAACATCCGCAACCCGACGTCCGCGGGCTGCAGTTGCGCCCGGCGCGTCCGCAGGAACCTCCCCAACTCTGATCTGCTGCTCATGGATTCGAGTATGGCCACGCGCGACCGCGCCTGCCTGCCCCTGTGAGTGTCAGGCGGGCCGGACATCGACACCGCCGGATGCCGGGACCATCCGAGGCGCCGGGACAATCCGAGGCGCCGGCCCGGGGTGCCCCGCCGCCGAAGAGGCCTTCGCCTGCTCGAGCGCGCCCGGGCCTCGCCCCGAAACCTATCCCGGCGTGGGCGACACCGTCCGGGAGAGCCACGCCTGGATTGCTTCCGCCGTCGTGGCCGCGTGCTCCTCGAGGACTGAGTGGTGGTCACCTGGCACTTCGCCGGCTCGCAGGCGCAGTGTCGGAATGGTCGTCTCCTCCTGCCGGTCCAGAAAGATGCGGGTATACGCGCCCATCGCCGCGAGACCGGGCTCGTCGAGCCTGATCGCGCTGCGGACCGGCAGTTCGGTGAGCCATTCCTCGTCCCGGACCGGGTGGGTGTCCACCAGCACCACCGCCTCGGCACCGACTCGTTCCGCGACGGCTTGCGCGACCAGGCCGCCGGTGGAGCGGCCCAGCAGCACCACCGGTCGGTCGAGCCGCCTGATCGAGGCGGCATGTGTCCGGACGAGGGCCTCCACGTCCTCCGGCACGGGGCCGCCGTCGTACCCCGGGTGCGGGAGCAGCCACATGCCCGGCAGATGCCGGGCCAGGAGGCCGTACTCCCCAGGGGGTGAGGCGAAGGCGGGGAAACAGACGATCGCCGGGCCTTCGCCGTCGCTGAGTCGCTGTGGGGCGGCGGAAGGGAGCGTTGCCGCCGACGGCAGCGCCCACGACGCGGAGACGAGCAGGTGCATGGCCTCTCGAGGCCGGCCCAGCTCACACAGCTTGCGGTACAGGTACGCGAGCGTCCCCGGGGGCGGCGGCGGACGCAACTGCTCGGCGAGTGCCCTGGGCGTGGGAGCTTCGAACACCGCCGTAGCGGGGAGGCGTAGGCCGGTCCGTCCCTCCAGGCGGTTGCGTAGCTCGATCGAGGTCAGTGAGTCGAATCCGAGGTCGAGGATCGGGGTGTCCGGTTGCACGTCCGGGTAGCTCAACACGGCGGCGATCTCGGCGCACACCATCTCCAGCAGGTTTGTCGGCGGGGTCGGTTCCGGCGTGGTCCGTGTTTTCGGCCGGGGCGGGCGGTCGAACGCGATCGGGACCAGAACCGGCTCGTCGGTGCCCAGCGCCGCCTCCAGGAGTGCCACGCCCTCTGCGGGCGTGAGGGGCACCAGGCCGGGATCAGCGGTCCGGTCGGCCATCATCCCGATCGTCCACGGGCCCCAGGCCAGGGAGAGAGCGGGGAGCCCCAGTCGCCGCCGGTGGCGAGCGAGCTCGTCCAGGTAGCAGTTGGCCGCCGCGTAGTTGGCCTGTCCGGCGTGACCGAGTACACCGGCCGCCGAGGAGAAGAGCACGAAGGCGTCCAGTTCTCGATGTGCGGTCAGCTCGTGCAGGTGCCGGGCCGCTTCGGCCTTTGGGAGCCATACCGTATCCATGCGCGCCGGGGTCATCGACGCCAGGATCCCGTCGTCGAGCACCCCGGCGGTGTGCACGACGGCCCGCAGGTCCTCGATCGAGTCGACCAGTGCGGCCAGGGCCTCCCGGTCGGTGACGTCCAGGCGCGTCTCACCGCTGCGGCTGGCGACCACGACGCGCACTCCCTTGGCTCGCAGGTGGTCGGCGACCGCCTGGCCCAGCGCGCCGCCACCGGTGACCAGGACGGTCCCGCGCCAGGTGAAGGCGCCGCCTGGCACCGGGACCAGATTCGCGCGCTCGGGCACGATCTCGGTCCGCCCATCGCTGACTTCGGCCAGGGTGAACCGGCCGGGGTGCTCCGTCTGCGCGACCCGGATCAGGCCGGCCACCGCCGCCCCGGCCAGGTCGGCCGGCGGTACCAGAACGGTGAGGTGCTCGTGATCGGCCTGCAGCTCCCGCAGGGTGAGCGCCAGGGCGTCGGGGGCGTCGCCGGGCGGCACCTCGAGGACCTGGCCCCGTGGCCGGCCGGGAACCCGGTGCCACTCCGGGCGGAACAGCGTTCCCCGGCCGGTTCCGGTCGCACGCACGGTGAGTGATTCGACGTACGCCACCGGCCGGCCCGTCTGATCGGTCGCGGCGATCCGCCCCTCGTGGATGCGGACTCGCAGACCCGTGGCGCCCCGCGCCAGCAGGTGCACGCCGCGCAGGGCGAACGGCACCCCGTCAGTGAGCAGCCGTGCCGGGTGCAACGCCGCGTCGAACAGGGCGGGGTGCAGCGCGAACCGCCCGGCGTCCGGGAACTCCCCGCGCACCTCGCCGAAGAGTTCGTCGCCGCGGCGCCACATCCTGCTCAGCCCGCGGAACGCCGGTCCGTAGTCGGCATGCTCGACTTCGAGCTCCTCGGCGTCCGGCGGGGGCCACTCGCCGATGTCCACCTGCGGCGCGGGCCGAGAGTCCAGTCGGCCGCCGGCACAGCGGACTCCGTTCGCGTGCACCTCGAACGGCCGCGCGCCGTCGACCTCGGGGCGGACGACGATCTCGGCCCGCCGCGTCCGGGGCAGGCGCATCGCCGTGTGCAGGACCAGTTCGTCGACGGTGCCGCAGCCGGCCCGCTCCCCGGCGTACAGCACCAGCTCCAGGATCGCCGTGGCGGGCACGATCGCCGTCCCGTCAACGACGTGGTCGAGCAGCCACACCGGGCTGAGGTCGGCGATGCACACCACCTCACCGGAACCGGGCACGATCACGGTCGACTCGATCAGCGGGTGCTCGGTGGCGCGGTCGAGCCAGTAGCGCTGCCGGTGGAAGGCGCGGGTGCCCCGCAGCCGGCTCGCTGCCTGCTCGGGGTCGGTGGTGGAGATGACACCCTCGACGAGCGCGCCCAGCGTGTTGCCCGGGCCCAGTTCGACCAGGGCCGCGCCGTCGACCATGGCCACGTGGTCGGCGAAGCGGACCGTCTCGCGCACGTGCCGCACCCAGTAGTGCGGATCGTCCGGGCGGCCGCCGATGATCGGAATGAGCGGTGGATGGTACGTCAGGCTCCGTGCCACGTCCGTGAACTCGGCCAGAACGGGGTCCATGAGAGGAGAGTGGAAGGCGTGGCTGACGGTGAGCCGCGTCACCTGCTCGAACCCGGCGGCGATGGCCAGCACGTCCTCCTCCGGGCCGGACACGACGACCGAGTCCGGTCCGTTGACGGCCGCGATCGCGGTGCGAGGAGTCAGCCTGATCTCGCTCTCGGCGGCCCGGACGGCGACCATGGCGCCTCCCGCCGGCAGTTCGCGCATGAGCCGCCCGCGGGCAGTGATCAGCCTCGCCGCGTCGGGCAGCGACAGCACGCCCGCCACGTGAGCCGCCGCGATCTGCCCGGCGGAGTGCCCGATCAGCGCGTCCGGGCGGTATCCCCAGGACTCCAACAGGCGGAACAGTGCCACCTCGTAGGCGAACAGGGCCGCCTGGGCGATGTCCGTACGGTGCACCAGGTCGGTGTCGATCGCCTCGCGTAGCTCCGGATCCAGCTGGGCGCACGCCTGCTCGAACGCCGCGGCGAACACCGGGTACCTGGCGGCCAGGTCCCGTCCCATCCCCCGCTGCTGCGCCCCCTGCCCCGGGAAGAGGAACGCCACCCGCAGTTGCTCGTACTCCTCGACGATCACATGCGCGTTGGTCCCCGAGATCCCGAAAGCCGACACTCCGGCACGGCGCGGACGGTTCTGCGCCGGCCAGGGTGTCCGCTCGGTGACCAGGCGAAGTGCACCGGCGGACCAGTCGACGTGCGGGGTCGGCTCGTCGACGTTCAGCGTGGCCGGCACGGTGCGGTGCCGCATCGCCATCACGGATTTGATCACGCCCGCGACCCCGGCGGCTGCCTGGGTGTGCCCGAGGTTGGACTTGACGGTACCGACCAGGACCGGAGCTGACCGGTCCTGACCGTAGGTGGCGAGCAGCGCGGCCGCCTCGATCGGGTCGCCCAGGGCGGTGCCGGTTCCGTGGGCCTCGACCACGTCCACGTCGGCGCCGGTCAGCCCGGCGTCGGCCAGCGCCTGCTGGATCACGGCCGCCTGGGCCGGCCCGCTGGGCGCCGTGAGGCCGTTGGACGCCCCGTCCTGGTTGATCGCAGAGCCCCGCAGCAGGGCCAGGATCGGGTGACCGTTGCGCACCGCGTCGGCCACCCGCTCAAGGACCAAGAGCCCCACGCCCTCCGACCAGGCCGTGCCGTCGGCAGCCGCGGAGAACGGCTTCACCCGTCCGTCCGGGGCCAGGCCGCGCTGCCGGCTGAACACCACGAAGCTGTCCGGTGTGGCCATGACAGTCGCACCGCCCGCCAGGGCCAGGTCGCACTGGCCGCCCCGGAGGGAGTCTGCCGCGAGGTGCATGGCGACCAGCGACGAGGAGCAGGCCGTGTCCAGGGTGAGCGCCGGCCCGTGCAGACCCAGGCTGTAGGCGATCCGTCCGGAGGCCACACTCCCCGCCGCACCCAACGCGATCTGGGACTCGAGCTGGTGCGCAGCGCCCCGGAAGCGACTGCCGTAGTCGTTGTACATCAGGCCGACGAACACACCGGTGTTACTGCCCCGCACCGACTCGGGCGCGATGCCCGCCCGCTCGAACGCCTCCCAGGCCGTCTCCAGCAGCAGTCGCTGCTGCGGGTCGGTGGCCAGGGCCTCGCGCGGCGACATCCGGAAGAACCCGGCGTCGAAGTCGGCCGCGTCCGCGAGGAAGCCCCCACGCGTGACGTAGCTGGTGCCCACATGGTCAGGGTCCGGGTGGAACAACTCGTCCAAGGGCCAGCCCCGGTCCGTGGGGAACCCCGTGATCGTGTCCTGGCCGGCGGCCACCACCCGCCAGAGGTCCTCGGGGCAGGTGATCCCGCCGGGATAGCGACACGCCATGCCCACGATCGCGATCGGCTCGGTGGCCTTGCGGGCGGGCGGCGGCGGGTCGGCGGCCCCGCCGGCGAGGTAGTCGGCCACCGCGCGGGGCGTGGGGTGGTCGAACACCAGGGACGGCGGCAGTGCGACACCCAGTTCCGCGCCCAGCCGGTCACGCAGTCGTACCGTGCCGAGCGAGTCCAGACCGGCTTCGACGAATGGCTGGTCCGCCTCGGGTGACAGGCCGGTGATCCCCGCGGCCTCCCGTCGGACCACGTCGAGCAGGTACTGGAACCGGACCCGTTTCCGCACCGGCTTGCCCGAGGAGGTCAGCGGAATCCGGCTGACCGGGCGGACTGCCTCCGGCACCCGATGCGATGGCAACCGGCGACGGCAGAAGGCGAGCAGCGTCGCCGGATCCACGTCGCCCACGACGTAGGCGACCGGCACCTCACCGAGCACCGCGTCGGGCTCACCCACCACGACCACGTCCCGGACGCCCGGACAGCGAGCCAGCACCCGCTCGATCTCGACCGGGTGGATGTTCTCCCCGCCCCGGATGATCATTTCGCCGGCTCGCCCGGTCACCACCAGACGGCTGTGCTCCTCGCGGCCGAGGTCTCCGGTGGCGTGCCACCGATCGGCACCGGGCATCCTCAGGTGGATCTCACCGTCCACGAATCGGGTGTCGATTCCGGGCAGGACGACGCCGTCGATGGCGATCTTTCCGGACGTCTCCGTGCTGCCGTAGCCGTCGTGCAGTTCACGGTCGAACCTGCGGCGGAATCGGACCCGCAGCTCTTCCGGCAGCGGGGCCCCGGCCGACAGACACCTGGGCGGCAGCGGAGCCCCGACGTCCAGGAGCTGGGTGAAGACCGTCGGCACGCCGCCCAGTGCGGTGAACGGTGTCCGGCGAAGCAGGGCGGCAGCCCGGTCCGCCGTGAAACGGTCCATCACGTAGGCACTCGCGCCCAGGGCCAGGACACCCACCACGCACATCGAATGCCCGAAGGCGTGGAACAGCGGCAGCGGCCAGAGCAGGTGGTCGTCGCCGGACATGCCCAGCAGTCCCCGGTAGGCGTGCTCCGCCGACCGGAGCCAGGCTCCCTGCGTCGACAGCACGCCCTTCGGGTCCCCGCTGGCCCCGGACGTGTAGTGGAGCCAGGCGGGCTCGTCCGGCTCGAGGTCGTCACGTGGCGGCGTCCGGGTGGGCGCGAGCAGGTCGTCAACGGTCACCACACCGGTGCCGGCCACCCGCCGGACCTGCGCCAGGTGTTGGCGGTCAGTGACCACCAACCCGGCGCCGCTGTCCTCCAAACGGAACCGGAGCTCGTCGTCGCCGCTTCGCGGGTCGAGTACAACGCCGACGGCGGCCGCGCGGCAGACGCCGAGGGTAGCCGCGATGGCGGTCCCCCCGCTGCCCAGGTACAGCGCCACCCGACTGCCGCGATCGACAGGGAGGTTGCCGGCCACCCGGGCAGTACGGCGGGCGAGATCACCGTAGCTCACCGCGTCCTCGGCATCGGCAAAGGCGATCTTGTCTTTGAGATCCGCTGCGTGACGGAGGATCAGCTCATGCATCTTGCACCTCGGCAGTCGGTCACGACGTTCGGCTGAAGTCGGGCATCAGGGTCCTGCCCATGGTGTGGCCGCGGACTCTTCCCTGCCGGCGACGGCACGAACAGAAAGCGGGTACAGCCCTTGTCCGCACCCCACCGCCACGACAAGAATTCGATCTACACCGGGCTCCACAGATCCCCGAAGTCGAGGCGCCTCGGAACGAGGAGCCACCATCCCCAGAAGGGCCTCATCATGACCGTCCTCAAGCGCGCACTCGGAACCGCCCTTGCCGCCGGCGCCCTCCTGCTGACCGTCGGCGCACTGCCGGCCGGCGCCCGGACTGCCGTCACCGGCCAGGCCCTTTTCGTCGGCAACGCTTTCAGCGGCAGCCCGTTCGCCTCGAACATCACCGCCTACAACAGCGCCTACGCCCAGGCCAAGGCAGCGGGCTACACCACCGCCCAGTGTTCGCTGACCCGTGCTCCGATCGCCATCCGGATCGGCCCGACCCTCTGGCAGTCCAGCGCGGTGGTCACCTGCAACGCCTGACGAACGACGCCTGACGAACGACTGCCGACGCACCCGGCTCTCCTGCCCTGCGGCGGGCTCGACCGGAACCGCTGCGGCCGCTCACGGCTGGGGCCTCCCGATCCCCGGGAGGCCCCAGCCCGTCAACCCGTCAGTGCAGGTCCGTCCCGAAAACACCACACCCACAAGCTCGTTGACATTCACGCACACCATGCCAACGATGGCCATCACCACCGATGACGGGGCAGAGCCCCTCTTCTTACCGACCCGGGGAGTGCGCTCCTCACCATCTGACTTAGCGTCAGAAGCGGAGCTTTTCCGTGAGTTCATGCCCTCCGGCGCCGCGCCTGCCGGTGTGGACCGGGGTCAGTGCAGTCGGGTGATCAGTGCGGCGCCTAGTGGTGTCAGGGTGTGCTGGACCCGGTTCAGGGAGCGCAGGGTGGTGATCAGGCCGGCGGCGCGGAGTACGGCGGTGTGCTGACTGGCGGCAGCCGAGGATATGCCCACGCGTTCGCCCACTTCGGTCGTGGTGGCGCTGCTGGAAAGTGCAACGAGTACGGCGGCGCGGGTGCGGCCCATGAGGGCGTGCAGGGCGCCGTTGCCTTCCTCGACGGCGTCCCAGATGGAGGAGGAGCGGCCCCAGTCGATGGGGATGGGATAGAGTAACGTGGGGCGGTCCTGGCCGAGGTAGCGGTCGAAGAGGATCGGGGGGCGCGCAGCGAGGAATAGCGAGGGGGCCAGCCACAGGCCCTCCGACCCCAGTTTGACGTCCTCCCCCTCCCCCGGGACCTCCAGTACCGGCGGGTCCCACCGGATGGCGCGGTGGAGTGAGGTGAACATCTGATCCCACCCTCCGCTGAGTACGATCTCACTGCGGGCGGCGCGGTCGGCGGCCAGGCGCCGTTCGATGCTCGCCCAATAGGGGGCGATGGCGATCTGACGGAAGCTTTCCAGATCAGCTGACAGGCGTGACTGGGTGGCGGCTTCGGGGGCGTCCGGGTCGCCTTGTAACAGGGTCTGCACGACGTGGTCGAGGTCCGGGAGCGGTCGCAGTGCCTGGGCCAGTGAGATCATGCGGCGGATGTCACTTCTGCCAGCGGTTCTCTTGCGCCAGGCCCGGAAGGCCTCTCCGCCGACTCCGGTACTCAAAACGTCGAGCGCCAGGAGCGTTTCTCGTATCTGCTCGATATCGATCAGAAAGCGAGTGCTCGCCAGACTTTCCGCCGTAAAATGAATGCGCCGCATTGTTTCCCCCGCGTCAAAGCCGACCAATTGGCATAGCGCGCCCCCGCCAGCCGTGTTACGCGAGGTCAGGCTATCAATGGTTCATTCTTCTGCACACGGAATCCTATCACGAACCGAACTGAATTCCAGATTCCGTTTTCCGAAGGACCGGGACTGACTTCGGGGACGGGCCCGCGGGGAGGTCGGGACGGGGATGGCCCGGATTTCAGACGGTCCGCCGGGATCAGCCGACGGTCGGCAGCCAGGCGGGGCGCCGGGCCTCGTGGGCAGAGATCAGACCGCCGTGCTGCAGCACCGCCTCGATGGCGTCCTCCCCGCGCAGCAGCATCCGGCGGCCGCGCTCCTCGACCTCGAACTGCCAGCACGTGCCGCCCAGTCGCAGCGTGCACTCGCGCAGGTCTACGACCACCTCCAGGCCGGGGTGGGCGGCAATCTGCCCGGCGAGCCGGCCGAGCTCCGCGTAGGGGAGGTCAAGCGGGAGCAGTCCGTTGTTCAATGCGTTGCGCCGGAAGATGTCGCCGAAGCCGGCCGCCACCACGACCCGGAAACCTCCGTCCTTGAGTGCCCACACCGCGTGCTCGCGGGAACTCCCGATACCAAAGTCGCGGCCCGCGACGAGCACGCTGGCGCCCTGGTTCTCCGGGCGACCCAGGACGAAGCCCGGCTCCTTCCGCCAGTTGGCGAAGAGGGCGTCCGCATAACCGCTCTTCACCACTCTGCGACAGAACTCCGCAGGCACGATCTGGTCCGTGTCGATGTCGTCGCGGGCCAGTACGACGGCGCGCCCTGAATGTATTTCAAAATTCATCACGAAAACTCCAAAACGGCTGGGTCAAATCGGTGTGCTGCTGGTCACCGGATATCCGCCGGAACCGCGAGGCGGCCCGCGACGGCGGTCGCGGCCGCGACCTGCGGGGAGACCAGGTGGGTGCGCACGCCGTCCCCCTGGCGGCCCTCGAAGTTGCGGTTGGAGGTCGAGGCGCAACGCTGGGCACCCGTCAGACGATCCTCGTTCATGCCCAGGCAGATCGAGCAGCCGGGCAGGCGCCATTCGGCGCCGGCTGCGAGGAAGACCTCGTGCAGTCCCTCCTGTTCGGCCTCGGCGCGTACCGTCATCGAGCCGGGGACAACCAGCATCCTGGTGTTCTCGTGGACGGTTCGGCCGTCCAGGACGGCGGCGGCGGCCCGCAAGTCCTCGATGCGGCCGTTGGTGCAGGAGCCGAGGAAGACCACGTCGATGGGCAGTGAGCGCAGTTCGGTGCCGGGGGTCAGGTCCATGTACTCCAGGGCCCGGCGGGCAGCGGCGCGTTCGCCGGGATCGGTAAGGTCGTCGGGTGCGGGCACGACGCCGGAGAGCGGGACCACCTGGCTTGGGTTCGTGCCCCAAGTGACCAACGGGGTCAGGTGGGAGACGTCGATGGTGACGGTGCGGTCGAACGTGGCGCCGCGGTCGGTGCGCAAGGTCTGCCAGTACGCGGTGGCCTGCTGCCAGGCGGATCCGGTCGGGGTGTGCCGGCGGCCGGCCAGGTAGTCGATGGTGGTGCGGTCGGGGGCGATCAGGCCGACTTTGGCGCCGGCCTCGATGCTCATGTTGCACAGGGTCATCCGGCCCTCCATCGACAGGGCTTCGACCGGTTCGCCGCGGTACTCGATCATGTGGCCGCGGGCGCCATTGACGCCAATCGCGCCGATCAGCGCGAGGATCATGTCCTTGGCGCCGACCTCCGGCGGCAGGGCGCCGGTGAACTCCACAGCCATCGTGCGCGGCCGCTCCAGGGTCAGGCACTGGGTGGCGAGAACCTGTTCCACGTCGCTGGTGCCCACGCCGAAGGCGAGGGCACCGAAGGCGCCGTGAGTGGCCGTGTGGCTGTCGCCGCACACCACCGTCATGCCGGGCTGGACCAGGCCGAGCTGGGGTCCGACGACGTGCACGATGCCCTGGCGGGCGTGGCCCAGGCGGTACAGCTCGACGCCGTACTCGGCGCAGTTGGTCCGCAGGGTCTCCAACTGGAGGCGGCTGACGGGGTCGGTGACCTCCTGCGATGCGGTGGGCACGTTGTGATCCTCGACGGCGAGGGTCAGCTCCGGGCGGCGCACGGTGCGCCCGGCCAGGCGCAGCCCGTCGAAGGCTTGGGGTGAGGTGGCCTCGTGGGTGAGGTGCAGGTCGACGTAGAGCAGGTCGGGTTCGCCGTCCTGGGCGTGGACGACGTGGGCGTCCCAGAGTTTGTCGGCGAGGGTGGTGGGGCGACTCATCGGTCCTCCGGTGCGAACGGCGGGGTGGGAGTCCGGCTTGGGCGTCAGAGCCCGGTCTCGGCGGGCAGGAGGCCCGGTTTGGTCCTGGCCCGGGTGCGCTGTTCGAAGGCGTAGGCGAGCCGGAGCAGCACCGGTTCGCTCCAGGCCGGGCCGGTGAAGGTGATGCCGAGCGGGAGGGAGAGGGCGGTGCCGGCCGGGACGGTGATCGCGGGGTACCCGGCCAGGGAGGCGGGCCCGGAGCTGCCTCCGAGGTAGAAGTCGCCGTTCAGGTAGTCGATCTTCCAGGCCGGGTTCCAGGTGGGCATGACCAGGGCGTCCAGGCGGTGTTCGGCGAGAACCGCGTCCAGGCCGCGGGTGCGGGCCATGTCCCGGATGTCGGCGAGGGCCTTGCGGTAGCGCTCGGAGGTGAGGTCGCCGTCGGTGGCGGTGTCCACCATCTTCAGGGGGGACTGGTCGAAGTAGCGCAGTTCCTGGCCGGCGTGCTGCTCGTTGAACGCGATGAGTTCGGTGAGGCTGCGCGGGTGGTCGCCAGGGGTGCTCGCGAGGTAGCTGTCGAAGCTGTGCTTGCTCTCGTAGAGGGCCACCGTTCCGGGGGCCTCGGCGGTGGCCATCTCCTGGGCAGTGGGGATGTCGGCCGGGTCGACCAGGATCGCACCGGCCGCGGCCAGAGTGCGCAGGGCCTGTTCGGCGACGGCGTCGGCGTGGCTGCTGTAGCCGAAGAAGACCTGCCGGGGGACGCCGATACGGGCGCCGCGCAGGCCATCCGGGTCCAGGTGGCGGGTGTAGTCGGACTGGGTGTGGCCGACGGCGGCGGCACTGGCCGCATCGCGCGGGTCCGGCCCGGCGATGACACCGAGGACAGCGGCGGCGTCCGCGACGGTGCGGCACAGCGGGCCGATGGAGTCCTGGGTGGGCGAGCAGGGGATCACGCCGGCCCGGCTGGTCAGTCCGACGGTGGGCTTGAGGCCGACGACGCCGTTGACGGCGGCCGGGCTGAGGATCGAGCCGTTGGTCTCCGCGCCGATCGCGACGGAGCACAGGTTCGCGGAGACGGCGACGGCGGGCCCGGCGCTGGATCCGCTGGGTGAGCGGTCCAGCCGGTAGGGGTTGCGGCACTGCCCGCCGCGGGTGCTCCAGCCATTGACCCGGGTGACCTCGCTGCCGGCCCACTCGGTCAGGTTGGCCTTCCCGAGCAGGACGGCGCCCGCCGCGCGCAGCCGGGCGGCGACGGTGGCGTCCTGGGCCGGGCGGGCGCCGAGCAGGGCGAGCGAGCCGGCGGTGGTGTGCATCCGGTCGGCGGTCTCGACGACGTCTTTCAGCAGGACCGGGATGCCGTGCAGCAGCGGGTGGCGCAGCCTCCCGGCGCGTCGTTCCTCGTCCAGGGTGCGGGCCTGCGCGATGGCATCGGGGTTGGTCTCCAGGACGGAGCCGAGGGTGGGGCCGTGGCGGTCGAGCCGTTCGATCCGGGACAGGTAGTAGCGCACCAGGTCGACCGAGGACAACAGCCCACTGGACAGTGCTTTCTGAAGGTCGGTCAGTGACGCTTCCTCCAGACCTGGCCGGTCGGGCGACTCCTGGAGGAAGGGGTCGGGGCCGGTGGTGTTCGGCTCCGGTGCGGCAAACGCCCGGCCGGCCTGGGCCAGCGCCGGGGTGACGGCGAGGGCGGTGCCGAGACCCAGGGTGGCTCGACGTGTCAGTCCTGCGGTCCGGTAGGACACGGGACGGGCTCCTGTCAGCGAGACGGCACCGTGACCTGTGCACGGCGCCCACAGCAGAGTCTCACCGCCGCCCGTGTGCCTCCAAGAACTTCACAGCTGCCTTAATCACGCTGGTTGCACGGCCTCCAGATAGGTCAGCACGGCGAGGACGCGGCGGTGACCGGCGCCCTCCGGGCTCAGTCCCAGCTTGCCGAAGATGTTGCCTACGTACTTGCCGACCGAGCTCTCGGCCAGGCGCAGCCGCTCGGCGATGCCGGTGTTGTGGTGGCCCTCGGCCATCAGGGCGAGCACCTGCCGCTCGCGTGGCGTGAGCAGTTCCAGCGGCTGGTCGCCTCGACACCAGGCCATCAGCTCGCCGACCACCTCGGGATCGAGGGCGGTGCCGCCCTCGACGACCCGCCACAGGGCGCCCAGGAAGTCCTCGACGCGGCCCACCCGGTCCTTGAGGAGGTAGCCCACGCCGGAGGCGCCGTTGCTCAGCAGTTCGCCGGCCACCAGGCGGTCGACGGACTGGGAGAGGAAGAGCACCGGGAGCCGGGGGATCAGGCGGCGGGCCTCGGCCACGCCGCGCACGCCTTCGTCCCGGTAGGTCGGCGGCATCCTGATGTCGACCACCGCGACGTCGGGGCGGTGGCGCAGCAGGGCGGGGGCCAGTTCGTCGCCGTCGCGCACCGTCGCGCAGATCTCGTGCCCGGCTCCGCCGAGCAGGGCCGCGAGGCCCTCCCGCAGCAGGGTGTTGTCCTCCGCGATCACCACACGCACGGAAGTCTCCGTTCCACAAAGCCCGGCGGGACGCCCAGGGCTCCTGCGCACTCTCCGGTGCCCCCGTTGCGCGCAACCGAGGATCAACCTACCACCTACGTCCACAAACTGACGGAGCGTCGTCAATACGTACCGACATGGTGGTGGTGCCTGGTGTGTCGCTGGTGGTGCGGGCCCCACCCCGGTTGGGGCACACGCCCCACTGACCCGGCACCGGGTCGCGGGCGACCCTGATAGCGGCGACTCGCCCGGGTGGGTCGAGTTGCGAACTCCCTTTCCTCGAACGCCTGAAGGAGTGGCTCGCCCGATGCCAGGCTTCCGTTTGCGCCGCCGGCTGGCCGCCGCCGTCCTGGTCTGCGTGGCAGTGCCGGCCACGGCCGGCTGGGCCGCCGGCGACAGCCAGAACGCCGTCACAGGCCCGCCGGTGGGCACCAGCGCCTGGCTGGCCGACCACTCCCTGGGCCGGAAGCTGCCCGCCCCGGACACCACCCCGGTCTCCGAAATCGCCGACTTCACGGGCACGTTGAGCCCGACGCAGCAGGCGTCCCTGGCCGAGCGCCACCCGCTGGTGGTGGGCAGTCTCGACGGCGCTCCCGTCGAACTGCGCTACCGCGCCAACGCGCTCGCCCTTCGCCGGGAGCGCGACCAGCAACGGGCCGAGGCCGACGACGGCGCCCTGCCGGCCCGGGAGCGGGAGCAGGCGGCGACGCTGACCGACCGGTACGCCGAACTGCTCGCGAAAGACGGCCAGTACCTCGCCTTCGACCCGCGCGGGCGCGGCCAAATCACCGAGGTCTTCGGCGACCTTTCCACCGCGGAGCGCGTCGCCGTCGTCGTCCCCGGATCGGACATCGACCTTGCCACCTTCGACCAGGGTGGGGATCCGTACGCCCGCACCGCCGGCCAGGCCCGCGCCTTGCGTGAGGAGATGGCCCGCCAGGCGCCCGCAACGAGGGTCGCCACCATCGCCTGGGTGGGGTACACCACCCCGGTCGGGGTCGGGGTCGACGCCGCCACGACCCGCCTCGCCGACCTGGGCGCGCCCCGGCTGCGCCGCTTCCTGGAGGGCCTGGCCGCCGTCAACTCCCCCGCCCCGGCGCTGATCTGCCACAGCTACGGCTCGGTGCTGTGCGCCAAGGCGGTGGACGGGCTGCGCCCCGGCCTGGTCGCCGACCTGGTGGCGGTGGCAAGCCCGGGCATGCACGCCGACAGCGCCGCCGACCTGGGGACCAGTGCCCGGGTGTGGGCGGTGCGCAACGACTCCGACTGGGTCGGCGACGTCCCCAAGTTGGAACTGCTCGGCCTCGGCCACGGCCGCGACCCCACCGATCCCGGTTTCGGGGCCCGGGTGGTCTCGGCAGAAGGAGCCGACGGGCACGCCGGCTACTTCGTGCCCGGCACCGAATCGCTCGCCAACTTCGCCCGCATCATCCTCGGTTCGTACCCGTCCGTACGCTGTGCCGCCACCCCACCCGCTGAGGACTGCCGCCATGACCTTGACTGAACCGGCTGTCACCCGCCCCTCCGTCCTGGAGCCGCTGCGCTCCGTCGTCCACCGGATCGAGATCACCACTCCGCTGGACCGCGACCGCGGAATCGACGGGCTGCGCGCCCTGGCCCTGCTCTCCGTCCCGCTCGGGCACTGGCTGCTCGGCGGCTTCACCGTCGACGACGGCGGTGCCCTGCACAACGCCAGCCCGCTGACCGCGATGGGCTACCTCTCCCCGGTCAGCTGGGTGCTGCAGATGCTCGCCATCTTCTTCCTGGTCGGCGGCTACTCCTCAGCGCTCTCGCTCGGGCGCACGGTCGGGCGCGGTGAGGACACCGGGGACTGGATCCGACGCCGAATGGTGCGGTTGGGCCGCCCGACCCTGGCCGTGACCGCGATCTGGGCGGTGCTGCTGGTCGCGCTGCGCCTGCTCGGGGTACCCGGGGACTCGCTGCACACCGCGGCCACCCTGGTGATCCAGCCGCTGTGGTTCGTCGCGGTGTACGCCGGGCTGACCACGCTCACACCGCTGTGCCGGGCGGCCGCCCGGAGGGCGGGCTGCTGGTCAGTGCTGCCGCTGGTGGCCGTCGTGGCGGTGGTGGACCTGCTGCGCTACGGCCCGGCGAGCGACGCCGTTCCGTCCTGGATCGGGCTGGTCAACCTGGTGCCCGGCTGGCTGTTCGGCTACCAGCTCGGCGTCTGCTGGAGCGAGCGGCGCCTGGGCCGGCCGGGCGCGCGGCTCCTGCTGGTGGCCGGGATCGCACTCTTCACCGTCCTGCTGACGCAGTTCCACTACCCAGCCAGTATGGTCGGCGTGCCCGGCGTGGAGCGCACCAACTCCCACCCGCCGTCCCTGCTGGTGATCGCGCTGGCGTGCGTGCAGTGCGGGCTGGCAGTGCTGGTACGCGAGCGCCTGGGCCGGTTGCTCTCGCACCCGGGGCTGTGGAGCACCGCGGTGGTGCTGAACCTGTCCGCGATGACGGTCTTCTGCTGGCACCAGAGCGCGATGTTGTCCGGCGGCCTGTCCGCAACCCTGGTCGGCGCCGTCCCCGGGCTCACCACCAGCCCGGACTCGCCCGGGTGGGCGCTGGCCCGGCTCTGCTGGATCCCGCTGTTCGCCGTCGCGCTGATCGCGATCGGCCTGGCGACCCGGCGGTTCGAACAGCCGTGGACGGGCGTCTCCACGGCCCAACGATCGACTGCGGTGGTGCTGAGCCTCGGCTTCGTCGGGTACGCCCTGCTCGGTTAGTGTCCCCGGTCTTGCGCCGACTTGCCGACCTCTCGAGCGTACGCCTCTCAATCCTCTGTCAGGACGAGCGTCTCCCTCGGCCTGCCCGCCATGGCTCGACGATGGCACAACAACGGACCGTGTCACTGGCGGGCGAGCATCTCGGCCACCTGGAAGGCGAGGTCGAGGGACTGGCGGTGGTTCAGGCGGGGGTCGCAGGCGGTCTCGTAGCGCTGGTGCAGATTCTCGGGCAGCAGTCGGTCTCCCCCGCCAACGCACTCGGTCACGTCGTCGCCGGTGAGCTCGACGTGGATGCCGCCGGCGTGGGTGCCGAGCTCGCGGTGGACCTGAAAGAAGCCGCGGACCTCGTCGACGACGTCGTCGAAGCGACGGGTCTTGCGCCCGCCCGCGGTCACGGTGTTGCCGTGCATCGGGTCGCAGAGCCAGCCCACCTGCCGGCCCTCGGCGCGGACCTTCTCCACGATCGGCGGCAGCAGGTCGCGAACTCGGTCGGCGCCCATGCGCACCACGAAAGTGAGCCGGCCGGGCCGGCGCTCGGGGTCGAGGCGCTCCAGATAGGGCAGGACGGTCTCGGCGGTGGCCGCGGGGCCGAGCTTCATCGCGATCGGGTTGTTGATCCCGGCGAAGTAGGCGACGTGCGCGCCCTCCAGGTCCCTGGTGCGCTCGCCGATCCACAGCAGGTGCCCGCTGGTCGCGTAGCGCCGGCCGGTGCGCGGGTCGGTCCGGGTCAGGGCCTCCTCGTAGTCCAGCAGCAGCCCCTCGTGGCTGGCGAAGAACTCAGCCTCTCGCAGCTTCTTGTTGGGGCCGCCGCAGGCCCGCAGAAAGCGCAGCGCCCGGTCGATGCCATCAGCCAGCTCCTCGTAGCGGCGCCCGACGGCGGAGTCGCTGACGAAGCCCCGGTTCCACTCGTGGGCCTGGTGGAGCGAGGCGCTGCCGCCGCCGGCGAACCCGCGCACCAGGTTGAGCGTGACCGCCGAGGCCTCGTACATCCGCCGCATGCGGTGCGGGTCCGGGCGGCGGGCCTCGGCGGTGAAGGCGAGTCCGTTGACCGCGTCGCCCCGGTACGCGGGCAGGGTGACGCCGTTTCTGGTCTCGTCCGGCTGGGACCGCGGCTTGGCGTACTGCCCGGCCAGGCGGCCGATCTTCACCACCGGCACGCCGCTGGCGTAGGTCAGCACCACCGCCATCTGCAGCAGGGTTCGCAGCTTGCCGGTGACCGCGTCCACGGTGAGAGCGTCGAAGGTCTCGGCGCAGTCACCGCCCTGGAGGACGAACGCCTCGCCGCGGGCGACGGCCGCCAGGCGCTCGGTCAGCCGGTCGCACTCTTCGGCGAAGACAAGGGGCGGCGCGGCCGCAAGCGCGGCGGTCACCTCGCGCAGCTGCGCCTGGTCGGGCCAGCTCGGCTGCTGAGCCGCCGGAAGTGATCGCCAGGCGGCGCCCGGCTCGTACTGCGGAATGAGGTTCATGGTGGCCTTCCACTGGAATCTGGCGAATGGGGAAATCGCAGGGGTCCGCCCATTGCAACCCACTGCCGGAAAACCGGTCAAGCGAGTGCGAATTGGTCCGCTCGACTTTCCGGGAACTGGTCTGTCCGGCCTGTGGCGACGCCGGTTTGACTGGGATGCGAAGTCCACCGGCCATACCGACCTGGCCTTTTCGCGATGAGGATTCCGATGCCAGAAGTTCCGCCACCGCCCCCGTTCGCCGTCCGGATCGGCGCCGCAGCGCTGCCGGCGCACGACCCGCTGGAGCTGTACAGCCGGCTGGGCCGGCGCCACGGGCCGGGCGAGGTGTACCTGCTGGAGAGCCTGACCGACACCGGCCACCCCGGCGGGCCCGCCATGGTCGGCTACGGGCGGCTGGCCGAGATCAGGCTGTACGACACCTACCTGGAGATCGACGGCATGCCCGAGCTGCGCGCCGCGCTGCGCTCCGTGGCCGCGGACCTGGGCCTCCCGGCGACCCCGGGAGAGGGCCTGGACCGGCTGGACCCGGGAGACGCAACCGTGGTGTGGGAGCTGCTGCGCAGGACCCAGGGCCTGTTCGCCGTGGACCGAGAGCGGGCTCCGGCCGGGTTCGGCTTCGGCTTCCTCGCCAACCTGGCCTACGACGCGGCCTGGCACATGGACGAGCTGCCCGCGCGTACCCGGCCGGCGCAGCGCCCGGACGCGGTGTTCACCCTCTTCAGGGACTGTGTGCGCTTCGACGACCCCGAGCGGCCGCTCCTGCTGAGCGCGCAGTGCGCCGCGTTCGGTACGGCCGGTGGTGCGGATGTGGCGGCCGCGGCCCGGGAGGCCGCCCAGGCGCCACCGGCGCAGGCCTGCCCGCCCGCCGCCCGCCCGCAGTCGGTGCGCGACACCGTCGAGCGCGACACCTTTCTCGGCTGGGTGCGGCGCTGCCTGGAGCACATCGGGGTCGGCGACATCTACCAGATTCAGGTGGGCCACCGGATCGACGTGTGCACTGCGCTGACCCCCGAGCAGGTGTACCGGCGGCTGCGCTCGCGCAACCCCTCGCCGCACATGTACCTGCTGCCCAACGCGGGCGGCACGCTGATCGGCGCCAGCCCCGAGCTGCTGTTCCGGATCGAGGACGAGCGGATCGTGATGCGCCCGATCGCCGGCACCACCCGCCGCGACGGCGACCCGGAGGCCAACGAGCGGCGGATCAAGGAGCTGCTGGCCAGCCCGAAGGAGCAGGCCGAGCACATCATGCTGGTCGACCTGGCGCGCAACGACCTCAGCCGGGTGTGCCGTCCGCACTCGCTGACGGAGGAGGGCCTGATGACGGTGGAGACCTTCTCGCACGTCTTCCACCTGGTCTCGACGGTCTCCGCCCGCCTGGAGCCGCAGGCGGACGTGTGGCGCTCGCTCTGCGCGACGTTCCCGGCCGGCACCATGACCGGCGCGCCGAAGCTGCGCGCAATGGAGCTCATCCAGGACATCGAGCACGAGCCGCGCGGCGCTTACGCGGGCGCGGTCGGGCTGATCGACGTCGGCGGCTGGAGCGAGCTGGCGCTGTGCATCCGCACCGTCTCCCACCACAGCGGGGTGTACTCGGTGCAGGCGTCGGCGGGAGTGGTGGCCGACTCGACGCCGGAGGCGGAGTGGAACGAGACCCTGGCGAAACTGGGCGCCGGGTACTGGGCGTTGACCGGTGAGGAGCTGACGGCGTGAAGGTCCTGCTGGTGGACGCGAGGGACAGCTTCGTCCACATCATCGACCAGTACCTGCGCTCGCTGGGCGCGCAGACCGAGGTCGTGCGCGCCCACACCCGCACCCCCGGGCAACTGGCCGCATCCGCCCCGGACGCAATCCTGCTCGGCCCGGGCCCGGGACACCCGGCGGCCTCCGGCCACGTCGAGCTGGTGCACGCCTTCGCCGGGCGGATCCCACTGCTCGGCGTGTGCCTGGGGCACCAGGCGATCGCGCTGGCCTTCGGCGGCCGGGTGGAGGTGGCGGGCCGGCTGATGCACGGGCGGACCAGCACGGTGACGCACGATGGCCGGGGCGTCTTCGCCGGGCTGGGCAACAGTCTGACCGCAACCAGGTACCACTCGCTGGTCGTGGCGCAGCCGCTGCCCGAGGAGCTGGAGCTGACCGCGCTCGCCGCGGACGACGGCTACGTGATGGGATTGCGGCACCGCAGCCTGCCGGTGGAGGGGCTGCAGTTCCACCCGGAGAGCATCACTACCACCGGTGGGATGCGGCTGCTGGAGAACTTCCTGGCGGCTGGGGCTCGCTCCTGAGAACAGATTCCGGACAGCCGGTCAGGCGCAGCTGCGGCGGCGCCCGGCCGGCTGTTCGGCGCAGGCCTCGCCGAGGGTGCGCAGGACCTCCGTGACCGCCGAGCGCGGGAGGTTGGAGTAGCCGAGCACCAGGGCCGGGGCGTCCGGGCGCGGGCGGTGGTGGAACAGCCGCCCGCCCTGGACCAGTACCGAGCGGCGCAGCGCGGCCGCCACCAAGCGGGCCTCGTCCACGTGGTCGGGCAGGCGCAGGTAGGCATGCAGTCCCATGGCGGTGCCCAGGATCCGGGTGCCGGGCAGGAAGCGCTGGACGGCGAGTTCGAGGCTCTCGCGGCGGCCGCGCAGGTGAGCACGCTGGGCGCGCAGGTGGCGGTCGAACAGTCCGGAGCGCATCAGTTCGGCGAGAGCGAGCTGGGTGAGCACGTCGGAGCCGAGGTCCCGCCGGGAGCGGACCCGTTCCAACGGGGCGAGCAGGCGGCGGGGCACGGCGAGCCAGCCCAGCCGCAGGCCGGGGGCCAGGGATTTGCTGGCCGTGCCGCCGTAGAGGGTGCGTTCGGGTAGCAGGCGTTGCAGGGCGGGGACGCGCACGCCGCGGGCGAGCCAGAGGTCGCCGTCGTAGTCGTCCTCGATGACCCAGCCGTCGACGTCCCTGGCCCATCGGGCCAGCGACTCGCGGCGTTCGGCGGTGAGCGCCGCGCCGGTGGGGAACTGGTGGGCGGGGGTGACCAGGACTGCCCGTAGCCCGGAGCGGTACAGCGCGGCCACGTCGATGCCGTCGCCGTCCACCGGGACGGCGTGCGGGCGCAGCCCGGTCTCACGGACGAACTGGCGCTGGCGCAGGTGGCAGGGGTCCTCCATGCCGAGCGCGTCGATGCCCAACTCCGGCAGGACGGCGCAGACCAGGCCGAGCGCGTGGGCGAAACCGGACACCACCACGACCTGTTCGGGCGTGGTGTGCACGCCGTGGACCCGGCCGAGGTAGCCGGCCAGTTCGGCGCGCAGTTCGGGCACCCCGGAGGGCGAGGGGTAGCCGAGGTCGCGCCGGGAGGCGCCACGCACGGCGTTCTGGTAGCAAGCCAGCCATTCGCGCTGCGGGAAGCTCGGCAGGCCGGCGGTGCCGGTGCGCAGGTCCCAGCGCACCGGTGGGGCGGGGTCCTCGCGCAGCAGGGTGGGCGGGGGCGAGGCGGCGGTGGGGCGAGCGGCCACCCGGGTGCCGGAGCCGGGCGTGGCCTCCAGGTAGCCCTCGGCCATCAGTTGCCCGTAGGCCTCCACCACGACGCTGCGCGAGACGCCGAGGTCCTCGGCAAGCTGGCGGCTGGAGGGCAGTCTCGTGCCGGGCAGCAGGACCGCCTCGGTGATCTCGCGCCGCAGTGTGCCCTGGATCTGGGCGGTGAGGGAGGGTCCGGCTTTCCGTGAGACCTCGATCAGCGTGTGCCAAGTCATCGGTACTCCCTTTGGGGAATTGTCGTGGAAAAGCGGTCCGAGGGAGCAGCGGTCAATTGGTCTGGTGGCACGCGGATTTCCGACGGAAGAATTCCCGATGCGGGGCCGAACGGCCCGGCAGACGAAACCGGAATCCGATATCAGGTGAGGAACTCATGGTGGGAATCAATCAGAGGACGTGGCCGGGGCTGCTGACCGCGCTGCTGGCCGGGACCGATCTGGATGCCGCCGACACCTCGTGGGCGATGGACCGGGTGATGCGCGGCCAGACGGGCCCGGCGCAGCTGGCCGGCTTCCTGGTGGCGCTGCGGGCCAAGGGCGAGACCGCGCGAGAGCTGGCCGGACTGGTCGCCTGCGCGCGCAGCCACGCGGTGGCGCTGAGCGTACCGGGGCCTGTCGTGGACATCGTGGGCACCGGCGGGGACGGGGCGCGTACGGTGAACGTGTCCACCATGTCGGCGATCGTGGCTGCGGCGGCCGGGGCACGGGTGGTCAAGCACGGCAACCGTTCGGCGTCCTCCGCGTCGGGTTCGGCCGATGTGCTGGAGCAGCTCGGCGTGGGCCTGGAGTCCTCGCCCGAGGAGGTGGTGCGCTCGGTGCGGGAGGTGGGCATCGGTTTCTGCTTCGCCCCGGCGTTCAATCCGGCGTTCCGCCACGCCTCGGCCGTGCGGCGGGAGTTGGCGGTGCCGACGGTGTTCAATGCGCTGGGCCCGCTGACCAATCCGGCCGACCCGGGCGCGCTGGCGGTCGGGGTCGCGGACCCCCGGCTGGGGCCGCTGATCGCGGAGTTCCTGGCCGAGCGGGGGGTGAGCGCGCTGGTGTTCCGGGGGGACGACGGCCTGGACGAGCTGACCGTCACCGGCTCCTCCACGATCTGGTCGACGCACGGCGGACAGGTCGAGTGCGAGCGCCTGGACCCGCGTCGGCTGGGAATCGCGCTCGCGGATCGCGGCGCGCTGCGCGGCGGCGACGCGGCGCACAACGCCGCCGTAGCACGCTCGGTGCTGGGCGGCGAGCGCGGTCCGGTGCGCGACGCGGTCCTGCTGTCCGCGGCGGCCGGGCTGGCCGCCCTGGAGCCGTCGCACCAGCCGGTCGCCGACCGCTTGGCGGCTACGCTGGCGCGGGCCGCCGAAGTGGTCGACTCGGGGGCCGCTGCGGCCCTGCTGGATCACTGGGTGACCGTCAGTGCGCCGCGGACGACGGTGTCCTGATCGCGGCGCCGTCCACGGGCCGGGCGGTGCGGCGGATGCGCTCCAGGGCCGCGCACACCCCGGCCCGCACGGCCTGCCCGGCCCGTTCGTGGATACCCACTCCCCACACCGGGCGGCCGTCCACCAGAAGTTCGCAGCAGGCGACGACCGCCTGGGTGCGGCCGCCTGCCTTGTGGAGGTCCAGGTGCCCGAGCCGAGCGGTGCCGCCGGCGGCGGCGAGCAGCGAGCGGGCCTGTTCGGCCCACTCCCCCTCAGCCGTCGGCCCGTCCTCGTCGAAGCGGTCCGTCACGGTGGCCGATTCGGCCTCGTCGGGCGCCTGGCCGGGCGCGACATAGGTCTTCTCGAAGGTGCGCCAGAGCTCGGCGGAGTCGACCTCACCCCCGATCTGCTCGCAGACGCGCTGCATGACGGTGGCGAAGTCGATCTGCAGCCGGCGCGGCAGGTCGATGCCGTACTCACGGCGCATCAGGTGAGCGACGCCGCCCTTGCCGGACTGGGTGTTGATCCGGATCAGCGCCTGGTAGTCGCGCCCGATGTCCCGCGGGTCGACAGGCAGGTAGGGCACCTGCCAGGGCTCGTCAGGGTCGCCGGTACGGGCGGCCAAGCCCTTGCTGATGGCGTCCTGGTGGGCGCCGGCGAAGGAGGTGTAGACGAAGTCGCCCGCCCAGGGCTGGCGCACCGGAACGGGCAGGCGGTTGACGTCCTCCACCACGCGGCGGATGCCGTCGAGGTCGCGCAGGTCGAGCATCGGGTCGACGCCCTGGGAGAAGAGGTTCATGGCGAGCGTCACCAGGCAGACGTTGCCGGAGCGTTCGCCGTTGCCGAACAGGGTGCCCTCGACCCGGTCGGCGCCGGCGAGGACGGCCAGTTCGGCGGCCGCCACCCCGCTGCCGCGGTCGTTGTGGGGGTGGACGGACAGCAGGGTACGCTCGCGGTGCGCCAGGTTGCGGTGCATGTACTCGATGCGGTCGGCGAACTCGTGCGGCGGGAAGACCTCGACGGTGGCCGGCAGGTTGACGCGCAGGGTGTGGTCGGCCCGGGGCGCCCAGAAGTCCAGGACGGCGTTGCACAGTTCGAGCGCGTACTCGGGCTCGGTCTGGGTCCAGGACTCCGGGGCGTACTGGAGGTAGAGCTCGGTGCCGGGCAGCGAATCCTGCAGGCGCAGCGCCTCCTGGGCGCCGCGCAGGGCGAGGTCCAGGGTCTCCTGGCGGTCCATCCGCAACACGAGCCGGCGCTGCAGTTCGGAGGTCGGGTTGAAGACCTGCAGCACGGCCCGGCGGGCGCCGCGCAGCGAGTCCACGGTGCGTTCCAGGAAGCCGTCCCGGATCGGTGCCATGACCTGGACGACCACGTCCTGGGGGATCGCGCCGGTCTCGATGATCCGACGCACGAAGTCGTGGTCGTCCCGGGAGGCGGTCGGGTAGCCGACCTCGATCTCTTTGAAGCCCAGGGCGACCAGCAGGTCGAACATGCGCTGCTTACGGTCCACCCCCATGGGGTCGATCAGGGCCTGGTTGCCGTCGCGCAGGTCGACGCTGCACCACAGCGGGGCGCGGTCGAGGGTGCGATCGGGCCAAGTGCGGCCGGTGAGGCCGATCGGTCGGTAGGGGCGGTACTTGTGCACCGGCATCGGGCTGGGGAGCTGGCGTCCGCAGTCGGATCTGCCGGTGCTTCCTGTGCCGTGCATGCTTTGCGTCATCGTCATCTCCACTGTCACCACGCGACCTCAGGGCAGAGGGAAGCGCCGCGACCGATGGCGGAACGGTCGCGACGCTTCCGGTCAGTTGGAGCTGGCCCGGCCGGCGGCCGGGCGCCGACCGGGACGGCGGCGCTCAGCCGCGGGGCCTTAGTTCGAGCGTGCAGCACTTGACGCTGCCGCCCGCCTTGAGGAGTTCGGTCAGGTCGACGCCGATCGGCTCGAAGCCGCGCTCGCGCAGCTGCCCGGCCAAGCCGGTGGCGGCCTCGGGCAACACGACGTGCCGACCGTCGCTGATCGCGTTGAGGCCGAACACGGCCGCGTCGGCGGGCTCGGCGAGCAGGGCGTCGGGGTAGAGGCGGCGCAGCACGGCGAGGCTTCCGGCGGAGAAGGCGGCCGGGTTGTACATGATCTCGTCGCCGTCGAGCACGGCCAGGGCGGTGTCCAGGTGGTAGAAGCGCGGGTCGACCAGTTCCAGGCCGACGACGGGGCGGCCGAAGAACTCCTGGGCCTCGGCGTGGCCCTCCAGGGTGCTGCGGAAGCCCCAGCCGGCGAGCACGTGGCTGTCGGTGACGAGGAAGTCGCCCTCGCCCTCGTTGACGTACTGCGGCTCGTGCAGCTCGGTGTAGCCGCGCGCGCGGAACCAGTCCAGGTAGGCGGGGCCCTCGGCGACCCGCTCCTGGTGGCGGAAGCGTGCGCCGAACACCTTGCCGTCGACCACGGTGGCGCCGTTGGCGGCGTACACCATGTCGGGCAGGCCGGGGATCGGCTCGATCAGCTCGATGGTGTGCCCGAGCTCCAGGAAGAGATCGTGCAGCCGCTCCCACTGGGCGACGGCGAGCGAGGTGTCGGTCGGCTTGGCGGGTTGCATCCACGGGTTGATGGAGTAGCTGACGTCGTAGTGGGTCGGGCGGCACATCAGGAAGTTCCGGGGGCGGGCGTGTCGGGTGACGGCACCGCGGGGCGCGGCTGCGTTCATCGGTGACTCCTCGGTTGGGTGGCAGACCAGGTGCCGTAGCGTCGGCTTCCGTACAACAGCGGGTCGTCGTCTGCGAGTCGGATTACTTGGATGACCTCGCCGAAGACCATCCGCCGCTCCCCGACCACCACGATCTGGGTGATGCGGCAGTCGGCGACGGCGTGCGCGGCCTCGGTGAGGTGGGGGCCGGCGGCGTACTCGGGCATGCTCCACTCGGTGGAGTCGAAGCGGTCCGGGGCGCCGGAGGCGAACAGCTCGGCGGCCGAACGGCCCTGGGCGTGCAGCAGGTTGACGGTGAAGGCGTCCGATTCCAGGGCCGCCCGCAGGGTCGGGCTCTCGGCCCGCATGCCGACGGCCAGGATGGGCGGGTCCACGCTGACGCTGCACAGCGCCGAACAGGTCATGCCCCAGGGGCGGCCGTCGCGGTCGACCGCGGTGACGATGGCGACCCCGGTCGGGAAGCCGGCCATCAGCGACCGGAACTCCTCGGGCGAACTCGGCGGGGCGGTACGGATGGTGTCAGGGTTTGCGACGACTTCCATGAGACTCACCGCTCGACTTGTTGGAGGATCGGTTCGGCGGCCACCGGCGCACGGGTCCCGATCCGGTCGGCCAGCCACAGCAGTGGCCCGCTCAGCCCCGTGGTGATCAGCGCCATGATGACGAGCGCGACGTAGAGCGCCGGCGGCAGGAGGCCCGCGCTGTACCCGATCTGCAGGATCACGATCTCGGTGAGACCGCGGGTGTTCATGAGCGCGGCCAGCTTGAACGAGGAGATCGGCGGCTGGTCGCCGGCCCGGGCACCGAGGTAGCTGCCCACGAGCTTTCCGGCCAGCGCGAGGGCGGTGGCGACGATGGTGGCCGACCAGGAGAACGCTCCGCCGGGGGCGGCCGCCAGGGTGGTCCCGGCGGTCAGGAACAGCACCGGCAGCAGGCCGCGGCCCAGCTTGCCGAGCAGGTCGGCCGACCTGGTCCAGGGGCCGAGGCCGCCGTCCGGCGGCAGCGCCAGGCCGACCATGACGGCTCCGAACACGTCGCTCAGGCCCAGGTCCTGGGTCAGCCGGGCGGCGCCGAGGGCGAGCAGGCCCACCGCCAGCACCGCCGCCCTCGGGTAGCCGCAGGCCGCCCGGTCCACCGCCGGGGTGCCGGCCAGGCGGCGCAGGGCAAGCGCGGCCATCGCCCCGCCCAGTACCACCAGGACGGCGCGCAGCGGGCCGTCGCCACCCTTGTGCAGGCCGATCGCCAGGGTGAGCAGGACCCAGGTGACGGCGTCGATGAGGACGGCGGAGGCCATCGAGAGCCGGCCCTCCTCGGTGTGCTCCATGCCGCGGTCGCGCAGGATGCCGGCGAGCACCGGCACGGCGGTGACCGCCAGTGCGATCGCGAGCATCAACACGAAGGCGGGTGTGCCGGAGTCCCCGCGCAGGTGCGGGCCTCCCCCGCCGGCGATGATCCAGGCCGCGAGCAGGGCGCCGGCGCCCATCGGGACCAGGATCGACCCGGCCGACAGCCAGGCCAGCGCCCGTCTGGGCAGGCGGTGGCCGCCGCCGCGGATCTCGTGGGCGGCGCCGACCAGGAACAGGCAGAGGCCGAGGTGCCCGAGTTCCTTGAACAGGTCCCAGCCGGGCGACTGGGTGCCCCAGTGCACCCGGGAGCTCAGCAGGGCGCCCAGCGCCAGACAGGCCGCGATCTCCCCGACCACGGCCGGCTGGCCCAGCGCCTTGGCCGCCCGACGGCCCAGCAGGGCGCCGGGGACCAGCACGAGGACCACCAGGGCCGGCTCGATGAACGTACTCGCCAACACGAATGCTCTCCCTGTCTCCACGGACGGTCAGTGCCGCTGGGCGAGGTACTCGTACTGGCTGGGCAGGCGCCTGACGAGATCCTGTGCCTGGTCCTTGAGCTGCTGGAACTCCTTGGCGGCGGCGGTGGAGTCCATCAGCGACATCGCCGGGACGGCCTTGATCGGGATGCCGCCGAGGCCGAGCAGCATGGCGAGGTAGGAGTACGCCTCGAAGCCGTGGTAGTGCGGGTAGATGGTGTCGCTGGTCGGCGGCTTGACCTGCCACTGCTCCAGCCGCTCGGCCAGGCCGTCGGGGATGACGCGGGTCTTGGCGTCGCGCCAGTAGGCGTTGTCGTCGCGGGCCGCGCCCTTGTAGTGCAGGACCAGGAACTCGCGGACGCCGTCGAGGGTGTGGGCCATCGCGCTGTTGTAGGACTTGCGCAGCTGCGGGTCCCAGTCGGCGTTCGGGAAGTGCTTGACCAGCTGCTCGATGCCTCGCTGGATGAAGAAGATGCCGGTGGACTCCAGCGGCTCGACGAAGCCGCTGGACAGGCCGATCGCCACGCAGTTGTTGACCCAGGCGTTGCGGGTGCGCCCGACCCGCATCTTGATGTGGTTGGCCTCCAGGTCCTCGGCGTCGGGGCCGACGAACTCGCGCAGGGTGCGCTCGGCCTCCTCGGGGGTGGTGTAGTCGGAGGCGTAGACGTAGCCGGTGCCCAGGCGGCCGAACAGCGGGATGCTCCAGATCCAGCCGGCCTCCTGGGCGGTGGCGGTGGTGGCCGGGCGCAGGCCGCGCTTGGCCATGTCCACCGGCACGCGCAGGGCGACGGCGCGGTCGTTGGGCAGGGTGTCCTGGTAGGAGATGAACGGCTCTTCGAGGGCCTGGTTGATCAGCAGGCCGCGGAAGCCGGAGCAGTCGATGAACAGGTCGCCGGACAGGTCGCCGTGCTCGCGGGTGCGCAGGTGGCTGATCCAGCCGCGGTCGTCACGGACGACCTCCAGCACGTCGTCCTCGATATGAACGGCGCCGCGCTCGATGGCGTACTCGGAGAGGAAGTCGGCGAGCAGCGAGGCGTCGAACTGGTAGGCGTAGGGGAACTGGGTGGCCTGCTCGGACAGCGTGGTGCGCGAGGCGTTGCCGTCCTTGGGGCGCTCGACGAACTCCTGCTCGAACAGGGTGCCGTCCAGGTAGCGGGGGGAGCGCTCGTTGTCGCAGATCGAGGTCATCAGGAAGGTGTCCTGGTCGAACCGGTCACTGGGCCGGTCCTTGAGCCACCAGTCGGTGAGCGGGAAGCCGTCGACGACCCGCAGCCGCTCGAAGGGGTGGTAGAAGTAGTGGCCCTTGCGCCGCCAGTTCTCGAACCTGATGCCGAGCTTGTAGGTGGCGTTGGTGCGCGGCATCCACTCCTCCTCGGGCAGGCCGAGGTAGTCGAAGAAGTGCCGCACGGTGCTGAAGGTCGCCTCGCCGACGCCGATGGTCTTGATCCGCTTGGACTCGACCAGGGTGACCGAGACGTTCGGGCCGAAGGTGGCGCGCAGGTACGCGGCGGTCATCCATCCGGACGTCCCGCCACCGACTATGACGATCTTGTTGGGCATGGGTACTCCTTGGCTGTCGTTGTGAAGGGATGGGGCGGCGGTCAGGCGAGCGGGACGTCGTGCATCCAGCCGTGCGCATCGGGCGCGGTGCCCTGCTGGACGGAGGTCAGCAGTTCGGCGAGGCGGGCGGTGAGCGGGCCGGTGCGGCCGTCGCCGATGACCCAGGAGCCGTCGGCGGTGGCGACCTCGTTGACCGGGCTGACCCGGGCCGCGGTGCCGCAGGCGAACACCTCGGTGATCTCGCCGGAGACGCAGCCGGCGCGCCAGGCGTCCAGGCTGAGCGGCTCCTCGGCGGCCGGGATGCCCAGGTCGGCGGCGAGGTCCAGCAGGGAGGCCCGGGTGACGCCGGGCAGCAGGGTGCCGGTGAGCGGCGGGGTGGTCAGCCGGGTGTCGGCGCCGGAGCCGTGGACGAAGAAGAGGTTCATCCCGCCCATCTCCTCCACCCAGCGGTGCTCCGCCGAGTCGAGCCAGACCACCTGGTCGCAGCCCTTGGCCTTGGCCTGTTCCTGGGCCAGCAGGCTGCCCGCGTAATTGCCGGCGCACTTGGCCGCGCCGGTGCCGCCGGCCGCGGCGCGGGAGAACTCCTCGGTGACCCAGACCCGCACCGGCTTCTGGTCCCGGCCGAAGTAGGCCTCGGTGACGAAGGCCATCAGCAGGAAGCGGTACTGCCGGGCGGGGCGCAGCGCGAGGGTGCGCTCGCTGCCGTAGAGCAGCGGACGCAGGTAGAGGCTCATCTCGGGGTCGTCGGGCAGCCAGTCCTGGTCCTGGCGGGTCAGCTCGTCGAGGGCGGCGACGAAGAGGTCCTGCGGCATCTCGGGCATCATCAGCCGCCGGGCGGAGTCCTGGAAGCGGCGGGCGTGGGCCTCGGGGCGGAAGATGCGGATCGCCCCATCGGGTGCCCTGAAGGCCTTGACGCCTTCGAAGACGACCTGCCCGTAGTGCAGGCCGACCATCGCCGGGTCCATCAGCAGTGGTTCGTAGGGCTGCAGTTGGGCGCTGTGCCAGCCCTGTTCGGCGTCCCACTCGACGGAGACCAGGTGTTCGGTCAGGGCCGAGCCGAAGGCGGCGGAGCGGGTGCGCTCGAGCCGTTCGGCGACGGGCAGCGGGTGCTCCAGGGGTTTTCTCTCGATGCGCGGGGACACTCGGCCTCCTGTGGACGGTCTTCGGGTGGGGCCGGCCCCGGCCGGGTGCGGCCGGCCGGGGCGGGGTCGGGCCGAGGGGCCCGGCGGGAAGGGCCCGCAAGGGAAGGGCCCGGATGGTGGGGGTCAGACCAGCGGGGCGAAGAAGAAGGTGTCCCGGCGCTGGAAGAGGCCCTCGGGGGTGAGCGTGAAGAAGTCGGCGAACTCCAGGGAGACGTCCTTGCCGTCCTTGAGTCGCCCCTCGAAGACCCCGGAGACGGTGACCCGGTCGTCCTGGGCGGTGAGCGAGGTGATGGTGTGCCGGCCGGACTCGATCACCCGCTGCCCGGTGTAGAAGGCCCGCAGGCCGTCGTGGCCGCGCATCGGGTCGTAGCCGGGGCGCCGGTAGACCGCGTCCGGGGCGAACAGGGCGATCAGGCCCTCCACGTCCTGGGCGTCCACCAGCTCGTAGTAGGTGCGCACCTGCTCGGTGCCTGCCGTCCGTTCAGTGCTCATGCGTCACCGTGTCCGTTCCCGGCCATCGCGACCAGCGTCGTGCGCTTGCCCGTGTACGGCCGGCGGCCGTGCGAGACCAGCAGGTTGTTGACCATCAGGAGGTCGCCCTCGACCCACGGGAAGGCGTAGGCGCTGTCCTCGAAGGCCTGGCGGACCAGGTCCAGCTCCTCGTCCGGAATGGGCGTGCCGTCGCCGTAGTAGGCGCCGCGCGGCATGTCCTCGGGGTCGAACATCTCCTCCAGCGCCTCGCGGGTCTCCTTGGGCAGGTTGGAGGAGTGGAAGAGGTGGGCCTGGTTGAACCAGGACTCCTCGCCGGTGCGCGGGTCGGTGATCAGCGCGGGTCGGCGGTGGCGGGTGCGCAGGCCGTCCTCCGTCCAGGTCCACTCGATGCCGTGCGAGCGGCAGTACTCCTCGACCTTGGCGCGGTCCTCGGTCTGGTAGGACTCCTGCCAGGTCAGGCCCATGCCCTCGCGGTAGGCGCGGGTGTACAGGACGCCCTTGGCGCGGAAGCGGCCCACCAGGGAGGCGGGCAGGCGCCGGGCCACCGCGCGGCTGTCGGCGAGCGGGGTCTCGCCGCCGGTCTCAGCGGCCACGGTGCTGGCGAAGAACAGCCAGAGCGGGTAGCCGTCGGAGTATGCGCTCTCGTTGTGCTGGACGATGGTCTGCGCCGCCGGGTACTCCGTCGAGGTGTACACGTTGCCGCTGACCTGCGTGCGCGGCGTGGACCGCTCGTTGTAGGTGAGCAGTTCGCCGCCGATGCGGCCGGCCACCTCGTTGAGCAGGGCAGCCTCGTGCACGACCCCGCGGACCAGGACCGCGCCGTACGTCGCGAGCGCGTCCATCAGGTGCGGGCGGTGCTCGGTCGCCCACTGGGCGATGTCCAGTCCGCCCGCGGCCGGGCGGTAGACCACCACGGCCGTGTCTGCGTTGCCCTCGACCCGGCCGGTACAGGGGCCGAGCACCGCCGACTCCGGCGGCAGCGTCCCGTTCATGTTGTCTCCTCCACGCGTGGTACGGCCGGGCGGGTCAGGCCCCCATGGCCTCGATCAGGCTCTTCGGGCGCATGTCGGTCCAGTTCTTCTCGACGAATTCCAGGCATTCCTGGCGGGCGGCCGGACCGAATTCCCGGTGCCAGCCGCCGGGAACCTCGGCGAAGGTCGGCCAGAGCGAGTGCTGGCCCTCGTCGTTGACCAGCACCAGGTATTCGGAATCGTCGTTCTCGAACGGGTTGGACATGGTTCTCCCCTTTGTCGCATTCGGTGGTCGGGATTTCCGCCGGGCAGGCTTTTTCGCACCCGCTGGAACCGGCGGTTTTTGAACCGCGGTCTGAAACTAGCGGGCGGGATTCAGCAGGTCACGCAGCTCGGCCAGGAAGCTCTCGGCCAGTTTCGCGATGGTCTCCGCGCGGTGCAGTTCGGTCGAGTACCGCCAGGTGACCGTGAACCGGTTCCCGTTCACCGCGGCGGCGATGTCGATCAGGTGCGGGCGCCGGCCGCGCTCGCTCTGCTGGTCGGCGATCGGCAGCACGGCCCTGAACGGGCCGTCCTGCCGCCCCCCACCAGGTGTTTCCTCGAACCGCCCGAGGTAGTTGAAGATCACCTCGGGCGACGCCCCGGCGGCCGGGTCGCCGGCCTCGGAGTACCGGGCGAGCGCTCCGCGGCCGATGCCGCGCCCCGGGACGGCCCGCAGCAGGCTCGCCGCGGCCCGCACCCGGGCCTTCGGGTCGGCCGTGGCCGGCGCCGGCAGCCGGACCGGGTAGATGGTGGTGAACCAGCCGACGGTGCGCGCGACGTCGCAGCCGTCGAGTTCGCTGTCGCGGCCGTGCCCCTCCAGGTCGACCAGGATTCCGGAGCCCCCGGACCAGCCGGTCAGGGCCGCCCCGAGCGCCGCCACCAGAATTTCCTCGGTGCGCGCCCGGTATTGGCCCGGGGCGGTCCGCAGGAGTTTCGCGGTCTCCGCCTCGTCCAATTCGGCCGAAATATCCGCCTCCGACGATACCGTATTACCACCGGCGTGATCCAGGGGTATTGCCGGGGATTCTCCGGCGGCGATTTGCGCCCAGTACGGGCGCTCGTCCTCCAGCGCCCCGCCCGCGACGTGCTCGCGCAGCGCGCTCACCCAGCCGGTGTAGGAGGTGGCGACCGGCTCCAGGTGGACGGGCTCGCCCGCCACCGCCTGCCGGTAGGCGCTCGCCAGGTCGTCCAGCAGGACCCGCCAGGACACCGCGTCCACCACCAGGTGGTGCGCGATCAGCAGCAGCCGGGACGGGCGGGACGGGCCGCCGTCCAGGTGCACCGCCCGGAAGACCGGGCCGGCCGTCAGGTCCAGTGAGCGCTGCGCGGCCCTGACCCGGGCGGCCTCCTCGGCCGCCAGGGCGTCCGCCGGCACCGCCGACAGGTCCACCCGCTCCAGCGGCGCCGCCTGCTCCGGGGCCACCGGCTGCTGGCGCCGCTCGGCCCCGTCGCCGGTGAAGCGCATCCGCAGTGCCTCGTGGTGCGCCGTCAGACCGGCCACCGCCGCCGCGAGCGCCTCGGGCCGCACGTCCTCGGCCAGTTCCAGCTGGACGGACATGTTGTAGTGGCCGGGCTCCTCGCGGTAGCGCTCGAAGAACCACTGCTGGACCGGGGCCAGCGGCGCCGGGCCGGTGGCGGGGGCCGGCGCCGCGGCGGATCCGGCCGGCTGCTCGGGCGACTTCTCGGCCAGCAGCTGGGCCAGGGCGCGGACGCTGCCGCCCCTGAAGACGTCCTTCGAGCTGACCGTCAGCCCGGCCCGGCGCAGCCGGGCGACCAGCTGGATGCTCAGGATCGAGTCGCCGCCGAGGTCGAAGAAGCTGTCCGTCACGCCGACCCGCTCCAGGCCGAGCAGGTCGGCGAAGACGCCGGCGATCAGCCGCTCGGCCTCGTCCCGCGGGCTCTCGGCGGCCGGCTCGGGGGCGGTGGCGGACGGGTCGGGCAGGGCCCGGCGGTCCACCTTGCCGTTGACGGTCAGCGGCAGCTCGGGCAGCACCGTGAACAGCGCCGGGACCATGTAGTCAGGCAGTACCGCGGCCGCGAACTCGCGCAGCGCCTCCACGGCCGGCTCGCTCTCGCCCGGGCGGGGCGCGGCGTAGGCGGCCAGGCGCAGCCCGCCCGGCCCGTCGACGGCGACCACCGAGACCTGACCGACCCCGGGCGCTGCGGTCAACGCCGCTTCCACCTCGCCCAGTTCGATCCGGTGGGCGCGGATCTTGACCTGGTCGTCGGTGCGGCCCAGGTATTCCAGGACGCCGTCGCGGTCGCGGCGCACCAGGTCGCCGGTGCGGTACATCCGCGCGCCGGGCGCGCCGTGGGGGTCGGCGACGAAGCGCTCCGCGCTCAGGCCCGGACGGCCGAGGTAGCCGCGGGCCAACTGGGCGCCGGCGACGTACAGTTCACCGGCCACGCTGGTGGGCACCGGGCGCAGCAGGGCGTCCAGCACGTAGGCGCGCATGTTCCACAGCGGGGTGCCGATGGCGACGGCGCCGTCCTGGTCGGCCTCGCCGGGTGCCAGGCGGTGGACGACGCAGCCGACGGTGGCCTCGGTGGGACCGTACTCGTTGACGACGGCGGCGCCCGGGTGCTTGGCCCGCCAGTGGGCCAGTGTGGTGCCGAGCAGCTGCTCACCGCCGACCACCAGGTCGCCCTCGGGGAGCACGCCCTCGGGCAGGGCCTCCAGCAGCGGGAGGTGGCTGGGGGTGGCCTTGACGAAGGTGGGCACCGGGCGCCGGCCCTGCCAGCGCTTCGGGTCGAGTTCGTCGAGGTCGCCGACGTAGAGGGTGCCGCCGAAGGCGAGCGGGGCGAACAGGGTGGTGACGGTGAGGTCGAAGGAGACTGAGGAGTGCAGCAGGGCGCCGCCCCGGATGCCCGGGTAGGTGTGGTCGCACCAGTACAGGTAGTTCACCAGGCCGGTGTGCGGCACCACGACGCCCTTGGGGGTGCCGGTGGAGCCCGAGGTGTAGATGACGTAGGCCGGGTGCTGCGGGAGCAGCGGCCCGCCGCGCTCGGTGTCGGTGAGGTTGTCGGCCGCGTGGGCGGCCAGAGCCTCTCGGACCTCGGGCGCGTCCAGCGCCAGGTGCGCCGTGCCGGGTGCGGGTTCGGCCGGGAGGGCGTCGTCGGTGGCGGTGATCAGGCAGACGGGTCGGGCGTCGCGCAGCAGGGTGGCGATCCGCTCGGCCGGGTACTGCGGGTCCACCGGCAGGTAGGCGGCGCCGGCCTTGTGCACGGCGTACAGGGCGGTGAGCAGGGCGGCCGTGCGGGGCATCGCGACGGCCACCACGGTCTCCGGGCCGGCGCCGAGCGTGCGCAGGTGCCGGGCCAGGCGGTTGGCGCGGGCGTTGAGTTCGGCGTAGCTCAGCTCGTCGTCGTCGGCCGCGACGGCGAGGGCGTCGGGTGTGCGCAGGACCTGGGCCTCGAACAGCTCGGGGGCGGTGCAGGTGGGCAGGGTCCGCTCGGGGCCGGACTGGCGGGCGGTGATCTCCTCCTGCTCGGCCTTGGTGAGCAGCGGCAGTTCGGCCGTGGCGCGGGCGGGTTCGGCGGTGACCCGGCAGGCCAGTTCCTCGAGGTGGCCGACCAGTCGGGCCATGGTCCGCGGGTCGAAGAGGTCGGTGCTGTACTCCAGCGAGCCGCACAGCGCGCCGTCCTCCTCCCAGAAGTTGAGGGTGAGGTCGAAGAGCGAGAAGTCGCGGGCGAACGGCTGCTCGGACAGCTCCAGCCCGTGCATCCGCATCGGCTCGGAGGGCGTGTTCTGGTAGGCCACCAGGGCCTGGACGAGCGGGGAGCGGCTGAGGTCGCGTTCGGTGACGACGGCGTCGACGACCCGCTCGAAGGGCACTTCGGCGTGCGCGAACGCCTCCAGGACGGTGTCGCGCACGGCGCCGAGGTGCTCGGCGAAGGAGCGGGTCTCGTCCACGTCGGTGCGCAGTGCCAGGGTGTTGACGAAGAAGCCGATGAGGCCTTCGACCTCCGCGCGCTCGCGTCCGGAGCTGAGGGTGCCGAGGGTGAGGTCGCGCTGGCCGCTCCAGCGGGAGAGCACCAGCGAGCTGAGGGCGGTGACGGCCATGAACAAGGTCGCGCCGTGCTCCTGCGCGGTGCGGGCCATGCCTTCGGTGGCCCGGGGAGAGAGCCGGAAGGTGTGCAGGGCGCCGGCCGAGGTGCGCACCGGCGGGCGGGGGCGGTCGGTGGGCAGTTCCAGGGCCTGGACGCCGGCCAATTTGGCGGACCAGTAGGACAGTTGCTCGTCCAGGACGGCGCCGGCCAGGTGCTCGCGCTGCCAGAGCGCGAAGTCCGCGTACTGCACCGCCAGGGGCGCGAGGCCGGCCTTGGCCGGCACCTGCTCGGGCTGCGCCGTCGGGTCGCTGTCCAGTGCGGCGCCGTACAGGGCGCCGAGCTCGCCGGAGATGACGCCCATGGACCAGCCGTCGGTGACGATGTGGTGCAGCGTCAGGGCGAGGACGTGTTCGTGCTCGCCCAGGCGCACCAGCAGGGCCCGCAGCAGCGGTCCGGTGCGCAGGTCGAAGGGGCGGGCCACCTCGGCGCGCAGCAGTTCCTCGACCCGGTCGGTGTCGTCGGCGGCGTCGACCACCGGCACCGGTACGGTGAACGGCTCGCCGACGACCTGCACGGCCTCGCCGTCGGCGACGGCGAAGGTGGTGCGCAGCACCTCGTGCCGGACCACCAGCGCGGACAGGGCCAGCGACAGTGCCCCCAGGTCGAGTTCGCCGCTCAGCCGCAGCACTCCGCCGGCGTTGTAGGCGGCGTTGCCGGGCTCGAACTCGTCGAGGAACCAGAGGCGTTGCTGGGCGAAGGACAGCGGCAGTGCCCGGTCGCGGCCGACCGGGACGATGCGGGCGGTGTGCCGGGCCGCGCGGCCCTGGGTCACCAGTTCGGCGAGGCCCTCGATGGTCGGGCGGTCGAAGAGCGAGCGTGCGGAGAGCTCGATCCCGAAGAGCCGGCGCAGCCGGGAGATGACCTTGATGCTCAGGATCGAGTTGCCGCCAAGCTCGAAGAAGTTGTCGGTGACCCCGACCCCGTCGAGCCCGAGCACCTGCACCCAGACGCCGGCCAGTGCCTCCTCGACCGCGTCGCGCGGGGCGATGCGCTCGTGGACGGGGACGACGGAGGGGTCCGGTGCGGGCAGGGCCGCCCGGTCCACCTTGCCGCTGCTGGTCACCGGCAGGGTGTCCAGGGCGACGACGGCGGTGGGCACCATGTAGTCGGGCAGGCTGCGGGCCAGCAGGGCGCGCAGTTCGGCGGTGGCCGGGGCCTGTGCGCCCGGCACGGCCACCACGTAGCCGACCAGCTGCTTGCCGCCGGCGCGGCCGTCCCGGGCCACCACGACGGCCTGCGCGACCGCGGGGTGGGCGGCGAGCGCGGACTCGATCTCGCCCAGTTCGATGCGGAAGCCGCGGACCTTCACCTGGTCGTCGGCGCGGCCAAGGTACTCCAGCACCCCGTCGGCGTTCCAGCGCACCAGGTCTCCGGTGCGGTACATGCGCTCGCCGGGGGCGCCGTAGGGGTCGGCGACGAAGCGCTCGGCGCTCAGGCCCGGACGGCGCAGGTAGCCGCGGGCCAGCGAGGGCCCGGTCAGGTGGAGTTCGCCGGCCACGCCGACCGGCACCGGCCGCAGCCGGCGGTCCAGGACGCGCACACCGGTGTTGTGCACCGGGCGCCCGACGACCGGGCGCGGAGACTGCTCCAGCCGGCACCACACGGTGTCCACGGTCGCCTCGGTGGGGCCGTAGAAGTTGTAGCCGGTGGTGTCGGCGGCCTCGCGCAGTTCGCGCCAGAGCGTCTCGCCGACGCCTTCGCCGCCCAGCATCAGGATCGCCGGGCGGTGCCGCGGGTCGGTCAGGAGCCCGGCGGCCAGGACCTGCTCGGCGTAGGTGGGGGTCAGGTCGAGCAGGTCGACGCGTTCGGTGGCCACGTACTCGACGATCGCCTCGGGGTCGCGCCGGGTCTCGTCGTCGATCAGGTGCAGCTCGTGGCCGGCGACCATCCAGAGCATGCCCTCCCACGAGGTGTCGAAGGAGAACACGGCGGTCAGCGCGGCCCGCATGGTGCGCCCGCCCGCGCGGGCCTGCTCGGGCCGGATGAACTCGTCGTGGTGGTTGCGGTACAGGTTGAGCAGGCCCTGATGGGTGGTCAGAACTCCCTTGGGGCGGCCGGTGGAGCCGGAGGTGTAGATCAGGTAGGCGGGGTTGGCCGGGTGCAGCGGGCGCAGCCGGTCGGCGTCGGTGGGCGCGGTGGCGGGCTGTGCGGCGACGGCCGCCCGCACTGTGGGGTCGGTGAGGTCCAGTGCGGTGCGCCCGGCCGGGGCGAGGGCTGCGCCGGCCGTCAGCACCAGGGCCGGGGCGGCGTCGTCGAGCATGAAGTCGATGCGCTCGGTGGGCAGTTCGAGGTCCACCGGGACGTAGGCGCCGCCGGCCTTGAGGACCGCGAGGACGGCCACCACCATGTCCTCGGTGCGCGGCAGGGCGAGGGCCACCAGTGCCTCGGGGCCCACTGCGTGGCCGATCAGGTGGTGCGCCAGGCGGTTGGCCCGGGCCTCCAGTTCGGCGAAGTCCAGCCGGGTGCCCGCGCAGACCAGTGCGGTGCGGTGCGGGGTCAGCCGGGCCTGGGCCTCGAACTCCTGGGGCAGGGTGGTGGCCGGGAGCCGGTCGGCGGTGCCGGACCAGGTGCCCAGCAGCAGGTCGAGTTCGGTGTCGGCGAGCATCGACAGCTCGGCCATCGGCCGTTGCGGCTCGGCCGCCAGTCGGCCGGCCAGCAGGCGCAGGTGGCCGCACAGGCGCTCGACGGTGGCGGCGTCGAAGAGGTCCGGGTTGTACTGCACGGCGGCGAGCAGGCCGCCGTCCTGCTCCCAGAAGTCGAGGTCGAGGTCGAAGAGGGACTGCTCGCGGGAGAAGATGAACTCCTCCAGGGTCACTCCGGACAGCCGCAGCTTCTCGGCCGGGGTGTTCTGCAGCGAGACCATGACCTGGGCCAGCGGGGAACGGCTGAGGTCGCGTTCGGTGACGACGGCGTCGACGACCCGCTCGAAGGGCACCTCGGCGTGCGCGAACGCCTCCAGGACGGTCTCCCGGACGGCGCCGAGGTGGTCGGCGAAGGAGCGGGTCTCGTCCACACCGGTGCGCAGGACCAGGGTGTTGACGAAGAAGCCGATCAGGTCCTCGACCTCGGCCCGCTCGCGGCCGGAGACCGAGGTGCCGAGGGCGATGTCCTGCTGGCCCGACCAGCGGGACAGCACCAGGGAGCTGAGCGCGACCAGGCTCATGAACAGCGTGCCGCCCCGTGCCCGGGCCGCGGCCGTCAGGCCGGCCGTCACCTCCGGGTCCAGCCGGCACAGGTACTGGGCGCCGGCCGAGGTGCGCACCGCCGGGCGGGGCCGGTCGGTCGGCAGCTCCAGCGCCTGCACTCCGGCCAGCTTGCCGGACCAGTACGACAGTTGCTCGTCCAGCGCGGCGCCGGCCAGGCGCTCGCGCTGCCACACGGCGAAGTCCGCGTACTGCACGGCCAGCGGCGCGAGGCCCGCCTTCGCCAGGATCTCCTCGGGCTGCGCCGTTGCGGCCTCCAGCGCGGCCCCGTACAGGGCCCCCAGCTCGCGGGCCACGACGCCCATCGACCAGCCGTCGGTGACGATGTGGTGGACCGTCAGGGCGAGGACGTGCTCGTGTTCGTCCAGGCGCACCAGCAGGGCCCGCAGCAGCGGTCCGGTGCGCAGGTCGAAGGGGCGGGCGACCTCGGCCCGCAGCAGTTCCTTGGCCCGGTCGTCGCGGTCCTGCGGGTGGGGGGCGCCGGGCAGGTCCACCACCGGCACCGGCACGGTGAACGGCGCGCCGATCAGCTGCACCGCCTCGCCGTCCACCGCGTCGAAGGTGGTCCGCAGCACCTCGTGCCGCACCACCAGGGCGGACAGCGCCAGCGACAGCGCCCGTACGTCCAGCTCTCCGGTGATTCGCAGCGAGCTGCAGGTGTTGTACTCCGCGCTGTCCGGCTCGAACTCGTCCAGGAACCAGAGCCGTTGCTGCGCGAAGGACAGCGGCAGCGCCCGGTCCCGGCCGGCCGGGACGATCCGGCCCGGCCGGTCCTTGCCGCCCCCCTCCGCCAGCCGCGCCCGCATCGCGGCCCGCATGTGCTCCGGCAGCGACTCGATCAGGCGCTCACGTGCCGCGTCCATCGGGTGTCTCCTCTTCGTGTGTGCACGTCGGTTCGAGTTCGGCGGGCCCGCGGGGCCGGCGCACGAGCGTGCGCCGGTCTCGCGGTGGCCGCGCTACGGCTGGTCGGCCTGCTGTTCCAGTGCGGCCAGGAGGGCGGCCTCGACGGCTGTCGCGAGCTCCTCGACCGTGGGGTTTTCGAACAGGGTCCGGGCGGACAGGTCGACGGTGAAGGTCTCCCGGATCCGGGAGATCACCTGGATGCTGAGGATCGAGTCGCCGCCCAGGTCGAAGAAGTTCGCCTCGGCGCTGATCCGCGGCGTCTTGAGCACCTGGGCCCAGATGTCGGCGAGCAGTTCCTCGATGGGTGTGGCGGGGGCCCGGTACTCCTCCTCCGAGCCGCCCGTGGTGCCCGGGGCGGGCAGGGCCCGGCGGTCCACCTTGCCGTTGGGCGTCAGCGGGAACGCCTCCAGCGCCACCAGCGCGCCCGGGACCATGTAGGCGGGCAGCCGGCGGGCCAGGAACTCCCGCAGTTGCGCCTGGTCCGGTGCGGGCGCACCGGCCTCGGGCACCAGGTACGCCACCAGCCACTTGCCGCCCGGGCCGTCCTCGCGGGCCAGCACCATCGCCTGGGCGACGCCCGGGTAGTCGGCCACGGCCGCCTCGATCTCGCCCAGTTCGATCCGCAGGCCGCGGATCTTCACCTGGAAGTCCGTCCGGGAGACGAAGTCCAGGTTGCCGTCCGGAAGCCAGCGCACCAGGTCGCCGGAGCGGTACATCCGCGAGCCGTCGGCGGCGAAGGGGTCGGCGAGGAAGCGTTCGGCCGTGATCCCGGGCCGGTTGACGTACCCGCGTCCGAGGCCCTGGCCCGCGACGTACAGCTCGCCCTCTACGCCCGGGGGCACCGGCCGCAGGGCCGGGTCCAGGACGTACACCCGGGTGCCGCCGATCGGGGTGCCGATCGGCATCGGGCCGTTCCCGGAGTAGTTGCCGTTGACGGTGAACAGCGAGGTGAACACCGTGCCCTCGGTCGGCCCGTAGCCGTTGATCACCCGGATGCCGGGCACCTGCTCGACCACCCGCACGCAGTGGGCCGGCGAGAGGGTGTCACCGCCGGACATCACCAGCCGCAGGCCGCCGAGGGCCTGGACGTCGCTGTCCACGATCTCGTGGAACAGCCCGGCGGTGATCCAGACCACCGACACCCGGTACCCGTGCAGGAACGCGCCCAGCTCGGCGGCCGACATGCTGCGGCTGGGGCTCACTGCGAGCGCCGCGCCGTTCAGCAGGGCGCTCCAGATCTCCAGCGTGCCCGCGTCGAAGGAGATGGTGGCCAGCTGCCCGACCACGTCCTCGGCGGTCAGGGCGAGCTTGGGGTCGTGGGCGACCCGCAGCACGCCCCGGTGCGGCATCACGGCGCCCTTGGGGCGCCCGGTGGAGCCGGAGGTGTAGATCACGTGCGCAAGGCTGTCCGGGTGGACGGGTACCTGCGGATCGGTCTGCGGCCGGCGCTGGACGGCGGCCACCTCCTGCGGGTCGTCCCCGAGCAGCAGCCGGACCTCCCCGGCCGGCAGCGCGCTCGCGCTCGCGGCGTCGGTGATGACCAGCTCGGCGCCGGAGTCGCTCACCATGAAGGCCAGCCGATCGGCGGGGTACTCCGGGTCCAGCGGCACGTAGCCGCCGCCGGCCTTGAGCACCGCGAGCAGGGCGACGAACAGCTCGGTGCGCCGCCCCAGGCACACCCCGACCCGGGAGTCCGGGCGGACCCCGAGCTCGATCAGGCGGTGGGCGAGCCGGTTGGCCCGCACGTCCAGCTCGCCGTACGAGACCTCCTCGTCCCCGACCACCAGGGCGATCCGGCCGGGGTCGCGGCGCACCTGCTCGGCGAAGACCGCGGTGAGCGTGGTGTCCGGCTCGGCCGGCGCCCCGCGACCCCAGTCGTCGAGGACCTGGTGGCGCTGGTCGGCGCCGAGCGGGTCGAGCCCGGCCAGGGTGGTGGAGCCGTCGGCGGCGACGACGCTCTCGGCGTGCCGGACCAGCTGGTCGCGCAGGCCCTCGACGGTGCCCTCGTCGAACATCGCCGGGTCGTACAGCAGGTCGAGGGTGAGCCCGACGCCGGTGTAGGCCGCCAGGTTGAGCGGGTAGTTGGTCGCCTCGACCGCGGTGACCTCGCTGATCCGCAGCCCGCGGCCGGCCGCCGTGTCGGTGTCGACCGGGTAGTTGGCGAAGATCACGAGCGAGTCGAACAGGGCCTGGTCGGTGGGCAGTTCGCTGACGGCCTGGATCCGGGTGAGCGGGAGGTAGTCGAAGCGCCGGGCCTCGACCTGCTCGGCCTGGAGCGCCTGCAGCCACTCCACCACACCCTGGTGCGGGTCCAGATCCACCCGCACCGGAAGGGAGTTGATGAACACGCCGATCATCTCGTCCGCACCCGGCAGCTCCACCGGACGACCCGACGTCGTCGCCCCGAACACCACGTCGCTACGACCCGAGCAGCCCGCCAGCAGCAGCGCCCACAGGCCCTGCACCACCGCGTTCACCGTCAGCCGATGCCGGCGCGCGAACCCGAACACCCGCTCCGACAGCTCCTGCGACAGCCGCACCCCGACCCGGCCGGTCGAACGGGACTGACCCGCCCGCACCACCTGACGGTCGAACGGCAGCGCCACCGGGGACTCGAACCCGGCCAGCACGGAGCGCCAGAACTCCTCCGCCACCCCCGCGTCCCGACCCCGCAACCAGCCCACCTGCGCCGCCAAACCGCGACCACCGGAGAGCAGCGGCAGCGCCGAACCCGCCGAACGCGCCGCGAAGTCGTCGAACACCAGCGACAGCACCCGCGCCAGACTCCACCCGTCCAACAGGATGTGATGGAACGTCAACAGCACACGCACCCGGCCCGGCGCCACCGTGACCAACGTCAGCCGCGCCAACGGCACCTGCCGCAGATCCAGCCCCCGCTCACGGTCGGCCGCCACCAGAGCGTCCCAACGCACCGCCTGACCGTCCCCGTCCACCGAGGACCAGTCCAACACCTCCACCGGCAGCACCACACCCCGGCGCACCACCTGCACCGGCTCCGGCACGCCCTCCCACACGACGCCCACCCGCAGCGCCTGCACCTCGTCCACCACCCGCTGCCACGACGCGGCGAACCCACCCACGTCCGACACACCATCGGCGGTGAACATCAACTGCTCGAAGTACGCCGGAGAATCGGCCTCCACCAGCGAGTGGAACAACATGCCACTCTGCATCGGCGACAGCGGCAGCACCTCCTCCACCCCCCGGCCGTCTCCGACCACCAGGTCCACACCCGCCTGATCCAGCCCCGACAGCGGGAAGTCCGACGGCGTCAACCCACCCGCCCCCGGCACCCCGCAGTGCGCCACGAACTCCTCCAACGCGGCCACGAAACCCGCAGACAACCCCTCGATCACCGCAACGGAGAACACGCCCTCCTGCCAGCCCCACTCCACCAGCAGCCGACCGTCCACCACCCGGCCCACGACATCCAGGACGTAGGGGTGCGAGTCGAGCGGACTGGTCTCGCCGTCCTGCAGGAAGCCGGTCGCCAGGAACGGCGAGTCGTCACCGGCGCCGCCCTGGCCGTCGAACTGGCCGAGGTAGTTGAAGCTCACCTGGGCCCGGGCGGAGCCCAACTCCTGTGCGGAGACGCCGAGGTAGTGCAGGGCGCCGTGCCCGATCCCGCGGCCCGGCACCGTGCGGATCCGCTCCTTGACCGCCTTGACCAGCACGTCCCAGTCGCCGCCCGCCGGCAGTTCCAACGGGAACACCGAGGTGAACCAGCCCACCGTCCGCGAGACGTCCACGCCCGCGAACAGCTCCTCACGACCATGCCCCTCGACATCCACCAGCACCCGGTCCCGGCCGGTCCACTCCCCCAGCACCCGGGCCAGCACCGCCAGCAACACCTCGTTCACCCGGGTCCGGTACACCCCCGGCACCCGCTGCAACAGCGCCCGCGTCGCCTCCACCGACAAGGCGCCCGACACCACCCGCAAACCACCGGGCCGCGCCGCCACACCCTCCACCGGCAGACCCGGCTCAACCCCCTGGCCCACACCGGACCAGTACGCCAGCTCGGAGTCGAAACCACCCGACTCCACCAGCTCCCGCAGCCGGTACGCCCACTCCTGGAACGACGCCGACTTCGCGCCCAGATCCACCGCGGCACCGGACACCACCTGCCCGTACGCCACCGCCAGATCCTCCAGCAGCACCCGCCACGACACCCCGTCCACCACCAGGTGGTGCGCCACCACCACCAACCGCACCCCACCCGCACCGAGATCAGCGGTGAGGCAGCGAAGCAGCGGGCCGTCCGTGAGGTCCAGGCTGCTCTGCGCCCGGGCGACCAGGTGGTCGAACGCGGCCTGCCGCTCGTCCTCGGGCAGGGCCGTGAGGTCCTCGTGGTGCACCGGGACGGCCTCGCCGGGCTCGGCCGCCTGCTGGGTCCAGCCGGTCTCCGTGCGGTGGAAGCGCAGCCGCAGGCCGTCGTGGTGCGCGACCAGGGCGTTCAGCGCCGTGGCGAGGGCCGTGCGGTCCACCCCGTCCTTGAGGGTGGCGGTCATCGACATGTCGAAGTGGTGGGGGGCCGCCGGGTGGTGCTCGAAGAACCAGGCCTGGATGGGGGTCAGCCCGACCGGGCCGGTGATCGTCCGGGCGGGCGTGTGGTCCGCGTCGGGCTCGGGTGCCCGCTCGGCCACGGCCGCCAGGCCGCGCACTGTCGGGTGGTCGAAGAGTTCCCGGGTGCTGACCGCCAGGCCGGCGGCCCTGGCGCGGGCGACGACCTGGATGCTGAGGATCGAGTCGCCGCCCAGGTCGAAGAAGTTGTCCTCGACCCCGACCCGCTCGACACACAGCACCTGCG
>NZ_JBVIRL010000025.1:42557-114307 GCF_055576085.1 Kitasatospora sp. NPDC033851 | reverse complement strand
CGGGGGTGACGCCTGGCGGCGTCACCGTGGGTGGTTGTCCGAGGCTGCGCCTCGGGGCCCGGCTGCGCCGGGCGGGGGTGGCTAGGGCCATTCGCCTGCGGCGAATTCACGGGCAGGCTTTAGCCCCTGACGGGGCAGCACCTGAGGGGCGGTCGGCACGGGCCTGCGGCCCGGTCCCTCGGGTGCGTTGACGATGTGACGCGAATTTCGGGTACAGGGCCCCTCCCCCGGGGCCGTCCCCGCCGTTGACGATATGACGCAAAATCCCGGTAGCACCCCCTCCCCCTCCCTACGGTCGGGCAGCGTTCACGATGTGACGCGAATTCCCGGAACAAGGCCTCCCCCGACGAGAAGGAGGTACCCGGCCGAGCACCCGTTGACGATATGGCGTAAATCCCCGGTGCAGCGTCACACCCCGGGGCCGGAGGCCCCTCGGCCTCTCCCCCGGTCCGAACCGACGGCCCGGACGAGGACACGGTGAACCTTGCGCCGCACATTCTCGGAAGGGCCCCTCCACCGCCCTTGCCCGGCCCGGAACGGCAGGCACCACCCCGTACGGCACCACCAGGGCCGTGCAGGGCCCTCCCAGCCCCTCCCAGCGGCCCGGCGGGCCGCAACCCCCACACCGGGCCGACGGCCCGGCCCAGCACCGCCCCGGACCGGGCAAGGCAACGCGACCCAGCACCGGACCGACGGCCCAGCCCCCCGGACACCCTCCCCCGGGCCGACGGCCCGGCCAGACAGCCAGGACAGCCCTACGGCGGCAGGACGGCCACTGGCACCCCCACCAGGCGGGCCTGGGCCGCCGGACGCCCGCAACACCCAGAAGCCGGCCACCCCCCAGGGGTGACCGCCCAACACCAGCCCACCACCACAAGCAAGAGCATCACGACCAGCATCGCCGGAGGCCCAGCGAACCGCCCCCACCCGCACCGCCACCCCACCGGGGGGCGGCAACCCAAAACCAACAGCACGCCGCAGGCGCAAACCCCAACCGACCAACAGCCAACTACCAACTACCCAAAAGCAAAAGGAAAGGGGTTGTCGGAATTTCCGACCCCACACATACGGCCTCTGAGCTGCGAGGTTACCCCGGGAGGGCGAATACCGATGTGCTCATTAAGCACCCGACAAGGCACCCCAAGAGGTTGCCGACAAGGCACCCCACAAGACCGCTCACAAGACACAGGGTCGAGGCGGCGTGAGGAGACACGCCCAGATCAGGAGCCTTGCCACTCCCCTTCCGTGGCTCAGGTGTGATATTGTTGTCTTGTTGGAACGGGGCAGGCACTCCGTCCCGACACCCTTCGAACCACTCCCGAGACAACGGAGACGCCGATGACCGCTCAAGCACTTCCGCCGGAGCTGCTGATCGACGCAATGCTGATCGAGGCCGAGTACCAGGGCGCGCGGGAAGCCCTTACCGACCTGCTCAACCGGCGGAGGAGTGCGCTGTACAAGCTGTGGAGCTCCTGCAAGAACCCCAGCCTCATTGCGGCAAATCTGCCTACGACGATCAAGAAGGAAACCGTTGAGGCCGCCGTTGTGAAGCTGGCCCCGCCTCAGGATTTCGAGCTTCTGGAATTGTTCGAAATCGCCCACGCGTGACCGAACCGCCGGGCAGTAAATGGCATTACCGCCCGGCAAAACCCCTTCCGAACCAAACCACAAAGAAAGCCAAGGAGACTGAAATGTCCGCCACCGTCACCAAGGGCAGCACCAAGAACCACCGGGGCGAGTTCGAGTTCATGTACGTCAGTGCCATTCGCGGCGTGGGCGAGAAGGTCGAGCGAGTCATCCCGGGGGCGTCGGAGTGGATGCTCTCCGTCGCGACGCAGGCCGACGGCTACGGGGAGGTCGTGGAATTCTGGGAGGTTATCGGCCAGGAACTCCGGGACGACACGATCAAGCGCCGGGGGCAGCGCAAGGCCCGGCAGTTGGCCAAGGCCCGAGAGGCATTCGCCACCCTGGTTTCGGCGGTTGAGTCCGCCGCAGTCGGCGAGATGGAGAAGGCCGCCCGTTCGGCTCAGCGCGCGTGGTCGCTCGGTTGGGCCGGGGTGAACTAAACCCCTCCGGCGTGATGTAACGCCAATATAGTTTTCTGGTTGCCGGGGCGGTGTCCCGCCCCGGCAACCGCCCCCACACAGAACCCGCCCCGAAAGGACGTCCCCGTCATGACCGTTAACAGCGCGCCGACCACCCCCGCGAGCGCCTACCAGGTCGGCGACATCGTGCGAGCCGAGCAGAACTGAAATTCGAGATCAGAAAGGTTGGCAAGAATGTTGGAAATCGCCTGCCAGGAATGCGCTTCCGTCGGCTCATATCGTGCGACTTCTGGCGCATTCTTCCGCTGCCTTGAGTGTCGCCGTGAGCTGACCGCCGAGGATCTCGAACTAGACCCGGGGGAAATTTGGGTCGTCAGCAGGACCGGCATTCTCGGATTTGTTATCGACCCCGTCGAATCAATTCGAGAAATGTCTATTGCGACTGACGCATACTTGGGCGCGGAGGGTGATTCATTGGATGAATTGGAGGCTTTGCGGAGTTTCCATGATGCCGCTTTCAGGCTTCAGGGTGCACTGAGAGCGGGTGTCCCCTATCCGATCATGGAAACGTGACGCTGCGCCACGCTTCCAATCGTGCTCAAGGCATGATACTATTCTCTTGTTGGTGCGGCGAGAGGTACAGCCCACCGACTCCCTTCGAGCCAGAATCACGGAAGGTCACACGGATGACGAGCATGACGGAGCTGTTTGGCGAGCCGATCCACCAGTTCACCCGGGCCGACGCCCTACAGGCGGGCGAACTGGTGGAGGCCCCCAGGACCTTGCCCAGCAGGCCGGCTGGCGGTGGCCGGTGGCGCTGACCCGCGCCGCGTGGGGTGACTGCGTTGCGTGGAGCAGCGAGGACGACGCGAGGCACCCCGGGCACGGGCAGTCGGAGACCGGGCGGCTGTGGGACGTGCTCCGGATGGCGTTCTACGCGGTGCGCAGCGCCAACCCGGGCGTTCGGGCGGTCCCGTTCGAGGTTCTGCGGATTCCGGCGGAGGGCCCCAGCCGGGCGACCCGGGCGAGGCTGGCCGTTCACTGCGGCCCCGGGGACAGCGGGGAGCCTGTGATCACGATCATGCAGCCGGAGGAGAGCTGACCCCGAGGGCCCGCCCCGTAGGTGGCGGGGCCCACCGGTCACCCTCGCTTCACATCGTGCCCATGGCATGATATAGTTCTCTTGTTGGTCGGGGGCGGCACCCCCGGCCACCCCTTCCGAACCAGCGATCACCCGGAGGAACCGATGTCCCGGACCGACAACACCCGCCCCAAGGTGCTGGCGCGCCAGGACCGCCCCTGGCTGCCGGTCGGCGCGCTGTCCGGCAGCCGCCGCAAGCCGGCCCAGCGGGCGGCCCACAAGCAGGACCGCCGCGCGTTGCGGCTGGCCCTGCGGCAGGGGTGGGAGCCGCCGCTGCCGCAGCGGCGGCGCGTGGACTGGGACGTCCACTAGCCAGCCCACGCCGGTCCCGCCGCCGGAGCGCGGCGGGACCGAAGCCCGGCCCGCTTCGAACCCTTCGAACCACGCCAAGGAGAACCGATGTCGAACACCCCCACCACCGACCAGGCCGCCGACCCGACCACGCTGCTCCCCGAACTCCCCGACCCGACGGGCGGGGACGGGTACGACTGGATGGAGCTGGTCGCGGAGGCCGCCAGCGGCTGGCGGGTCGTATCCGGGCTGCAGGACGGTCGGCTGCTCGGCGAGTGGCCGTACATCATCGTGACCGTCTACCGCGACAAGGAGCAGGGCCTGTACGGGGTCGGCACCTACACCGAGGGCGACATCGAGGTGAAGGGCTTCACCGACCGCGCGGAGTACCTGGCGGCGCTCCTGTCGCACGCCGAGGAGGACTGACGGGCGTAGCCACGGTGTCGGGCGGCCGATTCCCACTCGACACCGTGGCTTACGTCTGATAAAGTTCTCTTGTTGGCGGGCGGGCGCCCCGGCCCAACACCCCCGAACCAACCCGAGACCAGCGATCCATACCGTCAGGAGACTCCAGGTGACCCCTTCGTCCCGCGTCAAGATCAACCTCGGCATCGGTAACACGCCGCGCACCATCCCCGAGCGCCTGCGCAAGGTGGCCGACGACCTGGAATCCGGACGGCCGGCCGACGCGGCCGCACTGCGCAGTGTCGTCGAGGATCTCGACGCGGCACTGCGGGCGGACCGTCGAGCCGAGGCGGGCGCACCGCAGGCCAAGCCCGGCCGCAGCTGAGCGAGGGTCGGACCCCGGACCCCGGGGCGGTGCCCCGGGGTCCGACCCGACGTGCGGCCGGAGCGGAAGGCGGGGGAAGGGGCGGCTCAAACCCCTCCCAATCATGCCAAAGACATGATATAGTTCTCTTGTTGGGACGGAGTGGGAACTCCGGCCCGCCCCCTTCGGATCAGCCCCACAGGAAGGCACACGATGCGCACGATCACCGTTCACCCGGAAGCCGCCGCCGCTCTCGCCCCGCTCGCGTTCGGGGAGTTCACCGCCACCGTCTGGGAGGACGGCGGATACCTGGCCGGGTGGCAGTACACCGTGCCCGGCTGCGCCTGCCTGGTGACCCTGTGGCCGGAGAACATGTTCAACGAGCCCGAGGCCCCGGACGAGTTCAGCCCGGTCGGCCCGTGGTCGTACATCGGCCGGTTCGACGTCGCCACTGCGGAGGGGCGCCGCAACCCCGGCGACTGGACCAACCCCGCCAACCGGGACGACCACCCGACCCCGCACCACGCCCTGTCCGAGGGCCTGGACGAGCACCGCGCGGTGTGCGCCGAGTTCCGCCAGGCCATCACCCGGTGCCTGGAGTGCGGCGACGCCAAGCAGGAACACGGCCACCCGGACAGCTTCCTGGGCTGCGACGACTTCCGCCCCGGCCGGGAGCCCGGCCGTCGCGACTGGGAGATCCGGCGCGAGGAGCGCGGCCTGTGGGTTCCCCGCGACTGAACCACCCCGCCGGGGCGGCGGATGGCACCGCCGCCCCGGCCCGCAGCGCCAGCGCTGCGCCCTTCGAATCAGCACCCCACCAAGGAAGGACCACACCATGGCCAGGACCAAGGTCGCTGCCGAGCCGACCAGGACCAGCGGTATCGAGTACTTCGAGTTTTTCGCGTCCCAGCTGATCGTCGACCCGTTCAACCACCGCCAGGGCAACGTCGCGCCTCCGTCCAAGCAGCTGAAGGCCAGCGTCGCCGAGGTCGGCGTTCGGGAGGCCGTCGGCGTCCGCAGGCAGGCCGACGGCACGTGGGGCGTCTTCAAGGGCCGCCGGCGTCTGCTCGCCGCCCAGGAGGCCGCCGACAAGGCCAAGGCCAAGGGCATCGACCCCAAGACCCTCCCGCCGGTGCCCGCGCTGGTCCACCACGACCTGACCGACGCGGACGACGAGACCCTGCTGCTCTCCCTGCTGGAGAACCAGTTCCGCGAGAACGCCACCAAGGCCGACGAGCTGCAGGTGGCCGAGCAGCTGGCCCTCATGGACGTGCCCGAGGCACGCCGCCGACGCCACGCCAAGGTCCTGGGGGTCTCGGCGGCCCAGCTCAGGGCCGCCAAGGGCGCGGCGAAGCTGAGCGAGGCCGACCGGGTCAACGCGCTGCACGCTGACTTCGACTGGGTCGAGATGGACCAGTGGCAGCAGGTTGGCGGCGGGTGGCGGGAGTTCCAGCGGCTCCAGGATGCCAAGCAGCGGGACGCCCGGTCGGAGAAGCGCGGTAACGGGGAGTGGCGGCAGACGCTCCAGGCGATCAAGGACGAGCAGGCCGAGGAGAAGAAGCGGCAGGCCGTCGCGGACGAGCTGCGCGAAGCCGGGGTGGCGGTGATCAGCTTCCCTTGGCAGTGGCTGGGCAAGAGCGCCCAGCCGCTGACGCACCTGCTCACGGCGCTGGGCAAGCCGCTGACGGCCGAGGTGCACTCGCAGGTGTGCCCGAGCCACGGCGCGACCGTCGACCCGGACACGCTGGAGGTGATCTACGTGTGCACCAACTGGCACGCCGAGGGCCACCTGCCCACCAAGGAGTACGCGGAGGAGCTGGAGGAGGCGGGAAAGACCCCGGTCGACCCCGAGGCCGAGAAGGCGAAGGAGAAGGCCAAGCGCGCGGGCACCGCCGCGTGGCGCTCCGCCCGGACCGTCCGGCAGGAGGTGCTGCGCGCCGCGATCGCGGAGAAGAACCTGCCGGAGGCCGCCGACGCTCTGACCGAGCGAACGGTCATGGGCCACGCGAAGTGGTGGTTCAAGTCGGTGGCGTCCGGCCGGACCGAGGTGGCCGCGTTCCTGCTGGGCGTGCCGGACCCGAACGAGGGGCGCGACCAGTGGCAGCGGGCGGAGGACCCGTTCGCGGAGCTGATCTCCGCCGGCCCGAAGACGCGCCGCAGGCACCGCATGTTTGCCCGGGTGGTGGCCGCGATCGAGTTCTACGTCATGGGTGACAAGGAGTGGCTGGAGCCGACCGAGACGATGGTCACCTACCTGCGGTTCCTGGAGGAGACGTTCGACTACACCTTGGCCGAGTGCGAGCGCCAGGCGATCGCCGCGTACGAGGCCAAGACGAAGCAGGACGACAAGGACGCCGGTAGCGAGTCGGCCGACGCTGACGACCAGGACGACGACGCCGACGACCACCAGGACGACGACAGCGGATCGGCAGAGGAGAGCAGCCCCGCGCCGGAGGCGCAGCCCGAGGCCGCGACCGCCCCGGAGGCGCAGCCCGCCCAGGAGGGCGGGGCGGCTGAGGGGGGCGAGAGCCCAGACGAGGCCGAGATGGAGCAGCCGAGCGGGGGCGTTCCGCCCCAGGGCTGACAGTGAGACTGGGGGCGGGGTCGCGGACGCGGCTTCCGCCCCCAGCCCGACCGGAGAAGACGAACGGCGGTCCGCCCCGCCATGAGGCGGGACCCCCTGTCGAGATGACAGCAGGCTGGCGCGGACCGCCATCGGCGGCAGGTTTCGACGCTGCCGCACCCTTCGAACCAGTACTCACAAGGAGACCGGTTGCGAGGTTTCAGGATAGCGCGGCGGGTGATCGGTCCGTGACGGGTGGATCACGCTTGCCAGCGTGACTCATAACTGATATAGTTCTCTTGTTGGCACGGGGTGGCATCCCGGCCCGCCCCCCTTCGAGCCAGAGCCCATGGAGATCCGATGAACGATCCGACAGCGACGACCCCCGCCAAGCCCACCGCCGAGGACAGCCGGCCCGACTGGACGGCTCTCCCGGCGCACGCCTTCACCGCTGCGCCGCGCGCCACGCAGGTCTCCCTGTTCGCCATCGGGGACGACCCGTTCGGCACCCCGTCACTGCTCGACGACGCGCAGCCGCTGTTCTGACCGACCGGCCGCCCTAACCCAATCGAAGAAGGGACCGACATGGAGATTTCACCGCACTGGGAGAAGCTTGGCGACGAGTTCGCCGCGCTCGGCCGGGAGGTTGCCGCCGCCCTGAATGCCCTCGATCCCGAGCGGCGCGGCTGGACCCACCGCCGAGAGGACAACGCCTATGGCTCGGTCGGGCTCGAGCATCCGGCCGGCTGGCGGCTGCACATCTGGCGGGAGAAGACGCACTGCAAGGGCGCAGCCGGTCAGCGGCTGACGGTGCAGGGAATCGTGCCGAGCGAGTACCGGGGCCGGGCGGAGCACCGGATCACGGTCGCGGGCGGCCGCCCGCCCGGGGGCATCGCGCGCGACATCGCGCGGCGCCTGCTCCCGGGCTACCGGGACACGGCGGCCAAGGCGTTCGAGCACCGCGACCAGGAGCAGGCTGCCACCCGGGCCCGGGTGGCAGCGTTCGCCCGGCTGCGCAGGGCCCTGCCTGCACTGAACACCGGAGCGAGCAGCATCGAGAGCGGGTACGGCTTGTTCTACCGGGGGCACGCCCGGGTGGCCGACGGTCACGGGGGCACTCGGAGGAGCGAGCACAGCGCCCATGCTTCCGGGTCGGTGCGACTGTCGTTCGACGGGTCGACCGGTTCGATCAGGGCGGACGAGGTGCCGTTGGAGTTGCTGGTGGAGTTCCTGGCGCGACTTAACGCCGACACGCAGGCGCTGACCGGGACGGTGATGCCGCGCGAGTTGGAGAGCGCTCTGCGTGAGCTGGGATGGCAGCCGCGTGTCATCCCAGGTGAGGTGGTGACCGAAGAGCAGCGGCGGGGACGGCGGGGAGCAGCGGCAGACGCTGCCCGCCGCCGGAGCCGAGCCGGGGCCGATCACGCTTGCCGACGTGTCTAAAGCCTGATGCAGTTCTCTTGTTGGCAACGGAGGCACCTTGCAGCGGCGGAACCACATGAACGTGAAGCGCGGATACGCCTGGGGGATCGGCGACGACGAGTACCTGCTGATCCCCGGCTCGGCCTGGGAGCGGCCCCCGCTGGCCGACGCTCCACAGGAGGCCCCCCGACCGGACCACCCCCGCGTGGACACCCTCGCGCTGGTGGAGCGGTTCTGGCACGGGGGCGTGAGCGGCGACGGCTACGTGCACCGCATCGTCGAGGTCGTCCCGAGCGCCTGACGCCACGAGCCGGGCCCCGCCCGACCGTGACACCCGCCCCACCACCCGGGGGCGGCGGCTGGCCCCGCCGCCCCCGGACCCCTTCGAACCGCAACCGACCCAAGGAGACACCACCGTGCGCGCTCACCAGCCCACCGCCACCGACCAGGCCCGCAAAATGGTCACCGCCGCCCTGCTGACTGCCGGGCTGCGCCCGACCTCCCTCCACCCGGACGAGCCGTGGCGGGGCCGCACCACCGGGTTCCTGGTGCGGGGCGACGAGAAGGCCCTGACGGTCAGCCGGCACCCGCTGCCGCTCGACGCCGCCCCGCTTGTCGCCGCCGCGACGGCGCAGCTGCCCGCCCACCGCGGAACCATGGTCGCGTTCGCCTTCAGCGACGACGGCGTGCAGGCCGTGTTCGCACAGGAGCTGACCGCTTCGGAGTGGGGCGCAGCCCTGACGATCATCGGCAGGGAGTTCGAGGGTGCGGGCTGGGGCTCCAGCTACAGCGGCCGGTCGGCCCATCTGATCCACCCACTGCACCTGACCAGGCACGGCGGACCCGGGCGCGGCCCGTCCACCCTCACGGCCGCGCTGGCCGCCGACGGGGGCGACGCGGGGGGCCGTGCGCTGGACGCGGCGCGTCACGACCGCCAGGCCGCCGCGTGGCGCACAGCCGCCCACCCGGGAGCCGCCGTCCGCGAGCAGCGCGAGGACCCGGGCCTGCCCTGCCCCTGCACCGCCCACACCAACCCCTGACGAGCTTCCGCAGCCCCTTCTCCGGGGCGGCCCGCGCCAGCGTCGCCGCCCCCCGACATCCCGCCGCACCGTCCCGTGCGGCCCACCGAACCGGAGGATCACCATGTCCATTCCCGCCATGACCACCGACGCCGCCACCGCGTGCAACAACTGCGGCCACCGCCGCTGGACGCTGCACTTCACCGTCACCACGCGCAGCCCGGCCGCCGGGGCAGTCCTGGTCGCCGTGCCCGCGCCGCCCGCCCTGGAACTCGCGGCCACCTGCGGCACCTGCGGCGGCTGGCTCGACGAGAAGGACCCCGTCCACGCCGCCCTCTACGCGCTGCTCGTCGACCGCTTCGCCCCGCACCGGCCCGCCCGGGCCGTACGCCTGGGCCGCCTGCTGCGCCGCCTGCTGCGCCACCGCACCGGGGCCCGGGCGTGAGCGGCGACCGCACCAAGCGCGGCGGATGCCCGAAGCCGCCACCCGCAGCCCGGAGCAGCGCGGTGGCGCACAACGCCTTCGCCGCCCTGCTGGCCCGCTCCGGCATCCCCGCCCGAGCCGTCCACCTGGGCGACGACTGGTCCGTCGGCGTCAGCCTGACCATCGACGGCCAGCCGCGCGACCTGTACCTGCGGCTGTCCGACCACGGCGGCGTCCTGTGGCAGATCGAGGGCCCGGACGGCTTCTGCGCCTGCGGGAGCTGGCCGCCCGTACGCACCGGCCGGGGCACCGCCACACGGAAGAACCTGGCGCGGCTGCGCCGGGCGATCGAGCGGCGCGGCGCGGCCGTCGGCCACCCCAAGCCCCTTCCCGGACCGGCCACCCCCGGCCGCTCCGGCCACCACCAGCGAGAGGACCGAGTCACCATGACGACCCGAACCGCCACACCCGGCACGGGCGCAGCGGCCCCCGAGGCGTACCCCGCCCTGCTCGCCGCCCGGGCCGTTCTGCACCGGGCGGGCCTGCGCCCCGAGCTGGAGGTGGAAGGACCGGAGGATGCCTGGCTCGTGGTTAAGGGCCCGCACGGGGTCCGGGTCGATGTCGTGGCGGAGCCGGAGGGCGGCGGCGGGGAGTCCGGCGGCCTGCGTGCCGTGCTGGTCTGCGCGCGAGGCTTCGAGCAGCGGGAGCTGTACGACTCCCGGGTGACCCCCTTGCTGGTCGGCCCCCACCAGGCGAGCGACCAGACCGACGCCCACCACCTGACCGAGGTGGTGTTGACCGAACTGGTCCGGGAGGCGCTGGAGGACGACGCGGTGGCCGAAGGCGTCGAGGACTTCACCGTCACGGCGCACCCGCCCGCCGGCCACCGGCTGCACCACGACGTCGCCCTGCCCGCCGACTGCGACCAGGCCGCCGTGCGCTCGGCGCTGGCCGCGCTGCGGTCGGCCGGCTGGCGCGTGCACCAGGTCGCGACCGGTGGCGACGGGCGGCCGGTCCTGCGCTTCGGCGATCCCGTCGGTCCGGGTGCGCCGTTCAGCAACCTGGGCAAGGTCGACCAGGCGCTGTGGGCGGCCGGGTTCGACAAGGTGCGCAGCGGGGGGCGGCCGGGGACGTACGGGCTCGGGTACCACGGAGACCACGGCGTCTACGTCGGCACGTACGGGTTCGGCGAAGGGGAGCCGGAAAGCGAGGAGCTGATCGAGGCGCGGCCCTGGTGGGCACGGGCGACTGGCGGGTGGAGCGGACGGAGTACGGCGCCCTGGTGGTGACGGCGGTCCCGACGGCGGAGGGGGAGATCCGGACCTACGCGGTGCAGGTGAACTTGGACTTCCCGGCCCGGTCGCCGGAGGAGGCCGCGCGGCTGGCCGCCGAGCACCTGGCGGTGCACGGGGCGGGCGAGGTCGAGGTGTTCGAGACGGACCACGTGGACCGGAGGTGGTCCATCACGGTTGCAAGCGTGGATGAGAGCTGATATAGTTGTCTTGTTGGTGAGGCCGGGAGGCCGATCTACTCCCTTCGAACCGCTCCGATTCCCAGGAGGAACCGTGGACAGCAAGACGACCCCCACCCCCGAGCTCCGGACCTACGGCGTGATGTGGAGCCGCGACTTCACCGCGACGTCGCCGGAGGACGCGGCAGAGCAGGCGGCGCGGTGGGTGGCGCAGGGCGGGCTCGGCGATGAGGTCGAGGTCACCGACGAGTCCGGCAACGGGTGCTGGGTGCCGGTCCCGGACCTGGACTGACCCAAAGTCAGCCCACCCGGGGGGCGCGGCCCGCGAGGCCGCGCACCCTGGTTTGTCGGCTGCGAGCTGTGCGGCTGGACCGGACCGAAGTACTGGAGCCACCTGCGCGGCCGGAACGGCAACCCGCCCAGCATCACCCGCCACCTGGGCACGTGCGTCGGCGAGGACAAGATCCGCGAGCTGATCCCCGCCTACCAGCAGCAGTAACCACGCACCCCGGCGCCGGGCCCGGAACACCTCCGGGCCCGGCCCTACCCCACGACCGACCACCAGGCCCGGCCGCGCACCGCCGGCAGGCCTCCACCTTTCCTGACCCACCCGGGCCGGGCCCACCACGGGCACCCGGCCCACCGGCCGAACCGACCGAACAGGAGCAGGCCGTGAGCCAGCACCGCGAGAACGTCACCTGGCAGACCGCCGAGAACGGTCCCTGGACCATCGGCTTCTGGGACTTCCACCTCCCCTGGGGCGAGGAGGACGAGGAGTGGGGGGTCGAGTACGGGGAGACCTTCGGCTGGGTGTCCGCCGGACACCCGACCCCCGACGCGGCCATGGACGCCTACACCGCCCAGCACCCCAACCCTGGCGGAGGAACGGTCACCGCCTGGAGCGCGGAGAACGCTCAGGAAATCGCCGAGCTCAACGCCCTGGCCGCCCGGCACGCCGAGGGCCCCGGCAACCCGCCCGGCTGGTAACGACTCCGGTTCACCCCTCCCGCCCACCGACGAACGGATATCCCGTGCCCCAGTACACACCGCCCACCGAACCCCGCCTGATCTCCGCTCAGGACACCTTCGACATGTACGGCACCGAGCCCCCGCCGGGCGACTGGCCGTACCGGCTCGACCAGTTCCAGACCGTCTACGGGCCCGGCGACTGGCCGTTCCACCGGCGCCTCCAGCGCACCGAGTGGCACCCGACCAACCCGCTGATCACGCACCAGGTGGACACCGGAGCGACCGAGCCGGTCAGGGTCCGCCTGTCGCCCGACCCGGGAGGGTCCTGGTACGGCCGGAACCACTACGTCACCCTGGGCCCGTTCGGCGGCGACGTCCACGCCGACCTGACGCTCTACGTCGCCCGTCAGGGCATGGGCGCGATGGTGCGCCGCGCGATCCTGGTCCTGCACCCCCGGTCCGGCACCGTGGCCGTGCGGGACGGCTGCCCGCCGATGCTGCGCCCGCAGGCCGAGGAGAGGGGCCGACGGCTGCTCGCCTTCCTCGCCGAGGCGCGCACGGAGCGCGACCTCGGTGCCGCGCAGCCGCACCAGGTTCTCCACACCCTGCTGCGAAAAGACGCCCCGGACATGCTTTGAGCATGATATAGTTCTCTTGTTGATCCGGGGTGGTGGCACCACCCCGGCCCGACACCCTTCGAACCGCACAAGCAGAGGACACCCCATGACCGACGAACAGACCCCCGGCGGGACCCCGCAGGCTCCGCCCCTGCGCTTCCACCGGTGCGACGACGCCTGCCACCCGACCCCCGGGACCCCGTCCGAGGACGGCGACGCCACCGGCGGCGGCCCCTACCTCCCCGGCTCCGCCATCGAGGGGGCCTGGTGAGCACCTCCAAACTGCCTAGCCCGCGGAACTTCTTCCTCACCCTGGCCGCCGAGCACATCCCGGCCGGGCGCGGGGCGCAGCAGGAGTTCGACGCCGCCGGCGAACTCGTCGCGATGCGCTGGGACCTCCCGGCCTACGTGGACGGCGCGACGACCCGGCACGCGTTGGCCGCGCTGCGCCGCTCGGGCTGGGCCTTCCAGCAGGAGACCGGCGGGGAGCACGGCGGCCGGGCACTGCGCCTGAACGCCTCCGCCCCGGCCGTCCAGTTCGCCGACACGCCGGGCGGCCGGGTGGACGCACTGCTGTGGCGCGCGGGATTCGACCGGTACCGCCCCGGGGTGCCGGTGTGGGGATACCGGTGGGACCACCTGTTCGGCGACCCGTCGGAGGGCAGCGCCTACGTCACGGTCCACGGGCCGGGCAACGGCTCGTTCGCCGACGCCCGCCACCGGCGGGAGCTGACGGACGCGATGGTGCGGACCGTGGAGGCGGCCGAGGGATGGCGGACGCTGCGGCCGGAGTGCCTGGACCACGCCTTCCATGCCCTGACGCCGGAGTGCTGACCAGGGCGCCCCTCCGGCCGGACCGGTGGGCCGCGCTTCGGCGCGGCCCACCCCCGCCCCCGGCGCAGCCGGCCAACCGGCCAACCGGCGAAGGGGGGAAGGCACTGGACAAGCGTGGCGCCGACGACACCGGCGATGGACTGATGCAACGGGCCGTCGACGCGCACCGGCGCCGACGGCCTCAGACGGCAACTCCGGCGGCGGTCGCGCCTGGCAGCGCGGCCCCGCCGATCCCTTCGGACCATCCGGCGGCACCACGGCCTGTCGGGCCCGCCGTGCCGCCCGCACGGGAGGACCATCCGCATGACGAACCAACTCGCCCTGTTCGAGGCGCTGGCGCCGGTGGCGGCCGGGCGCCCGTGCCTGGGCGCAGCGCTTCCGCAGGCCAAGCGAGGCTCCCGGACCCGCCTGGCCCGGATCGGGGAGGACCTGGAACGGGCCGCCCGGTTGATCGCCGAACACGGGCTCTCGCCGGACAGCTGCGCCGAGCCGTCGCCCGCGCCCACCGGTGCGCGCTCCCGGCAGCCGGAGTACGGAGCCCTGCACCCGGTGGGGGCGATCTTCCTGGCCGCGCACGCGGCCGAGACGCCCCGACGGCCGGTGGAGGACCCGGTGCGGGCGGGCGCCGTGGCGGACCGGGTCTGGGCGCGCTGCGACGAGGCGCTGCGCTACCTGGCCGACCGCTTGGACCCGACGTTCGGCGGCGGGGCGGTCGAGCGGATCGCCCGGTGGGTGGCGCAGCCGGGGGTCGGGCTGCAGGAGGTGCTGGCGGAGCTGGCGCGGGCGGCGCGCAAGGCCCGGCCGCTGCCGAAGGTGCCCGTCGGGTACGTCCAGTTCAACCCGAAGCGCCACGGGCCGGAGGGGTACGACTGGATCGTGGTGGCGTCGAGCGGGGGCAAGGACTCGCAGGCGATGCTGGACGAGGTGGTACGCAGCACCGACGCGGCCGGGGTTCCGCGCGAGCGGATCGTGGTGGTGCACAACGACCTGGACGTGACCGACTCCGGGGAGAGCATCGAGTGGCCGGGCACGATGGAGCTGGCCAGGGAGCAGGCCGAGCACTACGGGCTGCGGTTCGTGACGCTGCGCCGGCCGCAGGGCGGGCTGTGGCGGCAGCTGCTCCAGCGGCGCATGTGGCCGTCGAGTTCGGCGAGGTGGTGCACGAGTGATCAGAAGTCGGCGCAGGCCTTGAAGCTGCTGACCGCGCTGGTGCAGGAGTCGCGGCGGGCGGGGGTGCGGGGCCGGCCGGTGCGCATCCTGTACTGCCTGGGGCTGCGGGCGCAGGAGTCGGCGGGCCGGGCCGGGAAGGCGCCGATCGCGGTCGACCGCTCCGCCTCCAACGGGCAGCGGACCGTGGTGCGGTGGCACCCGATCCACGACTGGAGCGAGCGGCAGGTGTGGGAGCGGATCGCCGAGACCGGGGTCCGGTACCACTGGGCCTACGACGCGGGCATGGAGCGGCTTTCCTGCTCGCTGTGCGTGCTGTCGAGCGGGAAGGACCTGGTGTGCGCGGCGCGGCTGCGTCGGCCGCTGGCAGTGGAGTACGTCGGGGCGGAGACCGAGATCGGGCACCGGTTCCAGGACAAGCGGTCGATGGCCGATGTCCTGGCGGAGGCCGACCGGCTGAACGCCGCCGAGGGTGAACTGCGCTGGGAGCGAGGGGACGCGCTGCGCCGCCATGTCGGAGAGACGGCAGCCGCCGCGTACCTGGCTCTGGCCGCGTAAATAACCCCACGAAGTGAGCAAGGCGTGATATAGTTCTCTTGTTGGCGGGCGGAGGGGGCGGCTCCCCCTCCGCCCGCCAACACCCCTTCGAACCAGCAGCGGCCCCGGCCGCAGAACGGAGCCCCCGTGAACCAGCCCATCCCCGCCGAAGCCACCGCGGCCCCCTCCCACCTGAGCGTCTTCCCTCCGAGGATGATCAACGGCTGCGAGGTCATCGCCGTCGTCGCCGGAGCCAGCATCATCGAGCACCCGCAGGGGTTCATGGTGTACCGGGGCTTCCGGATCGGAACCCGCAAGACCATCGAGGGCGCCACCGCGCTGGCGAAGAGGGACGCCCCGGCCGCGACGGCGACGGAGGCCGAGACCCTGGCCTGGTGCCAGCAGCGCGCACACGCGCTGATCACCTATCACCCGCAGCTCGACATGTCGTACTGCCGCTGCGGCAAGCGCCAGGTGCCCGGCGAGCAACCGATGGACTGGCGAGCGAAGCGGGAGGTCTTCCACTCCTGCCCGCCGGACGGGCCGTGCCGCTGCTACCTGACGTGAGACCGGTTCAGCCCCCGGCCGCGCCCCTCCCCGGGGATGCGGCCGGGGGCCGACCACCGGCCACGGACTTTCGTCGACGAAACCGGCCGGGGCACCACCGCCCCACCCCTCCCCCTTCGAACCAGCCGGCGGCCGAGCGGCCCCGGAGAGGAGCACCCATGTCCGAATTCCCGCGCGCCCGGATCGCGGAACTCGTCGCCCTGCTGGGCGCACCGTGGCGAATGGACAACTGTCCGTACAACATGGACGACGAGCGACAGTTCGTCACGGACGGCCGCGGCCGGGGCTTCTGGCTGCGTATCGACCGCAGGCAGCTGGAGCGTGGGCCGGCAAAGCCGCACGGCTACCGCGTGAACGCCTGGGGCCGCTACCCGCAGATCCCGGGCCACTTCTTCACCGACAAGGGTCGCCCCGAGATCGGGTTCGACCTGTCGCGCCCGCTGACGACCCTGGCCAAGGACATGCGGCGGCGGTTCCTGCCGCAGTTCGAGGCGGCGTACTCCCGGGCCGTGGACGAGCTCCACGCCCGGACCTCCGCCGCCGAGAAGCGCGCGGCGGTGGCCAGGGCCCTACTGGACCGCTTCCCGCAAAAGGGCTGGGAGGGGGAGGTGCGCCCCGGCGTGCACCGGGTGTGCGTCGACCTGGAGCCACACCCGGGGGCGAGCGCCGATCTGGAGATCAGGCAGGCCGGCGAGCTGGTGGACGTCCAGCTGCGCAACGTCGACCCGAGAGACCTCGACGTGCTGTGGGCGCTGTTCGAGCGGCGGCAGCAGGCCGAGCGGATCGCCGCGGCGTACGGCTCGCCCGCCTCCGTGGATCTGACCACGCTCGAAATCGTGAGCGCGACATGATATAGTTCTCTTATTGGGCCGGGGGCGGCGGCACCGCCCCCGGCACCACACCCTTCGAGCCAGTCCGATCCGAGGAGCTGACCATGTCGCGCAGCACCGCCTCCGCCGCCGAGCCCACGACCACCCCCGCCGAGAAGGCTCCCGAGCAACCCCGGCCGACGTACGCGGTGCTGAACGCGGTGATCGCCGACGGCGAGGGCGGGGAGGAGGTGCTGCGCCTGGCGATGCCGTCCGAGCCGTTCGGCACCGCCGCCTGGCAGATGTGGACCGTCGGCCTCTACCTCGCCCGCCTGCACCGCCACCAGGTGCAGCCCAGCGCGGCGACCCTGCGCGCCCATTTGACGTCGGATGTGGTGCCGTTCCCCACCCCGACGATCCGCTTCCCGTACGGGCCGATGCACGACTCCCGCCCGACGCTGATCCTCGACCTGGAGCTCGGCCCGCTGGACGCCAGCGGCTGGCCGAAGACCTCCCTGGTCGTGGTCGAGCAGGAGGTCAAGCCCCTCGGTTGGACCCGCGTCCGGCGCTTCCGCACCCTGCGGGCCACCACACAGGCCGTCTGGGAGGAGCTCGACGACGAGTGCTCGCGGCTGGCCGGGCAGAAGGAGCAGCGGGAGCTGTTCGAGCTGGCGTCCCGGCTCTGCGAGCAGGCCGACACGATCCACCGGCGGGCGTTGTTGAACGCCTCCCCAGTACTCCGCGGCGCCGTCCGGGAGGGCATGCACGCCGAAGGGGAGGAACGGGAACGGCTGCTGCTGGAGCTGGAGGAGCTCTGCGGGCAGGACGCCCCGCTGCCCGACGACGCGGCCTCGACGTCCCCGGTGCAGACCGTCACCGGGAACCTTGAGCGGCCCGCGGAGGCGCTGGCGGACGGTACCGCCCGGCTGTACGTCCGGCTGGCCGGAGCGTGCGGCACCGCGTCCTGGCGCGCGGACCGGCCCTCCGTGGTGATCTGCACCGCCCGGGGCGCGGCGGCCCGAGGGGCGCTGGCTCTGAAGCCCCGGACCGCCGTGGTCGTGGTCGGCCGGGCCGGCGCGGCCGTCTACCAACACGAGGGGGACGTCCGGCGCCGGGCCGACACCTTCGAGGTGCTCCACATCGGCGTGGACCTCGCGGCCGACACCCCGACTGGGGCCTGACACCCACCGCCCCACCCGGCCGGTGCGGCACCCACCCGCACCGGCCCTTCTCCGCGCTCCGACCTAGTTTTCTTGTTGGCCGGGCTGGTGACACCGCCCGGCCGCCCACCCCCCAACCGATCCATCCCGGAGGACGCCATGGAAGCGAAACTGATCACCTTCGATTCCTACGCCTACACCCGCCGGCGGGGCGGCTGCGGCTCACTCGCCGCCAGACTGCTCACCGTCACGTTCGCTCTTCCCTCACTTCGTCTCCTCCGTGACCTGGTTGGCGAGCAGGAAGGCACCAGCCCGCCCCACCGCCTCCTCCTTGGTGTCGTACGTCTCCGCGGCCTCGTCCACCTGCCGGTTCGCCGCCGTGGCGATCCACCACCAACCGCTCTCGGTGGCGTGGTAGCTCACCCGGGCCTCCCCGCCAGCCATCTGAAAGTCGATCGGCTCCGGCACCGGCACCATGACCCGGGTAACCCCAGGCCAGCGGCTGCGGGCGGACTGGCGGGTGATCCCCCACGCCTCTCCGAGCTGCACGTAGGTCGCGCCCTGGCTCCCGGCCCGGGCCGCCATGTCGGCCGCGACGGCGTCAGCAGCCGAACCGAACTCCCGCAGCATCCGCAGCACGGCCAGCGTGTAGTCCTGCGTGCTCCGCAGGGCCTCCTGGCTGTGCTTCTTCGCCCCCTCGGGCCACTGGGTCACCCTGCAGGAGATCCGCTCCGCGTGGTTCCACGCCAGCGAGTAGATCTCCTGCCGCAGCTGTTCCAGCTGCTCCTCGTCGGGCTCCACATACGCCGGGCTGATGGGGGCCCAGAACCCCTCGTCGTTCTCCATGCGTTAAGACTACCTGTCGCCGACAGCTTTGCCTGTCGAATAGTGGATCTGTCGACGACAGTTCCATCTGTCACGCATCGACGCACTCGCAGGGTGGACGGCCGCAACGCCCGCAACGGGGGCGGCCGACGTCGCACACAACGCCCACCGACCCGAAACGGGAGCACCGTGAACACCACCGACGCCGTCGACCTCGACGGCCGCGACACCGAGTACCTCGCCGCGTTCTGCTCCGGCGCCCTGATGGAGGCCGTGTGGTGGGAGGCGCTGCCTACCTCCGACGATCCGGACATCCCGGGCCGGGAGTGGGAGGAGGTCGACGCCCTCGACCTCACTCTGGAAAGCCTCCCCGACGAGCAGGGCCGGCAGCTGCTCACCGCCGCCGTCCGGTTCGTCGACACCCACCCCGAACTCGCCGCCCTCGGCCTCGACCCTGTGGACGTCGGCAGCGCGTGGTGGATGGCCCACCGCGGACCCGAGGGCATGCCCGGGCTGGACTTCCGGACCTTCAAGGCCATCCCCCCGGAACTGCGGGACCGCATGAACGACCACGCCCACCGCCACCCGCGCCAGTTCGGCTCGACGAGGCCACCAGCAAGGTGCGCTTCACCTGATCAACACGCTTGCATGCGTGAGTGAGAGCTGATATAGTTCTCTCATTGGGCGGATGGCTCCGCCCGAGCCCTTCGAACCACTACGACCTCCACAGGAGCACTGACCATGTCCGACCAGACCTTCGAGGCCACCCGCGCCTTCATCTCCACCGCCACGACCGAGCAGGTGGAGCTCATCGCGGCGGCGCTCCGCTCGCGGCGCCTCGCTCTGCGCCCCGCCCCCGCCGACGCGGCGGCCACCCGCACGTCGTCCATGGTGGAGATCGCCAGCCCCGGGGACCGGGTGAAGATCGACCGGATTCGTCCGCAGTACCTCTCGGGCCTGACCGGCATGGTGATCAACACCCGCGTGAGCCGCGTGGACATCGAGCTCGACGCCGAGTCCACCCGGAAGCTGGCCCGCACGAAGCAGACCCGCTTCGCGGTCCCGGTGGGTGCGACCTCGTTCGTGATCCACGGCGTCCACCCGAGCACCTACGACATCCTCTGACGGCACGCCGGGCCCGGGCGGATCACGCCCGTGCCCCTTCGCGGGGCGGCGGCCACGCCGCCGCCCCGGGTACCCCGCCAACCACACCGAGAGGAAGCACCCCGCCATGACCACCCCGCCGCCGCCCGACCCGTACGACGAGCCGGCCCGCCACCTCGACATCCGGCGCCGGCTCCACGAACTCCACCCCGGGCCCGACACCCGGGCCGACCTCGCCGACGCCCTGGCGTTCGACGCCGCCTACGTGGTGCGCTCCGTCTGGAGCAATGCCCGCCAGGTCGACATCGTCCTGCGCGACAGCGGCCGGTTCGGCCTCCGGCCCGCCTTCGCCGAGCTCCGCTCCCAAAGCGCGGTGCTGGTCGCCCCGACCCAGCTCCGCTACCTGTGGCCGGAGGACGGGAGGGCACTCGCGGACGCCCTCCAGACGCTGTACGCCGCCGTCGAGCTGGCCGGCCGCGACGAAGGCGTGCCGGAGTCGTGGGCAGCCCGGTTCACCGCCGCCAGCACGGCACCGACCGCCACCGACAGGCCATGGAACATCGCCGCGGTTGCCGACCACCCGGGCCGGTACACCCTGACTCTCCCCCCGCCGCAGCGCCCCGCTGCGGCCGGCCGGACGCCCGGGGGCGCGCCGTGAACACCCTCTCCAGGGAACTGCCCTGGCGCGGCGCCCGGGCGGTCATCTCGGTGCCGCCCGCCGCCGAGCAGCTGGACCGAATCACCGCCTGGTCGACGGTCCACGTGGAGTACCGCATCCCGCTGGTGCTGGAGTTCTCGCACGAGCGGTCGCTGACGGGCGGCGCCTGGTCCGCGGCGTGGGCCCGCAGTCGCGAGGCCGCCCGGGCGGACAGCGCATCGGCCCGCAAGGCGCTCCAGGCGCTGCCGCCGCTGATCGCGGAGGCGCTCGCCGACCCTGAGCTTGCGGACGCCCTGACGCGGATGCGGGAGGCGGCACTGTCCGTCCAGGCCGGCCACGCCTACGGGCGGGTGAAGCGGGCCCGGCAGGAGAGCGCCGAGGCGGCCCGGAAGCTGCGCGAGATGGAGGCGGAGTACCGCGCGTTCGGCCGGACGGAGGCGGAGGGCATCGACCTGCACCTCTCGTACGAGGCGCGCCTGCGGGCTGCGTGGGGCCGGTGACCGGCGGCCCCACGGTGGCAAACCCGCTTTCCATTCGGGCATGACGTCTGATATAGTTCTCTTGTTGGCAGGCGGTAGGGGTGGCTCCCCACCGCCGGGCCGACACCCCTTCGAACCTTCCGACAGGAGACACAGCCCATGACGCTCAAGGTGTTCGACGAGTTCGCCGGTGCTGGCGGTACGAGCCAAGGCGTGCACGCCATCCCCGGGACGGAGCTGATCCTCGCGGCCAACCACAACCCGCAGGCCGTCGCGACGCACGCGGCGAACTTCCCGCACGTGGAGCACTTCGTCGAGGACATCGCCCGCACCGACATCACCAAGTTCCCCTCCGCCGACATCTTCTGCTCCTCCCCCAGCTGCCCGCCGTGGGCCGACGCCCGCGGCAAGCGCCGGGACTTCGACAAGTCGACCCAGGGCGTCCTGTTCGGCGAGAAGGAGCCCGACCCCATGATCAAGCGGGCCCGGGCGCTGATGGAGGAAGTCCCCCGGTACCTGCGGGCGATGAACCTGCGCGGCACCCCGGTCCTGGTCGGCATGGTCGAGAACGTGATCGAGGTCCGCAAGTGGGCCGAGTGGGACCGCTGGATCAGCGAGATCAAGGCCGAGGGCTACGAGGTGAAGGTGATCGCCTTCAACTCCTCGCACGCCCGGCCGGTGCGCTGCCTGCCCGCCCCACAGTCCCGCGACCGGGCCTACGTCGCCTACTGGCACAAGAAGCTCGGCCGCCGTCCCGACTGGGACAAGTGGCTGCGCCCCCGCGCCTACTGCCGCGCCTGCGACAAGATGGTCGACGCCCTGCAGGTCTTCAAGAAGCCCGACGACGACATGGGCAGCTACGGCCGCCACGGCCAGTACTGGTACCGCTGCCCCAGCTCGGCCTGCCGCCACAGCATCGTCGAGCCGGAGGTCCTGGGCGCCGACAGCATCATCGACTGGAACACCCCCGGCACCCGGGTCGGCGACCGCTCCGAACCCCTCGCCGACGCGACCCTGGCCCGCATCCTGGCCGGACTGCGCAAGTACCGGCCCCAGCCGGCCGCCGCGGCCGAGGACGCACTGCTCGCCGCTCCGGCCGGCCCCGCGCAGCCGGAGCTGGGCTGGGAGCCGTTCATCGTCCCGCTGCGCGGCGGCGGCGACAAGGGGCGCTTCCGGCCGGTGACGGTGCCGCTGACCACGGTGACCGCGAGCGGCAACCACCACGGCCTGGTCACCGCCCCGAACGAGCAGATCCAGCGGCTGCTGGTGCCGTACTACACCAACGGCCGGGCACGGCCCGTCACCGACCCGGTGGGCACCATCACCACCAAGGACCGGTGGTCGCTGATCACCCACCAGCTCCTGGACGGCCGCGAGATCGACCTCGACGACGTCCTGTTCAGGATGCTGACGCCCCGGGAGATCGGCCGGGCCATGGCGTTCGGCCACGACTACATCGTCCTGGGCACCGCCAAGGACCAGGTCCGCCAGTACGGCAACGCGGTCACCCCGCCCGTCGCCGAGCTCATCATCTCGGCCCTGGTCGAAGCCATCACCGGCGAGCCGCTCCAGCGCGACCTCGCGCTCGCAGCCTGACCCGCACCACCCCGGCCGGGGGCGAAGGGCCACAACCGCCCTTCACCCCCGGCCCACCGGCCAGCAGCACCGACCACTCACCCCCGCCGGGACGGCCCACAGCGCCGCCCCGGCCCCGCCCCACAGAACGGAGCCCCCGCCATGACCCAGCACACCCCCGAGGCGGTCGACCCGACCGCCGCCATCGCCCTACTCCACTCCCGGCTCTCCGGCATGCAGGCCGCGGAGGGATACCTCAACGGCGGCGACACCGCGAACATCGTCGACGAGTGGTTCACCGAGATCGGGATGCCCCTGCCCGACGCCAGAGAGGCTCGCGGAGACGAGGACGACGTCGAGCCGGAGGACCGGTGACCCGGCGCCGGGCCGCCGCCCGGCGAAGGGCGGCGTCCGGCCCGCCCCCGGCCACCGAGCGGGCGGTCGCCGCCGTCCTGGCCTCCAAGGGATGGCAGCCGGCACCGGCGGCCGAGGACTGCGGCCCGGACGACGAAGGCGACTTCGCACTGCGCGAAGAGCCTGCCACCGGGGAGCGGCCGTACGACAGCGTCGTGCTGTGGTGCCTCACCGACAACTACGTCAGCACCCTGGCCGCGATGACCGGGGTGCTGGAGGAGTCCGGCTACACCGCCGAGGACGCCCCGGACGTCGACAGCGTCCGCATTCGGACCGCCAGCGCCGGCGAGACGAGCGAACGCGAGGCACTGGCCCGCGAGCGACTCGCCCCCCTGGCCGCCCTGCTGCTCCCCGAGCCGCCCGCGGGCCCCGACACCCTGTTCTGAGTAACACCCCGCGCCGTGCCGACGGCTGGCCCTGTCGGCACGGCCCCCTTCGAACCAAGATCACACCGAGGAGACATAGTCATGCGCCTGACAACTCAGTTCCGCGCCGCCGAGGAGCTCGCCGCCGCCACCGCCGGACACCTGCCTGCCCGGGCGGGCAGGGCCTGGCACCCGGCGCCGGGTACCGCGCTGGACGGCCTGGCCGCGGCCGGACTGACCGACGGCACCCGCACCCTGCTGCTCACCACCGGCACCTGCGGCACGGTCAAGATGGCGGCCTGGCCCGCCGGCGGCGCCCCGCTGAAGGCCTCCGCCGTTCCCGGCCGCCGCGTCCACCCGCGCCATCTCGCCGCAGCCGCGGCCCGCCACCACCTGCCCGCCGCCGACCGGGCGGCGCTCGCCGCCGGGCCGGGCACTGACAGCTTCGCCCGCCGGCGGGAGCTCCGGTACGAGCTGTGCTCCAGCCCCCTCGCCCCCGAGCGCCGCGCCACCATCGACACCGAGGCCGGCGGCTTCAAGGTCTGCTGGAACCTGGACGGCACCCGGATCACCGCGGCCCCCTCCGGCGACCACGCCGTCGTCGTCCGCGCCGAGCGCCTCCGGCTGCCCTACGCCGAGCGCCTGCTGCGCCTGGCCCTGGACGGCCGGTCCGCCGACGACCCCGCCACCGGAGTCGCCGGGGCCGCCGCCCGGCGCCTGGCCGCGGCGTGGCCGCTGCAACCCACCAACACCCAGGCCACGGGCACGACCCGGCTCACCTCCCGCCCCGGCCTGCCCGACGCGCCGCACGTGGAGATCACGCTCGCCCCGGGCCTGGGCGGCGCCGACTGCGCACGGGTCGACCTGCGCCTGCGCGGCGGCACCGATTTCGCCCTGCTCGCGCTGGCCGCGCTGCGCTGAGCACGGGGCGGCGGCCAGCCGGTGCCGCCGCATCGCACCTGCGGACGTGGGGAATCCATGCAGGTCAGAGGGCAAATCCCCTACCAGCAATGCCCACAAGTTGATATACTTCTCTTGTTGGTTCGGTTGGCGCCGGACCTCCCCCTTCGAACCGGCCGGGCACCTCGGCGGCAGCCGCCGCCCGGAGTCCCCTCACCGCATGGAGCGCCGATGCCCACCAGTCAGCTCACGCTGTTCGCCCCCGAGAACGCCTTCCCTGAACCCGCTCCCTGCGACCAGACCGTCCTGTGCTGGGGTCTCGGCGCGGATTCCACCGCGATCTTGGTCCGCATCCTGGAGGACCCGGTCGCCTTCGGGCTCCGCCCCGACCTCTCGGACCTGATCGTGATCAACGCCGTCACGGGCATGGAGTGGTCCGACAGCGTCGAGCTGGCCGAGCGGTACATCCTCCCGCTGCTGCGCGCCAAGCGCGTCCGGCTGGTCCAGATCGCCCGCGGTGGCCACTCGATCGCCAAGGACGGCATCGAGATCCTCACCGACACCCGCACCCCGACCACGATCCGCACCAGCGGGGAGTGGAGCCTGCTGCTCGACCTGCAGCTCTCCGGCACCATCCCGATGCGCGGGGGCGCCAGGCTGTGCTCCGTGCACAGTAAGGGAGAGCCACTGGACCTGTGGTTCGAGCTGTACCTCACCGGCAGCTACCGCCACATCATCGGTTTCGAGGCCGGCGAGACCGGCCGCGCCCGCGTCGACACGTCCTACGGCAAGACCGGCCGCAACCCCTGGTACCCGCTGATCAACTGGGGCTGGGATCGGCCGAAACTGCTGTCCTACCTGCAGGAACGCTTCGGAGTGGTGTGGCCCAAGAGCTACTGCTGGGCCTGCCCGTACCCGACGTCCGCCGGATCGCTGCCCGACCACATGGCCCGCGCCGCGCGCTTCCCCGAGCAGATCGTGGAGGCCGCGCTGCTGGAGTACACCGCCCAGGCCCTGAACCCACTGTTCACGCTCTACGCCAACTCCTCGCTGCGCCACCAGCTCCACCTGGCCGGCAACACCCGCGCGCTCGACCTCTTGGCCGCCCGCCTGGATGCCGAGCCGTGGAGCGTCTACGAGGTCCGGCGCGTGCTCACCCCGGGCCGCTCCGCATGGTGCCGGAGCTGGCACGGGCCGCGCTGCGCGGCCTGCCTCGCCTACGAGCAGCAGCACGGCGAGCCGCGCCCGCGGTGCAAGGCCTGCCGCGGCCTGCCCAAGCAGTCGTGCACCCGCCGGGTGCACGACTGCTACGACCCCGAGAAGAAGGGCACGGTGTGGCGCTCGGTCCGCCGCGTCGGGATGCTCCCCCGCCACCACGCGGCAGCCTCGCTCCACCGCTTCGCCGCCGCTCCCGGCCGGGAGCTGGCGCACACCGCGAGCGTCGTCGACGGCTACGCCTTCGGCTTCGACCGGGTGGTCACGCTCCAGCGGGGTGAGCGCTACCCCGCGGTCGAGCAGCAGTTCGTCGCCGCTCCGGCCAGCGTGCCCACCAAGGCGCGCGATGGCTTCGAGACGGCTTGGCGGTCGGCGCGGGCCGCCGCGCTGTCGGCGCCGGCGCCGGGGGCGGCGCTGCTGCCGGTCGCCTGAACCGGCATCGGGCCGGGCGGCTGCTTCAGCCGTCCGGCCCGATGCTGTTCGCCAACTCTCGCTCAGGTCGCCATTCACCGCGACACTTTCGAGGGCAGTCTCAGGAGAAGCGGGACAGCTGCCCGGCCTGCGGTTTTCGCTGGTCACCGGCCTGCGCGAGGCAGGCGGGGCGTGCCGGTTCGCACCCGGGAGCGACTGGCAGGGCAGAGGCGGACTGCACAACCGGTACCGATCATGGTTTTAGTGCGATACGGTTGTCTTGTTGCCAGCCGGTCGGGCCGGCCCCACCCGCTACTCCCCAAGGACTCCGCCATGATCCCCGCCAACCGCACCACCGCCGACACGACCCGGGCCGCCTCCCTGCTCGGGATCAGCACGGGCACCTTCACCAACACCCGCCGCTGGGAGAAGCTCCGCGCCCAGCCGATCAGTCGGCCCGGCGCCAAGACCCGCTTCTGGGACGAGGAGCAGCTGCTCGCCGCGGTCGAGGAGCGGGAGATCCCGCTGATCACGCCGGCGAACCCCGACGAGGTGTACAACCTGGCGGTCGAGGACGAGTCGGTGCTGGAGCTGCTGCGCGACTTCCTCTCCGGCTACTTCACCGGTGCGGACAGCTCGGCCCCGGTGGCCGACGGCGCCCGGATCGCGCCGGCCGCGGACTCGGGCTTCGACCGGGTCGAGGTGTTCAGCGTGTTCGCCGCCGACGAGGCGCCAGAGGCCGCAGAGGATGCGGTCGTCGACGTGAACGTGAAGCTGGTGGCGTACAACGAGAAGGGCGCCTGGCCGCTGAACGCCCAGCTGCGCCTGGAGTTCACCGGCGGCCGCTGGGTCGTCGCCGCCCTGGCGCGCGAGGACGAGGACGACCTGTTCGACCTTGAGGAGGCCCACCTCCTGGTGCCGGAGGACCGCCGGCCCACCATCTCGACCTGGCGGACCTACGCCACCTCCACCAACCGGAAGAGCGCGAAGCTCACCTCCATCCCGGAGCACGACACGGTGGTCCACGGCGTGAAGCACTGGAAGCGCTCGACCATCGTCAACTGGGACCAGAACGACCGGTTCCTGCAGGGCGAGGCGAAGGCCGGCGGCCGACCGGTGGGTGTCGTGGAGTCCACGCCCCGACCGCGGACCGCGCCCCGGCACGTGCTGGCGGCCGAGCGTCGGGCCAAGGTGCAGCAGATGTTGGGCGAGGACCCGGCGGTGACGCCCGCGGCGATCGGCGAGGCGCTCGGAGTCAGCGCCGAGCGGGGCCGCCAGCTGCTCAACGAGGTCAAGGCCGGCTCGGTCCAGTGATTCCTTGATGCACCGTCAAGGCCGGACATCAAGGAATCGCCGCTGCCAACAGGCCGTCAAGGTACCGCCATCCATACCTTGACGTGCAGTGTTATCGAATCGTGCTCCAGGCCCGTACCCCCATCAAGGGTTGTGTCAAGGAGTCCGGGGTTGTCTGTGCCGACCGCACACGCGCCTGAGATTCGAGAAGGGGCCCGGCGTGATCGCCACCACCGACAGCCACAACGGACACAGCTTCGACCGGCAGGCACTGGCCCTGCTCTTCCAGCACCGCCTGGTCACATCGGAGCAGCTACGGGAGCTGCTCGGCCCGTTCAAGAACCCGAACTGGGCCAACAAGCGCCTGGCCGGCCTGCACAGCAAGGGCCTGACCGCCTACGTCACCAAGCCGGTCTTCGGAGGCGGCCGACCCCGGACCTGGTACCTGACGGACGCCGGCAGGGAGGTCGCGGGCGAGTTCAAGGAGCTGAGGAGCATGAGCAGTCCGCCGCCGAAGCTCGACGCGGACCGGGCGCTGCTCAACGCCGACCACACGATGGACGTCGTCAGGACGCACGTGGAGTTCGTCCGGGACGCCCGGCGCCGCGGCGACGAGTACGGACCGCGCGACTGGGTGCCGGAGGTCTATCACCGGCTCTCCGAGGCGCGGCGGGACGCCCTGATGCCGGATGCCGTGATGCGCTACACCGCCACCACGGACGACGGCCGGGTTCACCTGCGCGCGTTCGTCGAGCTGGACCGGTGCACGGAGGTCAGCGAGCAGCTGACCTCGAAGCTCACCGCCTACGCCCGCTTCTACGAGCTCACCCCGATCCCGCTGCGCCTGCGCGGCACCACCGAGGCCCAAGGCGCGCCGCCGGCCTGGCAGGACTCCTACCCTCTCTTCCCCCGGCTGCTGTTCGTCCTGACCAACGGCTCGGAGACCACGATGCGCAACCGGATCGAGGACCTGCAGCTGGCCGCCGGGGACAACGCCCGGGTCGTCAACCTGCTGCGCAACGTCCCGGCCGGGGCGGCGACGCTCCGGGACATCGAGGAGCACGGTCCGTCGGCGCCCATCTGGAGCCCGCTGGCCGACGCCGAGCGCCCTCGGTGCGGCTGGGCCGACCTGTAACCACGAGGACAAAGGAGACCTCCATGCCGCTGCCTGGCACGATCGGTCACGCCAGCATGACGATGTCCGATGGCAGGATCCGCTACTACCGGGTTCACGAGGTGCAAGGGAATGCACTCATGGTGTCCCCAGACGACGTGGACAGCAGCCAGCTGTGGGCGCTTCCGCACCCGGTCGACCGGAGCGAATTCACGACCATCACTGTCCGTGCGACCGCGGCCGGACGACCCGAGGGAGACGAGGAAGATGTTCGCCCTGCAGATTGACCCGCTCGGGAGGGTGGAGAGGATCGACCTGCCCGATGAGCCGGCGCTTCGGCAGCGGGCCGTTGTCAGCCGCCTCAGTGGCAACCCCGACCAAGGGGTGTACCACCGGCGGGCGGTGATGTGGGTGCACGGCAACGGCGCGACGGAAGGGATGCCGGTGAACTTGGTGGCTACCGCTCTCGCCAGCGCCTGGCGCGGACTGGACATCGGCGCCTCCTACTTCCTGCATGGCCGAGTTCTCGTCACCGGCGCAGTGAACAGCGACGTGGCTCCGCTGGACGATGATCTCGTCGGCCAGGCGTACGACGTCGCCGAGGTGATCGCCGGATGCCTCACGGCCTGGCGGTCCTCTCCGCCAGCGTCCAACCAGGCCGCGTGGGCCGAGATCATCCAGCGCACTTTCGACGCCGTCTCCGCCGGCCGACGCCCGGCCTAGTAGGGCTTGGTCAGGTCCGTCTTGGTGTGGCGTGTCCGTTGGCGGGTTGCGTCGTTGAGGGTGTGTGACACCTGGGGAGATGGCTGAGGTCCGGGAGGACCTGGAGGCGTTCACGGCGGAGCTGTTCGAGGCGTTTACCCGCAACGATCAGCGCCGTTGGGGACAGGTCTATGTGCGTGGGCTGCTGTTGGACGGCGGGCGCAAGTCGGTGGAGCCGATGGCGGCCCGGCTGGGCGAGGACGGCAACCGGCAGGCGCTCGCGCATTTCGTGACCAGTAGTCCGTGGGATCCGGCGCATGTGCGGGCCCGGCTGGCGTGGAGGATGCAGACCGAGTTGAAGCCGACGGCGTTGATCATCGACGACACCGGATTCCTCAAGGACGGCGACGCTTCCGCGTGTGTGTCGAGGCAGTACACCGGCACCGCCGGCAAGGTCACCAACTGCCAGGTAGGCGTCTCGCTGCACCTGGCCACCGACCGTGCCTCAACCGCGATCGACTGGCGGCTGTTCCTCCCCAAGTCCTGGGACCCGACCTCCGAGAAGGCCGAGCCCGCGAAGGTGGCCCGTCGCGAGCGCTGCCAGATCCCCGCGGACCTGGGCCATGTGGAGAAGTGGCAACTCGCCCTGGACATGGTCGATGAGACCCGCTCCTGGGGCGTTCACGTCCCACTCGTCGTCGCGGACGCCGGCTACGGCGACGCGGTGGCGTTTCGCCTGGGCCTGGGCGAACGCGGTCTGAACTACGTGGTGGGGATCTCCACCACCCTCAGTGCCCAGCCGGGCTCCGCGCGGCCGTTCACCCCGCCCTACAGCGGGACCGGCCGCCCGCCGGTCGCCCGGTATCCCGATCCGGCGAAGAGCGTGAAGGCCCTGGTGACGGAGGCGGGCCGGAAGGCGGCCAGGCCGGTGTCCTGGCGCGAGGGCTCCCGTCCGGGCAAGGGCCGCACCGGGTTCAAGCGGATGTACTCGCGGTTCGTCGCACTGCGGATCCGCCCTGCCGGACGCGAGATCCGCGACGCCACCGACGGCGTCGAGCTACCTGAGTGCTGGCTGCTGGCCGAGTGGCCGGCCACAGAGCCCGAACCGGTGCAGTTCTGGCTCTCCGACCTGCCCGCCGACACCCCGCTGACCACCCTGGTCCGCCTGGCCAAGCTCCGCTGGCGCATCGAACACGACTACCGCGAGATGAAGCAGGCCCTGGGACTGGCCCACTTCGAGGGCCGCACCTTCCCCGGCTGGCACCACCACGTCACCCTCGTCGCCCTCGCCCACGCCTTCTGCACCCTGCGGAGGCTGGCCCGGGCCCCAAAAGGAACGGCAGCGGCCTGAGCCTCTACCAGGTCGTCCGCGAGCTGCAGTTGGTCCTCGCCACCTGGGCCGGCCACTGCCCGACCTGCCACCGCGACATACCCACACCCATACGAACCTGACCAAGCCCTACTAGGGATTCGGCACACAATTGGAGGCCCGTGCGGCTCCCCAACTGGGGAGCCGCACGGGCCTCTCGCTCTCTCCCCACAAGCCTTTGGCGGTCGATCCTGCCCGAAGCACTACATCCCGATGCGGCGCGCAGGGCCTTCGACTTCCTGACAACTGCCTCTGCCCTGGTCGCCCGGCACTGCCCTGCTCCGCGCTACGCGTTACCGGCAAGCCACAGCGCGGTTCAGCGATTCCAGACAGTCTGGGCACATCAGCAGGGCAGGCGGAACCCCGGTACCCGGTCGGCCGCAGCTCGGGCCGCCGAAGCCGTCAGGGCCGGGAGCCTCGCACCTCCAGGTCACCACCACCGCCGCCGACGACATGGCGGACAGTACTGGCCGCGATTCCAGACGTCGGGCGGCAGGCTGCCCATTGACCTGGTCGAGTTCGCCCGTCCCCTGCTCCAGGAACTCGCGGGCGCGGCCGGCCTGGCGCTCGGCCTGGCGCAGCCCGCACGCCCGGCACTCCTCGCCGGTGCCGAGGATCTCACCGCGCTCGCAGTCCGGGCGTTCACAGTTCTGGGCGGACAGGATCGAGGCGAGATAGCCGACTGGCCCGCGGATCTCCCGCCGGGCGATCCGCTCCGGGGCACCGGCCCGCCACCATCCGGCGTTGATCCGTTCCTGGGCGTGCTCCGGCGTGCGGTCGGCCGACAGCAGGTCGCGCACCGCGCGGCGTAGCGGGGGGACCTTGATGGCCGGGTGCTTGCTGACGCCGAGAGCGTCGATCATGCGGAACACCTGCTCTTCTCCTGGTACCGGCCGAGAGCCGGTGGTGCGGATCGTCTTGGTGCGGGGCTTGGGGGTCTTGGCCGCGGCGGAGCCGCTGTTCGGGTTGGGCTGGGTGCCCGCACCTGTGGGGCGGGGTGCACGGCTCTTACCACCTGTACTTGCCCTACGGGCGTCCGGAAGGGGCTCGCGTCCACTTCTAGAACTACTTCTCTTAATGTCGTCCGCGTGGTGCACAGACCCTGGTCCGTCTGGTGCACAGACCCCGGTCCGCGTGGTGCACACACCCCCGTCCGCGTGGTGCACAGACCCCCCGGTGAAGGAGTGCAGTTCGCCGGCTTCCCGGGCGGCGGCTCGCGCACGCCAGAGCCGGGCGTCGAGCAGGAAGTAGGACGAGGCGATCTTGCCGCCGCCCTCGGAGGCGGGCAGGTAGTTGTCCTTGGTGGCCAGCAGGCCGTCCTTGCGCATCTGCGCCAGTACCTTGGTGACGGCGGTACGGCCCAGGCCGGTGCAGGCCATCAGTTCCCGGAGGGTCGGCGGCCGGTCGGTGACGGCGCGGCTGTTGATGTTGGTGAAGGACGCGACCGCGGCGTAGACGGCCTTGTAGTTCGGGGAGCGGTCGCCGATGCAGACGATCCGGGCGTCGAGCTTCACGTAGTCGATGCCCGGGGTGCGCAGTACTCGCGGCAGCGGCTGGCCGTCCGGTCCGAGGATCTGTGCAGGCGTCCGGTTCTGTGCCCGCTCCAGGAGCTGGCGGGCCCAGCGCTCGCGGTCCGTCAACTGGTAGAGGTTGGCATCCGAGACCGCCGGGTTGTCGGGGGACCCTTGTGGGGTGACGAGGAGGAACTGGCGGTCGACCAGGTCGTCGACCGCCCGGTCAAACGTCCAGACCGAGCGGCCCATGCAGGCCGCGATCGTCTTGCGGTACGGCAGTAGCCGCTGCCGTACCTCCGCCGACCAGCCGGCCGCCGCCTCGGTGGTGAGGGTGGTGTGGTGCTCGATGTCGGCGAACGCGGCGAGGGCCATATAGGCGGCCTTCGTGGTGGTCGGGCAGGAGCCGTCGCGGGCGATCCGGATGTCGAACTCGATGTGGTCCAGCCCCGTGCACACCAGCCGCCCGTCGGGCCTGGTGGACAGCGATGTGAGGAAGTCGGTCACCGGGCCACCACCGCGGGGCGGTTGTCGGTGAAGGCGTACACGCTGTCGCATTCCGGGTCCCACGCGCTCAGCTGGTGGGCGTGGGGGAAGAGGAAGTAGCCGTAGGGATCGTCGACCGGCTGGGCGTCGGGCGCCGGGGGCGCGGTGCGGATCTCGGCGAGTGCGGTCCGGACGGTGCTGGCGACGAGCAGCCAGCCCTCGTAGGTGTAGGGGTGGGCGGGGCCGAACTCGATGGTGGCGTCGTCGGCCAGGTTCCCCGCCCAGATCCGGGCGATGGAGGTGCGGCCTTCGACGAGCGCGGTCTGGACTGCCGCGTACGACTCGCGGTACCAGCGCGGCGGCACAGGCGGGTGCGCGGGCCGGGACGGTCGCGGCGCCGCCGCGACCGCGACCGCATCCGAAGTGCGCGTGGCGGGGACGGAGGCGAGTGGTTGGATCCGCAGCGGCGTGGCGGCCGCCCGGCGCCGGCGGCGCAGTGAGCCGACGGCCCGGGCGACGAGGACCAGGGGCCAGAGGAACACGAGCGCAAGCCAGGCAGCGCCCGCAGCGAGGACGAAGGCGGGGGCGGGAACGTGTCGCCGCAGAAGCCAGGCGTCGTCCACTCCGGTCAGCGCGAGGTAGAAGGCGCCCGCCGGAAGGTAGGCGGTGCCGGCTACCGCAGCGAGGTATCCGGGGTGGCCGGAGCCGAGGCAGGGCAGCAGGTTCGGCAGCAGGTCCATTGGGCTCCTCGGGCGGTGGTGATCGACGCCCGAGGTAACCCCGCACTTCTGGACGGATCTCTTGACGATCAAGGCCCGCTTGATAACGACTTCGCAACGCCGCTCATCAAGGTGCGCCCCGCACACCTGGATGGTCCGTGATCTGTGACAGCGAAGGTGGACGGCATGCCACTGAAGTTGGACCAGTGGTCATTCGTGCCATCCAAGATGGATCACTATGTGGTTTGGGACAGCGAAGTTGGACCGACCTCGTGACTTGAGTGGGGTTGCGTGGTCACTTGGCCCCAGTCGACCTTGATGGCGCTCTCTGAACCTGGCTCTGCCCGGAGCCGCCTGAACGCTCCTGAGATCGTTGCTAGTGCTGTCACCGGCGACGTTCACCGGGTCGGCGGCGACAGAGAGTCCGAACCGATTGGACGGGGGTAACCATCCGATCCGGTGCGGGGAGGCACGGTGGCGGAGCCGGTCAAGATCCGGAGACTGACTGACCAGGACAGGCGGCAGTTACAGCGGATCGTGCGCCGAGGCAGCACCAGCGCGGCGCGCTACAGGCGGGCGATGATGATGCTGGCCTCTGCTGGCGGCAACTGGGTTCCGGTGATCGCCCAGCTCCTGCAGGCCGACGAGGACACGGTGCGAGACGTGCTCCACCGGTTCAACGGGATCGGCCTGGCCTGCCTGGACCCTCGCTGGGCGGGAGGCCGCCCCCACCTGCTCAGTCCTGACGACGAGGACGGGGTGGGAGTGGCGCGCCACTCCCACGCACAACTCCTCGTTGATGCTTGCTAGTTCTCGCTAGGATCTCCGTCCATCGGCCTACGCTGGCCGGTGACCAGGCTGGAGGAGGACTAGTGGGTGGAATCGACGCATCCCAGTTGGCAGTATCCGCCGCGCAGGCACTCATCGCGTCCATGACGACCGACTTGTGGGCGAGCACGCGCGATCGCTTCGCGCGTCTGCTGTCCCGACGTCCTGACGCCACTGAGGACGTATCTGAAGAGCTGGACGAGTCCCGGCAGCAGCTGCTTGACGCCGGGGCAACAGATGAGGCCCGCGAAGAGACCTCAACCGAGTGGGTCAGTCGTTTCCGCAGGGCTCTGACCCGGGACCCCGCACTCCTGGATGAACTCCGTGCTCTCATTGCCGAACATGGGCTGGAGACTCCAACCAGCACCGGTGGTGTCACGCAGAATGTCAGCGCCACAGGGGGCGGCATCGTCTTCAACCAGGGCACTGGCACCCAGACGAACCAGGTTCAGGCGAAATGACTTCCCCTGAAGAGAACCCACAGAACATCCGACAGGACATCCACGCGGATGACTCTGGCGTGGCCTTCGTTCAAGGAACAGGCGCCCAACACAACAATGTGACACAGAACTACTACGGGTCGACGGGACTGCCCGCAACGCCGGAGAATCTGTATCGGCAGGGCAAAATTAAGCTGAAGGCGGGCGACGAGGAGGGCGAGCTATTCATTGAGGCCGCCGCAGAAGCAGGTCACGTCGAAGCCGTCAAGGAAATGCGCAAGATGGCCTCCGTCAGATGGGCATACCTTAGCGAGGAGCGAGACCGCTGGAACCTGAAGCTCATCGAACTAGGCGTGCCCGATGGGTACTCAGACCTTGCCGCCTGCCACAAACTCAGAATGCGTCACGCTGATACGACGGATGAGCGGATGGAGCTACTAGAGGAAGCCATCTCCTGTTACAAAAAGGCCATTGATGGTGGCCTGGAGGGCGACACAGAAGATCTCGGTATGCTTCTCCATGAGGAGGGTATGCATGAAGAGGCGATCCCTTATCTGGAGCGAGCCATCGTATACATCAAGGATGAGGGAGATTTTCCCTGGGATGACGTAGAAGCAGCCCTCAGATCGGCACGGAAGACACTAAAGAGTCAGCAGCGGAGCGCTGGGCTAGAGTCACCGAGGGAAAGCGGTGCGCGGAGATGGTGGCGCCGAAACAGTTGACTCCTGCTGGACCGACGGTGGCCGGTGCGCTGGCTGCTGCAGCGCACCGGCTCGCTGGCGTTCGCCGATCTCCGGCCAGCGGGGCTCAACGGCTTCGTTGAGACGGGACACCGGCCCCGTGTGACCGGAAGCAATACCTGGCCACCGGCAGTGCCAGTTGGCCACAGCCCCACGTGAAGCGGAGCCCCAACCAAGGGGGCCCTGCCCGGGGGACCCGGCCGTGCAGCCGGGCTGCTACCGGACCGGGCCGGCCAGCGTCTCGATCGGGCCCAGGTCCGGATTGGGCTTGCGGGTGAGGCTCGCCAGTTCCTCGGGCGGTTCACTTCCGTCCCTGACGATCGTCACGTAGGCCCTGGCCTCCCGCAGGCCCATCCGCGGGGCCTGCTTGCGCAGGTGCTGCATGGCGGCGGCGGTCCCGACGGAGTCCGCGAGGCGGCGGACGTTCGCAGCGAGGGGGTCGGGCGCCCTGATGCCCTTGACCTGCCAGAGGTAGCCCTCCTCCCAGTCATCGGTCCAGCGGGTGCCGGGAACGAAGTGGATGCTCCCGTCCGCCCGGTCGACCAGTAGAGGGCCGCCGAGCAGGTTCCCGCGCAGAGCAGGGTTGCGGGCGCCCTCCGCCGAAGTCCAGTAGGCGAGCCACCCGACCGACCACTCCTCGACGGCGTAGACGGCCAGCTCCGGGAGCAGCCTCGTCCCTGCCCAGTTCGGCCGCTCCCGCGCCAGCAGGGACTCGACCAGCTCGACCGCTCGTTCCTTGGAAATCACGGTCCCATCCTTCACTCCGGCTCAACCGGATTTCCGCGCACCCCGTCGTCGATCCGGTGCCGTCCGGCGCGCGGCGCGGGAGGCCAACCATCGCTGCCGAGACTGGCCAACTACTGTGTCGCGGCACGCTACTTGTCGCCAACGGTGGCACTCGACGTGCGGTTCTCTGGTCAGGTCAGCACGACAACTGTCGCTCAATCAGCAAGGTATCTGACGGCTGGTGATCGGTCAGCATGCGAGCGGTCGTTACCTTGGTGACGCTTGTCGCGGCCGGCCGGCGAGCACGAAGTCGCGGTACTCGTCCTGAGCCATTCCCTCATTGACCCAGCGGCCACGAACGGCTCCAGTCCGGTGCTCCGCGAGGGCGAGGGCGTCATGTGCCGCTGTTGCCGTGGCGATCTCCAGGCCGAACTCGTCGTCCTCGTTCCCGGGGTCCAGCGACGGGAACTCGACGAGGTCGCAGAAGTTCTCACTCCCGACGTCTGCCGACGTGTGGAGAACGACCTTGAACTGAGAGCCGGCCGGAACAACCTCGACCCAACGGATCCCAGGAGCATGGGCATCACCGGCAGGGCCGAGGAACTGCTCGACCGATCGACCGTGGTTCAGGGCACCGACAGCGAAGGACTCGACTGGGTAGCGCACCCGGGCAGCCTAGATGCCGAGGGGGACGTCACGCTTCAGCTGGGCCCGTGGGTGGATGGCTTTAATCACGAATCGTGACGTCAGTTGTTCACGGGTTTGGGAGTCACCTCGAACCACGGACGGGTGATGTTCACGAGTTTTGACGTCACCGGGGTACTTGCCAGGGCAGCATCGGGGTGCTCCTGGTGAAAGGCCCTGGTCATGCCGCAGATGTCGAAGGTCGAGCTGTACGCCGCGATCCGGCGCGACCACCGCGACGGCATGAAGCTTCGGGAGATCGAGCGCAAGTACAACGTGTCGTGGCGGACGATCAGGAAGGCCGTGGACTCCGTCTGGCCGGAGCCGCGGAAGAAGCTCCCGCCGCGGCCGACTGGGCTGGACCCGTACAAGGCCGTGATCGATGGGATCCTGCGGGCGGACCTGGACGCGCCGCGCAAGCAGCGGCACACGGTCACGCGGATCTTCCACCGCCTGGTCGAGGAGCATGGCGCCGACATCTCCTATCAGCAGGTCCGCCGCTACGTCGCCGACCGCAAGCCACAGATCCTGGTGGCGTCCGGCAAGGCCCCGATCGAGGCGTTCGTCCCGCAGACCCACCAGCCCGGCATGGAGGCCGAGGTCGACTTCGGCGACGTGACGGTACGGCTCGCCGGCGAGCTGGTGACCTGCTACCTGTTCTCCTTCCGGCTGTCCTACTCGGGCAAGGCCGTCCACCGCGTCTTCGCGTCCTGCGGGCAGGAGGCGTTCTTCGAGGGCCACGTCCACGCACTGCGGACGCTGGGCGGGGTTCCGCGGAGCAAGGTCCGCTACGACAACCTGAAGGCCGCCGTCGCCCGGGTGCTGGGGCTGAGCCGGGCGCGGGTGGAGGCCGACCGGTGGATCGCCTTCAGGTCGCACTTCGGGATCGAGAGCTTCTACTGCCGGCCCGGCATCGAGGGCGCCCACGAGAAGGGCGGCGTCGAGGGTCAGATCGGCTACTTCCGCCGCAACCACTTCGTGCCGGTGCCGGAGGTCGAATCGCTGGCGGAGCTGAACGAGCTGGTCGAACAGTGGGACCGGCACGACGGCCGGCGCCGGATCGACTCCAGGGCCCGGACGGTCGACGAGTGCTTCGAGGACGAGCGCCCGCGCCTGCTGCCACTGCCCGAAGACCCGTTCGAGACGGGGCGGGTGTTCACTCCCCGGGTCGACCGCTACGGTCAGATCGCGGTCCGCACCAACCGCTACTCGGTGCCGGTCCGCCTGATCGGCAAGCGCGTCCGGGTGCTGCTGCACGCCTCCCACCTGGTGGTCTACGACAGGAACGTGGAGGTGGCCCGGCACGAACGGCTGATCGCCAAGGGCAGCTGCCGACTGGAGCTGGACCACTACTTGGAGGCCCTGGTCCGCAAGCCGGGTGCCTTCCCCGGCGCGACCGCGCTCGACCAGGCCCGCTCCGCCGGGAAGTTCACCCCGGTCCACGACGCCTGGTGGGCCGCAGCTGTCAAGGCGCACGGCGACGCCGAGGGCACCCGGGCACTGATCGAGGTGCTGCTGCTGGGCCGCCACCTCCCGCACGAGCACATCGTCGCGGGCCTGGCCACCGCCCTGCGGGCCGGAGCACTGACCGCGGACGCGGTCGCGCTGGAGGCCCGCAAGGCCGCCCAGACGGAGGACGAGCCCGCGATCGAGGTTCCCGCACCGCAGCCGGCTGTCGGCCCGGAAGCGGGGACGGTGACGTTCCTGCACGAGTGGAAGCTCAACCACCTTCCGCCGGACACCAGGCCGCTGCCCTCGGTGACCCACTACGACCAGTTGCTCCGACACCGCCGCACCGGCGGCGGTGACCTGCGAGAGGGAGAAGCGCCATGACCGCCATGCTGCCCCGCCAGCGGAACCTGACCGAGCAGGCCGCGACCACGGCCATCGACACCGCCTGCAGGCTCCTGAGGCTGCCGTCGATCCGCAACGAGTTCGCCGAAATCGCCGACCGGGCGGCAAAGGACCAAATGACCTACCGCGGCTTCCTCGCCGAGCTGCTGATGGCCGAGTGCGACGACCGGGCCCGCCGCCGCTCCGAGCGGCGGATCAAGGCCGCCGGATTCCCCCGAGACAAGTCGCTGCGGACCTTCGACTTCGACGCCAACCCCAACATCGACCCCGCCGTGATCAACACCCTCGCCAGCTGCGAGTGGATCAAGAAGAGCCGACCGCTCTGCCTGATCGGCGACTCCGGCACCGGCAAGTCACACATGCTGATCGCCCTGGGCACCGAGGCCGCGATGCAGGGCTACCGGGTCCGCTACACCCTCGCCACCAAGCTGGTGAACGAGCTGGTAGAGGCAGCCGACGAGAAGCAGCTGAACAAGACCATCGCCCGCTACGGCCGCGTCGACCTGCTCTGCATCGACGAACTCGGCTACATGGAACTCGACCGCCGCGGCGCCGAACTGCTCTTCCAGGTCCTCACCGAGCGCGAGGAGAAGAACAGTGTCGCCATCGCCTCCAACGAGTCGTTCGGCAAAGCGCACACGTTCCGGCGAACCCGTGCGAGGTGCCGCCGAAACTTCACGGGTTCGATCTGCGGGTGGTTCGGAAGTCTTGGTACTCGTCGCAGACGATTCCCTGGTTGACCCAGCGTTCGGGGTCCGCGGCGAGTTCATGTTCTGCCAGGTGCAGGGCTTCTTCGGGAGTGGGCAGGACGGCGACCTCCCGGCCCCACGTCTCCTCGTCGGGGTCCAAGGGCGGGAACTCGGTGATGTCGAGGAAGGTGTCGGTGCCGACGTCCTCGACATCGCTCACGTAGATGGTGACGCCCGTCGGGCCGGGGCCGAGGGCGATCCAGCGGAGCCCGGGCTGGCCGTCGATTTCGATGGCGCCGAGGAACTGCTCGATCTGCTGCCCGCGGCGGAGGGCACCGAGGGCGAAGGCGGGGGTGAGGTGCCGCATGTCAGTTCCTTTGCTGGTGCTGGTCGGGCAGGCGTCCCGGGTCGACGTGGTCGGCGAGGTAGATCATGACGCCTTCGGGGTCCATGCCGAGGGCTGCGGCGACGAGCTTGGGGTCAAGGGTGTTCACCAGCTCGGCGAGCCGGGTGCTCCGCAGGGTCCGTGGTGGGACGCCACAGGGGTCGAGGACGTGGCTGACATAGGCGGTCGAGGCTGGTGTCTGGCCGGATTTGGTGATCTTGGTGACGATCACGTGGGGGTTGTCGGTGCGCTGGCTCTCGCGGTGGGCCAGGCATCGTTGAAGCACCGACCAGCTGGCCGGGTCCATGGGTACTGGATGCGGCCGTTTGCCCAAGCGGATGCTGCGGTTGGTTGGGTCGAGCTCGTCCACGCGCATGAGCCGGACCTCACTGCTGGTAGCCGCGTGGATGAGGGCCAGGATTCCGAGCAGTGCCTCGTGCGGGTGTGCGTCGCTGTCGGCGGTCCAGCGGCGGAACAGCTGCCGCTGCTGGTCGACTGCGACGATGGTGCCGCTGAACCCTGACGGGCCCTTGGCCTTCACTCCCCGGGTGGGATCGATGAGCACGATCTTGCGGGAGCGCGCGAAGCGGAAGAACTGCCGCAGCACGGTCAGTCTGCGCTGGCGGGCCTTGGGCATGGTCGCCAGGAACGCTTCGAGGTCGTGGACGTCGGTCAGGGCCCAGTCCTGCTTGTTGCGCGTGCCGGCCAGGAAGCGGGCGAGGTCACGGACGATGGCCAGGGCCGCCTCGATGGTGCTGTCGGTGCGGGGCAGGGTGCCGGCCTTGAGGGCGCGCTCGCGTGCTCGCAGCATGGACTCGGCGAACGCCTGCACCTGCGGCCGAAGCGGCAGCGGGGTCGCGTCGATGCGGCGTTGGCGGCGTCCGGCGGCGAGCCGTTGCGCTTGGTCGGTTGGGAGCGCGAGGCCGCGCTGGGTGAAGAAGCCTTCGAGAGCGCGGGCGAGGGATCCCATCGACCGGCCGGGCCGGCGGGCCCGATTCAGCAAGGCCTGGGGGTGGTTGGGCTGTTCGTCGTCCAGAAGTCGGCCCAGGGCGCTGATCATGGTGCAGGCACGGCTCGCGCAGTGCCGTTCGGCGAGATGACCGGCGAAGTCACCCAGCCAGGGCACGGGCTCGGCGAGGCGGGAGGCCAGATTCTCGGCGGCGACGAAGGGTCGGTCGGGGTGCTTCTGCCAGCAGGCCGAACAGAGTCCGAGTCCGGCGTGGCGCCGCACCTGGCCGCAGCCGGTGCACTGCCGGGGTGGCTGCTTGCTCTGCCGTCGGCGCGAGCAGTGGCCGCACCATCCGGTGCCGGTCTGCAGGAAGCCGGGCCGCTGGCAGCGCGGACAGAGCTGCTTCGCGGCCTGCCGGTCGGCTTCGCGCCGACAGATCCCGCAGTGGCTGGCGGTCGGTGAGCGGACCTGGCGGCCGCAGCCCGTGCAGGTCCGCGAGCAGTTGATGCACCGTCCGGTGTCGGCCTGCAGGACGCGCGGCCTCCCGCAGGCAGGGCAGGACGCGCGGACGGCTTCGTCCTTGATCCGGGCCGTGCAGCGGCAGCAGTGCTGCCGGTCGATGAAGCCAACCGGCGCCCCGCATCCGACGCAGTCCCGCTGCCTCTTGCCCATGTTCCGAGCGCACCTCCTTCGGTCAGATCGGCGGCATGGACCGGCCCCGGGCCGAGGCAACCCGAGGCAGATCGGCTGCCGGCCGAGGAGGGGCCGCGGGGCGTTCGACGGGAGTGGTGTCGACCTCGATCAGGTCGTTGGGGGTGCACTCCAGAGCGGTGCACAACGCTGCGAGCGTGGACATCTTCACCTGGGAGGGTTCCTTGGTGAACAGGGCCGACACCGAGGCGGAGGACAGTTCCAGGCCGGCCCTCTCGGCCAAGAGGCGCCGCAGCTGGGCGCCGGTCCAGACCTCGCGCTGGGCGGCCGCCATCCGCAGCTTCCACTTGATGTTCACGGCGTGGGTTCCTCTCCGCTGAGCTCGCCGAGCGTGGTGGTCACGGCGCGTCGATAGGCGTCCTCGATGAACGTGGCCGAGGGCCTGACGTATCTCATGGTCGAACTGACTGTCCAGTGACCGAGTAGCTGCTGGATGGCCACCAGGTCGACTCCGCGCTCGTAGTTGTGGGTCGCGCAGGCCCTCCGCAGGGCATGAGGGCTGAACCGGTCGGCGGCCGGTCGGCCCTCCAGTTCCATCAGATAGCGCAGGCGGTTGCGGACGGTGCCCTGGTGTAGGTGGCCGCCCGACTCGTCGGCGAACAGCGCGGCCGAGTCGGGGAACTTGCCGCGGACGTCGTCGAGGAACCAGCGCAGGACCAGGTCCAGCTGGTCGAGCATGGGCACCCAGCGCGGACGGGGCCCAGAAGTGTGGGCGCCCTTACCGAAGCGTACGTGCAGTTTGCCGAACGGGCCGCGGCCGAAGTGGACGTCCTGGCGGTCCAGGAGCGAGGCTTCCTCGGAGCGCAGGCCGGCGTGATACAGCGTCCGGAACAGTGCGTAGTCACGGGCGGCGGGTGCGTACTTGCGGGCAGTGGCGATCCGGGCCTTGAGGAAGTCGAAGAACTCCTCGACCCGCTCCGCAGTCGGTGGCGGCAGCAGGGCCGGCGAGTCGTCGCCGACATGCCGCGAGGCGTTGAACTCGTCCACCGGGCAGACCAGCCGGACCCCGAACGCTGCCTCTATCTCGATGGCCTTGCGGGCCTGAAGGAACCGGTGGAAGCCCTTGAAGATCTGGACGTATCCGCGGCGCGTGGACGGCGCCCTTCCCTCCACGGCCAGGCCGCCGACCACGCGGTCGATGTCGTCCGGTGTGACATCCCACGCCGGCCGACCCAGGGCCTTCAACGTCCGCTCCAGCAGGCCGATGTCGTTGTCGACCGTCACGGGGCTGAACCCCCGGGCCCGCCATGAGGCCACGAACGCCTCCACGCATAGGGCCTGGAACTCCCACGGATCCCAGGCAACGGGCACCTCGGGCACCGTCCGGCCCTCGATCACCCGCAGACGCGACTCCACCATCCGGCACACCTTCCTCGCACCTGACGAATGAAGGTAGCGCCTACAAAACCGCGCTGTCAGCAAGACAATCAAAGAGACGCCCAGACCCCTGAAACGGCCAGGTCGCAGGGCACTCTCGCCCAGAGGAACAAGTGCCAGCCCCAGTTGGCTGGACCAAGACCTTCACAGACCCCCGGCTCTGCGCGGCCATCGTCGACCGCCTGACCTTCAACGGCACCATCATCGAGACCGGCACCGACTCCTACCGCCTTGCCTCGACCCGGGCGCGGACCGAGGAACCGGCAAAGGCCGGCTGACCGTTGCAGGCACCTACTCGATGGTCCTCCGCCCTCCGGGCGCAGGACCATCCTTGCCTTCCGATATGTTCCTCCGGACCCGTACTGGCGGGTCACACGCGCATTTGAGGGGAAACATGCCAGCTGAGCGGCTTGACGCGGAGTGGGTCCGATCCTGGTGGGAGCAGGCCGATGGGGCGCTGACGAAGCTGACGCAGTCGTTTCTCCCGACGCACGGCTTCCCTCCCGGCCACAACGCCGTGATGCTCGCGACCGCCGACAGCCACCAGGCGACGAGCGCACTCATGGACCTGACGCCGATCCCCTCCGACCTGACCACGCTCTACGAGGTGATCAGCGAAGCTTCCCTGCCCGATGTCGACAGCGGGTACTTCATCCACTCACCCGCGACGGTCGCGGGACACTTCCGCGAGTACGGCCCCGCACCGATCGACGGCGAATGGATCGCACCGGTATTCGCCAGCGACGGCGGGGGCCGCCTCTTCGCGATCGGTGGCGGTGGGCAGGTCTGGAAGTCCACCACAGCTTCCTGGTTTGACGACTTCGACCTCGCTGCGGCCAGCTTGCAGGAGTTCCTCGAACAGCTCAGCCAACGGATCGCGAACCAGCTCTGATCATCAGTCGAGGCGCAAAACAAGCATCCCGTCGTCGGGTACACCCGTATCCGCTCGGACGGTACAGGGGCTCGACCTAATCGGGAGGCGACATGAGCGAGGATGCGAAACACTTCGCCGAGTGATCGCAATGCAGCCAGTCCTGGAGATCTGCACCCCTGACGGCTTCGACCTCTGGCCTGTCGCCGAGATCGAGCCGTTCGACTTCCTGCCTCTCAGCGGTGGGCTCTCACCCGCTGAGGTCGGGACGGCGGTGATGCGCATCGCGGGCTGCAATGACATCGACCCCGACGACGACCGCCCGCCCCGCCCGGCTGACGCACTCGGCTCCTTCCTCCACGGACTGCTGACCTTCGACTACCCCTTCGCCGCCGGCGGCCTGCGGGTCACCGACAACTCCACAGGCGTCACCTTCCTGCCCGGCTGCTGCGACGGCCTGGAGGACTGGCGTGAGTGGCACCGGTTCGTCGACGAGGGCAGCCTGCTTGGCTTCGGTCACGAGCCCGTGTCACCGCTTGCGGAGCGCTTTGGCGCCACCGTCCGACTCACCGTCAACAACGAGCAGAGCGACAGCCCGGTGATCGAGCTGTCCGCTACCGAGCTCCGCCACCTGCTCGCCGGCGCCGAGCACGACCTGACCGACTTTCTCGCACTGGCAACCGACTGGGCCTCCAGACACCTGCCCGGCCACTGCGTTCCCGTCACAGCTGCCCTCGCCCGCGTTCTCGACCTCCTCGTGCCGGCCGGACCGCCGGAGTCGTAGGACGACCGCGATCATCGGGTGACGTCATTTCTGGTGAACATCCGCAGCACTCAAGATCGCCAACTGCTGCCCAAACCGCTGACCAATCGCTGCTACTTCACGTGAACGGAGCCAGGTGGACGACAGGTTCCGTGCTAACGCGACAGTTAGCCTGCTGAGTCACAACTACTACCCGACCCGGAGCACCACCTGCACAAGGCCGTCGGACCAGTGGCCAACCACCGGTTCCGGTCACACCCCGCAAAGCTCTGGGTCCTTTGCGGGGTCGCGAGGCTTGCGTTTGCGGGCCCGCTTGCATCTGCGGGGAGCGGCCTTGCGGTGCGGGACGGGCCGGTTAGCCCCGCACCGCAAAGGGCGGCCGCGTCCCTCTTCCAGTCGCTGCCCTACGCGCCGGGGCCCGCACCGCTTCGGTACGGCTCCGCATGGCATGGTGGCCGCGCACGGCTTGCAGGCGGACGTCTGCGTGGGCCCTGCGTGACGGCACACCCGGCATCGCCGGCGCGGTCGATGGACGGCCGGGGATGTGGCGCTCTCACTCCGCCCGGGTCCGCGGCACTCGGCTGCGGGGGCGCCACGCCGGTCGATTCCCGGGCCATCAAGGTGACCGGGGCCGCTCCCTGACCGGGCATCAAGGAGTCCGCTGGACAAGACCGGGTCATCAGGGTGTTTGGGCTGGGCATCAAGGTGTGGCTGACCGTCCTGTGCTGGGATCCGGCCGCTCACCTTGATGCCCTCTACGAACGCCCCGCGAATACCTTGATGCTCCATCAAGGTATTCATCGCATTCCTTGATGCCCGACCAAAGCAGCAGGTCAGAGCGTGATCATCAAGGAGTCCGCGGTTTCCTCCTTCGACAGCATCGGCTGGCGGTCTTGGGGTCCCTGGCGGGTCCTCGCCCTCCCAGCGCGATCTGCCCAGGGCGCCTTTCCCCCCGGTCTCCTTCGGCACCGGGCTGCAGCGCTCCTGCGAGGAGGCATCTGGGCGGCCCTGGCCGCGGGCCCGGTGCTGCTCGCCGCCGCAGTTGCCGTCCCTCGGGTGGCGGGCAGCTCGCACACCGACCCGGCCGCATGGCCGGTCGTGATCGCACGGCCGACAGGCCTTGCGGATCGCTCGTCGAACTATGGCTGTGCTCGGGCGGCACCGCAGTCGAGAAGACGTTGCGGTGCGCGCACGCCGCCGGGCGGGCGCACCTGGCGGGTCGCGGTTGCGGGCCGCGCCCGTGCTGTCGCCCGCTTCCCCGCAAGGCGGGACGTCTCCGCAAGCCGATCCGCAACGCTTCCCGCGAGCGTCCGTGCGGAAGCGCGACGTCGTCTCCGCAAGCGGCGGACGACGGTGTGCGGGCGGTGCGGTACTCGCGGTGCCGGTGTCGATGGTGCGCTCGGCCGGGTCGGGCGGGGCGCGGGATTCGCCGGTGGTCAGACGGTGCTGGAAGGTACAGGCCGACGGCCTGGCAAGGCCCGCGCTGGGAAGTGGCCGCTGGAGTACCCGCTGCGGCTGACCGCCCCGGCCCGATACGGCCTCAAGGTGCGCCCTGTGAAGGCCATCAAGGAGTCGCAGCCGGGCCCGGCACTGCCATCAAGGCGTCGTCCATACCTTGATGGCCCACCGTGGTCGCCTTGATGGCCAGCCAAGCTCACCTTGATGACGCGACAACGTGCAGGTCAGAGCCTTGACGGCCGCCGTTGCAAAGGCGTTATCCAATGAGCCTTGATCATCAAGGAGTACGTCAAGGAGTGCGGGGTTCCCTCGGTCGACAGCTGATCCACTGACCCTGGAGCCTCCCCGTGAGTCCATTGTTCTCCCGGCGCGACCGCGCGCCGGCCCCTGCCACCGCTGCCTCGGACGGGGACCTGCGACGCGCCCAGCGCCGCACCCTCGCGATCCGAACCGGCGTATGGGCGGCGCTGGCGGCCAGCCCCATCGCCCTGGGACTGTCCTTCGCCGCGCTCCGTGGCGCGGCGGCCGCGCCGATGGCCCCGGCCGTCGCTGCGCCGCCCGCGGTCTCCCCGCCGAGCGGCTACGCCGAGCAGTTCATCGACCTCTGGTTGCGCAGCTCCCAGGACGGTCCGCAGTTGGACGCTCTGCGCACCATGGCGCCGAGCGTGGAGCTGCCGCGGCCCGCCTCGGGTGTGCAGGCGACCGTTGAGCGTGTGGTGGCGGTGCGCAGTGCTCCGCTTGGAGTGCGCACCTGGCAGGTGACGGTGGCGGCGACGATGCTCCTGCCGGCAGCGGGCGCGAAGAGCGGTTCCGGCGCGGCGAGCTCTATGCAGCCGACCGGTTCGGCGCAGAGTCCGGGTTCTGCGCAGGGCGGGGAGGACGCGCAGAACCGGGTGCGGACGGTGCGGTACTTCGCGGTGCCGGTGGAGGTGGTGCGGTCCTCTGGTTCGGGCGGAGCGCCGGACGCGCTGGCGGTCACTGCGGCGCCGGCTCAGGTGGCTGCTCCGGCCGCGCTGTCCGGGGACCCGTCCGCTCCGGTGTACGGGTCGGTCATTAGCGACGGCCCTCTCCAGCAGGCGGTGGCCGGGTACCTGACGGCCTATCTCACGGGGACCGGCGACGCCAGCCGGTACCTGGCCCCCGGGGCGAAGGTCCTCGCACCTGCGGCCTCGTACTCGAAGGTTTCGCTGGCGTCGCTGGGGTCCAGCGGGCCGGTGCCGTCCGTGCCGGCCGACGGCACGGTGATCAGTGTCCAGGCTCAGGTCCTCGCGACCGACACCGCGGGCGCGTGGCCGCTGACCTACCCGCTGCGTCTGCGGGCGCGCGCCGGGCGGTGGGAGGTCGCTTCCCTCGCCCCGGTCCTCTCCTCTCCTTCCTCTTCTTCTTCCGGCTCGGGTACCTCGCCCTCGCCGGCTCCTTCGACTACGGCGGGGGCGCGGTGATGGCTGCTCACGACACGGTTGTGGCCGGTGCGGTCCAGAACTTCGGCAACAGCTGGAGCAGCACTTTGCTGGACTGGGTGGCGAACGGTCTGATGATCACTCTCGGCGGGATCCTGATCATCCACGCGATCCGCAAGATGTCGATCAAGAGCGCGATCGGTGGGGCTGTCGGACTGGTCATCTGCTGGAGCATCTTCGCGGGTCGGTTCGTGATCAGCGACATGTTCCAGACCGAGTACAAGGACCCGGGCAAGACCTCGGTGCAGATCCCCGGTGACCCGAGCATCGGTGCTCCCCCGCTTCCGACAGTTGCCTTCCAGGGCGCGTTGTGAGCGGGGCCGCGCGTCCCAGGATCGGCCGTTCGTACACCCGCGCGCGGAGGCACCCGTGGGTGTTGGGCAAGCTCGGGGACTGGCGGATCCCGATGGGTCCGTACACCCCGCCCCAGCTCGCGGTCGCGGCGATCGGCGCCTTCCTGCTGATCAAGACGGCCACCTGGTGGGCGCCGGTCCTGGGACCGGTTCCGGTCGTGGCCTGGGGGTTCGGCATCTGGGCCGCGCGGCACTCACGGATCGCCGGCCGCTCCCCGGTCGCTGCCCTGGCCGATGCACTGTCCATGGCCGCCGCCCCCAAGCGCGGGCGGATCAACGGCCGGGCCGTGCGCAGCTTTCGCCCGGTGGTCATGACCGGCGCTTTCGGCATCCGGGAAGACGACGACGTCGCACCGCAGAGCGAGTCGGCCGGGGCTCCGGCCGAGAGCAGGCCGCCGTCACCGGCCACGCAGCCATCCCCCGCCCCGGCCCGCCGGGCAAGCCCGGCGTCGCAGCCCGCCGCGGCCCGGCCGGGGACGGCGATGACACCCCTTCAGCAGATGCTCGCCGCCGCAGCGGCGCGTACCGACACCACGTCCACGACGTCCACGAGGGAGGACCGGCCATGAGGGTCGCGATCAGGCACATCCACAACAACCTTGTGTGGGCCGTGTCCGGCACGGTGTGGGCGGTGTGGCGCATCGAGCCGATCGGCAGCCGCTACGCCTCGGCGCTGGAGCGCCAGGAGGTTCTCTCCCGGGTCACCGCCCTGGTCCGTTCCCTGAGCGGGACGGCGCGCCTGTACTCGCTGTGCGCGCGGGTCGAGCCGTGGGAGGTCGCTGCGCGGATGACGGCCGGGGTGGACCTGGACGCCCACCCGGAGGCGGAGGAGATCGCCCGTATCTCGCAGGCGATGCTGGAGGGCAGCGAGATGCACCGGCGGACGCTGTGGCTGGCGGTGCCGCTGAAGGCTCCGGGCCGGGCGGCGCAGTGGGCGCAGGCCCGGGGTGCGATGTGGACCGCGGTCGAGGAGCAGGCCGGGCTTGCGGCCGCTCCGGTGCCCGAGAGCGAGGTGACCCTATATAGGGGAGTGGCCCGGCAGCTGGAGACCGGCTTCGGTGGCGGCCTGCAGATCCGGCCCGCCCGGCCCGCCGAGATCGTGTGGATGCACCAGCACGCGGTGCACCGCGGGCAGGCCGAGCCGCTGCTGGCCGACGCCGAGGTCAGCCGCCAGCGCGGCGGAAAGCTCGTCGGCGCGCAGCTGCGCAGCCCCAGCTACGCGAGCCTGGGCCAGGTCCGGGTGCTGGAGGGCGGCGACGCGGCCGCCCAGGCCGAGGGGCGGGAGCAGGGCGAAGGCCTGTGGGTGGGCGTCCGGCGGTGGCTGGCGAGCCGGTTCGACGGCAGCGCGCTGAGCCAGCTGTGGCTGGAGGTCGAGACCGAGGACGGAACCGGCTACCAGTCGCACATGGGGCTGGAGGAGATCCCGGAGGCAGTGATCGAGTCCAGCGCGGACATCCTCGCGCAGCTGGAGAGGCTGGAGTACCCGGTCGACGCGGTGATCGACCTGACGATCGTGGATTCGGCCAAGGCCCGCCGGCAGATCGCCCGGAAAAAGAAGGAGCTGGTCGACCAGGCCGATCAGTGGGCGGCGCACCCGACCGGCGCGCCCGACACCATCTACGGGGCGGTCGAGACGCTCGGCGAGCAGGAGGCCCGGCTGGGCCGCACCAGCGTGGAGCGCGAGGTGCAGTCCCGCACGGTGCTCACCGTGTGGGGCCCGACCCCGCAGGAGTGCGACGAGCGCGCCCGTAATTTCAAGGCCCGGCTGACCGGCGCGGACTACGGCGTCATCCGGCCGCGGGGCGGCCAGGAGAGACTGTTCGCGCTCGGCCTGCCCGGCGCCGCCCCGGCGTGGCGGGCCAGGGAGTGCACCCAGTACCAGCTCAGCGAGGACTTCGCGTTGTCGGGCCCTTTGACGAGCGGTGAGATCGGCGACGGCACCGGCAGCATGATCGCCCAGAGCTTGGACGTCGGCACCACCCGGCCGGTGCTGCTCGACCTGGCCAGCGCGCCGCTGCGCGACGCCGCCGCGAGCCTGGCGGTGATCGGCGATCTCGGATCCGGCAAGTCGGTGCTGCTGAAGCGGCTGACGGCCGACGTCGTCGACCGCGGGCACCGGGCCATCGTCATCGACCGAACCCCTCAGCGCGAATGGGCGGACTTCGCCCGCACCGCTGCTCCCGGGCGCAGCCAGGTGATCGACGCCGCGCGCGCCGAGGTCAGCATCGACCCGCTGCGCGTCCTTCCGCCGGCGCAGGGCGAGGCCGCGGCGCTGTCCTACCTGAACCTCCAGCTGTGCCTGGAGCCGATGAGTTTGCAGGGCGCGGCGGTCAGCCGGGCCGTCAAGGCCGCCGCGGCCGCGCCCCGCCCGTACATGGGTCTGGTCCTGGCCGAGCTGGAGGCCATCTCTCAGGAGAGCGGCCCGAGGGGGGACGCGGCCGCCGAGGTGCTGGACCTGCTGCACACCGTCTCGGACCGCCCGCTCGCGGCCATGCTGTTCGATCCGTCCCTGCCTGCTCTGGACCTGGGCAACCTCGCCGGGGACCTGGTCGTCTTCACGACCTCCGGGTTGACGCTGCCTCCGCGCGAGGCCCTGGCCCGGCCGGAGGTGCTGCGCACCCAGCCGCTGGAGGCCCTGATCGGCCGCGCGGTCCTGTACGTGATCGCCGCGATCTCCCGTCACGTGGCGTTCTCCGACCGCACCCGGTTCTGCCCGGTCGTCATGGACGAGTGCTACTGGCTCACCAGCAGCACGGAGGGCCACGCGTTGGTCAAGGAGCTCGCGCACGACGGCCGAAAGCACTGGGCGGGCATGTACTTGGGCGGTCACGACGCGCTCGACCTCGGGGACGAGACCATCCAGGGCCTGATCACCTACCGGCTACTCGCCCGCACCGGCGATGAGGCGATGGCACGGCGCGGCCTGGCGTTCCTGAACCTGCCCAGCGAGGACGAGTCGCTGGTCCAGCTGGTCACCGGCCTGTCCCCGACCGGCAACCGGCGGCGGGTCGGCGAGATGCTCCTGCACGACGGCCGCGGCCGGATCGGTCAGATCCAGGTGATCGTCCCGCGGATCGCGCGTTACGCGGGGATCTTCACCACCCCGGGCAAGGACACCTCGCTGGCCGGACGCGGCAAGGTGCTGGAGACGGCGGGTGCCCGATGACCCGCGCAACCAGGTGGGCGGACGCGGTCCGCCGGGCTCAGGCCCTGTCTGGCGCGGTCCGGCGGCGGGCGCGCACGGCGGGCGGCTGGCTGGCCGCGTACTGGCCGGGCCGCCGGACGGTCCTGATGACCATCGGGATGACGGTGCTGTTCATGCTCGCCGGTGCCGAGCTCGCGGGGGCCGACGACGGTACCCCCGAGACCGGCGGCATCCTCGCCCCGCTCAACGTCGAGTCCTCCGAAGGCGCTCCGCTCGACTCCTACGACCTGAAGTCAGATCCCGGCGGGGCCACGGACATCCGATCGCACGTGTGCAACCTGCTGATCGGCGGTGGCTTCGCGATCGTGCGGCTGCTGGTCGGCCTGATGTGCTGGACGAGCCACTGGGTGTTCAATTTCCCGGTCGTGTCCACGCTGGTCGAGACCGCCCAGCGGCTCAGCAAGGCGTTCTACAGCCTCATGGGCAACGACCTGCGGCTCTACACCCTCTTCCTCTCGGCCGGCTTCGCCGTCGGCCTGATCCTGGTGATGCGGGGAAAGATCGGCCGCGGCTTCGGCGAGATCGCTCTCACCCTGCTCTTCGCCACGACCGTCACCCTGCCCGCGCTCTCCCCCCACTCGATCCTGGGCCCCCAGGGCCCGCTCGCGCAGAGCCAGCTGGCCGCGCACGAAGTCGGCCAGATGACAGCCAACATCAACGGCACCGACCCGGGATGCAGCTCGGACAAGGACAAGGACGACCCGTCGTGCCCGATGCGGGTGATCATGACTCGCACCTTGGTCGTGCAGCCGTTCGAGTTGTTGCAGTACGGCCAGATCCCGCAGAAGGGCAGCTGGCTGGCCGGAACTCACGACCGCTACATCCACGGGCAGATGGCCACCAAGGGCAACTGCGACGACGTGCTGCCGCTTCCCGGCTCGGACGTGGCCTGCGACCACGGGTCCAACGGGTGGGACGCATTGAAGAAGGACTTGAAGGACGGCCACGGCCAGGAAGGCAAGGACGTCTACAACTTCGCGGTCAATTCCGACTGGGACCGAACCGCCGGAGTGGCCTTGGTACTGCTGGCCGTGCTGATCGTGGCGATCGTCGTGCTGAGCATGGCGCTGGTCCACCTGGGCTGCCAGTTCGCCGACGTGATCGCCGCCACCATGACGCCCGTGGCCCTGATCTGGGCGATGCTGCCCGGCGGCAACAGGAGGGCGGCCTGGCAGTGGAGCGGCGTCTTCATGACCGGAATCGTCACCGAGTTCGCTGTCTCCACGATGCTCCCGATGTTCGCCCTGGGCGCCGACGGCATCCTCAACTCCCCGCAGCAGACCGTCATGATCCAAAGATTGCTGATCCTGGACGGCTTCGCGCTCGTGGTCCTGGTATCCCACCGCAGGATCTTGGCGGCGGCCGGCCGCGTGGGCGAGCGCTTCGCGACCCGCATGCGCTACGCCAGGATCGGCGGCTCCTCCATGTCCGGCGAGGACGCCCGGCTGGGCCTGGCGATGTCCCAGGCCATGGGCGGGCTCGCGCCCGGCGGCTACGGCGGCGCAGCGGGAGGCCTCGGACTCGGAGTCGGCGGCGGCATGTTCGGCGGCGGCTCCCCCGCGCACGCCGCCCTGATGCGCAAAGCCGGTATCGCCCAGGGGCTCGGCGCGCTCGCCGACCCCGGCCTCGGCCCCATGAGCGCCGGCACGATGCTCGCCGGTACGGCAGGCGAGCTGCGCCGCGGCATGTCGGCCCTCGCGCTGCCCGGCCGTATGGCCCACCAGCTGGTCGTCGGCAACCCGTTGCCGCCGGACAAGCTCGCCAGGCGGATGAAGCCCGAGGGTGGCAAGGGCCCCATGGTCGTGGACGAGAACGGCCAGATCCTGCACGATCCGCGCAATGAGGTCACTCCGTTCGGTCACGTCCTGCATAACCGGCTGCTGGGCACCCGGGTCGGCCGCCTGGCCATCCGGGGCGGCCAGGCCGGGAAGTTGGGCTTCGATCTCACTGTCGGCCTGCCCGCGACCTGGGAGCGCGTCAACCGCGCCAATGACCGGATGTGGAACAAGGTCGACGACCAGGTCGCCCACTACACCCAGGTAGCGAAGAGCTGGTGGGGCGACGAGAAGGCGGGCCTCAAGGACTGGTCCAAGGACGTCGTGACAGCCGGGAAGATCGCCAAGGGCGGCTACAACGCCGTCAAGACCGGCTACAACTACGCCTACTACGCCGCAGCGATCGCCGGACGAGTCCACGCTCCCGGTCTCGCCGCCGCCCCGCTGGTCGCCGCCGCCCACCTGCTGCACGGCCAGGACGTCACCGACACCGCTGCCGCGTTTCCCGAACGTCCCCGGCACACCCGCGCCGGCGAGCCCTGGGAGCACGCCCGCGGCCGCGGCGACGACTACCCCTTCTACGAGGCCGGCTCCAACCCCAGTGGAACCGTGCTGCACGCTGGCCGACCGGCAGCCCCGCAGCCTGCCGACGACCCCGCCGCCGACGCGCAGGACTTCAGTTCCGCCGCGGTCGACACCGGTCCGTCCGACCTGCGAGGCGCACTGGGCCCCGGTGCTTTCCCCACGCCCGCTGTGGTGGTGGACGGGACATTGCTGGTGGACACATCCACGGGCGAAATCCTCGACGGGCTGTCGGCGGGAATGGACCCTGCGGTCTTTCGCCGGGTCAGCCCGGAAGTACTGCGCGAACCGAGCGGGACCTCACTGGAGGCACTGCGCCGCCGCATCGGCTACTCGGAGCCCGGCACGGCCGGGGGACCTGCCAACGACAGGGAAGGCGGGACCGAGCGGTGAAGTCCTTCCGCAAGGCAGGGTGCCTGGGGATGCTGCTGCTGTCGCTGGTCGTCGTGGTGCCCGCGCTTGCCCTGGTCAGCGAGGTGGACCCGGCCGACCCGGGCTCCACCGCGCCGGTGGCGTCGGTCGGGGGGATCCCCGCCCGCATGATGACCGCCTACGTCCGGGCGGCCGGAATGATGTCCACGCTGGTCCCGGGCTGCAGGGGCATGGCCTGGCAGGTGATCGCAGGGATAGGCAAGGTCGAGTCGGACCATGCCGACGGCCACAAGATCGCTGACGACGGACTCATCACGCCGCCGATCATCGGCCTGCGGCTGGACGGCTCGGGCAAGGGCGGGAACACGACGCCAGTTCGCGATTCGGACGGCGGCAAGTGGGATGGCGACACCGAGTTCGACCACGCGGTCGGCCCGATGCAGTTCCTCCCCGCAACCTTCGCCGGGTACGCAGACCGGGTACGCCCCGGCGGCGGCGCCAACCCAAATAACGCGGACGACGAGAGCCTTGCGACTGCCCTCTACCTGTGCGGCGACGGCCGAGACCTGACCGACATCGAGCAGCTCAAGAAGGCCATCTACTCCTACAACTACTCGTCCGCGTATGTGGACGAGGTGATCGGCTGGATCCACCAGTACACCAGCCTCGGCAGCAGCGTCCCGACCGGCGACGTCTCCGACACGGTCAAGCAGGTCATCAACGCCGCTGCCAGCCAGATCGGCGTCGACTACTCCTGGGGCGGCGGTAACGAGCAGGGAAAGTCGTACGGCGTCTGCTGCTCGAAGGGCGGTCAGGACGGCTCCAAGGTCCTGGGGTTCGACTGCTCCGGCCTGATGTTGTTCGCGTTCGGCAAGGTCGGCGTGCACCTGCCGCGCACAGCGGACCAGCAGGCCGGTATCGGCCAGCGGATCCCCGTCTCCGCCGGCATCGCCGCCCTTCAACCAGGCGACATGGTCTTCTTCGGCAACGGCTCGGAGGGGATCTACCACGTCGGCCTCTACATAGGCGGCGGCCAGATGATCAACGCCCCCAAGCCCGGTGACCACGTGAAGCAAGCCGCGGTCTGGAGCTACGACTACGCCGGCGGAGCCCGGGTCATCCAGTGAAGGAATCACCTCAAATCATGTCAAAACACCCTGTCTTCCTGCCTGCTCTGGGCGCCGCCCTGCTGCTGGTGACGGGTCTGGCCCTGCTGGTCCCTGGAGCGCTCACCCCGCCCCCGGCTGCCGCCCCCGCGACGACAGCGCCGGCCGCCAAGGAGCCCGCACCGCCCGTCACCGCCGGCAGGGAGCAGTCGCCGACAGCGGCACCTTCTCCAGCCACCGCAACACCAGCTCCTGCTCCTGCTCCGGCCGTCGTCTCCGCGAGCACGCCGTCGGCGAGCATCCAGCCCCCAGCCGCTTCCATGCCCTCGGGAATCGCTGCTGCCGGCGACGGCCCCGAGGGGGACGCGGCCATCCAGGCCGCGTTCACCCGCGACCGCCCCAGCGACCTCCCCGCCGCCGACGCCGCCCAGCTCACACACCTGGCCGGCGAGGTATGGATGGAAGCCGCTGGCCCGGCTACTTCCCCGCCGAACAGAGCCCCGCCGCCTCCTTCTACTACAGCAACGTGCGCATCCAGGCCACCGCCGCCCACACCGAGCAGGACAGGCCGGACCGGGTCCAGGTGGATCTGCTGTGGGTGGGCACCACCCCCGCCGGCTCCTATGGCGACCACCGCCCCGCAACCGTCCACCTCACCCGCACCGCCAGCACCTGGGAGCCGGTCCGATGAACCACCCCGCCCCCGCGAAGCACGACAACACCATCCTGCTCACCGCCCTGCACGCCGCACAGTCGGTGCTCTCCTGGCTGGCCGACGCGGCCGCCTGGTGCGGGGACCACTCCGGGCTGCTCCTGGCGATCCTGGTTCTTCCGGCTATCGCCGCGAGGCTGCTCCACCAGTTCCTCACCCGCCGTGCGCTCGCGCTGCGCAGCCGATTCGTCCTGACGCCCAGTCGGAGGTTCGACCCGAGCGCCGAGGACATCTGGCGGCAGACGGCGCTGCTGATGCGCGCGGCCGGCAAGGGCCCGTGGTGGGCGCCGAGAGGGGCCCGCCGGGTCCGCCTCCACCTGCGCGCCGACGGCACTGTCCCCCTGGAGTACGCGATCGAGGGACCGAAGGCCGCCGCGACCCTGCTCAGCGACAGCCGCTTCCAGGAGGTGAACGTCGCTGAAGCCGAGGCCCCGCCGGACCCCGTGGCCGAGCAGGCAGCGAAGGACCTGCGAGACAACAAGGACAAGGCGCTGCGGAAGCGGCTCAAGGCCGAGGCCAAGCAGCGGCGCGCCGAAGCCAAAGCCGCCAAGGCCCAGGGCCAAAAGGTCAACCTGGCGAAGCCGGAGCCGGACGAACGTCTGCACGCCGTACGCGCCGAGTTCATCCTCAAGGGACGTCCCTCCGCCGCGCTGCGCGAGGTCCCCTTGAACCCGGACCCCCTGCAGCCGCTGATCGACGCCGTCGCCGACATCCGCTCCGAGAAGGGCGACCTCGCCGAAGTCGTCCTCGACATCCAGTCCATTCCCGCCTGGCAGATGAAGCTGCGCCGCTGGAGGCTGATGCACGAGGCGCACGAGAACAGCCGCAAGGCCGCCCGCAAGGCCGCCCGCAACGCGGCGATCGTCGCCGCCGACGCCGAGGACTCGCTGCGCTACCAGCTCCTCAGCCTCCTCGACCCGAAGGCGAAGTCACCGTCGGCGCGGATGCCCACCCCGCGGCCGCGGGCCGTCGAGCCGGCCGAGGCGCTGGGCCGTCTCCACAGCGACACGGGCCTGGTGCGCATCCAGCTGCTGGTGCGCTGCGCCTCGCAGAGCGAGGGTCGGGCCCGGCAGCTGCTGGAGCGCCTCAGCGCGGGACTCGACGTGTTCGGCCAGGACAGTCGACTCGGCGTGGACGGCCGGTCGTTCCTGAAGTGGAGTTGGGGCGCGAACAGCTGGCACCGGCGGGCCTCCTTCGACCGGAGGTGGACGAGCGGGCAGGTGGCCCCCCGGAAGCCGAACTGGCTGCACGTCGGCGAGTTGGCCGGGCTTCTCAAGCCCCCGACCGCCCACGCGGTCATGCCGATCCTCGCCTCCGAGCTGCCCGACTACGTCCCGGGTGAGCCGCTCGTGCCGCACGGTCGGCTCATCAACTCCGACGGCAGCAGCCGGGTGATCGCCACCCGCGAGGAGGAGTTCCTCTTCTCCATGGCGCTGGGAAAGTCCAACTACGGCAAGACCGAGACCGCGCTCACCCGGGCGATCGCTCTGGCCGCCGCCGGGTTCGGCGTGATGTTCGTGGACCCGCACGGCGACAGCTGGACCACGGCGGCGCCCTACCTGGCGCACCCCGTGTTCGCCGACCGCGTGCGCCGGGTCGACCTGGCGCGCGCGGAGCAGCCCGGGGCGGTACTGCCGTGCTGGAACATCCTGGCGATGGAGCCGGGGCGCAGCGTGAACCGGGTGGTGACGGCGGCGGTGGACGCGTTGGCGACGTCGTTGAGCTGGAGTGATGCGGCGGCGCCGCGTGCGTTGACCATTGTGACGAAGGCGGTGGAGGCGTTGGTGGTGCACAACCAGCGGGCCATCGAGGCTGGTCGGCCGGACGCTCAGGCGACGTTGCTGCAGGTCCGGACACTGTTGACGGATAAGGAGTGGCGGGACGCGCTGATCAAGCACTTGAGCCCGGAGCAGCGGAAGTGGTGGCGGTCGACGTTCGCGGCCTACCAGGTGGCGGAGGTACTGGGTCCGGTGCTGAACCCGATCGACCGGTTGGCGGCGAACGAGGTGACGCGGGCGTTTCTGGGGTCGCCGGTGGGGACGTACGACCTGCGGGAGGCCATGGACGGGGGGCACATCGTGTGGTTGTGCCTGGAGGGCACCGGGCCGTCGGACCGGCTGCTGGTCAGCATGATCATGCAGGACCTGCTGCGCGCGGGTCTGTCGCGGCGGGACCTGGAGGAGGACGCGCGTCGGCCGTTCCATGCGTTCGCCGACGAGTTGATCTCGCTGGACCCGGCGGGTGGGCCGACCTTCGCGGCCATCTCCGAGCAGTTGAGGAAGTTCAAGGGCCGCTTGCACGTGATGGCGCAGCTGCTCGGCCGGATCAGCCAGACGACGCGGGAGTCGGTGATGCAGAACTCCAGCGTGGTGAGCACGACGTCGGGCTCGATGTCGGCGGTGCGCGCGGTGGCCGACGAGTGGCACGGCGCGGTGTCGCCCGGTCAGATCGCTGATCTTCCCCGGTTCTGGCACTACGTGCAGGTGACCGCGGATGGCAACCGGGTGGGTCCGCTGCGGGTGCAGGGTGTTCAGGTCTCCGAGCTGTTCTCGACGTACTACCGCCCGAAGAAGGTGGCGGGGATGGTCGAGGCGGCGGACGAGCGGATGGGTTCGCGCAGCCTCCGGGAGCTGTTGGACAGGGCGGCGGCTCAGGATGACGTGGTGCTCCAGTTCACGGGCCCCGAGCCGCTCATTGCTGCGGACGGGACACAGCTGCAGGCGGATCGGAAGCAGCCTGCGGACGCGTCGGCGAAGAAGCCTGCGGCGCCTGACGGCGGTGCGCAGAGCGCACCGGTCGCGGCCGGGGCTGGCCGGGCGGGTCGGCAGGGCCGGCGTGGGGCGGGCAGGCCCCAGCGCAAGTAGTCCTGGACGGCCTGCAGGGTGGGCTGAATAGGTGATTTTGGAGACAGTCCTGGGGTCGGGCCGCGTGCGGTTCCAGCCGTCCTTGGGTCGGCCTGAGCATGCGGTTCGACGGTCCCTGGCCGCACGTTGTCGGGGGCATGGTCCGGTGTCCGCTCTGTTCTGAGTACGTGTACTCAGGACAGAGCGGCTGCTTCAAGCCACGATGGTTGGCTGTCGAAGGGCACGGCGCCCCGAGGTCGGCTACGGCAGAAGCGGGCGCGCTTGAGACAAATGCCGCAACCTTCCTGCCAGCTACAGGAGATGTCGTCTGCCTCGGTCAGCACACACGCAAAATAGCTCTGGGATCTTGGCCGAAACTGGCTTATTGTGACGGAGCGGTACCACTGTGAAGTCAGCGACTTCTCCGTCCCCAGGGGGCCGGCAGGCCGCCTTCACCGCCGCCGGCCGAGCCCGCGAGGGTGACGCCACAGGGGGCCGCGGGGTTAGGGGATGGGGGGCCACTCCACTTGACGAGCGGTCCGCTCGAGATTGGTCCGAGACCGAACAACATCGAGGGGGTTCACGTGGCACGTGCGCTACGACGCAAGGGTCTGGTGTGCATCGCCCTGGTCGCAGGATCCGTGGCGCTGACGGCCTGTTCATCGTCACCGCACAAGGAGGCGGCACCGTCGAGCCCTTCGACCGCAGCAGCCCCGCCCTCTCCGGCGCCCACGCCTACGGCCGACCCGACGGCTGACGCGAAGACCGCCGCGCTGGTGGCCTACCAGGGCATGTGGGACGTAACGGTCAAGGCGTACAACGCTGGCTCACTCGACGGGGTCGACAACCTGGAGACGTACACCCGGGACAAGGCGCTCGCCAACATCAAGATCGCCGTGGCCTACTACACCAAGAACAACCTCGTGGTGAAGGGCCAGCCCAAACTGAACCCGCAGGTTCAGGCTGTGGATCTGGCCTCCATGCCTCCCCGTGTCACGATCCGCGACTGCATCGACAGCACGGACTTCCTGCCTGCCAACAAGACCACCGGCAAGCCCAGCGAGACGGACGGCGTCCACCGGCACGTCTACAACTCCGTGGCGCAGCGCATCGACGGCCAGTGGCTGATTGGCGAGTCGGCGATCGACCGGGAGCAGTCGTGCTGAGACCCGCCCGGGCGGCGGTGGCCGCCGGGGTCCTGTCGGTGGCCGCCGTGATGCTGCCGGCCTCGGCGGCATGGGCTGACGCCGGTACGGGCTGCCCGCCCAACGTGCTCGACTGTGATCTCCACGCGGGTGACGGAACGACGAAGCCCGGCAGCGGAGGAGGCGGTCCGAGCGGCGGTGGCGGAGGCGGCGGAGGCGGAGGAGGCGCACGGTGCGTCATCGACGGCGCCGAGGTCGCCTGCTCCGTCGACAAGTACGGGTGGTTCAACCCGAACGACAGCTGCTACTGGAAGGCCCTGGACCCTCAGCCTCCGGCGGACAGCATCCGTTGGAAGATCGCGGCCGGCACCCCGGCCGACTGGCAGCCCGGCCAGGGGGCGCTGTACAGCCGCACGTGCCTGGCCAAGGGTGCTGAGCTGATGAGCGGTGACATCTACAGCGCCACTCCCCCTCCCGGCTTGGGCGGCATGGTCGACCCGGCTCAGCTGGCGCAGCAGGCCGTCGAGAGCATGCGCCTGACGGGGGCGGAAATCGGCATCGCCCCGAAACCGGGCTCGACGAGCCTGGTCGGGCTGCCAGTGTGGCTGTGGACCGCTGTCAAAGACACGACTTGGGGCCCGAAGGTGGCCTCGGTGTCAGCAGGTGGCATTACGGTGACCGCGACCGCGCACGTGGACCGCATCATCTGGACCACCGGCGACGGCGCGACAGAAACCTGCCGCAGCCCTGGCAAGCCCTACCTGCCCGAGTACGGCGCCGCGCAGCCCGAGTGCGGCCACACCTACACCAAGGCCGGCCAGTACGCGATCAACGCGACGAGCAAATGGGTCGTGGACTGGACGGCGACCACGGGCCAGGGCGGGCGGATCACCACCGACCGCCAGTCGGCGACTGCGGTGACGATCGCCGAGGCCCAGGCACTGAACACGCAGTAGGCGCGCGCGGCACCGCTACGTCGTCAACTCATCTGACACTTGAAGGTTTTCGAATGGCTTCAACATTGACCAGGCCGCGGCGCGCCCCGGCCGGTGACGCCGCCAAGGACAAGCAGTCCGGGCCGCTGCCCGTGGCAGACCCGGGGCCGCGCCGGAGCCGTCGGCCGGCGCTCATCGCGCTGGGCGTGACCCTGGTCGCCGTCGGCGGCCTGTCCTCCGCCTATGTGAACCTCAAGGCCGCCCACCGGGTGGAGGTGATCGCCGTGGCGCACCCCATCCCGGCAGGGAAGGTCATCGCGGCCGACGACCTCAGGTCGGCCTTCGTCATCGCGGACCCCGCCTTGCACCCGGTTCCGGTCTCCCGCGCCCACGACATCCTCGGGAAGGCCGCGGCCGCGGACCTTCCGGCCGGCACGCTCGTCACTGACGCCTCGGTGCGCTCCGGCCAGCCGCTGCGGGCCGGAAAGGACACCGTCGGAGTCCTCACGAAGGCCGGCCAGTCGCCTGCCCAATCTCTGCAGGCCGGCGACGAGGTCCAGGTCGTGTCCACTCCTGGGCCGCAGGACGACAAGGGCGCCCCGACCGCACGCCCGTCCACGATCGGCGCCGTCGTGCTGCAGGTCGGTGAACCGGACGCCAACGGGGCACGCGTCGTCGACCTCGCCGTCAGCCCGGTGGACAGTCCGGTCGTCGCGTCGTGGGCGGCAACGGGCCGCATCGCCCTCGTCTTGAAGGCGAGGCCCTGATGCTCGCCGCCATGGTTTCCGCGAAGTCGTGCGGAGTCACCACCACCGCGCTGGCTCTGGCGCTTTCAAGCCCGAAACGGACGCTGCTGGCCGAGTGCGACCCGGCCGGCGGGACCATCCGAACGGGATACCTTCAGGGGCACCCCACTGCCGCGACCGGCCTGCACCGCCTGGCAACCGCCCAGCGGGACGGCACCCTCGCCGAGGTCTTCGAGCAGCACCTCGTGCCGCTCGACCAGGCAGGTCAGCGGCTGCTGCTGCCCGGTCTGACCGATCCGACCCAGACCCCGTCCCTGGCCGGCACCTGGGATCCGCTGCACCGCCTTCTGCGGGTGATGGAGGAGGACGGCTACGACGTCCTGGTCGACGCCGGCCGCGTGGTCGTCGAGTCAGCCACGAGTATCAGCTCCACCTACTCCCCCGCGCCGCTGCTGCGCCGCGCTGACCTGGTCCTGCTCGTGGTCCGCGCCAGCACCCAGTCGGTGGCGACGGCCGCCCCCGTGATCCGGGTGCTGCGCGAGGACCTCGACCGGCAGGGCGCCGGTTCCGGTGCACTGCGGCTCGTGGTGATCGAGGACGGCCCGCTCAAGGCCAGCCAGATCGCAAATGCCTTGAACGTCCCGGTGGTGGCGACCCTTCCTCATGACCTCGCGACTGCCACGGCGCTCGACTCGGGCGGCTCGGTGCGGGGCCGGTTCGAGCTGGCGCCGCTGATCCGAGCTTCGCGCACCGCTCACGAGCAGCTCACCCTCGATGCCACCCGCCGCCGAGTGCAGCTGGCTCCGAGGCCGGCCCAGGAGGTGGCGCGTGTCTGACCTCATCACTCCCTCCGCTGATGTGGAGGAAGGCGGCTCCCGCACGGCCCGGTTCCGCGACGCACTCCTGGCGGGGCAGGCAGGACAGGGCTGGCGCGTCGTCAGCCCGGCCGCCCCGCAGCAGGCGCCTTCCGCTGCCCCGGTCCGCCCGGGTCCGGTCACTCCCGAGATCCGGCCAGGGCCAGTGGTCGTCACGGACGCCGACGCGCTACCCGTGCCGTACGGGGAGATCGCGAAGCTGAGGTCCCTCGTCGCCGAGCGGCTGGCCGCCGCCACCGCCGAGTCCCCCGGCATGTCCCGGGACGACCGGCTCCAGCTGGGCCAGTCACTGGTCACCAGCGTCGTCAGCGTATGGGCCACCGACTACGCCGCCACCGCGGCCGCCCTCACCACAGCCGGGGAACAGGCCGTCCGCAAGGCAGTCCTCCAGGAGCTCTTCCAGGCCGGACGCCTGCAGCCCCTGCTGGAGGACCCGGACGTCGAGAACATCCTGATCCGCGGCACCGAGGTCCGCGTCGACTACCGCAACCGTGCCTCCCGCGAGGTCGGCCCCGTCGCGGAGTCCGAGGCGGAGCTCATCTCCCTGATCAACCAGGTCGTACGCACGCAGGGGCAGGGCGAGCGCACCCTCACGTCAGCTACTCCCATGCTCAACTCCCGGCTCGCGGACGGCTCCCGGCTCGCGGCGACCGCCTTCATCAGCGACACAACCCACGTCGCGATCCGGCGTCACCGCACCCGCTCCCAGCGGCTGGCCGACCTGCGGGCCTGGGGCACGCTCGACTCCACGCTGGAAGCCTTCCTCGCCGCCACAGTCAGGGCCCGCAAGAACGTGATCATCGCGGGCAGCATGGGCGCGGGCAAGACCAGCCTGATGCGCGCCATGGCGTTGGAAATCCCCCGGAGCGAGCGGATCGGCACCCTGGAGGACAGCTTCGAGCTGTGGCTGCACGAGGATCCCAACGCTCCCGAGGTCGTGGCCCTGGAAGCCCGACTGGGCAACGGAGAGCGCGGCCCCGACGGCCGTCCTATCGGCGAGGTGGCCCTGACCGACCTGTTCGTGCAGTCGCTGCGCATGTCGCTGCGCCGGGTCCTCGTCGGTGAGGTCCGTGGTGCGGAGGCGCTGCCGATGCTGAAGGCCTTCAACAGCGGCGACGGCGGGTCAATGGCGACCATCCACGCAAAGTCGGCGGAGATGACGATCGAGCGGCTGGTCGAGCTCGTCGAGGAGGCCGGTCTCAGCGCCGAGTCCGGTTACCGGAAGATCGCGCTGTCCGTGGACTTCGTCGTCTTCATCCGCCTGGTCGACGAGACAGCCATCGGCGGCAGCCGGCACCGGTTCGTCTCCCACATCGTCGAGATCACCGGGGTCGGCGAACGCGGAATCCCGTCCCGCCAGACGATCTTCGGCCCCCGCTACGAGCCGTCCGGCCGCCGGGAGCCCCGGGCCGTGCCGCACATGCTCCCGCAGTGCATCGGCGACCTGGAGCGGGCGGGTCTCGACCGCCGCATCATGCAGCAGCCGTGGGGGGCCTGGGAGAAGTCGCTGCGGACGGTGGCAGAGCTGTGATCATCACCCCTGATGTCCTGGTCGCGGCCGTCGGCGGAACGGTCGCCGTGCTGGGGATCGTGGTGGCCGTGGCAGGTGCAGTGGGCACGAACGCACCCCCCGTGGCCCGCCCCGATGGCCCGCTGAAGCGGCGCCTGGCCGCTGCGTCGGCCGGGCTGCGCGGCCGCGGCCGCCTCGTTCTCGCCGCGGCCGCAGTCGCCGGGCTGGCCGTGTGGTTGGTGTCCTCCTGGATGCTCGGTGGCCTGCTGACCGCCGCCGCGGTCATCGGCATGCCGTGGATCCTGCAGCCCGGACGCGGCAGCACCGAGCAGATCAAACGCCTGAAGGCTCTTGAGGAGTGGGTCCGGCGGCTCAGCAACATTCACACCGCCGGCACCAGCCTCGAAGCCGCGGTCACGGCGAGTCTGCGCAGTACCCCGCCGAAGCTGGTCTCCGAGATTTCGCGGCTGACAGCCCGGCTCGGGGCCGGATGGCGGCCGCAGGAGGCCTACCGGGCGCTCGCCGACGAGCTGAACGACGCGACTGCCGACGCCGTCGCCGCGCTGATGATCGGTCATGTCGAGGACCGGGGCGCAGGCCTGGGCCGGGCACTGGAGAAGCTGGCGGACCAGGTGGCCGAGGAAGTACGGATGCGCGAGACCGTGGAAGCCGACCGGGAGAAGCCGAGGGCCAACGCACGGTGGATCGCCCTGATCTGCCTGGGTGTCTTCGGACTGAGCGTCGTCTCCGGCAAGTACGTCGAGCCCTACAGCACGGCCACCGGGCATGTCTTCCTGCTCGCCCTGACAACAGCGTTCGTCCTGGTCCTGATCTGGATGCGCCGCATGTCCCTGGCCAAGCCGGCACCCCGGATCCTCGCGCCCGCAGCCGACCGAGAGGGTGATCACCGGTGATCGCCAACGCACCCGCCATCGCCGCAGGCGCGGTCACCGGCCTGGGCGTGGCCGTCACCGTGGCAGGAGCAACCCGGGCGCGCCCCGATCTCGGGGACGTCCTGCGCCGTATGGACGCGCGCCGCCTGGAGCACCTCGACCCGAAGCCGGTCCGAGCTGCAAGCTCCCTGCTGGAGCGCCTCGGAGGACGCCTGCTCGGCCAGGTCGGCGAGGGCCCCTTCCGAATGCCCCGCCGGGACCTGGAGCTTCTGGGCCGAACCCCTGCGTACCACCTCGGCCAGAAGATCGGCTTCGCCCTGATCGGCCTGCTGTTCCCGGCTCTGGTGCCCGCCGTGATCTCCCTGGCCGGCAGCAGCCTGCCGTTCACGGTGCCCGCTCTGGTCTCGCTCGGGCTCGCGCCGCTGCTGTGGATGGTGCCCGACATGAACGTGAAGGAGGAGGCCGGCGAGGCCCGCCGCCAGTTCAGATACGGGATCGCCTCCTACCTGGAACTCGTGTGTCTCGAACGCGCCGCTGACGCCGGACCGTCAGAAGCCCTGCACAAGGCGGCAGCGATCGGCGACGGTTGGGTCTTCGTCCGCCTGAGGGATGCCCTCACCCGCTCCGAGCTGGGCGGCTTCTCCCCCTGGGAGGGCCTGCGCCAGCTCAGCGACGAACTCGGCGTCCCCGAACTCGGCGCACCCGCGGACATCATGGCCATCGCCGGCGAGGAAGGCGCGTCCGTCTACACCACCCTGGCCGCCCAGGCCGCGAGCCTGCGCGGCACCCTGCTCGCCGAGGAGCAGACCCGCGCGAACATCGTCTCCGAAAAGATGATCGTCCCCGTGACGGCCCTCGTCCTGATCATGGGGCTGTACATCGCCTTCCCCGCCATCACCCAGATCATGGCCGCCTGACCGCGGCCCTCACCCTGCCCTCGAAAGGACCTTCGTCATGCCCGAGTTCTCCGACCCCGTCGCCCAGGCCTTCCAGGTGAAGATGCGCCACCAGTTCTACCGGCTGCGTGCCGCCCGCTCCGCCCGCGCCCGCGGAAGCGACTACGGAGGCATGTCCATCGAGCTCGCGCTGCTCATCGGCGGACTCGTCCTGGCCGCGATCGGCCTGGCCGCCTACATCGGCACGAAGCTGACCGAGAAGGAAGCCGCGATCAAGTAGTCCACCGACCCTTCACCGGTTCCCGCAGGAGAAGTCCATGCTCACACCACGCCCGGCCCCCTGGGCCCGCCGAAAGCCGCGACGCCGCAGGCCCGGCGGGGACCGCGGCGCGGTCAGCCTCGAAGTCGCCATCGTCTTCCCGATCGTCATGCTGGCGATCTTCACGATCATCCAGACCGGTCTCTGGTACCACGCCCGAAGTGTCGCCCTGTCCGCCGCACAGCGCGGTGTCGAACGCGCGCGTATCCAGGGCGGGACTGTCGGTCAGGGCACCGCCGCCGCCCAGGATTTCCTGTCCCGGGCCGGTTCCTCCATCAGCGACCGGTCCGTGACCGGCAGCGACGGCCCGACCGTGCGCATCGAGGTGAGCGGGACCGTCAGCACTTGGATTCCCGGGCTCAGCCTGCCGGTCCGCCAGCACGCCTCCGCCGCCCGCGAACGGGTGACCGCCCCATGACGCTCACCCAGAGGCTGCTCGCGGCCATGCGACGGCGCGGTGACCGGGGCAGCGCCAGCCTGGAGCTGGCCATCCTCGCCCCCGTGATCTTCGGGATGCTGCTCATCATCGTGGCCGCAGGCCGTGTCCACCTCGCCCACAACGTCGTCGACGACGCCGCGCGCAACGCGGCGCGCGCCGCTTCCCTGGAGCGTGACGGGACGTCCGCCCGTGCCGCGGCCGTGCGCGTGGCCCAGCAGACCTTCCAGGAACAGGGCCTCACCTGTGCCGGTCTCGCGGTCACCGTTCCCACCACCGGGTTCGCGGCGCCCCTCGGCACGCCCTCCTCCGTTACGGTGAGCGTCCGCTGCACCGTGGCCCTGTCCGATGTCGCGTTCCCAGGCCTGCCGGGCAGCACCACGGCCACCGGCAGCTTCACGTCGTCGATCGACGCCTACCGCGGAAGGCCCGCAGCATGACGCCCCCGTCCTGGAAACTGCTGTTGCGGCGGATCCTTGCGCGGCGCCGCCCCGCAGGCGACCGGGGCAGCATCTCCCTGTTCGTCGCGATCGTGAGCGTCGTCATCATGCTGCTGATCGCCCTGGTGATCGATGGTGCCGGCAAGCTCCGGGCGCTGAACCACGCCGAAGCCGGCGCCCAGGAGGCGGCCCGTACCGGAGCGCAGGCCGTCGACGCCGGCAAGGTGATCTCCGGCGGCGGTGTCAGCATCGACCGCAACGCCGCGCAAAGCGCAGCCGTCGCCTACCTCCGCAGCGCCGGCGTCGCCGGCACAGTGAGCTGGGGTGCCGACGGGTCGATCAACGTCACCGTCACCGAGACCTACCACCCCTTCTTCTGGCCCGGCGACATGACCGTCACCGGGCACGGCAGCGCCAAACTGATCGTCCAGGGAGGCTAACCCCCATGCCCCGCCGAACCGTCTCCCGCCTCACCGCCGCCCTGCGGGGCGTGCTCTCGCTCGCGGCCCTGGTCGCGTTGCTCGTCGCCGTACCGGTCCTGCTGTGGCAAACCGGCGCGCTGCCTCACCAGGTTCCGAGCTGGGCCGACGTCACCAATGCGCTGACCAGCCCGGACAACGGCAGCCTCTTCATGGGCGCGCTCACCCTGATCGGCTGGGCCGGCTGGCTGTCCTTCGCCTGCTCCACCATCGTCGAGATCACCGCACTCCTGCGGCACCGGCGGGCCCCCCGTGTGCGGGCCCTCGGCGCCACACAGCGCCTTGCGGCGGGACTGGTGGCCGGAGTCGCGATGCTCCTGCCCGCCGGTGCCGCGTTCGCCTCACCCCAGCCGGCTTCCGCCGCGCCCGTCGTCGCCACCTCACCTGCCGCCACCACGGCCCCTGCCTCCGTTCCGGCCCCGACGGCGGCTCCGGACGCCTGGGCTGGTCCGGTCCACCACGTCGTCGCCGGCGACACCCTGTGGGACCTCGCCCAGCACTACCTGACGAACGGCGCCCGGTGGCAAGAGATCGCCGACCTCAACCCGCAGGTCAACACGGCCGACCTTCTGCAGCCCGGCATGGTCCTTCGCCTGCCCGCCGATGCGAAGGTGCCCCACCTGGCGCCTGCCGCACCAGCCGTGGATTCCCAGGTTGGCCAGAGCGAGCACACGGTCACGGTCCACAAAGGCGAGACGCTCTCCGGGATCGCCGAACGCGAGCTCGGCGACGCAGGCGCCTACCCACAGATGTTCGAGGCGACTCGCACGACCGTGCAACCCGACGGCCGCCATCTGTCCGATCCCAACGAGCTGGAGCCCGGGGATGTCATCGTGATCCCGGCCCCCGCCTCGGCGACCGCCACACCCACTGTCCCCGCGCCGGTGTCCGCACCGATGCCCGCCCCGGCACCGGTTGAGACTGCCCCTCCCCCCGTCGCTCCGACACCGCCACCGAGCACGCCGTCCCCTGCCCCGAGCCAGCCCGCAGCGGCCGCCCCCGAGGCCATCTCCCCGGCAGCACCCACCCCCGCCCCCGAACCGCCTGCGGTCACCCGGGCCTCGAATAAGGACACCACCCAGTCGCCGATCTCCGTTCAGCAGGGCATCGGCGGGATCGCCGCCCTTCTCGGCGCAGGCGCCCTGGCCGTCCTCGCCCTCCGCCGCCGCGCCCAGCAGCGTGACCGGCGCCCCGGCGAGCAGATCGCCATGCCGCAGGAAACGAGCCAGGCCGAGATGGTGCTCGACCGCACTTCCTCCCCCGTCCTGGTCGACCTGCTGGACCGCGCGCTGCGCACCCTCGCCCACCAGCACCCGCAGGACCTTCCGCAGATCATCGGCGCACGAGTCCAGCAGGACAGGGTGGAGATCCTGGTCGAGGACACCGACGCGCAGGCCCTGTCCCCGTTCACCGACCGGCCCGGCGGCTGGTGGGGAATGCGCGGTGACCGGGCCGTTCTGCTGAGCCCCGACGAAGCCCGCACCATCCCCGCCCCCTACCCGAGCCTGGCCACCATCGGCACCGCTGAGGACGGCACCCTGCTGCTGTCCGACCTGTGCCACGCCCGTGTGCTACTCCTGGACGGCGATGAACAGCACGTGCGCGAAGTCGCGCGCGCAATCGCGATGGAGGCCGGCACTGCTCTGTGGGCCGACCACATCGAGATCATGACCGCGGGCTTCGGGCTCGAGCTGCAACAGCTCCTCCCCCAGTGCCGAAGCATGTTCGTCCCGCGCCTGGCCGCCGCCACCGCGGATCTGGCCCGGGTGATGGTCGAGGTGCACCAGGCCGAGCACGAGGGCGGCGAGCAGCCGCAACCGTGGATGGTGGTGTGCTCCAGCATCCCGTCGCCAGACGAGCTGTACGAGTTCGCGGACGTCATCGGCAAGGTCCCCGCCGGGGTGCGCGTTGCGGCGGTCCTGCCCGCAGCTGGCCAGGCGCGGGACCTGTTCCCGGACGCCGAGGTCCTGGACGCGAACCTCGTGACACAGCTTCAGTCGCTTGAGTCGCTGGACGCCGAGGTCGTGCTCCAGCGCGTCAGCGATGAGGTCTACCGGCAGCTGACCGCCGGCCTGACCACCGCCGCGCAGGCGGCAACCCCAGCCGAGGGAGCCTGGGCCACGGTCCCGGACCCCGACCGCAAGGTCTTCGGCCCCGCCTCCCTCCAGAAGGGCGGCGCTGCTCTCCGCAGCCACCTGTCCCTGCCGGACGCCCCTGCCGAGGCGAAGACGACGTCCGAGGACGAGCAACAAGAGAAGAACATGGCGCAGACAGCCGAGGAGAAGGTGCCCGTTGCCACCGTCCCGGTCCAGGCCGACACCGAGCCCCTGGTCCCGGAGACCGCCGAGCCGGTCAAGCCGAACGCCGCCGAGCGGGACGAGGAGAGCATGCCAGCCCAAGCCGAAGGCCCGGTGGAGACCCCCGAGGCCCCTGCGGGCGAGGCTCCCGCCGCCGCCGCTGCCCCCCAGCTCACGAAGGTTCCGCCGCGAGTGGGCGTAGTCCGCGACGTTCCCGCTCCGGCCGAGGGCTCCGCTCCGCAGGTGCAGGTACTGGGGCCCCTACGCATCACCGGGATCGGCGATGCGCCGATCCAGCCGAAGCTGGTGTTGCTCGCAGCGCTGCTGCTCTTCAAGTCCGACCGGGGCTACAGCGCGATCGCCAACAACATGGACCCGGTATCGCCGTGGACCCAGTCGACGATGGATACCCACATGTCCCGCCTCCGGCGCCGGCTGGGCGTCGACTCCAACAGCGAGCCGTACCTGCGGCCCAAGCCGAAAGGCGTCGAGCAGTACGCCCTGTCGCCCGAGGTGACCTGCGACTACGCCACCTTCAGCTACCTCGCGCAGCGCGGACTTCCGCACGGGGCGGCCGGAGTCCTGGACCTGGAGGCCGCGCTCGATCTCGTCCGCGGCCGCCCGTTCGGCGGGGCTGGCGCCCACACCTGGGCGGCGCCGCTCGTACAGACGATGGTCAGCCAGATCGTAGACACCGCCCACGCCGCGGCCACACTGCGCATCCAGGACGAGGTCCTCGACATCGAGGCGGCCCGCCGGGCAGTCGCCGTCGGACTCGACGTCGAGCCCGCCGCCGAGATGCTCTACCGGAGCTGGATGCGCATCGAGCACCGGGCAGGCAACCAAGCCGGAGTGCGCAAGGTCATCGACCAGGTCCGGCAGATGACCCTCGACATGGGATGGGACGGAATGCTCCAGGACGAGACGGAACAGCTGATCGCCCGGCTCACCTCCAAGCCCGCCGCCCGGGTCCGCTGACCCACTCACCATCTGGGGCCCGGCCGGTGACCACCGGCCGGGCCCTGTTGCCTCCGCTGGTTCAAGAAGAGCGATGAACCACTCCCCCGCCGTTCTGGTCCAAGCCCGCCCTGGGGGCTCGCAGCCGGCCGCTCATCGTTCGCCCGCTGGTGTTCGCGTTCACCGTTTCCGAGGGATGGCGCCGCACCTGCCCGCACTGCGACGCGCCCGTGACCGGGACGGCCGCCCACTGGGACCCCGCACTGCGCCGCCGGTGCCGGGGGGGGTGCCGCCGGGCCGGCCGTCGGCCATCGCCGCGCGGATGTCCTCTCGGGCGGCGTACCGGGCACGGCCCTGTTCGCGGGCGCGGTCTGCCAAGTCCCGGCCGCGCAGGCCGAGCTTGCGGGGCAGCTGATGGGCCTCGCGGTACTCGGCACTGGTCATGTGGTGGGCCGCGGCCAGGTGCGGGGCCAGCAGCCGGTACCAGCTCCCGCACTCCAGGCACTCCAGCCGGCCATCCTCCTCCGGCTGAACACCAGTCACGCGTTCGCCGACCGGGCCGCGGCCGCCTTCTTCACCAGCTTGTTGACGGTGGACTGGTCGAGACCGAGGTGCCGGGCGGCCTCCGACTGGTTGCCGGCGGCGAAACCAACCACCTCGGCGACGGCCCGGGCGCGTTCGAGGGCCAGGCGGTTGGTCTCCTTCTCGGAGTCGGCCCAAGCCTTGCCGGCTGCGGCAGCCTTGGCGACACGGCCGGGCAGGATGCCGTCCGCGGTGATGATCCCCGCCATCTCCTCGGCCACGGCGGGGTCCAGCTCGCCGCGGTCGTTGAGCGCGTCCGGGAACCAGTCGCTGGCCTCGATGACCTCCCGCGCCAACAGCATCTGCACCTCGATGCCCTCCAGAGTGCGGATGAAGGGGTACGAGCCCGCGTCGGGACCGTCCAGGCCGTCGCGGTCGAGGAAGGTGAACTCTCCGCTCTCGGTGAGAACCAGCAGGTCGCAGCCGCTCTCGTAGAAGTCGACAACGACGGTACCCGTGATGGCGTTCATGGCTGCCCTTCGGTCCCCGGGTGGCACGTCCACCCGACACCACGACTATGGCACCCCTACCATTGGCAAGTCAATGGCAGGGGCGCCATAGCTACACCTGCCTTACGTGCCTGAAGTCAGGGAATAGACCCTGGCCTGCACCGATCCAAGCTCAGCACTAGATAACGGCCGCCCCCGCCGCCCGGCCGATCGGGCCGGCGGCCGGAGTGCCCGACGGGCCGCGAGTCTGGCCGCCGTCCTGGCCACTCAGGGTTGGGCGGCGTTGTACTGGGGTCTCGTTGCCCAGATTGGCATCGGCATTGCGATGGCCGCGGTCAGGTTCCTGCTGACCAAGGGCCGTGAGGTGGCACTGGGCCCTGGCTTGATCGTCGGTGCCCTGTTGGTGTCCGCCGCCGGCCGATCAGATTTCCCGGCTCGTCGCGGCAGCCACCGTCGTTGCCCGTTGCACTGTCCCGGTTCAGTGCGACGTCGAGTGCCGGCCCCTGGCTTCCGCCCGCCGGTCTCATCGACCGAGGCGGCGACCAGGCGTCACCGAGCCGGAGGAGGCGTCCTTCCCCGCTCAGATGATCGGCTCCGAGCCGTTCCGGCGCCCCAAGCCGAGGTCGTTCGGTTCCAGGGAGAGGAATACGACGGCCGCATCGTGGGGGGCTCCGAGGTTATCCCGCGCATCCCGGATCACGTCCTGGGTCAGCTGCTCACGGTCCGACCCCGGGTCCACGCTGACACGGGCGGAGGAGGTGACCTGCATCAGCTGGCGAGACAGGTGACCGTCCGGGCCCGGAGCCTCCTCGAACCAGGCGAGCGTGACGGTGCGGAGGTAGTCGACCGGGTCGGACCCCGAGAGTCCGAGGTCGTTCGGTTCCAGGGAGAGGAATACGACGGCCGCATCGTGGGGGGCTCCGAGGTTATCCCGCGCATCCCGGATCACGTCCTGGGTCAGCT
>NZ_JBVIRL010000025.1:0-42459 GCF_055576085.1 Kitasatospora sp. NPDC033851 | reverse complement strand
CTGCTCACGGTCCGACCGCGGGTCCACGCGGAAGCGGGGGAAAGAGGTGGCAACCCACTGCCTGGTTGTGTAGCGAGTTGTGCGGCCGTCAGGCATCCGCGTCTGTGTCTGCGTGTCCCATGTAAGGGTGGCAGTGCAGAAGTAGCGGACGGCGTCGGGAACGGAACCGGTCATGCTGCTTGCTCCTTTGTCATCGATGGCGTCAGCTTCCGAACCGGGGCTCGCTGCTGCACGGTGCTGAGCACCGCCTTACCGCAGCTCTGCGTACGGCGTCGGTGTGGCGGTCGGGTGGAATCGGTGTGGTCGGTAAGCCCCGCCAGCGCGGGTGGGGCAGGAGTCGCCCGGGACCAGGGGCAGGTCACCTGCGAGCTGGGCCTGCCGAATCTCGGAAGGGGTGAGCGGCACACCCCCGACGGCCGTGAACTCCCAAAGCCGGGGGGAGTGCTCACGCCAACCGTCAGGGTCGATCCGGTAGACGCGTCGGACTACTCCGTCCACGGCCACGATGGCGAACTCAGCCTGCGCCCGTACACCGGCGCCGATGGGCCAGACCCCTCGGTCGCTCGCGTACTGCTCGTACCCGCCGACCTCGCCGAAACTCCCTCGGGGATCGCTCTCGTCGTGCCGCACCCGATCGCGCCGTGAGATGACGACGGCAACTCGCTCGCCCTGGCGAACGGAGCCAAACCGCTTGCGCACGGCAGGGACGCCCACGCCGAGGGCCTGGGCGACGTCCTCCAGGTCGGTTCCGCGGTCGATGAGTCCGAGGGCGGTTTGGTCGGTGCGGTTGGAGAGGTGCCCGGCGGCGTGCTTGAGGACCCGTAGGTAGGCGAGGCGTTCGGGTTCGTCCGCGCTGCTGTCATCCTCCGGGTCGATCGGCCCGTCCACTCTCGGCCCGCCTACAACCCCGGCCAGTTCGCGTGCAAAGGCGGATGTCAGTTCGTCAATGGCCAGCTCAAGGCGCCCCTGTTCGCTCGCACCCAAGGGCGTGCGCGCTTCATCGTCAGACATGGGATAACCGTAGTGATCCCCTCACCTCTCTGGCAACGGGTTTACCCCGGTTATCCCCTCTGACCGAAGGGGCCGTCCTGCACCGCAGGCCAATCACCAGCCCGTCCGGCCTGTCAAGGGATTCCCGTTCCGGCCCGGATTGTCGGTCCCGCCCGACAGTCTGGGCCAGCGTGCTTTCGCGATCCGCAGACAGAGGGGTTCGGGTGCCACGGCAGGTGAGCGAGGCGGCCGCCGTCGCCATGATGCTGACAGCGAGTCTGCAACCGCTGGAGCCCCGGCCAGCCAGCGGGGCGAAGCGTGGCGATGCCACTGCCAGGCCTGCGGCAAGGAGGTGGCCCCGCACCTCAGCACGGTCCGGCCGGGGTCGCCTCACGCGGAGCGCAGTACACAGGATGCCGCTTCTGCGCAGCGGTCAAGCGCGGCCGCCGCCAGAGGGAGGGCACGGCCCAGAAGGCCGACGTGATCCTCGGCCACCTGTCGGTCGGCGATCCCTGGGCCAACGCCGGTCTCGATGTCCTGCTGCTCGGTGAGCTGCTGGCCCGGATCGGCGGCTCCGCGGTCGTGGCGACCGCACCGTCGTTCATGCGCGGCGGCCGGAGTCACCAGTCGCTGATGACCGCGCTGCACGCCGCCGGGTTCGTGCCGATGGCGGGGCACACCGTCGTGGCCGACGCCGCGCTTGTACCCGCGCTCTCCGGTCCGGCCGGCCAGGACCTGATCCGGCGCTACGAGGCGGAAGCGGCCCGCTGACCGTAGCGTGCGCAGCAGCAGTGAAACGGTCCGGCGCCCGAGGGGCCGGACCGTCGTCGTGGTGCGAGGGTCAGACCCCTGCGTTCTCCAGCTGGAGCTGCTCCTGGTCCTCCTGGATGGGGAGCGGGAAGAGGTCCTTGAGGTCGTTGTAGTAGCGCTCGACGCTGCGCAGGCTCACCGGCTGGTCGCCCTTGCCCCGCGCCCGGAGGTTGTAGGGGCTCTTGAAGAGGTGGCGGCGGAGTTCTTCGGGCCCTGGGTGGCGCCCGTGCTCAGCGACCAACACGGCGAAGCCGATGGCCCACTTCAAGGGGATGTTCTTGGCGAGCGCTTGGTCCGCCAGTGTGGGGTCGATGGTCGGCAGGTCGTCCTCGCCCGGGTCGGCAGCGGGGGCGGCCCCTTCGGTGCGGGTGGTCTCTGCAAGGACTGCAGAGGTCTCCTGCACCAGCCGCTCGGACTGTCCCGCACCCGCAAGAGCTGTGCGGGAATCGGGGGCGTTCGGCTGCTCGTACGTGACCATCAGGTCCGGTCCCGACTCGGCCCGCACCGCGTGCACCGGGGCCGGTGCCGGGCCCGCAAGGCCTTCCGCAAGTGCGCTGACCTGCAAAGACTCGGGATATGCCTGCGCAGGAACCGGGGTTTGCCGACCGAGGCTGCCCGCAACCGCAAAGGCCTCGGCGCCCGGTCCCGCACCCGCAACGGCCTGTCCCGCCGACTCCCGCAAAGCGGCTGGCCGACCGGACGGCGCGCCCGCAACACTCTCGGACTGTGCCCGCATCGGCTCCGTCCGTTCCCCGGCAGTGGTGGACGGTATCTCGCCGTCCGCTGAAGTCAGCTCCTTGCGCGGACCAGCGACCGTCGGCAGCTGGGCCGCGCTCTCCGGAGCCTGCGGCTTCGGCCGGCCGTCGGCGGCTGCGCGTGCGGCGAAGATCCGGTCCATCGGGCGGGTGGCGACGCCGGCGGCCGCGAGGCCGTCTTCGTAGGTGATCTCCATCGGCACACCCAGCTCAAGCAGATCCACCGGCAAGCGCGCGGCCGCAGGCAGCTTCTTGTTCGGACCAACCGGAGCGTCCTTCAACAGGGTGAGGTAGGTGAGGCGGGCCTGCTCCAGCCGGACCGCATCGTCCACGCTCCGGATCTCCCACAGCTGCATCCGGCGCCACATCGCCCAAGTCTGACGGGGAGCGAGCAGCCAGCGCATCAGCCGGATCTTCTCGATGGTCCGGTCCGAGCTGAGCTCCGCAAGCCGGGCGATCGCGTGCCGCGTCGCCTCAGAAATGATGATGAACAGCACCGGGATGACGGCGTGCATCCCCGTACCCAGCGGGTCGGGCCAGGACGCCGCTGCGTTGAAGGCGATGGTCGCCGCCGTCAGGGCCCAGGCGGTAGGGCGCAGCAGCGGGAAGGGGATGCGGAGCCAGGTGAGGACGAGGTCCAGCGCGAGGAGGACGAGGATGCCGACGTCCACGCCGATCGGGAAGGCGTAGGAAAACGTGCCCATCCCGACGCCGAAGGCCACGTGGCGGACGGCCAGGTACGAGCCGGCCAGGCCGATCAGGGCGACAAACGCGGCACCCAACGCGACGAGCAAAATCAGCGCCCGGTGGACCCTGGTCAGGACCGGTCGTGTCACAACTCTTCCCCTCTTGTCTTGCTTGGGTGCTCAAGGGGTGCAGTTTTTCATGCGGGTCGGACGTGGCGCACCGGGCAGACCTGGTCAGCCGCCTTGAAGCCCCAGAAAAACGCCCGCTGAGACGCGGGCTGGGACAGCCCCGTCCCAGCCCGGCTGCGGCGGTCCCGCACAGGTCGAAACAGACTGTTTCTCCACCACGCCACGATCCCGGCGAGTGTGACCACTCACCGTGACGAGGTTGGGATCCGCCCGCAGAATACGCGACACCTGAACATGCGGGCCTACCAGTCAACCGTCGCAGGTCAGGGGCCTACGGTGGGGATGGTCGGGCCGGTCAGATCTGCCGGTCCGGGTCGGAGAAGGTCAGGCCGCCGGCCGCAAGCGGACGCCGGGCCGGTGCTGGCGCGGCCGCGGTCTCGCCAGGCGGCTGGCGGAAGTCGGCGCCCTGCTCGACCGGCAGCAGCCGGCGCCCGCCGGACTGGGCAGGCACGGCGGCTTCGACGGCGGACTCGGAGAAGCGCAGGGAGAGCCTGCGACGGTCAGTCATGATCACCAGTCTCGCAGCTCGGACAGGCCGGTGGGCCACACCGCTATCACCGGTGCTAGCGATCGGGCCCTGGGGGCCGCAGCCAGGCTTGTTTCAGATCTCCAGAACAGAGTGGTCAAGCCGTAGCTACCTCGGGGCCCGAGCCGAGTAGCCGCCTCGCGGTCTGGCTCTACAGGTAGGGCCAGACCGCTATCACCAGTGCTAGTGCTTTGGCCCTGGCCAGCAGGGCCAGAACGAGGGCCGACTGCCTCACCTGGTGAAACATTCGGTTTGGCCCCACCTGCGGGGCCAAACCGCTATCACGGGTGGTAGTGCTTTGGCCCTGCTGGCAGGGCCAACGAAGACGGCCCGGGCGGTTGCCCGGGCCGTCGCAGGTCGTGCTGACTATGCGCTGATGCCGAGGTTGGCGAGCTGGCCTTCGTAGCGCTGCCGCAGTCGCTCGCCGAACCGCTCGGGGTCGAGGGAGTCGATCCGGGGCACCGAGGCCAGGCTGGCCCGCATCTTGCCGCCGGTCAGCAGCGGGTGAATCTGGTAGACACCCGGCTCCAGCAGCCAGGCCAGGCCCTTGTCCGCCAGTTGCTTCACGGACCGGTTGACGCTCGGCGCGCTCAGCCCCAGCAGGGTGCCCATCTCGGCCTGGGAGAGGCCGGCGCACCCCGTCTCCGGATCCTGGTAGGCCAGCAGCGTGTTCACCAGGCGGAAGCTGTTCGCGGTCAGCTCGACCAGGCTGAGGACGGCCAGCGCCTCACGGCTGATCGTCACGTACTCGGTGGTCGGGATCGGCGGGACGTACCGGGTGGTCGTCATCTGGAGTCCTCGGTCAGGGGCGCGGAGCGCCCGCCGGCTGCTGATACGTTGAGCATCCAATGTCAGGTTAGGCCCGCTCCGGTGCAACGGAGCGGGCCTCGCCGTCTCTCAGGCGCTCCGGACGGCCCGAACCTTCGGGGCCGCCGCCGGCATCTCGTTCTTCTCCGCCTTCGAGCCGAGCAGCACGACGTTCGCGGCCTTGGCCACCGACCGCTGCTCCTCGCGGCGCTCCTTGCGCCAGGCCGTGGCGTACTCCGGGCCCGGCATGAGGAACTCGGGCACCTCCGCGACCCAGATTTCCTGGGCCAGCTCCTGGTCGGCGCTGGACCCGGCGAAGGTGAGGAACGGGTTCAGCTGGTAGACCGAGCGGCGTGCGGTCCGCAGCCAGCCGATCTCGTTGAAGAACAGCAGCGACTCGCCCACGTAGGTCCGCGAGACGCCGGAGGCGGCGCTGATGTCGCGGTGGGTGGTCTTCACCATGCCCAGCGGCGCCCGGCGCGGGGCCTTTCCGCTCATCTGCTGGAATCCGACCAGGGTGCACCATGTCCGCATCCAGGTCTGCGGGATGTCCATCTGGGCGAGGGTGAGCATCATCAGCGGGGCGTCGGTCGTGTAGCCCTTGGTGGTGTCGGACTCCGCGAAGGTGCGGCCCGAGATCTTCTGCACCGAGTAGACGACGTTCCCCCGGCTGTCGAGCCGGGTTACCAGCTGCTCCCCGTAGCCCAGCTTGGGCTTGTCAGCCATCGGCGCTCTCCAGGTTCCTTGATCCAATGTCACCGGGACACTATCACCGGTGATAGTGCTTTGGCCCTACCCTTAGGGCCAAACCGTCTCGGCGAGTCGCCCGGCTGCGCCTGACGGTAGGCCCGGGAAGCTGTGGATAACGCCCGCCGGTTTGGCCTGGCCAGCAGGGCCAAAGTCGCGGGCGTTTGGCCCTGCTGGCCAGGGCCAAACAATGCCTGACGCAAAGTGGTCATTTTCGCAGGTCAGAGCACGTTTTTGGCCGGTTCTTGCGGGCGGGGCTCTCTCATACACCCGCTGCGCGGGAGAACCGGGCGCTCCCGTACCTGCGGGCCCTGCGGCACCTTGTGTCACAGCGGCTACTGCAAGGGTTCTGACCTGCAGGTTTGTTCCTGGGGTGGCCTCCGGCGGGCTGGCTGCCCGTGCCGCTGCCGCCGCCCGGGCCGGGCTCGGTTTGGCCCTGATGGCCGGGGCCGACGGGTGTCACTGCGCCAGTCATGGAAGTCCGGCTGCCGCCGGACCCGGGCCTTGACGGCCCTTTCCATGCCTACGAGTTCAGTGGCTGGTGCCCGTGCCCTGCCGCTGCTGGCGCTGCGGTCCTGTGGTGGGTGCGGGCTGCTGGGTGGTCCCGGCCAGCGCTCCCAGGTCGTGAAGGTGGGAAACAAGGTCTTCGTCAGGTGGGTGGTGACATCGGCAACCGCTTGGTGGTGGGCAGGCCGAAGTACTCGATGCAGGCCGGACCGGCAGGTGGCTCCGCCCAGCACGGGCGTCGGCCGCCTGCTCGATGGCAACTGCCCAGGTCCCGATACGGTCGCCGTGTTGAAGGGGCCACCACGGTCGTTGGTACAGCGACGACGAACGAAGCCGGCGCACCAGCCCAGCACGACCATCAGCCACTGGAACTCATGGGCGCGGAAAGGGCCCCCTGGGGCCCGGTTGCGGCGGCAGCCGCAATTCCGTGACCGGCGCAGGAGGGCCAGCCACCTTCAGGTCTTCAGGCTCGCGGCGGTGACCGGCCCGGGCGGCGGCAGCGGCACGGACCGGCGCCCCCGGAGGCGGATGCTGCGGGAGGGCAGGTGGTGCACCGGTACAGAGAGGAGCGGCAGTGCCTGACTGGTGAGTGTTCTGGGTTCGCCCCGGTTGGCTGGCCCCGTCGAAGTCGGCCGAGAGCATCTGGTCGGAGTCGGGGATGAGGCTCGGGGACGCGGTGTTCGTCGGGCCAGACCACCGGATCGATCCGTTACTGTGCCGGTTCGGTCAGTCCTCGCGGTTTCGCGGGTTCGAGCCGGAAACCCGGCGAAACTACGCCACGGACATCTGCCTGCTGCTGAACTTCCTGTCTGCCCGGGGACGGCACTGGACGCAGGCAGGGGAGCGGGATCTGGCGGACTTCCGAGGTTGGCGGTTGAGCGCGTCCGAGAATCCGTCCCGGGTGGGGACATCGAAGTGGAACCGGGAGCTGGCGGCGTTCACCGCGCTGTACGCCTGGGCCCGGCGGGAGCGGTACGTGTCGATGAGCCCAGTGACGATGCGCCAGGTCACCGACGTGTACGGCGTTGCGCGGGAGGTCTCGAGCGGGCTGGTTAAACCGGCGGCGTCGGAGATGCACTGGCTGACGCCGCGCGCACCTGGCGATTGTGGACGGATATCGGTCTGCGCGGCCGCACTGCGAACGGCACCGTGGAGCCGGGGTGGGTGGGACGGCTGGAGGACCGCAACACCGCGTTCGTCGAGCTGGTGCTCTCCTCTGGTCTGCGGCGTCAGGAGGGCGGGTCGCTGCTGACAGTCGAGTTGCCGGTGGCGCGCCTGGCCGGCAGCCGGTACTACCGGGGGCGTGTCGCGGGGGCGGTGACCCGGTCGAAGGCCTCGCGCACCTATTACGCCTCGGCGAAGGCGGTGCGCGACATCGAGTCGTACGTGGAGTCCTCGTGGGCCTGGGCGGTACGCAAGGCGCAGGCGAAGGGCCGCTACGAACGGCTCACCGACGTACGGCTGGTCACCGAGGTCACCCGCGGGCCCAGGCGGAAGGTCCGTTGGAGGGACCAGTACGGGGTCGTCTTCGAGCGGGGGCTGGACACCCTGGCCTGGTGGGAGCGGATGTGGCTGTTCACCGAGGGGCCCGACGGTCCGGAGCCGCTGTGGCTGTGGCTGAACGAGGCCGGCCTGCCCTTTCACCCGCACTCCTGGGAGGCCGTCTTCCGGACCGCGAACCAGCGCTGTCGATTGATCCTGGAGCCGCCTGTGCACCGACGGGTGGATCCGCACCGGATCTATGCCCCGTTCGCCACCGTGCACAGCGCCCGGCACAGCATGGCGCTGATCATGCTGGTGGTGCTGAACTCGCTGCTGGACCGGCGCTTCGGGCTCAGCCCGCGCGAGCGCCGTGACTTCGCCCTGCTGTATGGCGACCCGTGGCACCTGGTCCAGGGCCTGCTCGGCCATGCCACCCGCCAGGTCACCATCGACACCTACCTGGCGCCGGTGCGCAACCTGCGCCTGGAGTCGCTGCTGGCCGAAGCGGAAGTTATCCACACCAGGGAAGGACGTGCAGCATGAACTGGGCAGCTGCTCCGTCGGCGGGCATCAGGCTGGCTGTAGACGGCCCATCCGACCCTGGTCGCCCTCCGCGGCGGACTCCCTGCAGCTGCTCGTCGCCTCCCTCAGGTCCGCCAGGGATGGGATGCCTGCCATGAGGGCGTCGACGCACGTTGCCTTAGCCGTCAGTTCCGGGCCTCTCGGCGTCCTGGTCCGCTTCCGAGGGGCTGGACGGCTTGTCGGACCCATGCCCGAAGTGCTGCCTCAGCGGCTCGTGGCACTCGTGGACGATGACGCCGGTCTCCTGGTCAACTACAAGCTCATCATATTGGTCAGCGTCGTGGTCGATGCGACGGTATTTGTCCATCCATCGCCCTGAACTTCGTGCTGGCTCGTCCCCCTGCCGAAGATCCAGAAAGGGCTTCTTACGCCCAGGCCGCTTCCCTGTCGCCACTACGAACTCGCGCAAACCGGCATCTGCGGAAGCATCGACCTCATAGAGTCGGCCCGCTTTCGCCCCGCACGCCGGGCAAGGGGTTCCAGCCGCTGCGGCCGCTGCAGCCGCAGGGTCGGGGAAGACGTACTCGCATTCGCGACAGCTCGCCGCCACCACAGTCGCGTCAGCCATGGTTGCCTCCAGAATTCAACACCCCCCTACGAGCCTAGTCAGGGCCGCCACAGGGTCTGAAAGATCTCAACATGCTGACTTGACAGGGAAGCCCAGTGTCACGCCGTCTTCGGCGTGACCGGTGCGGCGACGGGCCGACGGCGGGGCCGGCCACGGCCCTGGCGACGGAGCACGCCGCGCCCAGCCACCCGCACGGCCGCAGTCCGCATTGGTTCGCAGTTGCCGCCCGGTCCCGGCCTGGTCGGCAGGGCAGGCGGCGGGCGTTGCGGAGGTGGGGAAGAGCGAAGGGGCGGGGATGGACTCATGGTCCATCTTGGGGGACACCAGGATCACCAAAATGAACCATGAGTCCATCCCCGCTGGGCAGTGCAACCTGCCTTCAAGTACATGTGACGTGATCCCAGGGTCACGTCACATGTACTTGAAGCTCATCAGTGCCTGGGACTACGGCGCAGCATCGCGGGGTCCAGATCGAGCGGGAACGGGTCGGTGAGCTGGGTGGTCTCGTCGGCCTGGACGAGCCGGTCGACGTAGACGCCGTCCTCCAGGTGGCCGAGGTGGAGGCGGGGGGCCGCATGGTTGACGGTAGCGGTCGCGGCTACGGGGCGGTGCCGGCACTCGTCTCGTTCGCGGGTTGGACGTCGTCTTCGTCGGCCTGGTGGGGGATGTAGCCGCGGTCGCCCGGGTCGGTGAAGGCCGAGATCGTGGGGTGGAAGGCGACGGTGATCGTGGCGGTGGGGCCGTTGCGGTGCTTGGCGACGATGAGGTCGGCTTCGCCGGGCCGGTTGTCGGGTGCGTAGGCGTCGTCGCGGTGGAGGAGGACGACCAGGTCCGCGTCGTCCTCGAGGGTGCCGGAGTCGCGCAGGTCGTAGATGTGGGGCCGCTTGTCGGCGCGCTGCTCGGGCGCGCGGTTGAGCTGGGAGAGGGCGATGACGGGGAGCTGCAGTTCCTTGGCGAGGAGCTTGAGGCGGCGGCTGACCTCGTTGACGTCCTCGTAGCGGCTGCCGTACTTGTGCCTGCCGTGGTCGAGGAGCTGGACGTAGTCGACGACGATGAGCTTGATGCCGTGCTGGGCCTTGAGGCGCTGGCTCTTGGAGCGGATCTCGGCGAGGGTGAGGTTCGGAGCGTCGTCGATGAGCAGCGGGGCGGAGGTGATCTCGGGCATGCGGGTGGCGGCGCGGGTCCAGTCCCGGTCGGTCATGTTGCCCGAGCGCATGTGGTGCAGCGGGACGCGGCTCTCGGCGGAGAGCAGGCGCATGCCGATCTCGTTGCGGCCCATCTCGAGGCTGTAGATCACTGCGGGTAGGCCGTTGCGGAAGGAGCAGGCTCGCAGGATGGTCAGCGCGAGGGTGCTCTTGCCGTGGGCGGGCCGGCTGCCCAGGACGATCAGCTGCCCGGGGTGCAGGCCGTTGGTCAGCGCGTCCAGGTCCGAGAGGCCGGTGGGCACGCCGGCCGGGGCGCCGATGTACGAGCCGATGCCCTCGACCTCGTCGAGGACGCCTTCCATGACGTCGGCCATCGGGCGCGCCTCGACCCAGCTCGGGCTGTGGCCGGTGGTCACGGCGTGCACCTCGGCCTGGATCGCGTCGACCAGGTCGGTAGTGGGGGCGTCGGTGTAGGCGAGGCGGTCGATGCGCGTTGCCGTCTCGATCAGCCGGCGGCGCAGCGCCTTGTCCTCAACCAGGGTGGCGAGGGTCTCGGCTTCGGCGGTGCTGCGGACCATGTTGACGAGCTTGTGCAGGTAGTCCCGGCCGCCAGCCCTCGCGAGCAGGCCCTGCTCGGTCAGCTTTGCGGCGACCTTGATCGGGTCGGTGGACTCTCCGGCCGCGTAGAGCTCCAACACCGCGTTGTAGATGAGCTCGTGGCCTACCCGGTAGAAGCTGGCCGGGTACAGGATCTCGACGACGTCGGCCACCGCGTCCTTGGAGCGCATCGTCGTGCCGAGGAGCAGCTGCTCGGCACGCAGGTCGTGGGGCACCTCGAAGGCCGGACCGCCGTCCGGGTCCTGCTCGCTCACGCGCGTCCACCTCTCTGCTGATCGCCTGGTGTGGCCCGGGCCGGGGCCGGCGAACGGGTCGTCGCGGCCACCCTGTCGCACCGCCGCACGGCTGTCCCGGCTTTCCCCGAACGAGCGAGGCCGGCTGCGGCTCACGCCGCTCCGGTCTGCGGCGGGGCCGGGCGGGCGGTGCGCAGCGGGATCGCCCCGGCCCGGGTGGCGCGGGCGACGGCGAGAGCGGCACGGTGGCGTTCGCGCTGCTGGCGGACGTGGTCGTCGGCAGCGGTGGCCGGGGTGTCCTCGATCGCGCGGCGGTGGGCCTCCTCGGGCTCGCGCAGCCGGTTGTAGTGCTGACGCAGGATCGCTTCCCGTTCGGCGGCGGCCTCGTCGAGCGCCGCCTGGCGGGCGGCGGCGTCCTCGCACATCCGGCGGCGCAGCTCCTGGTAGGCGTGGTGGTCGGCCAGCGGGGGCCGGGCCGGCTGCGCGGCGGCCCGATCGTCACGGCGGGCAGGTCGGTCGTCGGGGTCCTGGTCGTGCTGCACCACGGGGGCGGGGCCGACGCGGACGTCGATGGCCCGGACGGTGCCGGGGCGCAGCTGCTCGAGGTCGGCAAGGATGCGGCGGGTCTGGTAGCGGAGTTGGGCGGCCCAGGCCGAGGAGTCGGCGACCACGCGCAGCCGGCGGGTGGTCGGGTCGTAGCCGGCGAGGTGCCAGTGGGCGGCCGCCTCGGGGCCGACGATCGAGGGCCAGCGGTCGCGCAGGCCTCCGCCAGCGGTGCCGAGGGTCCAGCCGTGGGCGGCGACCAGGGCGAGGAACACGTCCGCGATCGGCTCGGGTTCGCGCGCGCCGCGCCGCGGCGCGGCCGTGGTCTGCCGGGTGGTGCGCTGGGCGGGGACGTCCCCGTTGATACGGGCGGCCTGACGGGCGGCGCGCAGCGCGGTGCGGGCCAGGTCGGCACCGGTGGTCACGGTCATCAGCGGCTCCCGACGAGTCCGCGCTCACGACGGCGGGCAGCCAGCTGCTCGCGGAAGGCGATGCCCTCAGAGCGGTCCACGGTCATCCAGGCCGGGACCGTGACCAGAGGCAGCTCGGCGCCGTCGATTGCCCGGGGGACTTCGGGCCGGGCGGGCTGGTCCAGCACCGGCACGCACAGGCCGCACGGCAGCTCGATCCGCACGTGCCGGTCGCAGTAGGCCGGGCGCTGTTCCTCGGCCTGGTCGGCGTGGCCGAGGGTGTCCGCCGGCATCGGTGCCGGTGCGGTGCCGGACTCGGCGCGGGCCTGCTCTCGCTCGGCCTGGCGGCGCATCGCGTGCCGGTGCTGGGCACCCTCGACGTGGTACGCGCAGGTCTGGCACTCGCCGCCGAGCTCAACGTCCGTGCCGGACTCGCAGCTGGGCAGGTGGCAGCCGCGCCGGACCAGGCCGCGATTGCGCCCCGGGGCCGCGAGCCAGGCGTACGGGTCACGGATCTCGTCGCGCTCCAGGACGTACCGGCGCTCCAGCCGCTGGGCGACCCGCTCAACGTCGCCGCCCACCTCGCGGATCGCCTGACCGATCGCCCGGGCCACCTCCCGCTGCTGCCAGCGGTTCATCCGGTCCACCAGCTCCGGCACCAGGCGCAGAACCTGGTGAACCTCGGCGCTGACCGTCATCGGAGGCAACGCCCCGATCTTCGGTTTGGTCATGGTCGCGCTGGGGGTCTTCGGCAGTTCCGGCGAAGCCGCGATCCGGGCAGCCACGACGTTGGGCTGCCCGGCGACGGCGGGCACCAACTCGACCGCCGGGGTGGCCACGGCCTCGCATACGCGCGTGTCGCGCGGTACGGACGTTGCGGCTTCGCCGGACCCGACACCACGAACGGCGCGCAGGGGCTTGTTCAGGAGAGCTTGATCAAGAGAGCTTGATTGTGGAGCCGAAACGAGGGGGGAGGGTGGAGTCAGATCGAGGGGGGAGGGTGGAGCCGAAACGAGGGGGGTCTCGATCGGCTCCACCAGGGAGAACAGGTCGAGCTGCCCGACGCAGACAGCCGCCCCCTCGACCTCCTCAACGTCGGTCGGCTCCGCCAGCAGGCGGGCCTGCTGGGGCTGCGAGAACAGCGCCTCCTGCGTCACCACGCCGACCAGCGGGACGGGGTGCACGGTGTAGCGGAACGCCCCGCCGCTCTCCCCCTCCCGGCTCACCCAGCCCTCCGCCACCAGCTGCGCCGCGACCACGCGGGCGGTCTCAGTGCGCAGGCCGCAGAGCGCGGCGAGCTGCTTCGCCGAGGTCGTCGTCTCCAGGTGCTCCCGGTAGGCCAGGGCCGAGTACACCTTGAACCTGGTGCCGGACAGCACGTTCCGGGCGACCGCGGAGATCCAGACCGCGCGCACCTCCCGGCCGGCCTGCTCGACCCGGCGGGCGATCGTGCCGCCCTGGCGGTGCTCGCACTCCACCAGAACGCCCTCGACCCCGCGCAGCAGCGCGGCCACCGTCTTCTCGTGCAGACCGAGCCCGTGGGCGATCGTCGCATTCGACGCCCAGCAGTACCCGGCCTTGCTCCGGCAGTAGTCGCCCACCACGGTCACGGCCCGGATCTGATCCCCCGTGAACTGGGCGAGCCAGCCGACTGGGAAGCGGGTGCCGAACGCGGCCTCCCCGGCGTCGGCTTCGCCGGTACGCGAGGGCACCGGGGCCTCCGCCGGTCCGCCGGACCGCTGGCCGGGAACGACCGGCACGGCCGGAACCACCCGGTTCGGACCCGACCGTGTGACACTCGAAGCCTCACCCAGACGAGTGATGTGCGTCACATTGTCGACAGTGAGCGCGGCGGATCCGACAACCGGTCCGCCAACCGGTCCCTGGACAGAACCCAAGGCAGGAACGGGGGAGGAGAGATCGCCCCCCTCCCCGGGGACATCGCCCGAGCTCAAACCGGGGACACCACGCCCTTCGGTGACGACTCCGGGTGACTGGAAAGGGCTACTGACCTGCTGCAAAATGGCGTTGCTCCCTACAGCTACATGGGGACGCAGCGGCGCCCCCTCGGGGGTGTTCGTGAAAAGCGCCCCTCGTGGGTGTTGGTAAGACCCCCTCCGGGGGGTGCCGAACTGCCTCCTTTCGGGTCTCGCTCGCGTTCGTCTCGTGCGGGTCGGTCTTGGTGGTGGTGCGGGTGCAGCCGAGGCCCCTGCAAGGGCCCCGACTGCGGGTACTGCGGCCGGCCTTGGATGACCGGTGGTGGTGCTTGGTTCTGGCGAACCGGTAGTACGGCTGGTGGTCGGTTGGCGCCGATCCCCCAGCAAGCCCGCTCAACGGTTGGGAAGCCCGAGAGCAGGTGAAGCAGGAAGGCCGCGTTGATCCGGGGTGGAAAACCCGGGGGAGCGGCCAGCGGAGCTAGACCCCTGGAAAGGTCCGGCACCGCAGACGAGGGCTAGGTCACGGAACACCCCCGCCTCGGGGGCCGCCGTGGCCGGCCACACATACAGAGACGGCACCCCGCCGGAGCGAGACCCGAGAACCCTCGGTCGACTCCACGGCGGGGTGCCGCGCGTATGAGGGGGCGCCACTGCGGGTACCCTGCATCACGTCACCACCCCTTACGTGGCTGACCGGGACGGGCCCCTGGCCGGGCGCCGCTCCACTTGAACGCCGTCCGGACTCTCGGGTCCGGGCGGCGAAGTCGTTTTGGATCACTGTCGGCGCAAGCCTACCCCTGTGGACAACACTCGGAGTAACGGCATAGGCACCGTGTCGATCTGACGTTCCGACGAGCTGAATGTCCAACAAGTTCGCCCCCCTGCCTAGCTGGCGGTCTGGTCGTCAAACCCGTGGTCGGCGACAACGGCCTTGCGCTGGGCTACCCAGCCCGAGCCGCCGACTTCGGGGTTGAGAACCGTCCTGACGTGCTGAAATCCGTGTTCCAAGTAGTACTGGTGGAGCCGGCGGTTACTGGTCCAGGCGTCCAGGCGGAGCAGCTTGGCCCCGCGCCGTGCTGCGCGGTCGCCGGCCCAGTCCAGCAGCCGGGTGCCGAGCTTCTGGCCGGCGTACGCCCGGTCCACCGTGAGCTTGTGGATGTACATGGCGGCGACCTCGCGCTCGTCGGCCGTCCAGAGGAGCGGGTCGGTCTCGGTGTCGAGGGTGATGGTGGCCGCGAGTTCGGCCCCTGCGGACTCCCGGACGACGAACACGTCCCCGGCCTGGATGCTTCGAGCTATGTGGTCGCTGGGGAAGTCCGTGGACCACTGGTCGCTGCCGGCCTTGGCAAGCCAGGCTGCGGCGTCGGTCCGGAACCGGGCCAGCCGCGGCAGGTCGGCGAGTTCAGCGCGCGCGATGATCACTCTGCGACCGCCTCTTCGGTCTCGGGCTCGGTTTCCTTGGCGCGCCGATTCCGCTCGTAGACGATCACGTGGCGGTCCCCGGGCAGCAGACAGATGGTGACCTGGACCGGCTGCCCTTCGCAGTCGTGTCCAGTGCTGATCAGCTCGGCCATCGGGGTGCCGGGCGGGAGAGCAAGCCGCTCCAGTTCCGAGGCTCGCGGGAGCCGCGGGTAGATCTCATCGAGCGACTCCACCAGTTCATGGCCGAGCTCGGCCAGCACCTGATTGGTGCCGCGTTCGACGCTGCCCGGTGTCATCCACTCCGAGCCCTCGACGATTCGAAGGGGAACATACGAGTCGTCAGTGGCGAAGGGCACGCCGTCGACGAAGCTGGTCCGCCGTCGGTAGCCGACGGGCACGCCTTGGGCGAGCTGCAACCGCTGCCGCACTGCGTCGTCCGGCAGTTCCACACCCACTTCAATGGTCTGGGTACCATCGCGCCCCTCGTCCTGGAGCAGCTGGGTGTAGATGTCGACCGTCGGCGGCTTCCGCCGAAATTCCGACTGCGGCCGGTAGACCAGCGGGCGCCACTCGCGAACAGTGCGCCCCAACCTGCCTTTGCCCTCGTTGATCAGCCCCTCGTGTTGGAGCCGCTGCAGCGCGGTCCGAACGGTCTGACGGCTGACCTTGTGTTTGTCGGCGAGCTGGAGTTCACCGGGGACCTGGTCGCCAGCAGACAGCTCGTGCTGTTCGATCTGCCGCTTGAGGTCGTCGTAGACCCACTCCCAGCGTGCCCTGCTGTCGGCTGGCACCCGTCACTCCCTCATCGTGTCCGTTCTGTACGTACAGAAGATAGCGCGTTTTGGTCGCCCCGTCGCCCCCGAGCCCGCCGGCCGGGCGTGGCGGAGGCCGCGACGGAACGTGCCGACACGCGTACTGCGCGTCGCTGACCTGCGCGTTCGGCTATTTGTCAAGTCTGTACGTACAGAAGACTTGCGGCGCCAATCTTCTGTACGTACAGTTCAGACATAAGCCAACCGGCTCTGGTCGGGGCGGTCCTGTTGGACCGTCAGGCGTGCAGGCCCAATCGCTTCGGCAGTGATCAAGTCGAGCCCATCCGCTCCTAATCACTGCAGCTGCTGGGCTGAACATATGGCTCCACCACAGCGCTGCTGCGCTGTCTGTCCGCCAGGACGCCGGCCTTCGGGCCGGGCCTGGCGGGCGGAGAGAGCAGCACTCCGCTCCCCGGACTCTCCATCTCCCTGCCAGGAGGCCCAGATGCCCGCTCGCACCCGCACCAAGCGCCGCTCCGCTCTCCCCCCGCTCAAGCTCTCGACCCTGCTCCCCAGCCGCTACAACCTCCGCCCGGGCGAGGTGAATACCGTGGTCTGCCCCGACTGCCAGACATGGCAGCGGATCATGGGCGACAAGACGCGCACCATCCGCGACCACTACTCCACCGACCTGTCCGGCGCCGAGCTGGAAGCCGGCCAGCGGGACACCCGCTGCCCGTCCGCACGCCGGATCGTCGAGATCGACGTCAAGGTCGCGCACTGGGCGAAGCAGGTCGAAGAGGGGAGCACCCAGGTCGCCGCCCGTCGGCCGACCACGGTGTTGAAGAAGGTCAAGGCCCCGCAGCCTCCGGCTGTCCTCCACATCGCGCAGGGTCGCCCGGCCGAGCCCATCGTCTCCGCCAAGCGGGCCGCGCGGAAGCGAGCCAAGGGCTGGGAAGTCGTCCGCGTCGGCGTGCTCGTCACGGACGTCCTGCGGCAGCAGCCCCTGTACGGCGCGCGGGGCCCCCTCTTCTCGCTGCCCCTGCCCGATGGCGTGGCCACCGAGCCGCCCCGGAAGCACCGGAAGCGGAAGGGCCTCGCCGCCTGACCACCGCCAGCTGCACGAACCACCACGGCCGCCCACCCCCGACATGCGGGGTGGGCGGCCGTGGCTGCTCGTACAGCAGCCAGACACAGATGACGGCCCCGGGATTGCGCCCCGAGGCCGTCGCCGGTCGCACCACCCAACGACGAGAGGACTACGACCGTGGACACCATCATGGCACTCTCCAGCACCACCCCGGTGAGCAGCGGCACCATCGACGACCTGTACGCCCGATACTCCTGCCGCCTCCTCGCGGCCGCGGGCGAGCGCCTCGCCGCCATCGGCCCGGCCGCCGTCGAGCTGGACGAGGACGTCACCCAGGACGTGTGGACCCACGTCCTCGAGCACGGCCTGCCCGATGGACTCCGCGGCCTCGAGGCCCTGCTGGCGCTCCTCGACAACGCAGTGGCCCAGGTCCGCCGCCAGCGCGGCCGCGAGTACGCGGCTGGCATCGCACTTCCTGCCCGGCGCACCGCCGACCCGGTCGGCCTGGACGCCCTCGCCGACACCATCAACGCGGCTGCCGCTCGTCCGCTCCGCCCGGCCGCCACCAGCCAGGCGTTCGACGGCCTCCTCCGCGACCTCCCGATGGCCGGGTGACCGCGATGGACCCGATCCAGGCCGCCGCCGACCTCCAGCGCCAGATCGCCGCCCAACAGGCCGCCCTCGAGGCGCAGCGCGCCGCCGAGCGGCTGCTCGCCGAGCAGCTGCGCCAGCAGCAGACCGGAGGCCCCCAGTGACCTGTACCGATCTCGCCGCCTGCCGCGCGTACGCCAACGGCAACGGCGGCACCCCACCCGCGCCCCCGGCCCCGCCCGCCCCCACCCCCGGCGGTGGTGGCCGGTGAGCAGCCCCGAGGACCAGGCCTGGACCGGCCAGCAGATGGACGAGCTGCTGCGCCGGGCCCGCGAGATGCACGCCCGGGCGCAGGCCGCGAAGGCCGGCGGCCAGCAGCAGTAGTACCAGCTACGACACGAGAAGGGACCGCCCGTGAGGACGACCGAGGAGTACGACGCCTGGCAGGCCGGGCTGGAGCAGATGCACCGCGACTACGAGGAGGCCGACCAGGCCGAGTACGTGGCCTTCATGGACGAGCTCGACGCCCGCGACGTCGCGGCCTGGGCCGACCCGGTCCTGGAGCAGCCGGCCACCGGCGGTGCGCTCCTGGAGCAGCGGCACGTCCTGCACGAGGCCGCCCACCCCGACCAGGTCGAGGCGCTGCGGCGCCTTGCCGCCCTGGCCTGACCGTCGGTTGCTGTCGTTCGCCGCCGCGCCCACCCCCCTCGGAGGCCGGGCACGGCGGTGTTCGTCGGTGCCCGACCCACCGGCCGCGCCCTACCCCTGACGAAGGAGCAGCAGATGGCCTATGTGCCGCCCCCGTACATCGATCTGCACCCGCTGATGAGCCTGGAGAACCCGCTGCCGCCTGGCAACGAGGACCTTCAGACGCGGATCACCGTGCAGCTGGCGCAGGCTCGCCTGGCCGCTGCTGCGTTCACCACCGCCGAATACATCGACGACGCGCTGACCCGCGACGAGCTGTGGTCCCGCTTCATGGCGATGCGCGGCGAGGCCTGCGCCCTGGCCGCGATGCTCAATGAGGCGCTGCTGCTGATCCCCTACGAGCAGGTGCCCGGCGTGTGGTGCGTGAGTACTCAGTCCGTCGTCGAGTACCTCACGGTCCCCCGCTACCCCACCGTCCAGCGGGAGCTGCACTCCTGACCCGCCCGGTTGCTGTCGTTCGCCGCCGCGTCCCGCCCTGCCAGCACGGGGAGCGGGGTGCGGCGGTGTTCGACGGTGCCCGACGCACCGGCTTCACCACTTCAACGGAGGACACCATGTTCGTGATCAGCCTCGGCGATTTCGACAAGATCGCCCAGCAGCTTGAAGGCCGTCACCACCAGAACTACCAGGGCACCGCGAAGACCGAGTTCAACAACCTCGTCTTCACCTTCAAGCCGTTCACGGGTACCGAGAATGAACCGGTGATGCCGGCGGAGGCATGGCGGGACGAGTCCCTCACCCATGCCGCCCGCGAGGCCCTGGCCGCCGAGTACGAGGACGCCCGCAGGCTGTGGCTCGACGCCAGGTACGTCCGCGAGCTGAAGGCCGCGGTCGTCGGCGCCGATGAGCTGTGGACCGCCTACGCCCAGGCCCGCCAGGAGATGGACCGGCTCTTCGCCTCCCTGGACTCCACCGCCGACACCCACTGGCGCTCGACCGTCTTCCAGCTGGTCACCGCCCAGGAGAAGGCGCTGGCGGAGGCCGCGGCCTGGGACTGCAAGGCCCGGACCATCGTCGACGTCCACAACGCCCACAACTACAGCAACCTGTCCCAGCGCGAGGCCTGCGAGAAGGCCGGCGTTGACACCGCCTGGGAGTTCGGCGCCCGCAGCGACTACGACAGCTGGGGCCGCAACCCGCTCAACCGGGAGGTCTTCAACGCCGTCGAGCGCCAGCGCGAGCACCTGCGCCAGGTCGCGGACCTGACTGGCGACCACCAGGCCTGACCGCCGCGTCGGTCGGGGTCCGTGTTTCGGGCCCGGCGGCCTCTTCTTCGCCCCAGCGGCGGCCGGTTTCGGAAGCGCGTGATCGCGTTTCGGGAGCGCCGGCCGCCGTTTCGGACCCACCTGAACCGAGCCTTCCGGAGGCCCCTGTGACGATCACCGACATGCCGCCGACGGCGGCCCCGACCGGCCCGACGCGCCCCGCGCCAGGCCCCGTTTCGGCACCGCCCGCGCCGCTTTCGGGAGCGCCTGAGAGTGTTTCGCCCGCGCGCCGGGCGGTTTCGGAGACGGCCGAACCTGCTTCGCCCGCGCGCCCGACCGGGGCGCTGACCACTCCGCAGAAGCTGGCGGCCGGCGGGATCGTGGCGGCCGCGCTCGCCCTGGCCGGCATCGGCCTCTACCTGTCCTTCGGGCACGTCGCCGCGTTCGCCTTCGGGCGCCTGCACTTCTCCACCCTGGACCAGGGTCGGCTGTTCGCGGTCGGCGTCGACACCGGGATCATGGTGATGATCGCGGTCGACCTGCTGATGGCCTGGCTCAAGCGCCCCATCAACTGGATCCGCTACCCCGTGTGGCTGCTCACGGCCGCCACCGTCGTCCTCAACGCCGCCTCGGCCGCCCCGCAGGGCAGGCCCTGGCAGCTGCTCGACTACGTCGCCGCGTTCGCGCACGGCGTCGTCCCGGTGCTGTTCATCATGGTGGTCGAGGTCGGCCGCGACTCCATCGACCGCGTCGTGCGCCCCGACCAGGCGGAACGCGACTCCATCCCGCTCATCCGCTGGATCCTCGCACCCATCGCGACGTCCCGGATCTACCGGCGGATGCGGCTGTACGACGTGCACTCCTACCCGGAGATGGTCCGCCGTGACCAGGAGCTCATCGCCTACGAGCTGTGGCTCAAGCGCAAGTACGACGGTGACCTGTCCAAGGCCACTGAGGACGAGCAGCTGCCGATGACGATGGCCCCACACGGCTACACCGTCGCCAAGGCCCTCGCGATGCCGGACGAGCAGGACCAGGCCGCCGAGGCCCGCCAGGAGGAGGCCGAGCGCCGCCGCCTGGAGGCCGACACCCGCCGCAAGCAGGCCACGGCGAGGGCCGAGGCGGAGGCCCTGCGTGCGGCTGGCCAGGTGGAGACGGTCCGGGCCCAGGTGGAAGGGGAGACCGGGCAGGCCCGGGCGCAGGCCAAGGCTCAGGTCACGGCCGCCGAGCGGGCCGCCGCTCTGGAGGAGAAGGCGCTGGAGACCGCGGCGACGGCCGAGGCCCGCGCCCGCACCGCCACCGCCGAGCTCCTGGAGGCGCAGGAGCGCAAGGCGAAGGCCGAGACCGACCTCCAGGCGGCCGAGCTCGAACAGCAGGCTGCCGACAAGCGGCGGGCGATCGAGGAGGCCGACCGGGTCGCCGCGGCCGAGGCCGCAGCGATCGACACGCAGACCATCGCGATCGCCCGCAAGGCCGCTGCCGAAGCCGACGAGGCCGCCGCCGAAAAGGAGCTCGCCGCCGCCGAAACGCGGCTGGCCGCCGCCGAAAAGGACCGCCTCGCGGCCGAGGAGTGCGAGCGCGAGCAAGCCGCTCTCGCCAACGCCGAGCGGGCCAAGCTGGCCGCCGCCGAAGCCGAGAAGTCCGCTGCCGAAACGCGCCGGGCTGCTGCCGAAATCGAGAAGCGCGCGGTCGAAGCGGAGGACGCCGCCAAGTTGACGCCGCGCCAGCGGGCGGTGCGCAAGGTCGCCCGGATGCTCCTGCAGAGGGCCGACCCCGAAACGGGTCAGGTCCAGATCGCGGACCTGCCGCTGGCGGAGATCCATCAGGCGCTGGAGGTCTCCTCACCCGCCACGGCCTCCGAGTACCGCATCGAAGCCGCCGAGCTGCTCAACCAGGGCTACCGGCCCTGACCCGCACCGCCGAGCACCGGCCTCTCCGGTGGCCACCAGGACGCTCACATCGTCCTGGTGACCGCCGAAGGCGCCGAAGCGCCGAGCACCACCGTACCGAGCACGGCCCCAGTGAAGGAGCCCCCGATGAACACCCTCGAGTACCTGGTCGGCCTCGCGCTGGTCGTCCTGGTCGTCGTCCTGGCCGTGGCCACCCCGCTGTTGCTGGTTCACGCCCGCGAGCGCGACCACGGCCCCGATTGCTGGTGGTGCCACCCGCGGCTGCGCCGCTGACCGACCGCCCCACAACCCACCGAGATCCGGGCCTCTCGGCCGGTCGCCGGCGCGCCCCACCAGGGCGTCTTCGGCGGCTGGCGAAGGCGTCCGGCCCCGGCGCCGAGCACCACCGAACAGACAAAGGAGCACGCACCATGGCCGACCGCGATTCGGTCTACAACGACCCCGCCTACGACATCAGCAGCATCCCGTCGTGGAAGCAGACGCCGCCGCTGCACGGCGCCTACGCCCCCAACGCCCGCTTGTCCCCCCGCGCGAAGGCCGGTGTGGCCGTCGCGGGTGTCGTCCTGGTCGCCACCGGGATGGTCGCCTGGTCGCAGTACGCCTCCGCTGAGGCCGACGCCGAGGTCAAGAAGGCGCAGATCGCCCTCGACAGCTCCCGCCTGGAGCTGGAGAAGCAGAAGCAGGAGGCGTCGCTGGCGGCCGAGATGGCCAAGACCAGCGGCGTGGAATCCGACGCGCAGAAGGCGCGCCGTGAGGCGGTCCAGGCGTGCGTCGCCAAGGCCTCCGGCGCCTACGGGGCCGTCGCCGACTGCGCCAAGGCGTACCCGGCGGTCGACTCCCCGGGCATGGTCAACACCGCCCAGAAGGTGGCCACGAGCGAGGGCGACGACACCTCGAACTCCGGTGTCGGCCTGGCCGTCCTCGGGGTCGCCGGCGTCGCCGTGGCCGCTGGCTACCTGAAGAAGCACTTCGCCCGCAAGTAACCGTCCGTGACTCCCTCCCACTCCCTCCCATCCATGAAACAGGCCTTCCCCTCTCCCAAGTACCGGTCATGGGCGTGAAGGAGGCTTTCAGAGAGTGGGAGGGAGTGGGAGGGAGGCTACCGAGAGTAAGGACAATGTGATGGCGACTCCCGCTGCCGCGGCCGTTCCACCTCCGCCCGACCACCCGCCCACGGTGCCGTCCGCGCCCGCCCCGAGCACCCCCACCGACCCCGCGCCCCCGACTCCGGACCCCGGTCCCGCCGCCTCGGCGGCGCCCGCGGAACCGGCCCCGGCGTCCGGCGCGGGCGCCGCGCCGAGCGGTCTCGCCGACCTCCTCGCCCCGGTCCAGCCCGCCCGCTCCGTCCTCGGCACCACCGCCGACCTCGACCCCAAGGACGCCGCCGCCGACCCCGCCAGCGCCGAGACCGGCAAGACCACCGGGAAGAACGCCGCCGGAGCCGACAGCAAGGACGACGGCCGCGACGGCCCGATCGGCGCCCTGGTGCGCGCCCTCGCTCAGCGGCTGGGCCGCACCGGCACGGCCACCACCATCAAAAAGTCCCACGACGTCAAGGAGACCCGGGTCTCCGGGAGTTCGACCAACACCACCAACGCCAACAAGTCCGACCTGCTCGCCAAGAACGAGCACGCCGCCCAGCACCGCTCCCAGCGCGACGCCAAGACGGCCGACCTGAACAACAAGACCCACCAGCACCAGGGCAAGGACAACCGGGACGTCCGCAAGGCGGACAGCACGGACGCGAAGACCGCAGCCAGCAAGGCCTCCAAGGCCGACACCGCGTCGAAGACCGGCAAGGACAGCCGGGACAGCAACAGCAACGACACCAAGTCCGCCGACACCAAGGCCTCGAAGAACGACACCGCGTCGAAGACCGGCAAGGACAGCCGGGACAGCAACAGCAACGACACCAAGTCCGCCGACACCAAGAGCTCGAAGAACGACACCGCGTCGAAGACCGGCAAGGACGACAAGCACCACAGTGACGAGAAGACCTCCAAGGGGACGGACTCGAAGACGGCCGACCCCACGGCGCCGAAGGGCGGCAAGGACGACGGCGGGGCGAGGACGTCGAAGCCCGACGGCTCCGCCGGGGACGGCGGAGCCGCGAAGGACGACCCGGGCGGCGCGAAACCAGGAGGCGGGCCGAAGCCCGGCGACAACGGCCCGGCACCGGGCGGTGCCGCACCGGGGCGCGGCAGCACGCCGGGCGGCCCCGTGGGCCCCGGCGGAGCGCGGGACGCGAACCCCGCCGACGCGAAGGGTGCGGACACCAAGTTCAAGGGAGCGAAGGTCTCCGGCCTCGTGGGCGCCACGCCGGAGCCGGCCTCCCCGCAAACGCCGCCGGACCGCAAAGGCCCGGACGACAAGTTCCGCAAGCCCAAGACCGCACCGGCCGGGCCGGTGAAGCCCGGCGCGGCGGGACCGAAGCGTGCCTCGGCGGGCTGCGCGCCGGCGAAGGCCGACACGAAGACAACCCCTACCTCTGCGACCGGTCCCGCCACGTGGGACGGAAGGACGACGATGCACGACCCGAACAATGCCGCCGCCGGGATGGTCCCGGTCAGCGGATCGACCGCTGACCGGGCGAACAAGCCCCCCACAGCCCCGGCCACCGGGGCCGTCTCCGCACCCGGCCCGACCAGGATTCCCGCCCAGGCCGGCCCCACCGCACCGGCCCCGGCGGCCGAGGCGGAGCCCGCGCGGAACGTGGCGGTCCTCCAGGACGGGGTCACCTTCGTCGCCGACGGCGAGCAGCGCGGCATGACCCGCGGCGAGGTCCGCACCCTGCGCCAGTTCGAGCGCCGCATGGCCGCCAAGGGCCAGGTGCTGGCGAAGGTCGCCGAGGGCAGCAAGGACATCCGGGCCACGGCCGTCGACCAGGCGACCCGCGCGCAGCGCCTGGCCGAGGACGCCAAGCAGGTCAAGGGCGGCGACCGGCTGGTCGCCATGGCGCAGCGTCTGGCCGAGCGCGTCCAGTCGCTGCGGGCCAAGGCGGAGCAGACCGAGAAGGGCGCCGAGCGTGGCACGGAGGCCGTCAAGGTGCTGGCGTCGAACGCGGAGAAGCGGCACGGCGTGGTCTACAAGGCCGTCGTCGACTCGCCGCTCACCAGCCCCGCGGAACGCGAGTTCTACCAGGACAAGGAAGGGAGCTGACGGTGGCGAAGTCGCTGACCTACCGCGCGCTGCGCAGGGAGCTGAGGGCACTGGCCAAGGAAGTCCGGAAGGGGACCGAGGAGCACAAGAAGCTGGCGAGGGAGATCGAGGCGCAGGCGCGGGACACCGGCCGCATCGCCGAGCAGATCGCCGCCCTCAAGGTCGACACGGCCACGGTCTCCGAGACCCGCGAGGTGTCGCGGATCATGCGGGGCCTGTCGGTTACGGCCCTCGCCTACGCGACGGCCGCCGACGCGGCCTCCCGCGCCGCCGTTGCCGCCGACAACGAGGCCGCCCGCCTGCACAACGGCATCCAGGAAGCCGTCGACCGCTCGTCCGTCCCCATGGCCAACAGCAGCTGGTACACCCAGGAATAGGAGAGATGCCGTGACCACCGACCACGCCACCCCCGCCCCGGAGGCGGTGCGCAGCGCGTCTGTCGAGAAGGCCTTCGCCGTGGCGGAGGTGGCCGCCCCGGTGGTCACCGCCGCGGTGATGCCGCTGCTGCAGGCGCAGGCCGCCACCACCATGTGCACGTTCCTCGCCGCGCCGGTGCTGGTCGCCGGGGCGAACTACGCGGGTCTGATCGCCGACCGGACGCTGGAGGCGGTGCCGGGCGGCGACATCGTGCGGGCGCACCGCCGGCCGATGTTCGTCTCCGCCGTCGCCACGGCGACGGCGTCCGCGACCGCCACGGTCAGCGGTCTGCCCGGAATCGATGCCCTGGCCGCCGGATGGATGGAGCTGCCGTCCGTCTCCGGCCTGGTCTCCATCGCCTGGTGGGGCAGTATCGCCTTCGTCGGCTTCTCCCTGCGCCGGGTCCTGGGCGGCAGCCGCCGCCCGCGGCGCAAGGTGGCCCCGGCGCAGCAGAGCGCCGAGCCGGACCAGCCCTCGCCCGCCGTCCGGAAGGTGCTGCAGCTGTGGGAAGCCCACATCTCCGGCGAGTACGGCGTGCACACCGGCGAGGACCTCTACCTCACCGCCCTCGGGCCGGCCGGGTGGGAGGGCATCGTCCAGGCCCCGCCCGGGCGGCCGGTCAACGTCACCCGCGAGAGCGTCTCCGGCGTCTACCGCATCCCCGCCGCCTGGGTGCGCATCACCGACGGGCCCCACACCAGCTCCAAGTACATCCACGTCGACCTCGTCGCCCCGCCCGCCGAGCAGGCGCAGCGCGGCGAGCTGGAGGACCGGTGGCTGCGGCGCGTGGCGCGTAAGGGAGGCTGCGTGCCGGGCACGCACCTCGAAGGGCTGATCGACGACCCGGCCACCGGCGGTGTCGCGGCGTGGGTCGTCGCGGACGAGGACACCGACACCGTCACGGTCCCCGACATCCACCAGCTCGCCGGCGCGCTGCACACCACGCCCCTGCTCGTCTCCTTCGAGCCGACGCAGGACCCGCGCCGCGCCAAGTTCCGCAAGATGGAACGCTCGCCGTTGGAGGACGGCAGGCCCCTGCCCGGGCCGGAGGCGCTGCGCGCGAATCCCAACGGGTTCGTCTCGTTGGGCACCGGCATCTCGGGGCGCCCCTCCCGGATCCAGCTGTTCGACCTCAAGGGCGGCGCCCGGCACGTCCTGGTCGCCGGGGTCACCGGCTCCGGCAAGGGCGGCGTCCTCCAGCTGGTGTGCCTCTCGTACCACGTCAACAAGGTCGCGATCATCTACGCCGACCCCAAGGGCAGCTCGAACCCGGACGTGGAGGACATGGCGTCCTACGCCGGCTGCGGGCGCGAGAAGGCGATGGGCGCCCTGCGTCTGGCGTACGCGATCCTGCTGCACCGCGTCGCCCAGTCCCAGCGGCTGCGGATGAAGAACTTTGTCGCCACCGACGAGATGCCGTTCATCGCGTTGGTCCTGGATGAGTTCGCGCAGCTGCTCGGCGAGAACTCGCCCTTCCTGGCCGAGGCCGCGATGATCGTCGCCGCCGTCGCCGAGACAGGCCGCTCGCTTGGTATGTGCGTCGTGCTGTGCGGGCAGATCCTCAACCTCGACAAGATGGGCTCCGACACCAGCATCCGCGACAACGTCTTCTACGGCGGGGCGCTCATCCTGCTCAGGAGCGACGGGGCGCAGAAGAACCGCGTCGACCTCCCCGACAGCTTCGACGGCGTGGACCCGTCGAAGATCCCGGCGTTCTGGCAGAGCAGCAACGACTCGCTCATCTACGACCCGACGGTCCCCGAGGACGATCCGCGCAGGACGTTCGGCGTTGGCTACGTCGTCGGCCCGGACGAGCGTGCCGAGATGATGCGCGCCTGGATCCTCGAATCCGCCGCCGGTCTGTTCGACCCGGCGAACATCGCGATCCCGCACGACTTCCCGGGCTGGGACGACCGCGACCTGATCGCCGCCACCCCCGTTGACCCCACCGCACGCCCTGCCACCGGCACCGACGGCGAAGGCGACGGCACCGCCTGGGAGCCCGGCCCCGCGCCGACCGTCCTGACCAAGGAACCCACCGCGGAGGAGAAGATCCTTCGAATCCTCGACGACTACCGCGACCCCATGAACGAGGAGGTGGGTTTCCTGAGCCTGGACGCGATCGCTGAGATCACCGGAGTCGCCCGCAAGACCGTCCTGAACAGATGCTCCATGCTCGCCGGCAACGGCACGCTGGTACGCCGCAACGCCGGCGAATACGGCCTGCCGCTGCTCAAGAACACCGATCAGGGCAGCCTGCCGGAGCCCGCCGACAGCCTCTGACCCTGGCGGGCCGTCCCGCCCCACACCGCGTCCGCCCGCCCCGCCACTGCGGCCGGGCGGCGGACCGCTTCCCGCACCCAGTCACCCGGCCGTCCCGGCGGTCACCACCGAGAGGAACCCCGCATGACCACCCACCTGATCGTCGGCCCCACCGGCTCCGGCAAGTCCTACCGCCTCCAGCAGCTGATCGCCCAGGCCGCCAGCGAAGAGGCCACCACCACCTGGGCCATCCACTTCCACGACGAGCTGACCACCGCCGACCGCCACACCACCGATGCCGAGCAGATGCTCACCGACGCCCTCGCCATCGTTGACCAGCGCAACGCGGCCTTGCGCGACGCCCGCCAGCGCACCCACCAACCCACCGAGGCCGAGCCGCGCATCCGCCTGCTCATCGACGAGACCGAGCGCATCCTGCGCCGCGAGCCGCTCGCCGGGCAGCTGTACCGCCTGGTCACCACCGGCCGCCCCGCCGCCGTCGAGACCGTCATCGCCGTGAGCGACCTGCGCCTCAGCACGTGGCCGCTCGACCTGCGCGACCACTACCTCGCCGGCACCGTCACCCAGCTCCAGCGAGGACGTCGCACCGTACCCGGCCACCAGGCGCTGACCGACACCCAGAACTGACCGGTCGACCGGCCTCGCCCCCGGCAGCACTCCGCCCGCCCCGCCACCCAGGCCGGGGCGGGCGGGCCCGTATCAACTGGAAGGAAACAATCCCAGTGACCACCAACCGGTCCGACTCCGCGGCGCAGGCTCCCTGCCCGGACTGCCAGGTCGCCCCCGGCGACATCCACCAGGACGGCTGCGACATCGCGCTCTGCGCCCAAACCGGCCGCCAGCACCTGATGTGCGGCCACGACGAGGACGACGAACGCTGCCGCAGCACCTGGACCGGGCAGTGGCCCGGAACGGCCGAGTGCCGTGAGTGGGGCTGGTACGTGCGCGACATCCCCGGCCTGGGCCTGGTGCCCTGCCCCGCCGACGCCCCCGACGCCGAAGAGGACCTCAACCGCCTGATCACCGACGCCCGCTGGAACCCCGACACCCAGCGCTTCCAGCGCACCTGACCGGCCTACCAGCCTCGCCCCTGGCAGCACCCCGCCCGCCTCGCCACCCAAGCCGGGGCGGGCGGGCCGCTTTCCGGGGACGGGGCCGGCCGACCGGCCGACACCGCGATCCGCCTGGAGGACGTCGTGAGCATCACCGTCACCGCCGACCCGGCCAGCCCCGAGGAGATGGGCGCCGCCGCGGTCACTGCCATCTCGGAGGCTCTCAAGGCCGCCGCCCACCGCCGCCCGGTCGACCGCCAGGCGCCCTGGCGGATCACCGGCACCCCTTACAGCGCTGCCCGCCTCACCGTCGGCGACCTCACCGCCCGCATCACCGAGCTGCCCGACCACCTGATGGTCGTCTCCGGCATCCCGCAGTGGGACCGGCGTGCCGCCTGGCCGGTGCGCTCCACCACCTGGGACGGCGCCTTGGTCCTGCACACCACTGCGCCCGAACCCGACCCGAACGCACAGGCCCTCGACCTTCACCTGCCCGCCCCCACCGACGGCGACGGTGAAGTGCCGGGCCTGCAGCCCTCTGTTCCCCGCCGCACGGCCCTGGCCGGAGTGCTGACGGTCTGCGAGCTCGCCACCGTCCTGGCCGGTCTGCCCGACCACGCCCCGGTGATGGCCGTCGTCCCCGGCTGGGCCGGCACCGCCGAACTCGTCCTGGAAAGCGCCGACGACTACGGCGACTGCCTCCTGCTGGACACCGGCTACTCCAACTGCGAGTTCTCCGGCCCCGACGACGAGGACGACGACGAGGCCTGACCGGCCCCGCCTCCACCACCAGATCCGACACCAGCCCAGCCCCCTGAAAGGCGTCCGAACCGTGAAGCTGCGCCTGCCCGTCTCCGCCCTCGCCGACGCCGTCTCCTACACCGCCAAGGCCCTCCCGTCCCGCGCGCCGGTCCCCGTCATGCTCGGCATGCTCCTGGCCACCGGCGACGGCGGCCTGCGCCTGTCCGCCTGCGACGGCGAGGTCTACACGTCCGCCACCGTCTCCGCCGAGATCGCCGACGACGGCACCGCCCTGGTGCCCGGCCGGCTCCTGAACGACATCTGCTCCCGACTGCCCAAGACCGCCGACGTGGACCTCGAACTCGTCGACGGCGGCGCCCGCCTGGTCGTCGGCTGCGGCGCGGCCCGCTTCACCCTCCCGGTGCTCCCCGTCGACGAGTACCCGGCCACCGTCGCCCTGCCGGACGCGGTCGCCACCGTGCAGGCCGACGTCCTCGCCGAGGCCGTCGCCCAGGTCGCCGTCGCCGCCTCCGCCGACACTGCCCTGCCCGCGCTGACTGGCATCAAGGTGCGACTGGACGGCGACGCCCTGCACCTGGACGCCACCGACCGCTACCGCATGGCCCACAAGGAACTGACCGTCCGCCCGACCGTCCGCCCGACCGGCACTCTCCCGACGCCCGCGAAGCGCGGCAAGAAGAAGGACGGCGACGACCAGGCCGCGGCGCTGGTGCCCGCGAAGAACCTCGCTGAGGCCGCGAAGGCGCTGGAGGGCGAGCACACCCTCACGCTGCACTGGTCGGAGGGCCTGCTAGGGCTGTCCATCCCGGGCGGGCGCACCTACATGACCCGCCTGCTGGACGGCTACGAGTTCCCGAAGATGGGCGCCTTCTTCGACGGCGAGTGGCCGATGACCATCGCCGTCCCGGTCTCCGAGGCGGTCGCAGCGCTCCAGCGCGTCGCCCTGGTCGCCACCCGCAACACCCCCGTGCGCCTGGTCGTCGAGCCCGGCGGCGAGCAGCTGCGCATCGAGGCCGGCTCCGGCGACGACGCGCAGGCCAGCGACCGCATCCCCGTCCACACCGCCGGCACCGACACCGACGGCACCTGCGACGGCCTGGTCCTCGCCTTCAACCCGCAGTTCCTCGCCGACGGCCTCAAGGCGCTCGGAACGAGCGAGGCCGAGCTGCACGTCCGCCACCCGCACAAGCCCGCGTACCTGGCCGGCCGCCTCGGCGACGGCAACGACGCCACCTACCAGCACCTGGTCATGCCCGTGCGCCTGACCGGCTGACCCCGCACCACCCGGCTGACCCCGCACCACCCGGCCCGCCCCGCACCGCCGGGCGGCCCCGGCACCAACACCAGGACACCGATCCGAACGGGAGCAGCACCCCGTGAACCAGCACACCGAGCCCACCATGGTGCGCGGCGCGGCCGCCCGGCCGGGACCGCCCCAACAGCCGTCAGGAAGGGTTGAAATGACCGAGACCGTCGAGTCCATTCGCTACACCGCCGACGTGGTCGCCACCACCCCGGACGGCCGCGTCCTGCTGATCGAGCGGGGCTGGCCCCCGTACGAGGGCGCCTGGGCGCTGCCCGGCGGCCATGTCGACGCCGGCGAGACGAGCCGCCAGGCGGCAGCCCGGGAGCTGGCGGAGGAGACCGGCGTGCGGGTGGACGCCGCGGACCTGCTCCAGCTCGGCGCCTGGGACACCCCCGGCCGCGACCCCCGCGGCCGGTACGTCACCGTCGCCTACCTCGCCGTCGTCCCCGAAGACACCGCGACCACCGCCGGAGACGACGCCCGCACCGCCCGCTGGTGGCCGTCCGACCAGCTCCCGGAGCAGCTGGCGTTCGACCACGCCGCGATCCTCGCCACCGCCCTGCGCGGAGAACCGGCCCCCGGACCCGCCGCCGGGCGCTGACGCTGCCCACCACCGCGCCCGCCGCCGGGCGCTGACGCTGCCCACCACCGCGCCCGCCGCCCCCGCCACCCAGGCCGGGACGGCGGGCAGCGGTGGTGCGCGGCGCGGCCGTCCGGCCGGCACTGACCACCAGATCGGAGAACACGTTGAGCACGATCCCCACGGCGGACCAGCTCGCCGCCGCCACCTTCGAGATCACTACCTTCGGCACCCTCCACCAGGACCCGCCGCTCGGCGACGCCCTCACCGTCGATCTGACGACCGCTCTGAGGAACCCGCCGGAGGACCCCGCCGTGCGCGAGCAGATGATCCGCTCCACCGGCCTCGACCAGCACGTCCTCGACTACGTCCTGGCCACCCCCGGCGCCCGCGAGATCGCCGACCGCACGGTGCGCCGGGCCTTGGCCCAGCACGCCGCGCTGTCCGGCGAGACGGTCCGCATCCATGTCTATTGCCGCGGTGGCAGGCACCGCAGTGTCTCCTTGGGCCGGGAGGTCGGCCGGCTCCTCCAGGGCCTCGGCGCCGCCGTGACCGTGACGCACCGCCACGTCCACCTGCCCGTCGTGGAGACGAGCCGGTGACCGCGCCCACCGCGCAGAAGGCCGGTGGCGGGTGCGTGTTCTGCGCTATCGCCGCCGGCCTCGCGCCCGCCCAGGTCGTGGCCCGCTGGCCCGAGGCGCTCGCCATCGTCCCGCTGAACCCGGTCACCGACGGGCACCTGCTCGTCCTGCCGACCTGCCACGTCCCCGACGCCGCCTTCGACCCGGCCGTCACCGCCGTGACGATGCGCCGCGCCGCCGAGCTCGCCCAGGGCGCCGGCCCGGCGAACCTCATCACCAGCATCGGCCCCGAGGCGACCCAGTCCGTGGAGCACCTGCACATCCACCTGGTCCCCCGCCGGTCCTACGACGGCCTCCACCTTCCCTGGACCCTCCCCGCAGCCGTCGTCGCCGAGGCGCAGACCATCAGCGACGACCCCACCGGCGCCTGGACCTGACCCGCCTCCGGGCACTGACGCTGCCCACCACCGCGCCCGCCGCTCCGCCATCCAGGCCGGGACGGCGGGGGCGGTGGTGCGCGGCGCGGCCGTCCGGCCGGACCCCGACAGGAGGACCCCCGTGACCACCACGTCCACCCTGGCCGCCACCGCCTACGAGCCGTTCAACCAGCCCGGGAGAACCTTCCGCCAGGACAGCATCCTGGGCGAGGGCACCGACTGGGAGCTGGCCCGCCTCGCGCTCTCCGAGCGCAGCTTCGCCACCTACAAGGACGACCCGCGCGCCGACGAAGCCCAACGGATCGGCGAGCAGGTCACCGCCGAGGAAGCGCAGCGCGTCGACGCCTTCCTCGCGGCCGCCATCCAGGACACCGGCCACCTCGAGGCCGTCGCCGCCGCCGAGGAGCTCACCGGCGAGGACCGGGACTGGCTCATCGGCCAGCTGCGGCTGGCCTGGGACCGCCTGGACCGCCTGCACGACTGCCTCGACCGCTCCGGCAGCCTCCTGACCAACACCTACGCGGCGAGCAGCGTCGACTACGTCCGCTGGTCCCGCAAGCCGCAGGCCTTCTCGCCCCTGCTCGGTGGGCGCACCGGCCGCCCGACCACCGCCGGCTGACCAGAGACACGAACCCCAAGCAGGAAGAAGGAGAAGGATGAACAGCACCCTGTCCCCGGAGGAGCAGCTGGCGCTGGCCGTGGAGTTCCGCGTGCCGATCCCCCAGGGCCCGGTCGGCGGCTACGGCGAGATCGTCGTGCGCCGCGACGAGACCGGTACCGGCTGGGCGGTGACCGACGGCGCCCTGGTCGGCCTGCGGGCCTGGGCCGAAGGCGAGGACGGCGGCTGGCAGCCCGTCAGGGACATCGGCCGCGCCGCCGCCTACAAGCACACCCGGGAGCAGGCCCTGAGCCTGGCGCACCGGGTCGCCGAGTACGAGGCCATCAACCACCAGGTGCTGCTCGGTGTGATCGCCGACCCCCTCGGCCACGCCATCCGCACCCGGCAGTACACGATCACCTGCCCGCGCTGCCAGACACCCGGCGCCGAGGAGTACGGCGAGCCGGCCTGGAACAGCGACGACTACGCGGACTGCGCCCGCTGCCGCACCTGCGGTCTCGAATGGGCCCTCGACCCCGGGGCCGACGCCTCCTGCACCACCTGCGGCGGCAGCGGCATCCCGGGCGCCGGCCCCACCCGCACGCGCACCCCCAGCGGTTGGCAGTCCGTCCCGAACTGCGAGTGCCACGAGTCCGGGCTCTGACCCTGCCCACCACCGCGCCCCGCCCCCGGTGCCGGCCAGGCCCGGCGGCCGGGGCGCCGTGGTGAGCGGAGCCGGCGCCCGGCCGGACCCCGACAGGGAGGGAAGAAACCCCGATGGACACCACCACGCCGCTGACCGCGCTCGACCAGGCCCTCGACCGCGAACTGGCCGCCGTGAGCGCGGACATCGCGCGAACGGACAGCAAGGCATCGCTGCTGCTCGGCCTCACCGGCGTCCTCATCGCCGGCGTGGCCGCGCTCAGCAAGGCGCCCACGTCCGCGCTCGCCCTGGCCGCCGTCGGCATCGCCACCGCCGTCGCCTCCGCGCTGCTCTCGGTCCTGGTCGTCATGCCCAAGCTCGACCCGACCAGGTCCAACGGCTTCTCCCGCTGGGCCCGCTGCACCGACCCGGACGCACTTCGCGAGGCCCTGGCCGACGACGTCCGCCCCGCCCGCCTGCACGCCCTCAGCGTGCTGTGCGAGCGCAAGATGCGCCTCCTCCAGTGGGCGGCCCGCCTCGCGCTCGTCGCCGTCCTCACCGTCTCCGCTGCGGCACTCCTGTCCGCCGCCGTCTGACCACCCACCACCCCACCCCGGAGGCAACCCCCGTGACCACCACCCTCCCCACCGCCGAAGCCCGCACCCTCGACCCCGTCGAACCCGGCGACGTCGTCGTCATGATCGGCGCCAGCGCCTCGGGCAAGTCCACGGCGCTGCTCACCTTGCCAGCGCACCAGATCGTCAGCCTCGACCAGCTGCGCGCCGTCGCCTCCGAGCCCGGCGACCAGGCCGCGACGGCCGACGCCCTCCTCCTCCAGCACCAGATCCTGAGCATGCGGCTGCGCAGGGGGCTCACGACGTACATCGACAACGTGAGCTGCGAGAGTCACCACCGGCTCCAGCTGGTCGACCTCGCCCACGCCCACGGGCGCCGCACAGTCGCGGTCCTCACCGACGCCCCACTCGGCCTGTGCCTCGCACGGAACTCGGGCAGGCCCGACCACCAGCGGGTGCCGGAAGACGTCCTGCGCTACCAGCACCGCATGGCCCGCTCCGCCCGCGCCCTCCTTCTCCACGAAGGATTCGACGAGGTCCGCCACCACCGCACCGGGCACTGACGCTGCCCACCACCGCGCCCCGCTCACCCGGCCACCCAGGCCCGGCACGCGGGGCGCCGTGGTGAGCGGCGCGGCCGCCCGGCCGAACCCCGCCACACGCGCCCGGAGGACCGATGACCACCAACCCCGACCCCGCCGCCCCGCAGTACCGGGTGGACCTGTCCGACATCGAGGCCCTCGCCGCCCGATGGGCCGCCAGGCGCGACGGCCGCCCCATGCCGCCCCTGGACCAGGCCACCCGCCAGTCCCTCATCCGCGTCTACACCAGGGCCGCCGCCCTGGGCGCGGGCGCCAACCCGGCGGCCGCCCACGCAGCCCAGGAGCAGGCAGACCGGCTGCGCGCCGGACTGGACTGACCGTCGTCCCGGACGCTGACGCTGCCCACCGGACCCCCACCGCCACCCGGCCACCAGCCGGGCACGGGCCGGGTTCCGGTGAGCGGCGCGGCCGCCCGGCCGAGAACGAAGACTGCCTTGGAGAACACGTGATCATCGATCAGGCCCTCTGCACGACCCCGGCCCCGGCCCGCCTGACCGTCGCCGCCCTACGCGCCTCGGGCCGCACCGAGGGCGAGGTCCGGCTCGTCGGCACCATCACCCAGGCCCGCCAGCACACCAACCGGGCCGGCAACCAGTGGGCCACCCTCACGCTCACCGACACCACCGGGCAGATCGACCTCCGCGTCTTCCCGCGGACCTGGATGCCGCTGCGCGAGCGGCTCTTCGTCGAGGTCGGGCAGCCGGTTACGGCCACCGGCCGGATCAACGCCTCTGGCCGTGACCTGGTGGAGGTCTACTGCCACGACCTCAGCCCGGCCCCCGAGCAGGAGCTGACCGAGCCCACCGCCCCGGTGACCGTCCAGATGCTGATCGGCCGCCACGCCACGGCGCTGGCCGACCTGGCCGCGACCGACGAGCGCACCCCGCTCACCCTGGCGTCGTTCACCGCGCCGGTCCGCGACACCGCCCACCTTCTCCTGGACACCCGGCTCCACGAAACCGGCCGGCATCTCCTCGCGGCGGGCCAGTACCTGCGGGCCATCCCCGGGCATGACGGCGAGCGCCACCAGCTGCTCGAGTTCGCGGCCGCCCACCTCGCCCAGGCCCAGGACCTCGCCGACGACCCCACCACCCGCCCCTAACCCGCCGATTCACCGGGCATCGACGCTGCCCACCACCGCGCCCCGCCCACCGGCCACCCAGGTCCGGCGAGCGGGGCGCCGTGGTGAGCGGCGCTGGCCGGTACCCACCCGCTCCCCTGGAGGCACCTGATGACCGAGCAGACCACCCGCGCCCGCCTGCTGAGCACCGCCCTCGACACCGCCGACAACATCGCCATCGCCGCCGCCGCGGCCGCCGCCGGCCTCACCACCTACCGCACCCTCACCGGCCGCCCAGCCGAGACCCGCTTCACCCTCGCCGCGGCCGCCGCCGGCCTCGCCGCCTGCCTCGCCGACCAGACCACCACCGAGCTCCGCCGCCCGCTGCGCCACCGCCTCGGCGTCCCCGCCTACGGCTACGCCCCTGCCGCCGCTGCTCCCGCCCCGGCGCCGTCGAGGGAGCAGCTTGCCGCAGAGGTCGCCGCCGACGCCGCACACCGCGCGGCCACCGCAGCCCACCGCCTCGACCACAGCGGCGGCAGCCTGACCGAAGCCGCCAACTGGCTGGGCGCGGAGGACGGCACCGCGACGTGCGAGCTGCCCGGCGGCGCGCACCTGCTGTGCGTCCCCTCCCCCGCCGACCACGGGTACTGCAGCCGCTCCTACCTGTTCGTCCAGGGCGAGGAGAAGCCGCTCGAGGTCCGCAGCATCGGCGACCTGGTCGCGCTCCTGGACGGCCCGGCCACCGACACGGCGCAGCCCGCCGACAGCGAGGACGAGGATGGCGACCCGTGGACCACCCTCGGCCAAGGCCTCGCCATCGCCGAGCTGTGCCCCACCGCGGCCGCCGACGGCGAGGACCAGGCCGACGAGGACGACGACGTCGACCAGGAGGCCGAGGCCCACGCCGCCGGCCTGCTGTAGCAACCGCCCCGAGGCGGGCCGGCACTCCTCGAGGACCGACCCGCCGCCCACCGCACCTGACCGCTTGCCGCCAATCCGGCCCGGCCCGTACCCAAGCGGGCCGGGCCGACCCGTCGAAGGAGACACCGCAGATGACCACCACCCCCGCCCAGGCCGGCCGCCGCGGACTCTTCACCGCCGACCCCGACCAGCAGCTGCGCCCTGGCAACCCGGATAAGGCCTGGGAGCTGTGGCTCACCGGCCCCGGCACTCTGCTGGAGATGCCCGACCTCGTCACCGCGCTGATGGCCGCTGCCGAGCACAACGCCCTGGCCGCCGACCTGGACGACGGCTCCCCGATCCAGCCTGCCACCCACGCCCTGGTCCTCCACCACGGCGACGCTTGGCGCCGCGAGGGCGCGGCCCGCTCGGACGCCGGCATCGCCGTGTCCTCGCTTTGCTGGACCGCCCGCTGCTCGGTCTGCGGCGACCTGGTCGAGGACGAGTTCATCCCCCACCACGACACCCCCCCAGGCCGCCGCCGACGACGCCGTCGGCAGCCGCGAGTGGGGCGAGCTGCCCGACGACCGGCTCGTCTGCGACCGCACCGACGACGCCCACGACGACGCCCGCGCCCAGGCCCGCACCGAAGACACCCCCGAGCCGGACGACAACCAGCTCGCCCTCCTGTAGACCCCAGCCCACCCAGCGGAGGACCACATGCACCGACCTGTCATCGCCCCCCGCCCCGACAGCCCCGCCAGCCAGGCCGTCGGCTTCGACCTCGACGGCACCCTCACTGTCGATCAGGGCTGGCAGGGCGGCCGCATCGGCCTGCCCCAGCCCGGCGCCATCGAGGCGCTGCGCACCGTCGCGCAGCAGCGTGCCGTCTTCGTGTTCACGGCCCGGCCGAGTCGCTGGCTGCCTGAGATCGCGGACTGGGTCGCCTGGTACTCCGGCCTGCCGGCGTTTGTCGACCCTGACCCCGAGCGGGCCTATTACACCGCGGTCGGCGGCCCGATTCTGGTCACCAACACGAAGTTGGGTGCGGCCGCGTATGTTGACGACCGGGCCGTGCACCATGCCGGGGACTGGACCGACACCCTCGCCACCGTCAGCCGCGCGATCGGCCTGGACCGCGCAGGCGCTCTAGTCCCGGCCTGATCCCAGCGCAGCAAAGGGCCCGCCTTCCTCGGTTTGACGCCGAGAGAGGCGGGCCTTCTTGCGTTCTGGGCGAGGATGCGACTGCCCTCGGATCAGTCGACGATCTCCGCATCCACCGGCGCGGACGCGACTGCCGCCGCGGCCGTCTTCTTGGCGGCCGCCAGGCGCTTCGCGAAGCGCTGCAGTTCGGCGTCGAGGTCCTCCAGGTGTTGATGGGCTGCGGCCGGGTCGGCCTCCACTGCGGACTTCAGCGCGCGAGGAGCGATGAGCGAAGCCACGCGCTCCCGCAACACGGATGCCGACCGGCTCAGGTCACGCAGCTGTGCGACGCCCGGCTGCCCTCCGGTGTCGGGGTCAGAAATTTCTGACCTCTGTTCGTGGGGGGCGGGGTCAGAAATTTCTGACCCCGACTTCTGGCCGGGAATGGAAGGCGCCGTCAGCTCTTCGGCGAGTTCGACAAGCCTGGCGGCGGTTGGGCGCTTCTTGCCCTGTTCGGCCGCTTCGGCGATACCCAGTTCGACCACGGTGCGGGCCGTCTTCAGGTCGTGCGAGGAAATGACCGCCGCCACTGCCTTGCGGGCCGAGGCGCGGCTCAGGTGCTGGGAGAGTTCAGGCCCGAGCTCCGCGACAGCCCGCGTCCGGGCGGCGTCCTGCATCAGCTCGAAGACGTACTTCTCGTCGACGTCCAGGACTCCGCCAGCCCACACTGCGAAGTTCGTGTGGCCGGCGACCACGTGCAGTTCCCGGTGCTGCGCGATCTCCAGCAGGATGCCCTTGTTGAGTATCACGAAGTCCTCGGCGCGCCGCCCGAGGCCGTCGATCTCGACCAGTCGGTCGGTGACGTAGGCGAGCTGCTCCTCTGGAGTGCCCGTGATGTCCTCTGCGGTGAGCACCCGGCCGCCCGCGAATACGCTCGGCGAGTCCTGGGTGCCCACAATCGCAGGGAGCGCCGAGGGGGCGGTTTGCTGTGCCGCCTGCTGGAGCTTGGCCGGCACCGCCGGATCCACGGCGGAGTCCGGCGCCTTCTTCAGTCGGTTCGTGCCGGCTGCGATCAACTTGTTGCCCATCAGGGTGTCACTCCCGCCGCGGTGAGGATTCGGTCATAGGCATCCGCAAGGGACTGAGCCTCCTTGCCGGAGGTCGCGGTGATCGGCACGCAGGCGAATCGCGTCTGCTGGCGCACCGCGTGCCGGGGGATTGCAAGATCGTCGCGGTACAGCTCCCCATACGTTTCCGCCAGATACTCCCCTATGGCGTCCTTCAGGGTGCTCCGCCCGCCGGGGACGATAGAGGGGACGATGCCCACCACCTCAAGGTCCGGGTTCATGCCGAGATCCTTGACCAGCTTGATGGTCGCCAGGGCCTCCTTGGCGCCGATCCGTCCGTCCTCGTCAAGGGTCGCCGGGATGACAACCTTCTTTGCCGCTACGAGGGCCGAGGTGACGAGCTTGCCGCCCGCGCGTGGCGGCAGGTCGAGAATGCCGATCGATCCGGGCTTTATGGCCCCCTTCAGGGCGAGCCGCAGGCGGAACTCGAGCCCCACGGCCATGTTGTCCGTCTCGCGGTTCGCCAGGGCGCGCTCCGCCGCAATCACCTGGACTCCCGGCCATGCGTCGGACGCCGGGGCGAACGCCTCGGCCGCCAGCCCGGTCTCACCTTGCGGGTCGAGTGCGAGCAGGTCGTTCATCGTGAAGGCCGGCGCCTCCTCCTCGGAGATGCCCAGCTCGGCGGTGAATGTTCCCCGGGGATCAAGGTCCCCGGCGACAACGTCCAGCCCTCGCCTGCGGGCCGCAGCCGTCAGCCCGGCCGCCAGGGCGCTCTTGCCGACGCCGCCCTTCTCGCTGTAGACCGCGATCACTTCGCTCATGCCCGGCCCCTCTGACCGTCAAAAATCCGATACACGGAAGGCAGGCTATCCGGAGCAGCAGGCCGCAGAGGACGCGGCATGCGGGCCACGGCGACCGCGCAGGGCACCAACGCCTCGTGCCGACCTTCGCCGCCCGCCCCTGTTTATGCCCGGGGGACCGGGCGCCGGTCCGCCAGTCCCCGCCGCTCTCATGATGGCGTCGGTGCGTAGATCAAGCGCAGAGAGACATCTCAGGGTGTCTCATTGCGATACTCCTCATGTCTGCGTGCCGGCCCAAGGAAGCGGCGGCAGGAGCCTGGGATGCAAGGGCCAGAACCCGCTGCGGCCGTTCCAGCCCACCACCGCACCGTCTTCACGGAATGTGTGCCTGATCCCACGGCACCAGTCGCCGGCCCCAGAGCGGGTCTTCCCGTACCTGCTGCCCGACGGGGAGTTCGTCCCGTTCATCCGGCTCGCACAGCGGGGCCTGGAGCAGCAGACTGCCGTCCCCGCCGCGTAGGTGCTGTGACCTGACCGACCAACGGGCCCGGGGTAAGAAATTTCTTACCCTGGGCCTTGTTGTCAACGTTTGTGGCCCCGGCCGTACCTGGTTCAGCGCATGCGCGACCCGGCGATGGGGCTAAGCCGCGCGGCTGTGGGGCCTGTTCCGCTTCATGCAGGGGTCGGCATGTGGTTGAGTACCTGGCTGACTGCGAGGGCTGCCTCTCGGAGGTTGTCAGGCAAGTAGTTGAGCGCGTCCGGGTCTTCGGGGTTGTGGTAGAGCGCTGCGAGGGCTACCTCGAACCGATCACGGGCCAGGGAGCATTCCCCCGAAGCCGTGTCGCGGCCGGCCTCGCACCAGGTGCTGTCTTCGAGGTAGGGGTCAGGCGAGTCTACGAGCCCGGCGAACATCTCCCTGGCGGACTCGGTCATCAGGGCGGGCAGTGCGCTCTGCGGGGTCTGGAGGTATCGGGCGATCGCTGCGGAACTGAGACCCGTGCTCTGCATGTGGGCCGCGAGTACACCCAGCGCCAATCGCTGGTATTCGGTCGCATCGGACAGGGCGTAGCCGACCAGGCGGTACCACTCCATGATGGACGGGGCTTCGGAGCAGTCGCGGCTTGCTTCGAGAGCGCGGTGCAGGTGCTTCATCGTGTTGAGTGCGACGAAGTCCAAGAGGTTGGTCAGGGCATCAGGAACGGGGCGTCCGTTCGGCGAGGGGATCACGCCAGCGAACGCTATGTGCGCAGGCCGGGCGACTCGGGACGGCGCGGCGCGCGGTGGTCCGATCGAGCGGTTCCTCTCCGCTGGATTGACCCCAGGGAGCCGCCCGGTCGACGCGACACCGGATCCGTAGCTAGGGCCTTGCAGGGCCTGCCGAAGACCACCTTCGTGCTCCTGCCCGGACCTGCAGGCCGGGCAGGAGCACTCGCCGTCCACCGGCAAGAACTACGTCTCTTTCTATGTCGAGCTCGACGGCGAGAGCCGGCACGGCGCGTACTTCGAGCGCGGCCACTTGGTGTTGCGGGATGGTGACGCGGACGTCTGGGCAGATACGGCGGCCTGGTTCCTCGGCCTCCTGCCCGCTGATGCAAGAACGGTGGCCATGATCGAATCGGATCCGGACAGCCTGCGAACCATCCCGCCTGGCGCTGACGCCTCAGACCACCGCGAGCTCCCAGTCGCTCGTTCGACGTCGAGTAACCGCATACTCGAGGTCCATCCGTACGACACACGCCCGCACGACGCCGTCCCACGTTGTCCGTTCCGCGACCGTTTCGCGCCGCTGCCGGGCTGTCTGCTGTTCGTCCGCGCTGTCCCTGGGCCCGGTCTACAGCGGGCGCCGCTGATGTTCTGTCACCGCCCCAGCATTCCGGGGGCCCGGCCCGCGCCGTCGCCTCCGGCGGACCGCCTGCCCCGGCCGGGCCGGTTGTGGTAGGCAGGGCAGTCGAGCAGCGAGGAGGCCTTCATGACGACCACCACGGCCGAGGGGCCGCCCACCGGAGACGCCGCCCAGCTATGGCGGGTGGGCATCGACACGGTGTACGTCCCCCACACGACGTGGACCTACGACGACACCAACGAGCCCTGGGCGCTCCACGGCGAGCGGGTGTTCCCTGCGACTGCCGGAACCAGCGTCTGCTCGCGCACGGACGCTGGACGGACGAGCTGGAGCTGCTGTGCGGCGCCTGTGGGAGCCGGCACCGGCCGTGGACGGGCGACGCCGGCATCGACGCCATGCGGACAGTGATCAGGACGGCCGCCGCGTCCGAGGAGGAGCCGTCCCGCTCGGGCCTGGCCGACGACGTCGCCTCGCGCGCGCTGGCGGCGCTCAGCAGCGGGGCGTGGACTCCCACCCGGTGGGCCGACCACGACGCCGCCCGCCTCATCGTCCGCGACGCTGGCGCCGCCGACGGTCAGCTCACCGCCGAGGTCCTGCGCATCGCCGCCGGCTACGCGGGCCCCAACCGGCGCAGCCACACCCGGACCTGGGTCGACACGGTCGCGTACACCTACGCGGCGCTCCTCAGGCCCGCCACCGAGGCCGAGGCGGCCACCGCCGGGCCCGCTCTGCTCGACGTCGCGCGCGCCGTCAGCGCGTTCGAGCAGGAGTGGTTGCCGACTGAGCCAGCGGACAGGGAGGAGCTCCCTCCCCTTCCCCGGTGAGGGCGCGCCGGTCACCGTGCGCGAGAGCGCGTTCCTGGCCACCGGCTCGTTCCGGCTCCGGCTGGTCATCGTTGCGGGCGAACTGCTCGCCGACGTGGCCCTGCACACGGGCCCTGCCCGGCTGCAGGCTCGGCTGCTGCTGGAGCCGGACGGGCACCGATGGCCAGGGCTGCCGCGGCCGCGAGCGGTGGGATCCGTACAGGCCGCTGCTCGCTGACCCGAACCGGTCGACCTGCGTTACGGGATGCGCGATCAGGACGCAGAGCGCAGCCGCCTTCCCGGAGTGGCCTTCTCCACGGCCTTCTGGAGTTCGTCGCGGCTCATCGTCGAGCGGTGGGCGATGTCGAGGTCGGTGGCGCGCTGGTAGAGCTCGGCCTTGGTGAGTTGGGACAGCTGCCGCTTCCCTGTGGCGCTGCTGCGCTTGGCCGTGGACTTGGCGGCGGTCTTGGTGGAGGTGCTCTTCTTGCCGCCGGTCTGCTTGGGGGATCCGCTGGCACGGGCGGCCTGGGCCCGGCCGGTGGACTTCTTCGGGCCCTCGGTCGTCTCGCCCTTGCGGGCGGTCTCGAGGCTGCGGCGCAGCATGTCCATGAGGTCGACGACGTTGGTGGCCT
>NZ_JBVIRL010000024.1:0-118571 GCF_055576085.1 Kitasatospora sp. NPDC033851 | reverse complement strand
ACCGCGTCACCCGTGCGGTAGAGCCGGCCGCCCACACCGAACGGGTCCGCGACGAACCGCTCCGCCGTCAGCCCCGGCCGACCCACGTAGCCCTGGGCGACACCGCCGCCGGCCACGTACAACTCACCCACCACACCCGGCGGCACCGGCCGCAGCCAGCCGTCCAGCACATACACCCGGGTGTCGGCGATCGGCCGGCCGACCGGCACCGTGTCGCCGTCGAGGTGGGCCGGGGTGATCCGGCAGACCGCGGCGAAGGTGGTGGTCTCGGTGGGCCCGTAGCCGTTCAGCAGGGTGAGCGAGGGGAAGCGCTCCAGCACGGCCCGGCAGTGCCGCGGCGACAGCGCGTCGCCGCCCGCGAGCAGCCGGCGCACCCCGCCGAGCGCCTCGATGCCGGAGTCGACGACCTCGTGGAACAGGCCGGCGGTGAGCCAGAGCGTCGTCACCCCGTACTCGGCCACGAAGGCGCCCAGCTCGCGGGTGTCCAGCACCCCGGGCGCGGGGATGGCCAGGGTGGCACCGTTCAGCAGCGCGCCCCATATCTCGAAGGTGGCCGCGTCGAAGGAGACCGAGGCCAGCTGCGCGACCACGTCCTCGCCGCCGAGTTCGAGGTAGCCGTTGTCCCGGACGACCCGCTCGACGCCGCGGTGCGTGGCCTCGACGCCCTTGGGGCGGCCGGTGGAACCGGAGGTGTAGACGACGTACGCGGCACTGCCCGGGGTGATCGTCACCTGCGGGCGGTCGGTCGGGCGGGCGTCGACGGCCGCGCGGTCGCGGTCGAGCAGGACCACCGCCGGTCCCTCCGGGGTCCAGCGGGCGGCGGAGTCCCGGTCGGTGAGCAGCAGCGTGAGGCCGGCGTCCTCGGCCATGAAATCGAGCCTGCCCAGCGGGTAGGCCGGGTCGAGCGGCACGTACGCGGCGCCGGCCTTGACCACGGCGAGCAGGGCGACGATCAGGTCGGTGCCGCGCTCCAGGTGGATGCCGACCCGGTCGCCGGGCTCGACGCCGAGGGCGATCAGGTGGTGGGCGAGCCGGTTGGTGCGCTCGTCCAGTGCGGCGTAGTCCAGGCGGACGCCCTCGGCGCGCACGGCGGCGGCCCGGGGGGTGCGGGCCGCCTGGGCGGCGAACAGGTCGGGCAGGGTGGCCTCGGTGACGCTGCGCGCGGTGTCATTCCAGGTGTGCAGGAGGCGCTCGGTCTCGGCGTCGGTGAGCAGCGGCGCCTCGGCCATCGGGTGCTGCGGGCGGGCGGCGAGGCCGGCGAGGAGCACGCCGAGCTGGTCGGCGAGGCGTACGGCGGTGGGCTCGTCAAAGAGGTCGGTGCTGTACTCCAGCGAGCCGGTGAGGCCGCCGTCGGGGTTCTGCCAGAACTCCAGGGTGATGTCGAACAGGGCGGCTTCGCGGGGCAGGACGGTCTCGGTGACGGTGAGCCCGGGCAGGTCGGGCAGCCGGGCCGGGGCGTTCTGCAGGACCAGCATGGCCTGGACGAGCGGGGGGCGGCTGGGGTCGCGTTCGACGACCACGGCGTCCACGACGCGGTCGAAGGGCACGTCGTCGTTGGCCAGTGCGTCCAGGACGTCGGTGCGGGTGCGGTCGACGAAGTCGGCGAAGCTGAGCGTCTCGTCGACGTCCGCGCGCAGCACCAGGGTGTTGACGAAGAAGCCGACCAGTTCGGCGAGTTCGAAGCGGTCGCGACCGGCGTCGACGGTGCCGATGGCGATGTCGCGGCGGCCCGACCAGCGGGAGAGCAGCAGTTGGGTGCCGGCGGCGAGGGTGGTGAACAGGGTGGTGCCGTGGTCCCGGCCGAGGACGGTCAGGCGTTCGACAGTGCTCGGTACGAGGGTGAACAGGTGGCGGGCGCCGGCGGAGCTGCGCAGGGCCGGGCGGGGCCGGTCGGTGGGCAGTTCCAGGGCGGTGACGCCGTCGAGCTTCCGCTGCCAGTAGGCGAGTTGGCCGGCGAGGCGGGGGTTGTCCGCCTGGCTCTGCTGCCAGTGGGCGACGTCGGCGTGCTGGAGGGCGAGGGGTGCGAGCCCGGCCTGGCGGATCAGTGTCTCGGCGGTGGTGTCCGGGTCGGTGGTGGTCAGTGCCGCACGGTAGAGCAGACCGAGGTCGTGAGCGATGACGTCCATCGACCAGGCGTCGGCGACGATGTGGTGCGCGGTGAGGACCAGCAGGTGGTCCTGGGGTGCGGTGCGCACCAGCAGTGCCCGCAGGGGGCGTCCGGAGCGCAGGTCGAAGGGGGCGGACACCTCGGCCCGCAGCAGTTCCTGGACGGCGGCGTCCCGGGCGGGGCCGGTGAGCCCGGCCGGTTCGGCCACCGGCAGTGGCAGGGCGGCGGGTTCGCCGATCACCTGGGCGGGGGCGCCGTCGACGTCGGTGAAGGCGGTGCGCAGCGGCTCGTGGCGGGCGACGAGGGCGGCCAGGGCGCGCTGCAGCGCGGGGTGGTCGAGGTGGCCGGTGAGGTGCAGTCCGGTGGCGCAGTTGTAGGCGGAGCCGCCGGGTTCGTACTGGTCGAGGAACCAGAGCCGGCGCTGTGCCGGGGAGAGTCCCAGTGGCCGGCCGCGCTCCAGGGCGGGGATCGGTTCGGCGGCGGTCTGGGCGGGGCGCTGTTCCAGGTGCTCCAGGCGGGCGGCGTACCGGGCCAGGGTGGAGTGGTCGAACAGGTCGGCGGGGGCGGGGCGGTGGCCGAGGCGGCGTTCCACCTGGAAGGCCATCCGCAGGCCGGCGATGGAGTCGCCGCCGCGGGCGAAGAAGTCGTCGTCGGCGCCGATCCGCTCGACGCCGAGGATCTCGGTCCAGATCTCGGCGAGGTGGCGCTCCAGTTCGGTGCGCGGCGGCGTGTGTGCGGGTTCGGCGATGCGGCTGGGTGCGGGCAGGGCGGTGCGGTCGACCTTGCCGTTGGGGGTGAGGGGGAGGCTGTCCAGGAAGCCGAAGGCGGTGGGCACCATGTGGGCGGGGAGTCGCCCGGCGAGGTGGTCACGCAGTTCGGTGGCGGAGGGGACGGCCTCGGGCAGGCGGGGGACGACATGGGCGACGAGGCGGCGCGGTTCGGGGCCCTGGGCGACGACGACGCACTGGAGCACGCCCTCGTACTCGCTGAGGGCAGCCTCGATCTCGCCGAGTTCGACGCGCAGTCCGCGAATCTTCACCTGGTGGTCGTGGCGGCCGACGAACTCGTACCGCTCGCCGCCGAGTCGGCGTACCCGGTCGCCGGTGCGGTACATCCGGGTGCCGTCGTCGGCGTTGGGGTCGGCGACGAAGCGCTCGGCGGTGAGCGAGGCCCGGTTGACGTAGCCGCGGGCCAGTGCGTCGCCGGCGATGCACAGTTCGCCGACGCCGCCCTCGGGCACGGGGCGCAGGCTGTCGTCGAGCACCATGACCCGGACGCCGGGCACGGCACGGCCGATGCCGGGAACCTCGCCGAGCTCGGGGGGCAGGGGGCCGTTGACGGTGGTGGTGACGGTGGCCTCGGTGGGGCCGTAGGCGTTGAACATGCGCCGGTTGCGGGCCCAGCGGGCCACCAGGTCGGGCGGGCAGGGCTCGCCGCCAGTGGCGAGGCCGCGCAGGTCGGGCAGTTCCACCGGGGGGATGGTGGCGAGCACCGACGGCGGGATCATCGCGTGGGTGACGGAGGTGGTGGACAGGAGTTCGGCGATCCCCTCGCCGACGGTCTGGGTGTCGGCGGCGGGCAGGATCAGGGTGGCCCCGGCGTACCAGGTCTGGACGAGGTCGGCGATGGCGACGTCGAAGTTGGGCGAGACCAGCTGGAGGACGCGGCTGTCCTGGCCGATGGCGAGGGCGTCGGCGTGGGCGGCGCCGAGGGCCTCGACGCCGCGGTGGGTGACGGCCACGCCCTTGGGGGTGCCGGTGGAGCCCGAGGTGTAGATGACGTACGCGGTGTTGTCCAGCAGCACCGGCACGTCGGGGGCGGTGTCCGGGCCGTCCTGGTCGGGCTGGTCGATCCGCAGGGTCCGGGCGGTGGCGCCGAAGGCGTGTTCGCCGGCGTCCCCGGTGAGGATGAGGTTGATGTCGGAGTCGGAGACCATGAAGGCGAGGCGCTCGGCCGGGTACTTGGGGTCGAGCGGGACGTAGGCGCCGCCGGCCTTGAGGACGGCGAGCAGTCCGGTGATCAGGTGCGGGCCGCGTTCGACGAAGACGCCGACCCTGCTCTCGGGCCGCACTCCCTCGGCCACCAGTCGGCGGGCCAGCAGGTTGGCCCGCCGGTCGACCTCACCGTAGGAGAGGCTGACGCCGGCCTGCTCCACCGCGGGGTGGCCGGGCCGGCGGGCGGCCTGTGCTTCGAACAGCCCGTGGAGCGTGGTGCCGGCGATGGCCGACCGATTGAACGACGAGTACATGCCAGACTTCATGCCGGTATCCCAAATCGCTGAGGAATTGTTCGTGGACGCCTGTGACCGTCGAGCGCACGGCGCGTCATCAGCCTCGGCCGGAGCGTGTTTCCGCCGATGCGGCCCGATGTTCTTCCCCGGGTTCGATCCGAAGTCCCCCGGGGCCGACGGCGTATCGGAACGCGTCGGTCCGGCCCGCCACCCCGACTGCACAGCGATGCCTCGGGAAACATTCTTCACCGCCGGAATTCGCTCGAACAGGAGTTTTAGACCTGCCGCAAACTCCCACTCCGGAGGCGGTACCAAGGGGGGTCAGCCACCACTCCACGTGGGTATCTGCCGCACCCCACCCCCGGGGGAGTGTCAGCTGAACCCGAATCCATCCTGCAGACGGCATAGTGCGTCGCCACCATGTCTCGGTATGGTGCGGACCATCGATCGAACAGGGTGGGAAGTCGCACACCCACAGGCAGCCACAGGGGCGTCAATGCGGCGATATCGAACCGTTCCACCGCCGGCCCGGCCCGGCGAGGTGGTGGCCTCGCTCAACGCGGTTTCCGTCGCACTCCCCAGTGCCGGTGAGCCGCTTTTCGCACTGAAAAACGTGAACCTCGGAATCCGCTCCGGTTGCTTTCTGGCCGTGATGGGCCCGACGGGCGCTGGAAAGACCACGCTGCTGCGCTGCCTGGCCGGACTGGTCCCGCCGACCTCCGGTTCGACGTGGTGGGCCCCCGGACCGGACCCGGACGAACCGGTCCCCGCCGAACTGCTCCCGGACGAACCGCAACCGGACCACCCGGCCGCCTCGGTGGCCGAGGCCGTCCGGTCGGCGGGCCCGGCCGGCCGGGCCGACCTGGACCTGGTCCACCGGGCGACCCTGCTGGAGCGCAGTCTGGAGCGGCCGGTCCGGGAGCTGTCCGCCTCCGGCCGCCGGCGCCTGGCCGTCGCCCACGCACTGGCCCGGGCCCCGCGACTGCTGCTGGCCGACGAGCCCGGCCCGGACCCCAGCCCCGCCGCCGAACGCGCCCGGGCCGCCGTCCTGCGGCGCGCCACCGCGCAGTTCGACGTCGCGGCAGTCATGGCCGTACGGGATCCGGTCGCCGCCTCGCTCGCCCGCGCGACGATCTTCCTCCACCGCGGGCAGGTCGTCGACGCGGTGGCCGGCGCCGCTCCGGCCGAACTCGCCGAGTGCCTGCTCAGGATCGCGCGGCAACCGTCCGCAGCCTGCGGTTGACCAGATCAAGCATCGCCGCCGGTTCGTTGAGGAAGAAGTGGTCGCCGGGCAGCTCCAGGGACTCGCTCGGGCCCGCGCAGTGCCGGGCCCACTCCTTCATGTCGGCGGGCCGCGCCTCCGCGTCGTCCACCCCGGCGAAGGTCGTCATCGGGACGGGCACAGTGACGCCCGGTTCGGTCAGGTACGTCTCGGTGAGCGCGAAATCGGCCCGCAACACCGGCAACAGCAGCGCGAGGATCTCCGGGTCGTTCAGCACCGCGGTCGGCATCCCGTTCATCTGCCGGATCTCCTCGGTCAGTTCGGCGTCCGGCAGCAGGTGCCGGCGCATCGCGGTGCGCTGCGGCACGCAGCCGCCCAGGAACAGCCAGGTCGGCGTCCGCGCCCCGCGCTCGGCCAGCAGCCGGGTCAGCGCGAAGGCGATCTGACCGCCCATGCTGTGCCCGAAGAAGGCGAACGGCTTGTCCGTCCACGGCTCCAGATGCTCGGCCAGCCGCACCACCAGGTCTGCCATCACGGTCGCCGGCGGCTCGCTGATCCGCTCCTCCCGGCCGGGCAGCAGCACCGGGCACACCTCGACGGACGGGTCCAGGAACTCGTGCCAGGACCGGAACACGCTGGTGCCGCCACCCGCGTACGGGAAGCAGAACAGCCGCACCCTGGCCGCCGGGCGCTGGGGCCGGGTGACCACCCAGCGCGGGCTACGGGACTTGGTGGTTTCCACAGGACTGCCTTTCCGGAGCTTTCCGAAGGGGACGCCGCCCGGGGTCTCCGGGGGGCAGGAGGCGGAGCGGACACGGTCAGGGCACGGGGTCGCCGATGTTCTCGGCGGGCTCGGCCGACCTGGTGGGTTCGGGGGCGGAACCGGCGGCGGGCACGGCGCTGCGGACATCCGGAAACGCCCGCAGCGTACGGCTGAGGCCGGCTCCCACCGCAGCAAGCAGCAGGAGGCCGACGAAGACCGCGACCGCCGTCCCGCGCCCGGCCGTGTCGGCGAGCACGCCGCCGAGCAGCGGGCCGGCCACCCCCGCGACGCCGCCGGTGAGCGCCATCGCCGCCCCGACCCGGCCCCGCAGGCCGTCCGGGGTGACGCTCATCTGGTACACCACCACGGTGGCGTGCACGGTCGGCGCGCAGAAGGCGATCGCCGCGAGCACGGCTCCGAAGAGGTACGCGCTGGTGCCGAGCACGAGCAGCGGGGTGACCGCGGCGCCGACCAGGCCGAGGCCGGCGATCGCGACCCGCGGCGCGATGAGCCGCTGCAGCACCGGCGCCACCACGGCGCCGAGCAGGCCCCCGACGCCCGTCATGGCCCCGATCACGCCGATCTCGTCGGCCGGCACCCCCGACCGCTTCGCGAGGGTCACCACCAGCAGGTAGAGCGCGTTGAACGCGATGCTCACCGCCACCGCCACCAGCAGGGCGCTGCGCAGCACCGGGCGCTCCCGGATGAAGCGCACGCCGACCTTGAGGTCCCCGGCCAGCGAGCCGCCCTGCCCGGCGGGAGCCGCAACGGCGGCCGGAAGCCGCAGGAACAGCAGCAGCACGAAGGAGGCGGCGAAGGTGACCGCGTTGACGGCGAACGGCAGCCACTGGCGCGCGGCCAGCAGCAGACCGCCGAGCCCCGGGCCGACCAGCGTCGCCAGGTAGCTGCGGGCCGCGTTGCGCGAGACCGCCTCCGGCAGCTGGCTCGGGTGGACGAGCTGGGGCAGCAACGCCTCCTCCGCCGGGGTGAACAGCGCCGCCGCCGCGCCGTCCACGGCGGCCACCAGGAACACCAGGCCCAGGCCCTCGTCCCCCCGCCACAGCGCCAGCACGAGCGCGGCGAGGACCGGGATGCGCACCAGCTCACAGGCAATCAGCACCCGCTTGCGGTTCCACCGGTCCACCAGCGCGCCGGCCGGGATCAGCACCAGCAGCCGGACCATCGCGTTCACGGTGCCGGCCGCGCCCGCGGTGACGGCGGATCCGGTCAGCGCGAGCACTACCAGCGGGATCGCGAACAGCGAGACCTGGCCACCGATTTCGGAGAGCAGCTGACTGACCAGCACCACGTTGTAGTTGCGGTTTCGCGCCAATGGTCTTGGAATCTGCGACTGTTCGACGTCCGGCACCCTGAGATCCCTCCGCCCGCCCTGTTCTGACCTGCGCATGCTGCCACCGGCCTGTCGCAACCGGGAGATCTTTAAGTGAGGACGGAACAACGCTGGTCGAACGTCCGATCGGATCGAGCCGGCGCCGCCTGGAACTCGAAAGAGTAGTGCAGGCAACACCCCCCTTCGGGTGTGCGGTGTACTTACCGGAACGCTCCGAGCGGACAGACTTGGAGACGTACAGCGGCGCGGTTGAGGCCGCGTCTCACAAGGGTTTCGAGGAGTCTTCTCATGGCCGGTTCTGCCGGAAAGCCCGGATCGGGCTGGGTCGTCCTTCCGCTGGTGCTGTTCTTCATCGGTGCCATGCTCACCTCCGTGGTCTCCCACGGCGTGACGGGCAGCACCCACACCACCGTCATGATCGGCGGGTTCGTCCTGGACGCGATCGCCCTGGTCTGGGGCGTCGCCCGCTGGCGCAAGGCGAGCAACGGTGAGTGACCCCTTGACCGTGACCCGGCCGTCCCATCCTGCGACCAGGAGCACCCCGACCATGACCACACCGTTCCCGGCCGACCCGGCCCGGCGGCCCGCCCGCGCCTACCAGCGGAGCCTGGGCCTGCGGGCGGTCGCCGCCACCATCGCGATCGGGGCCGTCTTCGGCCTCGCCTCCTGCAACTCGCCCCAGGAGGTGCTCGATCGGGCCGACATGTGCCTGAAGATCACCGACCTGGCGCTGTTCAACCCGCACCCCGTGGACGCCGACGCCGCGGTCAAGGATGTCAACGACCGCGCGGACAAGATCGACGAGCTGGTGAAGAAGGCCAAGGACGACAAGCTGAAGAAGGCCGCCAGCGACACCGCCAGCGAGCTGCGCAACACCAAGCTCAAGGACCGCGACCCCGGCAGCGTCTCCGTGTACGTCGCCGGCCAGAACAAGCGGCTTGAGTCGCTGCGCTCCACCTGCACCAGCGCCGGTGACATGGCGGGCTGACGCACCGCCACTCATGGACCGGAGGCCGTGGTGGGCGGGACCCCCGCCTGCTCACTCCGACCTCCCTCACCGGGTGTCCGGGGCCCCCCGCCCCAGGCACCCGGTGCTTTCCGTTTCCGGGCCCGCGACGAACGCCGGTTCCTGCTAGGCCTCCTGGACGTCGTGCCCGAGATAGGTCAGCACAGCCAGCACCCGGCGGTGCACACTGCCGCCCTCCGGCGGCAGGTTGAACTTGTCGAAGATGTTCCGGATGTGCTTGCTCACCGCCCGCTCGGTGATCACCAGTTGTTCCGAGATCGCGTTGTTGGCCTTGCCCTGCGCCATCAGCTCCAGCACTTCCTGCTCGCGCGGGCTCAGATTGCGCATCGGCCTGGCCGCGACCTGCCGGCTGAGCAGTTGGGTGACCACCTCCGGGTCGAGCACGGTACCGCCGCCGGCGACCGTCTCCACCGCCTCCAGGAACTGGTCCACCCGCCCCACCCGGTCCTTCAGCAGGTAGCCCACCCCCTTCGCCCCGTGCGCCAGTAGCTCGGCCGCGTACGTCTCCTCAACGTACTGGGAGAGCACCAGGACCGGCAGATCCGGCAGTTCGCGCCGGGCGGCGAGCGCCGCCCGCAGCCCCTCGTCCCGGAACGACGGCGGCAGCCGGACGTCGAGGACCGCCAGGTCGGGCCGGTGGTTGCGCAGCGCGGGCAGGATCTCCGGTCCCGCGCCGACCGACGCCTCCACCGAGTGGCCGTTGCTGCTGAGCAGCAGGACCATCCCCTCCCGTAGCAGGGCGTTGTCCTCCGCGATCACGATCCGCATGGCAGCTCCACTTTCAGCTCCGTAGGCCCTCCGACAGGGCTGGTGAGGGTCGCCGTACCGTCCAGCGCGGCCACCCGGCGGCGGATGCCGACCAGACCGGAGCCGCCGTGTTCGTCGGCACCCCCGCGTCCGTCGTCGGTGACCGTAATGGTCAGCTGTCCGCCGCTGCGCTGGAAGCGTACCGAGGACCTGGTCGCCCGGCTGTGCTTCCTGATGTTGGTCAGCCCCTCGGCGATCACGAAGTAGGCCGCCGCCTCCACGGACGCGGGCACCCGGTGGCCGTTCTCCACCGCGCTCACCTGCAGGTCCACCGGAATCGACGAGCCGGCCGCCAGTGCCCGGACGGCACCGGCTAGTCCACGGTCCGTCAGCACCGGCGGGTAGACCGTCCGTACGACGTGGCGCAGGTCGGCCAGGACCCGCTCGATGCCCTCCTGCGCCTCGTCCAGCCGCGCTTCGGTCGCCTCCGGGTCCTTCGACAACTGCTGTTTGGCCAGCCCGATCCGCAGCGACAGGGCGACCAACTGCGCCTGGACGCCGTCGTGGAGGTCCCGTTCGATGCGCCGCAGTTCGGCGCTGTGCGCCTCGACGGCTCCGGCCCGGCTCTCCGACAGCTCGGCCACCCGTTCTGCCAGCCGGGACGACTCGGACGGGCGCAACAGGTGTACCGTCCAGCCCGCCTGACGCTCGGCCAGGAACCTCTGCAGGTTGAGCACCAGCGGTTCGGCCCGCGACGGGACGCCTCGGCGCCGGGCCACCGCGTCGGCCATGCCCAGTCGTACGCCGTCCAGCGGCAGGCCGACCAGCCACAGCAGCAGGGTCAGCAGGCTGAGCAGCATCACGCTCAGGGTCTGCACCGGCAACCACAGGGCGTCGCGCCAGGTGCCGGGGTCGGTCATCGCCAGTCGGAACCGGTCCGAGAGCGAGCCGTCCAGCGGCAGGTACTGCTCCGGCACCGTGGTGCCCAGGAAGGCGCCCGCGCGTACCCGTTCGTGCCCCGCCAGGCTGCGCAGCGCCCGCACCACCTCCGGCCAGGCGGGGGCGCCGATCAGGAACACGGTGAAGAACAGCGAGGCCGGGACGACGAAGCAGCCGAAGAAGCAGACCACTGCCATCGGCAGGCCCATGTACAGGAAGGCGCTGGCGTCCCGGGCGTCGCGGATGGCCGCGCCGAGTCTCGACGTGTCCTCCTCGGTGTCCGGCTGGGGCTCGAACTCTGACACCGGTAGGGCCTCCTGGGATTGGCGTTGCACTGCGGCGACCGCCGCACCACGGGGTTGCGTCCCACCGTAACGAACCGGAAGCGCACCCTGCGGTGTCTCTGTCACCCCAGCACATGGGTGTGCTGGCTGAACCCCAAGACGGGTGGAAAGGTCATCGCGGCGCCCTCGGCTGAGATCCTAGGGTCGGTTGCGTGGACGCGGGTGACCCGCGGCCACGCCGGCCCACCGCAGTGTCGGCCGGCCGGCCAGGAAGCACGCCCGGGAGGGTTCACTGGTGATCAGGCAGCGCATCGGACGGACGGACGCGGCGGATTCAGCCGTCGAGCAGGAGCAGGGCCACCCGATCGGCCCGGTCGCCCTGACCATGCAGTCGGTGACCCGTCGCTACCTTCGGGGCGGCCAGCCGGTGAACGCCCTGGACGACGTAAGCCTGGAGATCCCCCAGGGGCGGTTCGTCGCCGTGATGGGCCGCTCCGGGTCCGGCAAGACGACCTTCCTGCAGTGCGCCGCCGGCCTGGACCGGCCGACGTCCGGCACCGTGCGGATCGGGACCACCGACCTCGGCTCGCTGAGCGAGGCGGCGCTGACCCGGCTGCGCCGGGACCGGATCGGCTTCGTGTTCCAGTCGCTCAACCTGGTGCCGTCGCTGACCGTGCGGGAGAACGTCACGCTGCCGCTGCTGCTGGGCGGCGAGCGACCGGACAGCCCGCAGGCCGTGGAGCGGGCGATGCGCGTCCTGGAGTCGGTCGGGCTGGCAGACCGCGCGGACGACTCCCCGCTGCACCTGTCCGGCGGCCAGCAGCAGCGGGTCGCCATCGCCCGCGCCCTGGTCACCGACCCGGCCGTGATCTTCGCCGACGAGCCGACCGGGGCACTCGACCCCTCCACCGCCAACGACGTCTTCACGCTGCTGCGCCGGGCCGTGGACGACACCGGGCACACCGTGGTGATGGTCACCCACGACCCGGTCGCCGCGAGCTGGTCCGACGAGGCGGTCTTCCTGGCGAAGGGACGGATCGTCACCACCATGGTCCGGCCGCAGACCGCCGACGTCGCCCAGGTCATGGCCGAGATCGGGGGCTGCTGACCATGTCCGCGACCCGCACCGTCCCCCGCGCCGCGGCCCGGGCCCTGCGGAGCCCGAACGGCCCGGGCCGCGGCGAGGGCCCGGCGACCGCCCGCACGGCGCACTTCCTGGCCGTCCGCGCGGTCCGGATGCACCTCAAGGCGTGGAGCGCGGTCTTCGCCGCGCTGCTGCTGACCTCCCTGCTGCTCGGCTCGTTCGCCCTCGCCACGCTGTCCGCCTTCGCCGGGCACGCCCGGGTCGAGCGCTACGCGGCGACCGTCGCGGTCGTCGGCGGCAATCAGACCACCACCTACGAGGCCACCCCGTTCGCCAGCAAGCCGAAGTCCGTCACGGCCGCGCTCACCGAGCGGGTGCGCGTCCCGGAATCTGCCGTCGCCCGGCTGGCCGCCGTCCCCGGCGTCGCGGCGGCGATCCCGGACAGCGCCGTCCCGATCACCCTGACCGCGGCCGACGGCACCACCGCCGTCCCGGGGCCGGACTCGGAGTCCGGGGTCTCCCCCGTCTACGCGCACGGCTGGAGCACCGCCGCGCTGGCGCCCTTCACGCTGCGCTCGGGCCACCAACCGAACGGGCCGCAGGAAGTGGTCCTGGACGGCGCCCTGGCCGCCCGTGCCGGGGCCAAGGTCGGCGACGAGGTCGGCCTCCAGTCGCCGGTCGGCCTGCCCGTGCACTACCGGGTGGCGGGCATCGCCGCACCCCGGGGCGGTGGCGACGGCACCGGCCTGGCCCACCAGGGCACGGTCTTCCTCAGTGACCAGAAGGCTCGCGACCTGGCGGGCCACCCCGGCCAGGTGGACGCGATCGGCGTCCTCGCGGAGGACGGCACAACCGTCCACACCCTCTACCCGGCGCTGCGCGCCGCCCTGGACGGCGGCACCGCGGCCCACGACGCCGTCGGCGAGCGGGCGCCGCAGGACTCCTCGGCCCTGCGGGTGCTGACCGGCAACGCCCGCGGGAACGCGGAGTTCCTCCAAGCCGCGCCCAGCCGGATCGGGCTGCTGATGCTGCTGGCCACGGTCTGCGTGGTGGTCACCATGATCGCCGTGTTGGTGGTCTCCAGCACCGTGGCGCAGGCCGTCCACCAGCGGGCCCGGGAGTTCGCGCTGCTCCGGGCCGTCGGGGCGACCCCCCGCCAGTTGCGGGTCACCGTGGGGCGCGAGACCGCGATGGTCGCCATCACCGCCGCCCTGCTGGGCGCGGCCGGCGCCGTCCCCGTCTACCTGGAACTCGTCGCCATGTTGGAGCAGCGCGGCGCGATCCCCGTCGGCCTCGACCTGTCCATGCCGCCGATGATGCTGGCCTCGGTGGTCCTCACCGGGGCACTGACCCTGCTGGTGGCCCGGGTCGCGGCCGCGCTCGCCTGCGGGCGGACGGCCAAGCTGAAGCCGGCCGCAGCGATGGGCGAAGCCCAGACCGAGCCCGAGCAGCCCGGCAAAGGACGCACGATCACCGGCGTCATCCTGCTCTTCGCCGGGGTCAGCGCGGCCGGCACGGCCTCGCTGCAGCGCGGCGAGACCGCCGCCGCGGCCGCCAGTTCGGCCGCGATGGCCCTGGTCATCGCGTGCGCGCTGCTCGGCCCGTGGATCGCCCGGCTCGCCATCCACCTGGTCGGTGGCACGGTGCGCCGCCTCGGTGGGGCCGGCGGCTACCTCGCCGACGCCGCCACCCGGGCGAACTCCCGGCGCCTGGGCGCGGCGATCACCCCGATCGTGCTGGTGGTGGCCTTCGTCGGGGTCCAGCTCTCGGCCGGCGCCACGCTGGACCGCGAGGGCGGCCGGCAGGCCGGCAGCTCCATGCGGGCCGACCTGTCGGTCACCGCCGGCGGCGCGGGCATCCCCGAGGAGGTGGTGCAGCGGCTCGCCCGGACGAACGGCGTGAGCGCGGCCACCGGCGTGCTGTACAGCACCATCGTGCTGGCACACCGCGAGGTCGGCGATCCCAAGCTCGACCGGTTCCCGGTGCTCGGCATCACCCCGCAGGCCCTGCCCGCCACCCTCGACCCCAAGGTGACCGCCGGTGACCTCGGCACGCTCGGCCGCGGCACGGTCGCGGTCGGCACCGAGCGCGCCCGCGATCTGAGCCTGTCCGTCGGCTCCACGGTGACGATCCGCTACGGCGACGGCGCGGCCGTGCCGCTGCGCGTGGTCGCGCTCTACGAACGGCAGCTGGCGCTCGGCGAGTTCCTCTTCGCCCACGACGAACTGGCCGCGCACACCGCCGCCCCGGCGAACGGGCGGGCGCTGCTGGCGGTCGACCCGGGCTCCGACCACCGGGCCGTGCGGGCCGCCGTGGAGCGGGAGTTGGCCGTTGCCGCGCCCGGTGCCACGGTGACCGACCAGCCGTCCCCCGAGCACCTGCGCGAGGAGGACCGCGGCGTCGGCCAGGTGATCACCACGGTCGCGGTGTCCGCGATCGGCAGCTTCACCGTGATCGCGGTGCTGAGCACCCTGGCCCTGATCGTCACCGGACGGCGGCCGGAACTCGCCCTTCTGCGACTGGTCGGCGCCGGCCGGCGGCAGGTCCGTGGCATGCTCCAGGTGGAGGCGTTGATCGTCATGACGGTCGGCCTGGTGATCGGCGCCCTGGCGGCGCTCATTCCCCTGGCCGCCTTCAGTTGGTCACTTGCCGGTTCACTGCCCTATCTGCCGGGAATGCAGGTGGCGTTGATCGTGTCGACCGTCGTGGTCACCACGCTGGCCGGCTACCTGCTGCCGGGCCGGTCCTTCCGGCGCAGGCGGCATCCGGCCGAACTCCGGCGCGTGTGACACCGTTCCGGCAGCAGGGCAGGCAGTAGTTGTAGGCAGAGAAAGAAACGAGGAACTCCACCCGATGCGTCGCGTCGCCGTAGCAAGTCTGCTGGCCCTGGCCGGAGCGGCCGCGCTGGTCCTCAGCGCCTTCCAGCCCTGGTACGAGAAGAGCGATCCTCGGTCGGTGCCGATCGCAGACCTCTTCCAGGGCTTCTCCCCCGACCGCACCGCCACGACCGGCACGTCCATGATGATCCCGCTGGCCGCCGGCGCGGCGATCGCGGCCCTCGCCCTGCTGGTGCGCTCTCGGCTGGTGATGCTCCTGGCCGGGCTGCTCGCCCTGGCCACCTGCGTGCTGTGGACGGTCCAGAAGTCCCTCGAGGTGGCGCCGGTCTCCTTCGACATCACCGACCTGCACACCGGCCTGTGGAACGCCTACGGCGGTGTCCTGCTGCTGCTGATCGCCGTGGCGGTGCTGCCCCCCAGGCGCGCCTGACCGCGCGGCCGCCCGCGTCAGCCGGCCCTCCGGCGTGGGTGTTTCAGCCACGGCTTAACCATCTGCCGTAGCCGTGCCCGGCCTTGAAGACTCTCCCCTGAGCAGTGTTCGACGGGAAGGGACCTGAGGTGGACGGCACATCGGCGGCACCATCGAGAGCAGCGCTCGTCACCGCGCTGGATCGGTTCGGCCGACTGGCCCGGGACTGCGCGGTGGTGGGCGCCCAGCTCGCGGTGCACGCACACGGTTCGCTGCACACCCGGGAGTTCGGCCGCGAGGTCGACGGCGGCACTGAGGTCCACTCCGGTTCGGCCTTCGCGTACGGGTCCACCTCCAAGACCTTCGCCGCCGTCTGCGCGCTCCAGCTGGTCTCCGACGGCCTGCTGACCCTGGATGACCCGATCCGCCGCTGGGTGGGCGGCGCCGACCCGGCCCTGGACGCGACCCTACGGCAACTGCTCAGCCACACCGCCGGCCTGCCGTCCGACCACGAGTCGCACGATGCGGGCGGCGATCCGCCGGCCCGCCGCCTACGGGCCCTGCTCGCCGCCGTGCCGCCCCCGGCCCGGACCGCCTGGCCCGCCCCGGGCACGTTCTCCTACTCCAACGTCGGCTACCACCTGCTCTCCCAGCTGGTGGCCGATGCCACCGGCCTGAGCTGGCCGGAGACCCTCGACACCTACCTGCTCAGCCCCCTCGACACCCGGGCCGGCTTCCTTCCGGGCCCGCGCCCGCGCACCGCCCCGGCCCTGACCGTCCACGGCCACCACATCCAGCCCCCGGCCGCCGGCCACGAGACCCGCACCGTCTCAGCCATCGCGTGCACCACGGACTCCGACTCGCTCGCGGCCGGCGGCCTGGCCGGCACCGCGACCGACCTGGTCGCACTGGCCCGGCTGGCCCTCGGGAACGGGCCGGACCTCTGCGACCCGCAGGTCCTGCAGGAGATGACCACCCCGGTCGACGGCGCCGAACCGTTCGGCCTCGCCGACGGCTGGGGCCTGGGCCTCGGCCGCTTCGGTACGCCCGGCACCGCCTGGTGGGGCCACGACGGCACCCACGACGGCACCACCTGCCACCTGCGTCTGGACTCCACGTCCGGCACCGTGGTCGCGCTTACCACCAACTCCACCACCGGCCGGCAGCTGTGGGACGCCGTTCTGCGCGAACTCGCCGACGCGGGCCTGCCCGTCGGCGTCCACCGCCCCCAACTCCCGCCCGAGGCCCCGGTCGAGGACTTCACCCCCTGCCTCGGCGAGTACCGCAACGGGGAACTCGCCATCACCGCGCGCCTGGACTCCGGCACCCTCACCCTCACCCTCCCGGGCGGCGCCACGTACCCCGTCACCCCGCGCGCGGACCTCACCTTTTCCGCCCTGCCCCCAGGTCACAGCACCCCCTTCGTCGGCCGCTTCCTGCGCAGCCCCCACAACCCCACAGCCCTGCAGTACAACGGTCGCGCCCTCACCCGCACCACCCCGCCGCGTGAACGGGCCGGCGCGGGCCGGGACTGACCGCGCTGAAGGCATCGAGCGCGAAACCACCGCCCTCGCGGCCGGGACAGGGGTGCCGCGTTGGAAATCGCATCGCAGGCTGAGTCATCTCACCCGACCGCACCGCAGGTCGCTCAACAGATCCCACGAGCGCAGGGCATGACGGACGGCCGCCGACTGTGCGGGTCCCGATACGTCATCCGCGCAGGTCGCGGCCTTGATCGTCGATGTTCGGATCCGCTCGGCGCTTCCCCGGCATCTTCACCTGGACAGGGCACCAGCGGCATCATGATCTGTCGTGCTGCTGCGTCTGGCCTGCCTCGCCGAGACCAACACCTTCGCGCTGCTGCGGCTCCTGCCGATGAGCGACAGAGAGAAAACATCGGGATCCTCGCACTCCGGCATCAACTGCCGGTCCTGCAAGGCCCCCGCAAAGCCACCACCTCCGGGGGTGCGGCCCGGGACGCCGCTCGCCCCGCCACCGCCCCGGGGTGGGGGCGGTGGCGGGGCGAGCGGGTCGGCCGGGGAGCGGCGGATCAGTCCATCGCGGCGGCCAGCCGGTCGATGACGAGGTCCGCCAGGATCTGCGGCGTCGGGTTCTCGTACAGCACGTCGGCGGCCCAGTCGAGGCCGGTCAGTGCGACGAGGTGGTCGCGCAGCTCGATCGCCGTGACGGAGGTGAGACCGAGGTCGAAGAACTCGTCCTCGACGCCCACCTCGTCGACGGACTCGTGCCCCAGCACCGCGGCCACCAGTCCGCGGACACCGCCCAGGACGGCGTCCTGCCACTGGTCGCGCGGCAACGCGGCCAGCGCCAGCCAGAGTTCGGCCTCCCGGTTGGGGCCGGCCTCGGGCTCGTCCTCTGCGGTATCCGCCGCGTCCGCGGCAGGAGCGGCGGGAGCGGCGGGAGCGGCGGGAGCGGCGGGAGCGGCGGGAGCGGCGGGAGCGGCGTCGGGCTCGACGGCCACGGGCACAGGCACGGCCACGGAAACAACCGGCGCGGAGACCTCGGGCGCGGGGGCCGTGGCCCCCGCCGCCTCGGTCCCGGTGGCGGCAGCCCCCGGCGTCGCAGCGGGAAGCGCGTCCCCGTCGACGAGGCGGACCGCAGGCTCACCCGCCGTCAGCGCCCGGAACAGCCCGGCCGCCGCCGCCCGCGGGTCCAGCCCCGGAGCGACCGCCACCGCGACCGCGGAGCGACCGAGGGCGAGGATCCCGGCCGACGGCTCCGCCACCCGCTCCCCCACCGACACGACGGCGACCAGCGGTACCGTCCCGTCCCTCCCGACCGTCCCCGGGTCCACCCCGGCCCCGACGATCGCCGCCGTCGGCGCCACCGCGCCTTCCGCCTCGGCGAGCCGGACGGCACCGGGCGGGCAGGGGGAGCCCCCCGCCACCAGGCAGCGGGCGCCGAGACGCCGTACCTCCTCGGCCACCGCCCCGGCGAGCCCGTCCGGGAGGCCGGCCAGCAGGACGTCGCCCGCCGGGCGCCACCGCTCGGCCGGTTCCACCGTCCGGTACTCGCGCACGGACACGCCGTCCGCCTCGATCCTGGCCTCGGGGTGCCCCTCGGCGATCACCGCGCAGAGCCGGGCCCGGGCCCGGGCGTCGACCACCGGCGGCAGGATCACCAGGTGGTCGCCGACCGGGTCGCCGCCGTCCGTGCCGAGGGCCCACCGCGGGACGCCGGGCGCCGCGACCGGTTCGGCCCCGGGCAGCGCGACGACGAGGTCCGGCCGCTCGGCGCCGCCCGTCCGCACGCGTGCGCCGTGCCGGGCCAGGGCCCCGGCGAGCGCGTCGGCCAGGTCGTCGTCGCCCCCGGGCGGGGCGAGGAGCAGCACGTCCCGGTCGAGGGCCGGGGCCGGGCCGTCCGGGACGCGCCGCCACCGGGCCGTCTGCACGACGGGGAGCCGGGCGCCGGAGCGCAGCCGGCCGAGGGCCGCGAGGATCTCGGCGGGCGTCTCGTCCCCCCGCAGGTCGAGCAGGCCCAGCGCCGAGGCGACGTCGTCGTTCTCCAGGGCGGACCAGAGCGGGGCGAGCACGGTGTCCGCCGGGGCGGGCGCCACGGGCTCGGGCACCGCGGGCGCCGCTTCGACGGCCTTCGGCACGACGACCTCGGGCCAGTAGTGCCGGCTGCGGAACGCGTACCGCGGCAGCGACACCCGGCGCAGCGGCCTGCCCTCGTGGACGGCCGCCCAGTCCACCGGCACCCCGTGGGTGTGCAGGGCGCCCAGCGCCTCGGTGGCCGCGCGGACGTCCGTCCGGTCCCGTCGCAGCAGGGCGACCGGGCGGACCGGGAGGTCCGGAAGGCACACCGCGGCGGCCGGGGCCAGCACCGCGTCGGGGCCGAGCTCCAGGAACGCGGTCGCCCCGTCCTCGTGGGCGCGGCGGACGGCGTCGGAGAAGCGGACCGATCCGCGCAGCTGGTCCACCCAGTAGTCGGCGGAGTCCATCGGCGCGTCGGTGCGGACGGTGGAGACGACCGGGATCCCGGCCGTCCCGAACCGCACCGCCGCGGCCACCTCGCGGAACTCGGCGAGCGCCGGCTCCACGAGCGGCGAGTGGAAGGCGATGCCCACGTTCAGCCGGCGGGTGCGGTGCCCGCGGGCCACGAGCTCGGCGGCGACCGCCGTCACGGCCTCGTCCTCCCCCGAGAGCACCACGGCCGCGGGACCGTTGACGGCGGCGATCGCCACCCGGTCCGCCCGGCCGTCGAGCAGGGCGAGCACCTCCTCCTCGGAGGCCCGGACCGACATCATCGCGCCGCCCGGCGGGAGGGCGCCGAGCACCCGGCCCCGGGCGGCCACCAGCGCGGCGGCCCGGTCGAGCGGGATCAGGCCGGACACGCAGGCGGCGGAGAGCTCGCCGACGGAGTGGCCGATCAGGAGGTCCGGCGTCACGCCCCAGGAGGACAGCAGCCGGAACTGGGCCACCTGGAGGGCGAACAGCGCCGCCTGGGTGTACTCGGTGCGGTCGAGCGGCCCCTCCTCGCCGAAGACCGCCTCGCGCAGCGGGCTGCCCAGGTCGAAGAGCCCGCAGACCTCGTCGAAGGCCCGCGCGTAGACCGGGAAGGTCTCGTACAGTTCCCGTCCCATGCCCGGGAGTTGGCTGCCCTGCCCGGTGAACAGCAGGGCGAGCCGGGGCCGGCCGGCCGTCGCGCGGCGCAGGCCCGGGTCGGTCCGGCCGTCCGCCAGGGCGGTCAGCGCGGTACGGATCGCCGACTCGTCCGCGCCGGTCACCGCCGCCCGGTACCGCTGGGCGGACCGGGTGGTGGCCAGGGCGCGGGCGACGGCGGGCAGGTCCGTGGTGTCCGCCGCCAGCAGGCGGGCGGCCTGGGCGGACAGCGCCGCCTCGGAGCGCGCCGACAGCAGCCACGGCACGCCCTCCAGGTCGGGCCCGGCCGACTCGGCGACGGGCGCCGCCGGCGGCTGCTCGATCACCACGTGGGCGTTGGTCCCGCTGATCCCGAACGAGGACACGCCCATCCGGCGGGGGCCCGGCCGCTCGGGCCAGGGCTGGGCCGAGCTCAGCAGGGCGACGTTCCCGGTGCTCCAGTCGACGTGCGGTGACGGCTCGTCGAGGTGCAGGCTGCGCGGCAGCAGCCCGTGCCGGATGGACAGCACGGCCTTGATGACGCCGGCGATGCCGGCCGCCGCCTGCACGTGCCCGAGGTTGGACTTGAGCGAGCCCAGCCAGAGCGGCTCCGGGCGGTCCTGGCCGTAGACCGCCAGCACCGCTTGGGCCTCGATCGGGTCGCCGAGCGCCGTGCCGGTGCCGTGCCCCTCGATCGCGTCCACGTCGACGGGGCGCAGGCCGCCGGCGGCGAGGGCCGCCCGCATCACCTGTTCCTGGGCGCGGCCGTTGGGCGCGGTGAGGCCGTTGCTCGCGCCGTCGGAGTTCACCGCGCTGGCGCGCAGCACGGCCAGCACCTCGTGGCCGAGGGCGCGGGCCCGGGAGAGGCGCTCGACGAGCACCATGCCGACCCCCTCGCCGAGCGCGGTGCCGTCGGCCGCGGCGGCGAACGGCTTGCAGCGGCCGTCGGCGGCCAGTCCGCGCTGGCGGCTGAACTCGACGAACACCATCGGCGTCGAGAGCACCGTGACGCCGCCGGCCAGCGCGAGGTCGCACTCCCCCGCCCGGACGGACTGGGCGGCGAGGTGCAGGGCGACCAGGGAGGACGAGCAGGCGGTGTCGACGGTGATGGTCGGGCCCTCCAGGCCGTAGCTGTAGGCGACCCGGCCGGACAGCACGCCGCCGCCGACGCCGGGGGCGAGGAAGCCCTCGGCCGCCGCGCCCTCCAGGAGGCGGCCGTAGTCCTGGTACATGGAGCCGACGAACACGCCGGTGCGGGTGCCGCGCAGCGTGGCCGGGTCGATCCCGGCGTCCTCGCAGGCCTCCCAGACGGTCTCCAGCAGGAGGCGCTGCTGCGGGTCCATCGCGGCGGCCTCGCGCGGCGACACCCCGAAGAAGGCCGCGTCGAAGGTGGTCGCGCCGGCCATGAAGCCACCGTGCCGGACGTAGCTGCGCCCGGCGGCGGCCGGGTCCGGGTCGTACCGGTCGACCGGCCAGCCGCGGTCCTCGGGGAAGGGGCCGATGCCGTCGCGTTCGGCGCTCAGCAGCTCCCAGAGGTCCTCCGGCGTGGCGACGCCGCCGGGGAGCCGGCAGCCGATCCCGACGAGGACGACGGGGTCGTCCGCGTCGGCCTGCCGGGAGGCGGCCGCGACGGGCGCCGAGGCCTGCGCGCCGGCCAGCAGGTCGTCCAGGTGGCGGGCCAGCGCGGCCGGGTTGGGGTGGCTGAAGACCACGGTCGCGGGCAGCCGCAGGCCGGTGGCGGCGGAGAGCCGGTTGCGCAGTTCGACGGAGCTGACCGAACCGAAGCCGACGTCCTTGAAGGCCCGGTCGGGGTCGACGCCGTCCGCCGAGCCGTGGCCGAGGACGGCGGCGGCGTGCGCGGCCACCAGGTCGAGCAGCACCCGCTGCCGGTCGGCCGGGGTCTTGCCGGCCAGGCGGGCGCCCAGTTCGGGGTCGACGGCCACGCCGCCGCCGGCGGCGGTGCGGCGGGCCGGCGCACCGACCAGGGCGCGCAGCGGGGCGGGCACCCCGTCGCCCATCGCGCGCAGGGTGGCCGGGTCGAGCCGGATGGGTGCGAGCACCGGCTCGTCGGAGGCGAGGGCGCCGTCCAGGGCGGCGAGGCCGGCGCGGTCGGACAGCGCGAGGAAGCCCGAGCGGCCGAAGCCGTCGCGGTCGACCCCCTCGGTCATGGTGCTCTCGGCCTCCCACAGGCCCCAGGCCAGGGAGACCCCCGGCAGGCCCCGGGCGTGGCGCAGCCGGATCAGGGCGTCGAGTCCGGCGTTGGCCGCCGCGTAGTTGGCCTGTCCGAACCCGCCGAGCAGGCCGGCCGCCGAGGAGAAGAACACCAGCCGCGCGTCGGGCAGCAGGGTGTGCAGGTGCAGGGCCGCGTCGAGCTTGGGTGCCAGCACCCGGGTGAGGCGCTCCGGCGTCAGGTCGGTGACCAGGACGTCGTCCAGGACGCCCGCGGCGTGGACGACGGTGGTGAAGCCGGCGCCGTCGACCAGCCGGGCCAGTGCGGCGCGGTCGGAGACGTCGCAGGCCGCCGCCTCGACCGTCGCGCCGGCGGTGGTCAGCGCGTCGACGAGCTCGGCCGCGCCGGGGGTCCGTGCGCCGCGCCGGCCGACCAGCACCAGGTCGCGCACGCCGTGCGCGTCGACCAGGTGGCGGGCGACGAGCTGCCCGAGGGTGCCGAAGGCCCCGGTGACCAGGACCTTGCCGAGCCCCGCGGCCGGGTCCTCGGCCGGGTCGGCGGCCGGGTCGGCGGTCGGCGCCGTGCGTTCCAGCCGGAGCACCGTGGCGGCGCCGTCGGCCAGCGCGATCTGCGGCTCACCGGCGGCCAGCGCGGCGGGTACCGCGGTGAGCGTGGCGTCGGAGTCGTCGGCCAGGTCGAGCAGCAGGAAGCGGTCGGGGTGCTCGACCTGGGCGGAGCGCACCAGGCCGGCCACGGCGGCCTCGGCGACGTCCTCGCGCACCCGGCGGGTGACCACCACGAGGGTCGCGGCCGCGGAGCCCTCGTCCGCGAGCCACTCCTGCACCGTGGTGAGCGCGCTCGCCACGGCGGCGGCCGGCTCACCGGTCGGCGCCGGGACCAGGACGAACGGCGCGGTGCCGGTGGCGGGCTGACGCTTCAGCAGCGCGGCGAGGTCCGGGTCGGGCACCGCGAAGTCGACCGCGGCGCCGTCGGGCAGGGCGCGGCCCACCCAGGCGGGGCGCAGCAGGTCGCGGCTGTCCGACCGGCCCAGGGCGCCCTCGGGCAGCGCGCGCAGCACGAGCGTGTCCACCGTGGCGACCGGCGCGCCCGACGGGTCGGCCAGCTCGATCCGGACGGCGTCGGGCCCGGCCGCGGTGACGGCCACCCGGACGGAGTCGGCGCCGACGGCGTGGACGCGCACGCCCGTCCACTCGAAGGGCAGCGAGGGCCGGTAGGGCGGCCCGGTGAGGAAGCCGCCGAGCGCCACCGGGTGGAGGCAGGCGTCGAGCAGCGCGGGGTGCAGCACGAAGCCGTCCGGCTCGGTGCCGGGCAGCGCGACCTCGGCGAACACGGCGCCGTCGCGGCCGCGCCACAGCGCCCGCACACCGCGGAAGGCCGGGCCGTACGGGAGCCCGGCGCCGCGCAGCCGGGCGTAGAGCTCCTCCACGTCGAGCGGTTCGGCGTCGGCCGGCGGCCAGGCGACCGGCGTGGGCGCCGGTCGGGCGTCGTCGGGCAGCAGGACGGCGGTGGCGTGGGTGGTCCAGTGATCCGTCCCGCCGGTGCGGGTGTGCAGGGTCAGTGCGCGGGAGCCGTCCTCGGCGGGCGCCGCGACGTCGAGCCGCACCCGGACCTCGGCGTCCTCGGGCAGGACGACCGGGGTGAGCAGGGTGAGCTGGTCGACGACCGCGCAGCCCACCTCGTCGCCGGCCCGGGCGGCCAGTTCGGTGATGGCCGCGCCCGGCAGCACCACCAGTCCGTCGACGACGTGGTCGGCCAGCCAGGGCAGGGCGGTCAGGGAGAGCCGGCCGGTCAGGACGGTCTGCTCGCCGCCCAGGCAGGCCCGCAGGACGGGGTGGTCGACGAGGTCCAGGCCCAAGGCGGCCGGGTCGTCGTCGGCGCGCCAGTACGGCTCGGTGACGAAGGCGGTGGTGGGGAGCTCGACGCGGCGGGCGCCGGGCCACACCGCCGACCAGTCCGGCCGCACCCCCCTGACGTGCAACTGGGCGAGCGCGGTGAGCAGTTGGGCCCGGCCGCCCTCGTCGCGGCGCAGGGTGTGCACGACCGCGACGTCTGCGTCGAGCGCCTCGACGGTCTCCTGCGCCCCATTGGTGACCACCGGGTGCGGGCTGACCTCCAGCAGGGTCGTGCAACCGCGCCGGACCAGCGCGGTGACGGCCTCGTCGAAGCGGACCGTCTCGCGCAGGTTGCGGTACCAGTAGTCGGCGTCGAAGGCGTCGTCGCCGTCGATCCACCGGCCTTCGACGGAGGAGAAGAACGGCACCTCGGGGGCGCGCGGGCGCACCGGTGCGAGCGCCTCCAGGACCTGGTCGCGGACGGCCTCGACGTGGAAGCAGTGCGAGGCGTAGTCGACGTCGACCCGGCGGGCCCGCACCTCCTCGGCCTCGCAGGCGGCGAGGAGCTCGTCCAGCGCGTCGACGTCACCGGAGACGACCGCCGAGGACGTGCCGTTGACGGCGGCGACCGCCAGTCGGCCGTCCCAGCGGCCGAGCCGCTCGCGGACCTGGTCGGCGGGCAGCGCGACGGACATCATCCCGCCGCGGCCGGAGAGTGCCGGCAGCGCCCGGCTGCGCAGGGCGACCACCCGGGCGGCGTCCTCCAGGGTGAGCGCGCCGGCCACGCAGGCCGCGGCGATCTCGCCCTGGCTGTGGCCGACCACGGCGGTGGGCCGGATGCCCAGCGAGCGCCAGACCTCGGCGAGGGCGACCATCACGGCGAACAGGGCGGGCTGGACGACGTCGACCCGCTCCAGGTCCCCCGCGCCGCGCAGCACGGCCTCCAGGTCGAAGTCGACGTGCGGGGCGAGCGCGGCCGCGCACTCGGCGATCCGGGCCCGGAACACCTCGTCGGTGTCCAGCAGTTCCACCGCCATGTCCCGCCACTGCGAGCCCTGGCCCGGGAAGAGGAAGGCCACCCCGCCGGCCGGGCCGACGGTGCCCTCGACCACGGCCGCCGAGGGGCGGCCGGCCGCGAGTTCGGCCAGACCGGCCGTCAGCTCGGCGCGGTCGGCGCCGCGGACGACGGCGCGGTGCTCGTGCGCGGCCCGGGTGGTGGCCAGCGAGAGGGCGACGTCGCCCTCCCGCAGCGCGGGCCGGGCGGCCAGGTACCCGGTCAGCGCCTCGGCCTGGGCGCGCAGCCCGGCGGCCGACCGGCCGGACAGCGCCCAGGTCCACGGCCCGGGGGCGTCCTCGGCGGGTTCGTCCCGGTCGGCCGCCGCGGGCGGTTCCTCCAGGATCACGTGGGCGTTGGTGCCGCTGACGCCGAACGAGGAGACGCCCGCCCGCCGGGGTTCGGCGCCGGCCGGCCAGGGCGAGTCCTCGGCCAGCAGTTCCACGGCGCCCGCCGACCAGTCGACGTACGGGCTGGGCTCGTCCAGGTGCAGGGTCCTGGGCAGCACGCCGTGGCGCATCGCCATGACCATCTTGATGATCCCGGCGACACCGGCCGCGGCCTGGGTGTGCCCGAGGTTGGACTTGATCGAGCCCAGTCGCAGCGGCTCGGCGCGCTCCTTGCCGTAGGCGGCGAGCACGGCCTGCGCCTCCACCGGGTCGCCCAGCGGGGTGCCGGTGCCGTGCGCCTCGACCACGTCGACCTGGGCGGGGGTGAGGCCCGCGTCGACCAGGGCCTCGCGGATGACCCGCTGCTGGGCGGGGCCGTTGGGGGCGGTCAGGCCGTTGCTGGCGCCGTCCTGGTTGATCGCGCTGCCGCGCACCACCGCGAGGACCGGCCGGCCGGCCTCGAGCGCCGCCGACAGCCGCTCGACCACGAGGACGCCGATGCCCTCGGACCACGCGGTGCCGTCGGCGGCGGCGGCGAACGGCTTGCAGCGCCCGTCGGGGGCCAGCCCGCGCTGGCGGCTGAACTCGACGAAGGCGGTCGGGGTCGCCAGCACCGTCGCACCGCCCACCAGCGCCATGTCGCACTCGCCGCGCCGCAGGGCCTTGACAGCCAGGTGCAGGGCGACCAGCGAGGAGGAGCAGGCGGTGTCCACGGTGACGGCGGGGCCGCGCAGGCCGAGCTGGTAGGCCACCCGCCCGGAGACGACGCTGCCCGCGCCCTGGGCTCCCGGGTAGTCGTGGTGCATCACGCCGGTGTAGACGCCGGTGCGGCTCTCCCGCAGGGCGGTCGGGTCCAGGCCGGCCCGTTCCACGGCCTCCCAGGAGGCCTGGAGGATCATCCGCTGCTGCGGATCGGTGTAGTGGGCCTCCTTGGGCGAGATGCCGAAGAACCCGGCGTCGAACTCGGCGGCGTCGTGCAGGAACCCGCCCTGCATGACGGTGGTCGTGCCGGGGTGGTCCGGGTCGGGGTGGTAGAGCGCCTCGAGGTCCCAGCCGCGGTTGGCGGGGAACCGGCTGATGCCGTCCCGGCCCTCGGCGACCAGCTTCCACAGGTCGTCGGGCGAGGCGACGCCGCCGGGGTAGCGGCAGGCCATGCCGACGATCGCGATCGGCTCGGCGGAGCGGTCCTGGAGGTCGCGTAGTCGGCGCTTGGTCGACTGGAGTTCCGCGGTGACCCGCCGCAGGTACTCGCGCAGCTTGTCGTCGGTGGTCATCGGGTACGGTCCTCCAGTCCCGGCAGCGGGCTGCCGAGTTCAGCGTCGATCAGGGCGAAGACCTCGTCGTCGGTCGCGGTCTCGAAGGGGTCGAGCGATCCCGGCGCGGCGTGCGGCGTCAGCTCGTCGAGCAGGCCGCGGACGCGTTCGGCGGCCCGGTCGCGGGCGAGGTCGTCGGTGGCGGCGGCGGTGAGCTCGGCGGCCAGCCGGTCGAAGGCCGCGAACAGCGACGGCAGGTCGCCCGAACGGTCCGCGCCGCCGAGCCGCTCGTCGAGGTGGACGACCAGCTCGGCCGGGGTGGGGTGGTCGAAGACCAGGGTGGCCTCCAGGGTCAGGCCGAGCGCGGCGCCGAGCCGGTTGCGGAACTCGACCGAGCTCAGCGAGTCGAAGCCGAGCTCCTGGAAGGAGCGGTCGGACTCGATCGCACCGGCGTCGGCGTAGCCGAGCACCGCGGCGGCCTGGCCGCGGACGACGGCCGACAGGCGGGTGCGCCGCTCGTCCGGGTCGAGCGCGGCGAGCCCGGCGAGGGCGGGGTCGGCCGTCGCGGGCGCGGGCCGCACGAGCGCGCGCAGCAGGTGCGGGACGGCGGCGGACCGGCCGGGGGTGAGGCGGATCGCGGCCACCTCCGGTTCGGTGCCGGCCAGGGCGGCGTCGAGCAGGCGCAGCGCGGCGTCCGCCGGCAGCAGCTCGATGCCGGCCCGGGCGAGCCGGGCGCGGTCGGCGGTCATGCCCTCGTCCGTCGCCCAGGGGCCCCAGGCCACCGAGACGGCGCGGCCGCCGCCCGCGACCCGGTGCCGGGCGAGGGCGTCGAGGAAGGCGTTGGCCGCGGCGTAGTTGCCCTGGCCGGGGCCGCCGAGGACGCCGGCGACCGAGGAGAACAGCACCAGGTCGGCGTCGGGCAGCAGCTCGTGCAGGTGGCTCGCGCCGTCGGCCTTCGGGCGCAGTACGGCGTCGAGGCGCTCGGCGTCGAGGGCGGTGACCACCCCGTCGTCGAGCACGCCCGCGGCGTGGATCACCGTGCCGACCGTCCGGCCGGCCAGCAGCGCGGCGAGCGCGGCGCGGTCGGCGACGTCGCAGGCGGCGGTCTCGACGCGGGCGTCGAGGCCGGCCAGGCCCTCCGGGGCCCGGCCGCTGCGGCTGACCAGCAGGAGGTCACGGACCCCGTGCCGCTCGACCAGGTGGCGGACGACCGGACCGGCGAGGGCGCCGGCGGCGCCGGTGACCAGGACGGTGCCGTGGTCGCGCGGCCCGGGTTCGGCGGCCTCGGCGGGCATCCGGACGAGGCGGGCCGCCCGGACGGCGCCGTCCCGCAGGGACAGCTGCGGCTCGTCGGAGCCCAGCGCGGCCGGCAGGTCGGTGAGGTCGTCGGCCTCGACCAGCGTGAACCGGCCGGGGTGCTCGGACTGCGCGGAGCGCACCAGGCCCCAGGCGGCGGCGGTGGCCGGGTCGGGCGCCGTGGTGAGCAGGACGAGCCGGGCGGTGGCGTACCGCTCCCCCGCCAGCCACTCCTGGATCAGGTCGAGCACCCGCCGGGTGAGCGCGCGGGCGGCTGCGCCGTCCGGCCCGTCGGAGGCGACGGGCAGCACGACCACCGGCGGCACGTCCGCCAGCGCGGACAGCTCCGCGGCCCGGACGACCTCGGCGCCGGACGCTGTCAGGGCGGCCGCGGCGCCGGCCGGGTCGGCGCCGACCACCGCGTAGCGGGCGGCCCGCTCCGGCCGGGGCGGGTCCACCGGGACCCACTCGACCCGGTACAGCGGGTCGGCGGGGGCACCGGCCGGGCGCAGGACGACCGACTCGACGGTCGCCACCGGGCGGCCGGCCGGGTCGGTGAGCCGCACCTCGACGGTGTCGGGGCCCAGGTGGGCGACCCTGGCCCGGGCGGCCGTCGCCCCGGGGTTGTGCACCCGGACGCCCGACCAGGCGAACGGCAGCCGCGGGCGGTCGCCGTCGATGACGCCGGTCAGCGCCACCGCGTGCAGGGCGGAGTCGAGCAGCACCGGGTGCAGGGCGTACGGCCCGGCGTCCCCGCCGGGCACGAGCACGTCGGCGTACACGGCCTCGCCGGCGCGCCAGGCCCGGCGCAGCCCCTGGAAGGCCGGTCCGTACCCGGTCAGGCCCTGGTAGAGCCGGGTGACGTCGATCTCCTCGGCGTCGCCGGGCAGCGGCGGGGTGCTCGGGGTGTCGGCGGGGGCGGGGTCGAGGGCACCGGTGGCGTGCCGGGTCCAGGCGCCGCCGGTCGGGCGGGCGTGCAGCTCGAACTCGCGTCGGCCGTCCGCGTCGGCGGGCCGGACGGTGACCCGCAGGTCGGCGTCGTCGAACAGCAGCGGGGCCTGGATCACCAGCTCGGCGATCCGGGGGCGGCCGAGCCGGGCCCCGGCGTGCAGGACCAGCTCGACGAGGAAGGCGCCCGGGACGATGGCGGTGCCGTCCACGGTGTGGTCGGCCAGCCAGGGCTGGTCCGCCCGGGACGTCCGCGCGGTGAGCACGTCCCCGTCGGCCAGTTCGACCAGCTCGACCGCCTCGGCCCGCGGGCGGGCGCCCGCGGGGGCGGTCTCGACCCAGTGGCGCTCGCGGGCGAACGGGTAGCCGGGCAGCGACAGCCGGCGCGGGCGCGCGGGCGGGGCGAGGGTGATCTCGGCGCCCTCGACCCAGGCGCCGGCGAGGGTCCGCAGGTCGCCGGCCGCGACGGGCGCCGCGGCGCGCCGGCGGCGGCCGCGGTGGCCGGTCCCGGCGCGCAGGGCCTCGATGAGCTCGGCGGTGGTGGTGGCGACGACGGCGAGCCGCTCGTCCAGGTGGTCGCGGCCGGCCCAGAGGGTGTAGGCGAGCGCCTCCAGGTCCACTGCGGGGGCCCGCGTCGCGAGCCGGGCCGCCAGGTCGGCGGGGGTGGTCCCCTCGTCGATCGGCGGCCGGACGCCGAAGGCCGCCTCGACGCGGTGCGCGAGTTCGGCCAACCGCGGGTAGTCGAGGCCGAGTTCGGCCAGCGGCTCGCGCGGGTCGGCCTGGAAGCCGACCACCTCGGTCAGGATCGCCTCCAGCGCCGACGCGGTGTCTCCGTCGGCCGTCCGCTCCAGGTGGGCGATCAACTCCTCGACCACGGTGTCGAGTCGGGTGACGTCCTTGGCGGAGAGCACGAACAGCCGGGGTTCGGCCGGCGCCGGCGCGACCGCCTCGGCGGGGTGCTCGGCGAGCACCAGGTGGGCGTTGGAGCCGCCCGCGCCGAAGGAGCTGATCGCCGCCGTGCGCGGCCCGCCCTCGCGCGGCGCCCACGGCTCGGTGGCGCGCTGCACCCGGAAGCGCGAACCGTCCCAGTCCACGGCGGGGTTGAGCGGGTCGGCGTGCAGGGAGGGCACCAGCTGCCGGTGCCGGAACTGGAGCACGACCTTGCTGACGGCGGCGATGCCGGCGGCCGACTCCAAGTGGCCGATGTTCGACTTGACCGAACCGATCGGCCAGGGGCCGCGACCGGCGCCGGCCTGGTCGAACGCCCGCTCCAGGGCGTCGAGTTCGATCGGGTCGCCGAGGCTGGTGCCGGTGCCGTGCGCCTCCAGGTAGCCGAGCTCGGCCGGGTCCACGCCCGAGTCCGCCAGCGACCGGGCGATCAGCGCGGCCTGGGAGGCCGGGTTGGGCACCGAGAAGCCGCCGGTGCGGCCGCCGTGATTGAGGGTCGTGCCGCGGATGACGGCGTGCACGTGGTCGCCGTCGCGCAGCGCGTCGCGCAGCGGGCGCAGCAGCACCACGCCGACGCCCTCGCCGGGCACGTAGCCGTCCCCGCCCTCGCCGAAGGCCCGGCAGCGGCCGTCGGTGGACAGGAAGGACGACTGGCTCAGCAGCAGGTACTTGTTGGGGTGGACGTGCAGGTTGACGCCGCCGGCCAGCGCCGCCTCGCAGTCGCCGCGCCGGATCGCCTCGACGGCGAGGTGGATCGCCGTCAGGGACGACGAGCACATGCTGTCGAGGGCGATGCTCGGCCCGCGCAGGTCGAGGAAGTACGAGACGCGGTTGGCGATCGAGGCGGCGAACGAGGACGGCACCAGGCCGGGTTCGTCCTGGACCCCGTACAGCTGGTACTGGTTGTACATCACCCCGGCGAACACACCGACGTCCCGGCCGCGCCAGGCCGAGGGGGCGTGGCCGGCCTCCTCGAACGCGTGCCACGCCTCCTGGAGGAACAGCCGCTCCTGCGGGTCCAGGACGGCGGCCTCGTTCGGCGAGATGTGGAAGAACGCGGCGTCGAACTCGTCGATGCCGTCGACGAAGCCGCCCCAGCGGCCGTAGGAGCGGCCGGGCAGTCCCTTGGTGTCGGTGTGGATCGCCCGGTGGTCCCAGCGGTCGGCGGGCACCTCGGTGATGCAGTCGCGGCCGGTGCGCAGGTTCGCCCAGAACTCGTCGAGGTCACGGGCCTTCGGGTAGCGTCCGCTGATCCCGACCACGGCGATCGCGTCGTCCCGGACGTCCGGGGCGGCGGTCCGCTCCACGGCGGCCGCGGGGGCCTGGGCGTGGACGCGCCCGACGGCCTGCACAGGGGCCTGCACAGGGGCCTGGGCGGCGGCCTGCACAGGGGCCGGCGCGGGAACGGGCTCGGCGGCCGGTTCCGCCACGGCCCCGAACTCGCCGGTGATCCGCTCCGCCGACCCGACGAGGGCGACCACGTGCGGGCGGCCGCTGCCGACCGCCGCCAGCAGGATGTCCACGGCGGTCGGGGTGTCCATCGGCCGCAGGCCCATCCGCCGCAGCCCGGCGGTGTCGAGCGGCATCCCGCCCTCGGCCCAGGCCGGCCAGCCGACCGAGACCACGCCCGGCTTCCCCTCCGCGAAGCCGTCCAGGAAGGCGTTGGCGCAGGCGTAGTCGGCCTGACCGGGGTTGCCCCACGCCCCCGCGGTGGAGGAGCAGAGCACCAGGAAGTCCAGCCCGAGGTCCCGGGTCGCCCCGTACAGGTGGCGGGCGCCGCCGAGCTTGGGCGCGAGCACCGCACGGACGTCCTCGGCGGCCTTGCCCGCGATCAGTCCGTCGCGCAGCACGCCGGCGGCGTGGACCACGCCGTGCAGCGCACCGAACCTGGACAGCGCCAGGTCGACGACGCGGCGCACGTCCTCGGCCCGGGTGACGTCGGCCGCCACCACGGCGACCTCCGCCCCGAGGGCGGTCAGCTCGGCGCTCACCGACGGGTCCGCGGCGGAGCGCCCGCAGAGCACCAGGCGGGCCCGGACGGTCCGGGCCAAGTGGCGGGCCAGGGCCAGGCCCGCCCCGCCGAGGCCGCCGGTGATCAGGTAGACGCCCCGGTCGCGCAGCCGCGCGGGGCGCTCCGGGGCCGGTACCGGCCGGACGTCCCGGACCTCGCGCCGCCCGTCGGTGTACCGCACGTCCGGGTCCGGGACGCCGGCGGCGAGTTCCGCCAGCGCGTCGGCCGTGTACGGGGAGCGCACCACGCCGGCCCGGACGTCCGGCTGCTCCCGGCGCAGGGTCCGGAACAGGGCCGCGACGGCCGCGACGGGTGCGTCGGCGGCGAGGTGGAGGGCGAGGCGGACCTGCCCGCGGCGCGCGCGCAGCAGGGCCGCGGCGAACCCGGTCAGGGCGACCGCCTCGGCCGCGAGGTCCTGCGGATCGGCGGGGATCCAGAGCACGTCCGCGGCGTCGGAGCCCGCGAGCAGGGCCGGCCAGTCGTGTGGGGTGGTCGCGTCGACGGTCAGCACGGCGGCCGGCGGCGCGGCCGCGGGCAGCGGCGCCGCCCGCCAGTGCGGTGCGAACCAGACCACCTCGGCGGGGGGTTCCTCGGCGGCCGGCTCTTCGGCGGGCGGCTCTTCGGCGGGAGCGGCCTGCGCCGCCGGGGCGGCCGGGGCCGGTACGGGGCCCGCCACCGGCTCGAACTCCCGCAGGTGCTCGGCCAGGGCCGCGAAGGTGTTGTGCTCGAACAGCAGCGTCGGCGAGAAGTCCCGGCCGAACGCGCCCTCCAGGTCCGCGGCGATGCCCAGCAGGGCCGAGGAGTCCAGGCCCAGCTCGTAGAAGCCCGCCTCCTCGTCGAACTCCGCCCGGTCGAGGCGGTCGGTGAGCAGTCGGCGCACGACCTCCTCGCCCGACTCCCGGGCCGGCGCGGCGGCCTCCAGCCGGGTGATCGCGGCCTCGTCCCGGACCCGCTTGGACGTCAGGCCCCGCAGCCAGAGCCGCAGTTGCCCGTGCTCGTCGTGGAAGCGCAGGTCACAGGTGGTCAGGTCGCCGTCCACACCGGCCGGGCGCGGCGGCGCCGCGACCACCAGGGAGCGCGTCCCGAGCGGGCCGCGGGCGCGGAACGACTCGATCAGCATCGGGATGTACGGCCGCGCGCCGCCGCCCACGTCCGCGGTGGCGAACACCGTCGGCAGCAGCGTCGAGGAGTCCAGTCCGGCCGGGTGCAGATGGAAGTACTCGGCGTAGTCCGCGGCCTGCGGGCTCAGCGAGAGGTCCGCCAGCATCTCCCCGGCCCCGACGTACAGGGTGCCGCGGGCCCGCATGAAGTCCCCGTGCTCGATGCCGGTGCGCCGCACGGTCGCGTACAGCTCCGCCATGTCGACGGTGCGGGTGGCCCGCGCGCGCAGCGCGGCCAGGTCCGTCGACTCCGCGGGGAACGGCAGGTCGAGCAGGAGCCGGCAGTCGAACAGCGGCTCCACCTCGCCCGACGGCCGCCGGGTGCCGGTGGCCGACACCCGGTAGCCGTCACCCTCGGCGGTGAACCGGATCGTCACCTCGGTGTCGAAGTCCGGTCCGGCCGCCGCCGGGTTGCGGAACAGCAGCCGGCGCAGCTCCACCCGCTCGGTGTCGACCCCGTGGGCCAGCAGGATGCGGTAGATCATGTCGAGGAACGACACGCCGGGCAGGATGCGCGTGCCGTGCACCCGGTGGTCGCGCAGCACCGGGTCGGCCCCTCGCACCACCACGGTGCAGGTCAGGCCATCCAACGCGATCATTACTTTCCTCCCGGCACGGACTGGAACTGGAGCTCGAAGAACGGCGCCGGCACTGCGGGCCCGGACGCCGGGGCGGTCGCAGGGGCGGACGCGGGGGCGGACGCGGGGACGGACGCGGGGACGGACGCGGGGACGGCCGGCTGCACCGGCCCGGACGCGGGGGCCGCCGGCTGCGCCGCCCGGTCGAACCAGAACCACCGCCGCCGGTAGCGGGGCGGATCCAGCGGCGTCCGCGACGGTACGTGCCCGGCCGGCGCCTGGCGCACCACCAGGTGCGCGTTGGTGCCGCCGAACCCGAACGAGCTGACGGCGGCCCGGCGGACGCCCTCGTGGCCCTCGAACGGCCGCAGCTCCCGGACCGGGAACAGCGGCGACTCGTCGAACCGGAAGCGCCGGTTGAGCGTCGCGCAGTGCAGCGTGGGCGGCAGCTGCGCGTGGTGGACGGAGAGCACGACCTTGATCAGTCCGGCGATGCCGGCCGCGCTCAGGGTGTGGCCGATGTTGGTCTTCACGCTGCCGACGCCGCAGAAGCCGATCTCGTCGGTGGCGCCGCGGAAGGCCTCGGTGAGCGCCTTCAGCTCCATCGGGTCACCGATCATCGTGCCGGTGCCGTGCGCCTCCACGTAGCCGATCTGCGTCGGACGGACGCCCGCGTCCGCCAGCGCCCGCTCGATCACCTCCCGCTGCGCGCGGGGGTTCGGCGTGGTGATGCCCATGGTGCGGCCGTCGTTGTTGACGGCCCCGCCCTCGATCACCGCGTAGACCCGGTCGCCGTCCCGCTCGGCGTCGGCCAGCCGCTTGAGCAGCAGCATGCCCGCGCCCTCGCCGAGGACGATGCCGTCGGCCCGCTCGTCGAAGGTGTGGCAGCGGCCGGTCGGCGACAGCGCGCCGGCCTCGCTCATGCCGATGAACGGCACCTCGTCGAGGAGGATCTCCGCACCGCCGGCGAACGCCAGGTCGGACTCCCCGCTCCGCAGGCTCTGCGCGGCCAGGTGCACCGCGACCAGCGCCGAGGAGCAGGCCGAGTCGACCACCACGGACGGGCCGCGCAGGTCGAGGAAGTGGGACAGCTGGGCGGCGATGAAGTTCTGCGCCACCCCGCTGATCGCCTGCGGTCCGCCCGAGCCGTGGTGCGCACCGAAGTTGGCCGCCCGGGCGCCCGCGAAGACGCCCACCCGCCGGCCGCCGACGTCGGCGGCGGTCAGCCCGGCGTCCGCCAGGCACTCCGCGCCGGTCTCCAGGACCTGGCGGACCAGCGGGTCGATGTGCGCGGCGCCCGCCGGGTCCAGCCGGAAGTACTCCGGGTCGAACTGCTCGATGCCCTCCAGGAAGCCGCCCCACTTGCTGATGGTGGTGCCGGGCTCCTGGGCGGGGCGCCAGAACCGCTCCTGGTCCCAGCGGGACGCCGGCACCTCGGTCACCGAGTCCGTCCCGGACGCCAGGTTCCGCCAGAACGAGGACTGGTCGGGCGCACCGGGGAAGTGGGCGGCGATCCCGATGACGGCGATGCCGTCCCGCGGCGCCGCCGCCGTCCGGGCGGCCCCGGACGACTCGGCGGAGGCCGTCACCTCGGCACGCTCGGGCACCTCGGCGCAAGCAGGCGCCTCGGCACGCTCGGGCACGTCGGCGCAAGCAGGCGCCTCGGCACGCTCGGGCACCTCGGCGGACGTCGGCACCGCCACGGACACCGGCGCCGCCACGGCGGGCAGGTCCGGGACCTGGTCCCGCAGCGCCTCCGCGAGCAGTGCCACGGTCGGGTTCTCCAGCACCGCCGACGGCTCGGCGACTACCCCGAGCTCCCGCTCCAGGGCGGCCAGGATCTGGGCGATCATGATCGAGTCCACCCCGAGGTCGGCGAAGTCGGCGCCCGGCTCCACCTGCGCGGGGTCCATCCGCAGCGTCCCCGCGATCACCTCGGTCAGCCGCCGGACCAGGTCCTCCCCGGCCCGGCCGGACGGCGCCACCGCGGTCGCGGCGGCCCCGGACGGCCCGGCGGGGGCGGCGTTCCCGCCCCGAGCGGCCTCCGGCCGGCCGGGCGCCGGCACCGCGAGCAGCGCGCCGGCGTCGAACCGCCCGCCGTCCACCACGCAGGGCAGCACGACCGGCTCCGCGGCGGCCATCGCCCGGTCCAGCAGGTCCAGTCCGACCTCCGGCTCGACGGCCCGCAGGCCGAGGCCGCGGTACGCCGCGGTGTCGACCTCGGGCATGCCCGCCGACCGCCAGCTCGGCCACTGGACGGAGCGCACGAGCGGCCCGCCCGTCGCGGCCCGGTACTCGGCGAGGCGGTCCAGCGTGGAGTTGGCCAGCGCGTAGTCGCTCATGCCGACCGCCAGCGCGGGCACCTGCCCGGCGACGGACGAGTACAGCACGACGAACCGCAGCGGGTCCTGCGCACACGCGTCCAGCAGGCCCTGGAGCCCCGTCGTCTTGGGTTCGAGCACCCGGCTGACGTCGGCCATCCGCTTGCCGATGAAGGCCGGGTCGGTCATCACCCCGAGGCCGGCGCAGTGCACGATCCCGGCGATCGGGCCCAGCTCGCGCCGGGCGCGGTCGATCACCTCGCCGATCCGCTCCGGCGGGGCGCTCTCGACCGCCACCCGGACGCCCGGGCGGTCGAGCGCCGCGAGGTCCCGCAGGCGGGCCGCCAGGGCGGGATCGGTGGCCGGGTCGGCCAGCAGGGCCGGCCAGGCGGCCCGCTCGGGCAGCTCGGTGCGGCCGAGCAGGACGAGCCGGTCGGCGCCCCGGTCGAGCAGCCGGGCCGCCACCAGCCGGCCGAGGGCGCCCGTCCCGCCGGTGATCACCACCGTCCGCCCGGCCAGGTCCGCGGACCAGTCGGTGCCCGGCGCGGCCTCGGCGGCCTCCCGCAGCACCGGCGTGTGCCGCACGCCGCCGCGCACGCAGACCTCGGTCACCGGGTCGGTCGCGCCGAGTTCGGCCGCGACCGCCGCCCGCAGCGCGGCCGGCTCCAGGGAGTCGACGTCGAGCGTGCGGGCGAGGATCCCGCGGTACTCGGCGGTGAGCATCCGGACCAGGCCCGCGAGCCCGGCACCCCGCAGGGTGGGCCGCTCGGCGCGGAACGTGGTCAGGCCGTGCGTCAGGTGGAGGTAGGCGAAACCTCCGGCCCGGTGGGCCGCGACCAGCTCGCGCAGGAGCGCGATCCGGGCCGGGTCGGCCGCCACCACGTCGGTGGGCACGGTCGACACGTCGACCAGGTCGACGACCGCCCCGACCCGGCCGAGCGCGGCCGCGAGCTTCGCGCCGGCGGCCTCGTCGTCGCCGTCCAGCCGGAGCAGCTCGGCCGCCGGGCCGAACGCGGCCCGGGCCAGCGGCTCGGTCTCGGCGCTCACCAACGCCACGATCCCGCCCGGCAGTTCGGCCCCGGGCAGCGGCGCGGCCACCCAGTCCTTCACCAGCAGCAGCGAGGACGGCGCGTCCGGCTGCCGCACCGGCTCGGGCGCGGTGCCGCCCGCCAGCCAGTGCCGTACGCGGGCGAACGGGTAGGTCGGCAGGGACACCAGCGGCGGCCGGTCGGCGCGCAGCGCGCTCCAGTCGATGTCGGCGCCGTCCTGCCAGAGCCGGGCGATCCGGTCGAGCCGGCCCTCGCGGACCAGCCGCGCCAGGTAGCTCGCGCCCTCCGGCTCGGCGAGCCAGACGTGGTCCCCGGCGGTGCCGCCGCCGGCGGAGCCGCCGGCGAGGAAGGCGGCCAGCAGCTCGCGCAGCTGCGCCGTCGACCCGGCGACCACGGCCAGCCGCACCGCCATCGGCACCCGCCCGACCTGGGAGGTGAAGGCGAGCGAGGACAGCGACGGCGCCGAGCCCTCGGGCAGGCCGTCCAGGTGCGCCACGGTCGCGGCCGCGTACCGGCGCAGCGCGTCCTCGGTCCGGGCGGAGAGCACGAACACCTCGTGCTCCGCCGCGGGCCCGGTCGCGGTGGCGGGCGGCGCGGTCGGCGGCTCCTCCAGCACGACATGCGCGTTGACGCCGCCGAAGCCGAAGGAGCTCACCCCGGCGCGCAGCGGCAGCGGCGCGCCGGCGGCGTCCACGGGTTCCCACGGGGTGGCGGCGCCGACCGGCTCGAACGGCGTGCCGTCGAGGTCGATCAGCGGGTTGAGCGTGCGCAGGTGGAGGGTCGGCGGCAGGGTCCGGTGCCGCATCGCCAGGACCACCTTGATCACTCCGGCGATGCCGGCGGCGGGCTCCAGGTGGCCGATGTTGCTCTTCACCGTCCCGATGCCGCAGGCGGCGGCCGGGCCGGTGGCGAGCGCGCGGTGGGCCCGGGTCAGGCCGTCGATCTCCACCGGGTCGCCGAGCGGGGTGCCGGTGCCGTGCAGTTCGACGTAGGACACCGTCTCGATCGGCACGCCGGCGTCGCGGTAGGCGTCCACCAGCAGGTCGGCCTGGGCCAGCGGGTTCGGCGCGGTCAGCGAGGACGCGTGTCCGCCGTGGTTGACGGCGCTTCCCCGGATGACTGCGTGCACCCGGTCGCCGTCGGCGAGCGCGCGGGCCAGCGGCTTCAGCACCAGCACGCCCACGCCCTCCCCCTTGACGTAGCCGTCGGCCGCCGCGTCCAGCGCCTTGCACCGGCCGTCCGGCGAGAGCACGCCGAGCTGGTTGCCCGCGACCACGGTCTGCGGCGAGAGCACCAGGCTCACCCCGCCGGCGATGGCCAGGTCGCTCTCCCCGGACCGCAGGGCGCGGACGGCGCGGTGCAGCGCCACCAGCGAGCTGGAGCAGGCGGTGTCGATGCTCTCGCTCGGGCCGCGCAGGTCCAGCAGGTACGAGATGCGGTTGGCCAGCATCGTCCGCGCCAGCCCGGTGCCGGCGTGGGCGTTGACCTGCCCGCCGCCCATCACCATCGCCTCGTAGTCGTTGAACTGCACGCCCGCGAAGACGCACACCCGGCGCCCGGCGAGCCGGTCCGCCCGGCAGCCGGCGTCCTCCAGCGCCGCCCAGGTGTGTTCCAGGAACAGCCGGTGCTGGGGGTCGATCACCTCGGCCTCGGCCGGCGAGATCTTGAAGAACCGCGCGTCGAAGCGGTCGACGTCGTCGAGGAAGCCGCCCCACCGGGCGGTGCCGCCGAAGCGCCGGGACACCTCCCGCCAGTCCCAGCGGTCGGCGGGGGTCTCGGTCACGAGGTCCCGTCCGTCCGCGAGGTGGTGCCAGAACCCGTCCAGGTCGGCCGAGCCCGGGAACCGGCCGGCCATGCCGATGACGGCGATCGCGTCGTCCTCGGCCGGTGCCGCCTCCCGCACCGCGGAGGCGACGGCCTCCGGGCGCGGTGCCGCGGCGGCCGGGACCGCTGCGGGTGCGGCGGGCGCCGCGGGCGCGACCGGTGCGGCGGGCGCCACGGGCGCGGCGGGCCGGCCCAGTCCCGGGTACTCCTCGGCGAGGTGCCGGGCGAGCTTGCCGATGGTGTTCGCACCGAACAGCGTCGTGGTCGGAACCGACACGCCGTAGCGCTCCTCGATCGCGGCGGACAGCGACTGGAGACCGAAGGAGTCCAGCCCGTACTCGCCGAAACCGGCCTGCGGGTCGAGCGCCGCCGGCGCCAGGCCCAGGTTCTCCGCGATCATCTCCCGGAGCCGGTCCGCCAGTTCACCCGCGGCGTCGACCCCCACCGACCGGACCACCGGTACGGCGGCCGGCACCACGGCCGGCTCGACGACCGGCACCACGGTCGGCGCCGCGACCGGCTCGGCCGGGCGCAGGACCTCGCGGGTCCGCATCGACGCGACCTGCTCGCGCATCCGCTCCGGCTCCCCCGGCAGCACGGCCACCTGGGGCCGGCCCAGGCGCAGCACCACGTCGAGCAGCCGCTCGCCCTCCTCGGCCTCCAGGTAGCGGAAGCCGGTGGCGGCGAGGTAGCGGCTCTCGTCCTCCGGGTCCACGTGCATGCCGCCGTCGCGCCACATCGGCCAGTCGATCGAGACGGTGCGCCCGCTGCGGCCGCCCGCCGTGCGCAGCGCCTCGCGCTCCTCGGCGAAGCCGTCCAGGAAGCGGGCGCCCACCGCGTAGTCGACCAGGCCGTAGTCACCGAGCTGGCCCGCGAGCGAGGAGTACAGCACGAAGAGGTCCAGCGACTCGCCCGCGGTCACCTCGTCGAGCACCCTGGTGCCCTCGAAGCGCGCCCGCAGGTGCGTGCGGAACTCCGCGACGTCCTTGCCGGGCAGCGGCGTGCGGGAGGCGGTGGCGGCCAGGTGGAAGACGCCGTTCAGCCCGCCCCACTGCTCCCTGACGGCGGCGACGACCGCCGCCATGGCGGCCCGGTCCTCGACCGCGGCCCGGAAGTACCGCACCTCGCCGAGCGTGCGCAGCTCGGCGAGCTCCGCGGCCCGGTCCGCCTCCGGCGACCGGCCGGTGAGGGCCACCTTGGCCCCGCGGGCCAGCAGGGTGCGGGCGAGCAGCAGGCCGAGCCCGCCGGTGCCGCCGGTGACCAGGTGGACGCCGCCCGGGCGCAGCGGGGACGGCTGCGCGGGCCGCGGGGCGATCTCGGTCAGCAGCCGGACCACCCGGCCGGTCTCCGAGAGGCGGACGGCGGCTCCGGAGAGGCGCTCGGCCGCGACCTCGGCGAGCAGCGCGGCCTGGCCGACCCGGCCGGCCACCCGCACCACGCAGACGGCCATGCCGGGCAGGGCGGCCCGCAGCGAGGCCTCGAAGCCGCCCCACGCCTCCGCCATGGCGCCCTCGGGCACCAGGACCTGGAGCCGCGCCGGGGCCCGGGAGGCCATCAGCGCGCGGGCGAGCAGGAACACCGACTCGGTGCCGAGGTCCGCGCGGTCCGGGGTGAGCAGCGGCCACTGGTGCACGATGCGGTCGGCGGGGACGGCCAGCAGCCGGGCGTAGTCCTCGGGCTCGGCGGGTCGGATCGTGACGGTGTCGCCGTCCTCGGCATACCTGGTGCCGGCCCGGACGTGCACGGCGCCGGGGACCGGCAGGTCACCGAAGACCAGCACCCGGTCGGTGCGCGGCACGGCCGGCGGCACGGGCTCGGCCGCCCACTCCGCCGCGAACAGGCTGACCGGCGCGGCCGGTTCGGCCACCGGCGCCGGGGCGCCGTCGGTGAACCAGTGCCGCTCGGCGGCGAAGGGGTAGCCGGGCAGGGAGCGCAGCGCCGGTGCCCCGGTCCGCCGGGCGGCCCAGTCGACGGTCGCGCCGCGCACCCAGGCGGCGGCCGCCGCCTCGTCGTCACCGTGGCCGTCGAAGGGCTCGGGGTCGGTGCCCCGCTCGACGCGGCCGAGGTGCAGGCCCGCGGTGTCCCCGGCGAGGAACCGCCGCAGGGTGGCGAGCGCGTGGTCGGCCGAACCGGTGACGAACGCCAGGCGTTCGGCGTGCAGGGCGCGGCCGCTCTGCAGGGTGTGCGCGGTCGCGGCGAGGTCCGGCGTCCAGCTCTCCGGCCTGTCCAGGAACGCCTGCGCGTGGGCGCGCAGCCGCTCCCCGTCGCGCGCGGAGAAGGTGAGGACGACCGGGGCGGTGGTCGCGGCCGGCTCGTCGTCGGCGCGGTACTCCTCCAGGACGACGTGGGCGTTGACCCCGCCGTAGCCGAACGAGCTCACGCCCGCGCGGCGCGGCACGTCGGGGGCCGACGGCAGCCAGTCGCGGCCGGCCGCGGCGACCTCGAACGGGGTCCCGGCGAGCGCCAGGTGGGGGTTGGGCCGCGGCCCGTGCGGGTCGCCGGTGATCCGGCCGTGCCGCATCGACAGCAGCACCCGCAGGACGGCGGCGATGCCGGCGGCCGGTTCGAGGTGCCCGATGGTGTTCTTGAGCGCGCCGAGGGCGCAGTGCGGCGCCGAGGGCGCCGGGTGGCCCCAGTCGCGGTAGAGCTCCGCGAAGGCCTGGCGCAGTCCGTTGGTCTCGGCGGGGTCGCCGATGACCGTCCCGGTGCCGTGCGTCTCGATGTAGCCGACGGTCGCCGGATCGACGCCGGCGGCGCGGTGCGCCTTGACGATGACCTCGGCCTGGGCGCGCGGGTTGGGCGCCGTCAACGAGTTGGACCGCCCGCCGTGGTTGACGGCGGTGCCGCGCAGCACCGCGAGGACGGGGTTGCCGTCGGCGCGGGCCCGGCTGAGCCGCTTGAGCACGACGGCTCCGACGCCCTCGCCGCGCACGTAGCCGGCGGCGTCGTCGTCGAAGGCCCGGCCGACGCCGTCCGGGCTGAGCATCCCGGCCCGTTCGAGGGAGGCGAAGGTCACCGGCGACAGCATCAGGCTGACGCCGCCCGCGATGACGGTGTCGCAGTGCCCGAGGTACAGGGCCTCGGCCGCGCGGTGCAGGGCGACCAGCGAGCTGGAGCAGGCGGTGTCCACGGGCTCGCTGGGGCCGCGCAGGTCGAGGTGGTAGGAGACCCGGTTGGCCAGCATGGACGGGGTCAGGCCGGTCGACGCGTAGGCGTCGGTGGCGGTGCCGGAGCGCTGGACCAGCTCGGCGTACTCGGAGGAACCGACGCCGACGAACAGGCCGGTGTCGGTGCCGGCGAGGGAGGTCGGGTCGATGCCGGCGTCCTCCAGGGCCGTCCACACGGTGCGCAGCAGCAGGCGCTGGCGGGGGTCCATCCAACGGGCCTCGCGCGGGGAGATGCCGAAGAACAGCGGGTCGAACCGGTCGATGTCCGGCATGAAGCCGGCCCGGGTGATCCGGGTCCGGTCGGGGTGCAGCGCCGGGTCGCCGTGGTGGGCGCGGGCGTCCCAGCGGTCCTCGGGCACCTTCTCGAAGAGGTCGCCGCCGCGCTGCAGGTTGGCCCAGAAGGCGTCCAGGTCGGCGGACCCGGGCAGGGTCCCGGCCATGCCCACGATCACCACCGGGTCGTCCTCGGCCGGGGTGACCGCGACCGGCGCCTCGACCGCGACGGCCGGGGCGGCCGGGGCGGCCGGGGCCTCCGCCGGGGCGGGCCGGTCCGCCTCGGGGAGGGCGTCCGGGTACTCGCGCGCCAGCCAGGCGGCGAGTTCCTTCGGGGTGGGGGTGGCCAGCAGCTGGTCCGGGCCGACCGGCACCGCGAAGGCCTCGGAGACCTCGCCGGCCAGCCGGACCAGGCTCAGCGAGTCCAGGCCGTGGTCGTGGAAGGAGCCGGCCGGGTCGAGGTCGGCCACCGGGTAGCCGCTGACGTCGCCCAGCAGGCGCAGCACCGCGGCCAGCACACGGGTGCCGTCCGCCACGGCCGTCCGGGCGGTCGGAGCGGCGGAGGCCGGGGCGGCGGGGGCGGTCGGGGCGACCGCGTCGATCCAGCAGCGGGTCCGCGCGAACGGGTACCCCGGCAGCGACAGCGGCCGGACCGCGCCCTGGTGGGCGCCCGCCCAGTCGAACGCCTCGCCGGCGGCCCAGCGGCGCGCGGTGTCCTCGGCGTCGGCGGACGGCACGGTGGCGGGGCCGGGCTCCGCGGTCGCGACGCCGGTGTACCCGCCCGGGCGCCCGGCGAGGAAGCCCGCCAGCGCGTCCGCGAACGCCTCCGCCGAGGAGGCGACGACGGCGAGGCGGTGCGCCTGGGCCTCCCGCCCGACCTGGAGGGTGTACGCCAGCCGGCCGAGGTCGACCCCGGCTCCGGCGCCGGCCGACCGGGTGGCCAGCTCGCGCAGCGTCGTCCCGCCGTGCACGGCCCCCGGGCGCACCGCGTCGGTGCGACCGATCAGCCGCACGATGGTGGCCGGGTCGAGGCCGAGCTCGTCGAGCGGCTCGTCCACCGCCGTGACGGGCACGCCCGCCGCGGCCGCGAGGTCCGCCACGTCGACGGCCGGGCGCGCGGCGCGCAGCCAGGCCAGCGTCCGCTCGGCGACCCGGCGCAGACCCTCCTCGTCCCGGGCCGAGAGCGGGAGGACGGCCGGGCCCGCCGGGGCGGCGACCGGTGCGTCCTGCCGGTACTCCTCCACCACGAGGTGGGCGTTGGAGCCGCCCGCGCCGAAGGCGCTGACGCCCGCGCGCAGCGGCCCGGGGCCGGTCCACGGCGCGAGGTCGCGCTGGACCCGGAACGGCACCCGGTTCCAGTCGACGGCCGGGTTGAGCCGGTCCGCGTGCAGGGAGGGCGCCAGTTCACGGGCCCTCAGCTGCAGCAGGACCTTGGTGAGCGCGGCGATGCCCGCCGCCGACTCCAGGTGCCCGAGGTTGGACTTCACCGAACCGAGGGCGATCGAGCCGGCCGGCAGGTCGCCGAAGGCGCGGACCAGCCCGGCCACTTCGGCCGGGTCGCCGAGCGCCGTCCCGGTACCGTGCGCCTCCACGTACGAGACGCTGCCCGGTTCGACGCCGGCCTCGCGCAGCGTCTCGGCGACGACCTCGGCCTGGGCGGCGGGGCTGGGCACGGCGAACCCGCCGGTCTTGCCGCCGTGGTTGAGGGCGCTGGCCAGGATGACGCCGAGGATCCGGTCGCCGTCGCGCTCCGCCGCGGCCAGCGGCTTGAGCAGGACGGCGCCGACGCCCTCGCCGGGCACCATGCCGTCGCCGTCGGCCGCGAAGCTGCGGCACCGTCCGCTGTCGCCGGTGAAGCCGCCTACCGCGAGCTGGCGGTACTTGCGCGGGTGCGGGGCGAGGTTGACGCCGCCGGCGAGCGCGTAGTCCGCCCGGCCGGCCACCAGGGCCTCGCAGGCGAGGTGGATGGCGGTCAGCGAGGAGGAACACATGGTGTCGACGGCCAGGCTGGGGCCGTGCAGGTCGAGGACGTAGGAGACCCGGTTGGCGATGGAGGAGTACCCCATGCCGCCCGCGAGGCCGCGCTCGTCCTCGAACAGCTGGTAGTGGCCGTACATGACGCCCACGTAGACGCCCACCCGGCTGCCGCGCAGCCGGGTGCGCGGGTAGCCGGCGTCCTCCAGGGCGTGCCAGGAGGTCTGCAGGAACAGCCGCTCCTGCGGGTCGGTCAGCTCGGCCTCGCGCAGCGACATCTGGAAGAAGCGCGGGTCGAACTCGTCGATGCCGTCGAGGAATCCGCCCCAGCGGCTGACCGGCCGGCCGTCGGCCGAGGTCAGCGTGCGGTGGTCCCAGCGCTCCGACGGCACCTCGCGCACGCAGTCGCGGCCGGCCCGCAGGTTCTCCCAGTACGCCTCGGTGTCGTCGGCGAGCGGGTAGCGGCCCGCGACGCCGATGATCGCGATGCGGTGGTCCGCCTCCGGGCGCGGCGCGGCCTGCGGCCGGGACGCCGCCACCACGGCGGGGGCGGCGGCAGGGGCGGGCTGCTCGGGGAGCAGCGCGCGGACGGCGGCGGGGTGGCGCTCCACCAGGTAGTCGGCGACCTCGCGGATCGTCGGGTACTCGAACAGCAGGGTCGCGGGCAGTTCGCCGGTCCGCTCGGCCAGCAGGTCCGCGATCCGGGGCACGGTCAGCGAGTCGACGCCGAAGTTCTCGTAGGTCTCGTCGAGCCAGAGCCGCTCGCGCGGGACCTGGAGGATCTCGACGAAGGCGTCCTTGACGTACTCCCGGGCCGCCTCGGTCAGCGCGTCGGCGTCCCCGTCGGCCGGGGTGCCCGGGCCGGCGGTCGCGGTCACGGGGGCCGGGGCGGCGGTGACCGCCGGCGCGGTGGCCCGCGGCGCACCCTCCGCCGCCGTCTCGGCGACGACCACGTGCTGGCTCAGCCCCTCGTCGGCGGGCAGGGCCCGGCTGCGGGCGAAGCCGGCCAGCGCGAGGGCCCGGCGCCAGCCGGGGGCGGAGAGCAACGGCGAGCCGGGCAGCCGCAGTTCGGCGTCCTGGTGGAGCCACCAGCCGTCCAGCAGCCCGAAGGTGAGGGTCGCGGTCATGACGTTGCTGCTGGCCTCGTTGAGCACCAGGCGGCCGCCCGGCCTGAGCAGCAGGTTGACGGCGCGCAGGGTGGCGAGCAGGTCGGTCGTGGCGTGCAGCACGTTGGCGGCGACGACCAGGTCGACGCTGCCGGGCTGGAAGCCCTGCGCGACCGGGTCGCGCGAGATGTCGAGCTGCTCGAAGCGGACGTACGGGTGCTCGGCGGCGAACCGCTGCCGGCCGTGCTGCAGGAAGGCCCGGGAGATGTCGGTGTAGACGTAGCTCACGTCGACGCCGGAGGCGGACAGCGCGGGCAGGACGCTGGCGGTGGTGCCGCCGGTGCCCGCCCCGATCTCGACGACCGTCAGCCGGCCGCGGTGCCCGTCCAACTGGTCGCGGACGGCCCCGACCACGAGCTCGTTGGCCCGGTCGACGACCGGGCTGCCCCGGTAGGCGCCCTCGACGAGCGCGGTCGAGCCGCCCGGGAACATCACGTCGGTCGCGCGGACGGTGCCGCGCATGACGCCGAAGAGGTTGTGCATGCAGGGCCTGAGCAGCCGGTCGAAGCGGTTCAGCGCCGTCTTCTGCTCGCACAGCTCGACCAGGTCGCCCTCCGGGTCGGCGCCCACCGGGCGCCCGGTGGGGGCGAGCCGCCCGCCACTGTCGCGCAGGAAGCCGGCCTCGGTGAGCTGGCGCAGGAGCTCGGCGAAGAGCCGGCCGTGCGCGGGTACGACGCCCAGCCGCTCGGTGAGCGCCTCGGGGGTCCACCGCTCGGCCTCGGTCAGGAAGACGCCCTCCTGGCGGAACAGGGTCCACAGCCAGCCGAGCATGATCTCGTCCAGGCGGGCGTCGTCGTCCTCGGTGAGCAACCGCTCGACCGGCCGGAGCGCCGCGAGGGACGGCACCAGCGACACGTCGTCGGCCGGGGTGCCGGGCGCGGCGGTCTCCTGCTCGACGCCGACCGCGGCCAGCGCGGAGGCGTCGGCCTTGACGACGACGACCTGTCGGTCCGGGCGTCCCAGCACGCTGTGCACGGCCGCCATCCCTTCCTCCGGGGTGATCGAGTGGATGCCGGTGGCCGCCAGGCGGGCCCGGTGGCGCTCGTCCGCGACGATGCCGACCGTCCCCCAGTAGCCCCAGTTGATGACTGCGACGCTGGCCCGCAGCACCCCGTCGAGGTGGTGGGCGAAGGCGTCCTCGAAGGTCGAGCCGGCCGCGTAGTTCCCCTGCCCGGCGCTGCCGGAGAGCGCCACCGCCGAGGAGAAGAAGAGGACGAAGTCCAGGTCGGACGCGTCGGCGAGCGCCGCGTGCAGGGCGACCGAGGTGCGGGTCTTGGCGGCGAGGACGTCCTGGAAGGTGTCCTCCGTCATGGTGGCGACGGTCTGGTCGCGCAGCACGATGGTCGCGTGGAAGACGCCGTGCAGGGCGCCGTGCCGGGCGCGGGTGCGGGCGACCGCCTCGCGCAGGGCCCGCGGGTCCGTCGCGTCGGCCCGCTCGTAGGAGACCAGCTCGCCGCCGGGGTCGATGGCGCGCAGCCGGGCGCGGCGCCCGGCGTCCAGCTCGCTGCGGCCGAGCAGCACGACCTTCGCCCGGTGGCGCCGGACGAGCCAGTCGGCCAGTTCGAGTCCGATGCCCCCGGCGCCGCCGAGGACCAGGTAGACGCCGTCGCGGCGGATCCGCTCCTGCGGGGGCGTGGGCGCGGCGGCGACGAGCCGGCGGCGGTGGAACACGCCGCCGCGCAGCGCGTACGGGCCGCCGGCCGGCACCCGGAGCAGGTCGGCGGTCGGCGCGTCGGCGGACGACCGGTCGACGACGGCCACTCGCCAGCGCGGGTGCTCCTGGGCCAGTGACAGGGCGAGCCCGTGCAGGCTCGCCGCGTACGGGTCGCGGACCGGCTCGTCGCCCGTGGTGAGCGCGTCCTCGGTGACGACGGTGATCCGGATCGGGGAGCCGAGCCGCTGCAGCACCTTGGCGAGCCGGAAGAGCGTCAGGACACCCCGGTCCTGGGCGGTTTCGAGCGCCTCGACGTCGTCGGTGCGCCCGCCCGCGGGGGCGAGCAGGACGACGTGGTCGGGCCGGCCGCCGGCGTCCCGGACCTGCCTCGGGTCCAGCTCGGTGACCGTACCGGCCAGGCCCGCCCGCAGGGCCGCGGCGAGCGCGGCGTGCTCCGGGCCGCGGACCAGCCAGGTGGTGCCCCCGGCGGGGGCCTGGCCCGGCTCGGCCACCGGTGCCCAGCGCGGGACGAACATCAGCTCGTCGGGCGACACCGGTGCGGCGTCCGGCGCGGGCACCGGGGCGGCCTGCGGCGCGGGCGCCTGCGGGGCGGCGGTGGGCGCGGCGCCCCCGGCGGGCCGCAGCGACAGGTCCCGCAGCCGGACCCGGACCTCACCGGTGTCGTCGGTCAGGGTCAGGTCGTAGCGGTCGGCGCCGACGGCCCGCACATGGGCGTACCCGAGCTCCGACACCGGGGCGAACACCTCGGCGGCCGTGAGGGCGAACGGCACCATGGCGGAGCCGGCCGTGCGGTCGCGCAGGACGGCGAACGCGTGCAGCGCGCCGTCCACCACCGAGGGGTGCAGGGCGCAGCCGGCGAACCGGGCGGCCTCCGCGGGGACGCGCAGGCGCACCAGGGCCTCGCCCTCGCCCGACGCGATCCACTCGACGGTCCGCAGGGCGGGGCCGTAGAGCAGCCCGGCGGCCGCGAGGTCGGCGTAGAGGTCCGCGCCCTGGTGGAGCCGGGTCAGCCGGGCCTTCAGGGCCTCGACCGGGACGGCCCTGGGCCGCAGTTCGGCCAGCTGGGCGAGCCGTCCTTCGGCGAGCAACTCGTCGGCGTCGCCGAGGAGTTCGAACTCCAGGCCGACGCGTCCGCGGCGCAGCCGCAGACGGGCCGTGCGCTCGGCGCCGGCCACCGTGAACGGCCGCAGCCACCGGACGCCGTCGAGCCGGACGGGCTGCGCGAGGCCGGCCGCCTCGGCGGCCGCGCGGGCCATCTCCAGGATGGCCGCGGCGGGCAGCAGCCGGATCTCGCCGACGCGGTGCCCGTCGATGAGCGGGTGCTCGGGGCCGAAGACGGCCCGGTGGGTCAGACCGTCGAGGCTGTCGGCCGGGTCGACCCCGTCCAGCAGCGGGTGGACGGGGCCCGACACCGCCGTGCGGGCGGGCGGCGACCAGATGGTGTCGGTCAGCCAGCAGCGCAGCTCCTCGAACGGGTAGCCGGGCAACGGCACGCGCCGCCCGCTGCCCCGGGGCCAGGTGATCCTGGCGCCGGCGACCCAGGCCGCGGCGAGCTCGGCGGGGTCGTCGCCGGCGGGCGCCGCGGCCCGGGCCGAAGCCCGGCCGCGCGCGCTGCCGTTCCAGACGCCGGACAGCGCGTCCCCGCGCAGCCCGGCCACCAGTTCCTCGGCGGTGGCGGCGAGCACGACCATCCGGTCCGCCCACTCCTCGCGCCCGGCCTGCAGGGTGAACGCCACGTCCGCGAGGTCGTACCGCCCCCGCTCCACGGCGTCCGCGAGCTGCGCGGCCAGCACGGGCAGGCGCTCCGGCGCCCGGGCCGACAGCGGGAACAGCCAGGGGCCGGCCTGGCCGGCCGACGGCCGCGCGGCCGACGGGTCGGCGACGTACTCCTCGACGACCAGGTGGGCGTTGGCACCGCCCGCGCCGAAGGAGCTGATGCCCGCCCGGCGGGGCCGGCCGTCCTGCCGGGGCCAGGGGGCGAGCTCGCGCTGCACCCGCAGCGGGGTCGAGTCGAAGTCGATGTTCGGGTTCGGCGGGTCCGCGTGGAGCGAGGGCACCAGCTCGCCGTGCTGCATCTGCAGCAGCACCTTGCTGAGTCCGGCCATGCCGGAGGCGGACTCCAGGTGCCCGATGTTGGACTTGACCGAGCCGATCGGCAGGCTGCCCGGCGCCCGGTCGGAGCCGCCCAGGGCCAGGGCGAGGCCGCGGATCTCCACCGGGTCGCCGAGCGCGGTGCCGGTGCCGTGGGCCTCCAGGTAGCCGAGCGAGTCGGGGTCCACCCCGGCCTCGGCCAGCGCCTGGCTGACCAGCCCGCCCTGCATGACCGGATTGGGCACGGTGAAGCCGTTGGTCCGGCCGCCGTGGTTGACGCTGGAGCCCAGGATGACGCCGTGGATGTGGTCGCCGTCCCGGACGGCGTCAGCGAGCGGGCGCAGCAGCACGGCGCCCACGCCCTCACCGGGCACGTAGCCGTCGCCGTCCGCGCCGAAGCTGCGGCACCGACCGTCGCTCGAGGTGAAGCCGCCCTGGCCGAGGAAGCGGTACTTGTACGGGTGCACGTGGAGGTTGACGCCGCCCGCGACGGCGAACTCGGTGTCACCGGCTCGCAGGTCCCGCACCGCCAGGTGGATGGCCGTCAGCGAGGACGAGCACATGGTGTCCACGCCGAGGCTCGGGCCGGTCAGGCCCAGGGTGTACGAGACGCGGTTGGCGATCGACGCGTGCGAGGAGGCGCCGATCCGGCCGTCCTCGGCCTCGTGCAGCTGGTACAGCCCGTACATCGCGCCGACGTAGACACCGACGCGGCGGGAGCGCAGGTCCTCGCGGGTGCGGCCGGCGTTCTCCATGGCGTGCCAGGCGGCCTGGAGGAACAGCCGGTCCTGGGGGTCGATGATCTCGGCCTCGCGGGGCGAGATGCCGAAGAACAGCGGGTCGAAGCGGTCGATGCCGCGCAGGAAGCTGCCCCAGCGGCTGTACCGGGCAGCCTGGTCGGCGGGGGTGGCCTGGTCGTAGTCGCGCCAGTCCCAGCGGTCCGCGGGGATCTCGGTGACGAGGTCCCGGCCCGCCCGCAGGTTGGCCCAGAACTCCTCCGGGGTGTCCGACTCGGCGAACCGCGCGGCCACGCCCACGATGGCGATGGGCATCGGGCCGGCGGGGGCGGCCGGCGCGGACGCGGCGGCGACGGGGGCGGGGGCGGGGGCGGGGGCGGCCTCGACCACCGGCACGGCCTCGGGCACCGGGGCGGCCTCCGGCGCGGGCGCCGCCGCCCGCGGGGCGAACCGGTCGCCGTACTGCCCGGCGAACCAGCCCGCGAGCGCCCGCAGGTTCTGGTACTCGAAGAACAGGGTCTTCGGCAGCGACCCGAAGTGGTCCTCCAGCCGCCGGGTCAGATCCATGATCAGCAGCGAGTCGATACCGAACTGCTCGAACGCGGTGTCCGCGTCGATCTCCTCCGGCGGGAAGTCGAACACCTCGGCCAGCACGCCGCGCAGGAACTCCTCGACGGCGCCGGTCACCTCCGGCGACCGCCCGTCCGGCGCGGACGCGGCGGACTCGGCGGACGCGGCGGAGGCCGCGGGCGCCGCCACCGACGGCAGGGCCGGGGCCGGTGCGTCGAGGACCTCCCGCAGCCGCGCCAAATGGCCGTGCGCGACCATCACGTGGTCCCCGTCGTGGCCCAGCGCGCGGTCGAACGCCTCCAGCGCCGCGGCGGTCGGCATCGCCACCAGCCCGACCTGACGGGCCATCCGGGCCGCGGTGGCCTCGTCGGCGTCGACGCGGATCCCGCCGTCCGCCCAGAGCGACCAGAGCACGGAGAGGCTGCGCCCGGGCCGGTCGCTCGCCCGGCGCCAGGCCGCGAAGGCGTCCAGGAAGCGGTTGGCGTAGGCGTAGTCGGTCTGTCCGGGGCTGCCGGCGGCGCCGGACATCGAGGAGAAGCAGACGAAGAACTCCAGCGGGTCGCCCGCGGTGGCCCGGTCGAGTTCGAGGGTGCCCGCGACCTTGGGCCCGAGCACGTCCGCGAACTGCTCGTCGGACTTGCGCGCCAGCAGCGCGTCCCGGGTGGTCCCGGCGAGGTGCAGCACTCCGTGGATCGGGCCGAAGTCCGCGTGCACCCGCCCGACGAGCTCCGCGGCCGCACCGGGAGCGCCCAGGTCGGCCCGCAGGTAGTGGACGTCGAGCCCGGCGGCGCGCAGAGCGGAGAGGTCGGCCTCCGCCGAACGGCCGGTCAGCACGTAGCGGGCGCCCGCGCCCAGGTGGGCGATGAGGTGGCGGCCCAGGGCGCCCGCGCCACCGGTCACCAGCACGGTGCCGCGCGGGGCGATCGGGGCGGCGGCCGGGGCGACCGGCTCCCAGCGGAGCACCTGTCGGCGCCCGGCGGTGTACCGGACGCGGAACTCGTGCGCGGCACCGGCCTCGGCCGCGACGGCGGCGGCGAGGTCGTCCGCCTCGACGGCCGCGACCCGGAACTCCGGGTGCTCGTTGGCGAGCGCGCGGGCGAAGCCGTCCAGGGCGTGCACCCGCGCGTCGTCGGCGCCGCCGGTCGGCCGCAGGACCTGGAGCACCCGGACCGGGCGCCCGGTCGGCCGCGCCGCCCAGGAGCGGAACAGCCGCAGCAGTCCGGGCAGCGGGTCGCCGTCGGTGGTGCGGACGACGAGCAGGTCCTCGTCGCCCGCCAGGACGGCGTCCTCGGTGGTCCGCTCGGCGCCGGGCAGCTCGCCCTCGCCGAGCAGCCGCACCCGGGTCGGCCGGGCGGCGTCCGCTCCGGCGGGGGCGTCCTGCCACCGCTGGACGAGCAGGTGGGCGGCGGCCGGGCCGTCCGGCGCGGCGGCGCCGTCCAGGGCCCGGGTGACCACGGCGCGCAGCCGCACGGACACCCGGCCGTCGTCGTCGGCGAGCACCACGTCGTGGCCGGCCGGGGTCGCCACGGCGTGCACGTGGCCCCGCTCGGGCAGCGGCCCGAAGATGTCGACGCCGTCCAGGGCGAAGGGCAGCTCGCGCGCCCGGGGGGCCGACGGGTCCTGGTCGGTCCACAGGCAGGCCTGGAGCATGGCGTCGAGCAGCGACGGGTGCAGGGTGAAGCGGTCGAACGGCTCGTCGGCGGCCGCCGGGACGGCCACCCGGGCCAGCGCCTCGCCCGGGGTGTGCCGCACCGACTCCAGGCCCTGGAGGCTCGGCCCGTAGCCGCCGCCGAGCGCGGCGAACACCGCGTAGCAGTCCTCGGCCGTGGACGTCCTGGGCAGGCGGGCGCGGATGACCTCCAGGTCGATCCGGGGCGCCGGCGCGGCCTCGTCGAAGCGCAGGGTGCCGGTCGAGCAGAGCACGCCGTCGGCCGTGCCGTCGACCCGCCGCAGCTCGTAGGCGACCCCGCCGTCGGCGGCCGGTTCGAGGTGCAGGCGCACCCGCACCGGCTCGTCCCGGACCAGCACGGGGCGGGCCCAGAGCACGTTCACGATGCCGGTGGCCCGGCCGTGCCCGCGCTCGGCGGCGGCGTCCACCGCGAACTCCAGCGCCGCGACGGCGGGCAGGATCCGGACCGTGCCCAGGGCGTGGTCGCGCAGGTAGAACTCGCCGCCGGTCAGCAGTCGTTCGGGGACGGCCCCGGCCAACGCCGCAGGCGGGTCGATCCAGAAGCCGCGGGTCGCCCGGGGCGGCTGCGGCAGCGAGAGCCGGGCCGGCCGGCGGCCCGCCGGGCGGGGCCACTCCAGCGTCCCGCCCGTGGTCCAGCGCAGGGCCGCCGCGGCCGGGTCGTCGACGGTCACCGGGCCGTCGGCGGCGCCGGGCGCGGCCGTCCCGGTGTGCACGCCCTCGCCGTCCCGCAGCCGGGCGGCCAGCTCGGCGACCCCGGTGACGACCACGGCGAGCCGCTCCCGCAGCTGCTCGCGGCCGGTCCCCAGGGTGTACGCGATCCGGTCCAGGGAGGCAGCCGGGTGGGCGTCCAGCCAGGCCGCCAGCTCGGCCCGGTAGCGGTCGAGCTGCTCGCGGCCGTCGGCCGACAGCACGATCAGCCGAGCGGCTCGGTCCTCGGTGGTGCCACCCATCAACGTTCCCCCGCCTCTTCCATTACCACGTGCACGTTGCTGCCTCCCATGCCGAACGAGCTGACGCCGGCTCGGGCCGGCGCGCCGTCGGGTGTTTCCCACGCCTGCGCCGCGGACTGGATCCGCAGCGGGCTGTCCGCGAAGTCGAGCATCGGGTTGGGCGTCCGAAGGTCCACGAGGCCGGGGAGCGTGCGGTGACGCATCGCCAGCATGACCTTCACGATGCCCGCGACGCCCGCCGCGGCCTCCAGGTGACCGATGTTGGTCTTGACCGATCCGACGCCGGTCCGGCCCGGGACGACCGGGATCCCCCAGTCCTCGTAGAGGCGGGTGAACGCCTCCTTGAGCGCGTCGACCTCGATCGGGTCGCCGAGCGGAGTCCCGGTGCCGTGCGCCTCGATGTAGCCGACGGTGTCCGGCGAGATCCCGGCGGCGCGGTGCGCGGCCAGCACGACCTCGCGCTGCGCCTGCGGGTTGGGCACCGTCAGCGAGTGGGTGTGCCCGCCGTGGTTCTCCGCCGAGCCGATCAGGACGGCGTGCACCGGGTCCCCGTCCGCGAGCGCGCGGTCGAGCAGCTTGAGCGCCAGCAGGACCACGCCCTCGCCGCGTCCGTAGCCGTCCGCCCGCTCGTCGAAGGTCTTGCAGCGGCCGTCGGGGCTGAGCATCCCGGCGCGGCGCAGCCCGGCGAAGCCGTGCGGCGCCAGCAGCAGGTTCGCCCCGCCGGCCAGGGCCAGTTCGCAGTCGCCGTACTGCAGTGCGCGGGCCGCCCGGTGGATCGCGACCAGCGAGCTGGAGCAGGCGGTGTCGAACACCGCGCTCGGGCCGCTCAGGTCGTAGACGTACGAGATGCGGTTGGCCGCGATGGAGGCGACGTTGCCGATCAGGAAGTGGTCGCCCATCTCCGGGGAGCCGGGGCCGAGCAGGCTGAGGTAGTCCGCGCCGCTGAGCCCGACGAAGACACCGGTGCGGCTGCCGGCCAGCTCGGCGGGCACGTGCCCGGAGTCCAGCAGGGCCTCGTGCGCGGCGTGCAGCAGCAGCCGGTGCTGCGGGTCCATCTGGGCCGCCTCGCGGGGCGAGATGCGGAACAGCGACGGGTCGAACGCGTCCACGTCGTCGACGAAGGAGCCGCGGTAGCTCTCCGGGAACAACCGGGCGGAGAAGCCGCGCTCCAGCGGGTACGGGCGGGTCAGGTCGCGGCCGGCCGTGAGGTGGCCCCAGAACTCCTCCAGGCTCGCCGAGGACGGCAGCCGGCCGCCGACCCCGATGATCGCGACCGGCGGGTAGCCGACGGCGGCCGCGGGCGCACCGGCGGCCGGGGCCGGCCCGGCGACCGGGGTCGCGGACGCCCGGGCGACCGGGGCGAGCGCCTCGGGGTGGGTCGCGGTCAGGTGGGCCGCCAGCGAGGCGAGGTCCGGGTGGGAGTAGAAGACGGTGGGCCGCAGGGCGATGCCGAGCCGCTCCCGCAGGACCACGGCCAGCTGGGTGAAGCCGACGGAGTCGAAGCCCACCTCGCCCAGGGGCCGGTCGACCGGGACCTCCTCGGCGGGCCGCCCCGCGACGCCCGCGGTGGCTTCGCGCAGCCGGGCCAGCAGGTCGCCGGCGGGCGCGGCCTGCCGCGCCGCGGCCGGGGCGGCCGGGGCGGCGGGCGCACCCGGTGCGGTCCGCTCCTGCGGGTGCCCGAACCGGCTCAGCAGTTCGGCCGGCGGGAGGTCCGCCAACGGGCCGACGTCGACCTTCCCGTTGGGGGTCATCGGGAACCGGGTCAGCGCGACCGTCCGGGCCGGGACCATGTACTCGGGCAGCAGCTCGCCGGCCCGTCGGAGGGCCGCGGCCGCGGCGTCGGGGGCGGCGGTCACGAACGCGACCAGCTGCGGGGTGCCCGGCAGGTCCTCGCGCACGACCACCCGGACGTCCCCGGCCTCGAGGTGCCGCCGGACGGCGGACTCGACCTCGCCGAGCTCGATGCGGTGGCCGCGCAGCTTCACCTGCCGGTCGGCCCGGCCGAGCAGCAGCAGCTCCCCGGTGGCCGACCAGCGCGCCAGGTCCCCGGTCCGGTAGAGCCGCTCGCCGGTCGCCGGGTCGCGCGGGAAGCGCTCGGCGGTCAGCTCGGGCCGGTTGCGGTAGCCCCGGGCGACGCCCTCCCCGCCGATCAGCAGCTCCCCGACGGCGCCGAACGGCACCGGGGCGCCGTCCGGACCGGCCACCCGGAAGGTGGTGTTGGCGATCGGGGTGCCGACGGTGACCGGCCGGTTGCGGCGCACCCGCAGCGCGGAGGACCAGATGGTCGTCTCGGTCGGGCCGTACATGTTCCACAACTCGTCGCAGCGGTCGAGCAGTTGGGTGGCGAGTTCGGCGGTCAGCGGCTCCCCGCCGCACAGCAGCCGACGCACCCGTCCGGTCCAGCCGGCGTGCAGCAGCATCTGCCAGGTGGCCGGGGTGGCCTGGACGAGCGTCGCTCCCGAGCCGTCCAGCAGCTCAGCCAGCGCCAGCCCGTCCCGGACGGTGTCCGCGGGCGCGATGCGCACGGTGGCGCCCCGGGTGAGCGGCAGCAGCAGCTCCAGTCCGGCGATGTCGAAGCCGGCGGTGGTGACGGCGAGCAGCACGTCGTCCTCGGTGCAGCCCGGCCGGTCGGCCATCGCGGTCAGCAGGTTGACCAGGTTGCCGTGGGTGACCTCGACGCCCTTGGGCCGTCCGGTCGAACCGGAGGTGTAGAGCACGTAGGCGAGGTCGGCGTCGCGGCGGGCGACCGGTTCGGCCGGCGCCGCGGCGCCCGGGTCGTCGACGGGGATCCGAACGCCCGGGACGTCCGCGGGCAGCCGGTCGGCCAGGCCCGGTTCGAGCAGGACGGCGGCCAGCCCGGCGTCGGAGCCGATGTGGGCGAGCCTGGCGGCCGGGAAGTCCGGGTCCAGCGGGACGTACGCGGCCCCGGCGGCCTGGACGGCGAGCAGCGCGACGATCAGCACGGCGCGACGGTCCGTCAGCACGCCGACCAGGTCGCCCGGCTGCACCCCGCGGGCGCGCAGCACCCCGGTGAGGGCGCGCACCCGGCCCGCGAGCTCGGCGTACGTCAGCGCGCCCTCGGCGTCCACCACGGCGGTGCGCTCCGGGTGCCGTTCGGCACGGGCGAGCACCAGCTGGGCCGTGCTGACGTCGCGCGGCCGCTCGGCGCGGGTGGCGTTGACCCGCTCCAGGGTGCCCCGCTCGTCGGGGGTGCCCAGGTCGAGGTCGGCGACGCGCCGGTTCGGGTCGGCCGTCACGGCTTCGAGCAGCAGCCGGTAGTGCTCGGCCAGCCGCTCGACGGTGGGGCGGTCGAACAGCTCGGTGTCGTACTTGACGTACAGCAGGGCCTCGGTGTCGCGGACGACCACCTCGACGACGAGGTCGTTCTCGCTCTCCTGGGTGAGGTCGAGGGCGTCCCGGAAGACGGTCTGGCCGGCGGCCATGTCCTGGTCCCCGCCGACGCCCTGCTGCAGGTAGAAGCCGATGCCGAACTCCGCGCCGGCGTCCGGGCCGCGGCGCAGGTCGTCGACGACCGAGGCGAACGGGTAGCCGCCGTAGTCCTCGGCCCGGACCATCTCGTCCTGGACGGCGTTCGCCAGCTCGGTGAAGCTCAGCTGCGGGTCGCAGTCCACCCGCAGGACGACCGGGTTGATCAGGTAGCCGACGGTGCGGTCGAAGCGGTACTCGGGGCGGCCGTCGGTCGGCACCATCACGCTGATGTCGCGGTGGCCGGAGTGCCGCTGCAGCAGCGCGGCGAAGGCGCCGAAGACCACGCCGAAGGTGGTCACCCCGGCCGCGCGGGCGGTGCTCCGGACGGCGCTCCAGGTGGCCTCCGGCAGCCGGAGCTGCACCATCGCCCCGCTGGTGTGCGAGGCGGGGCCGACCCGGCGGCGGTCGGCGACCGCCTGGAGCACGGGCGCGGTCGAGGCGCCGCCCAGCCGGTCGAGCCACCAGCGCCGGTACTCCTCGGCCTGCGGGCCGGCCAGCATCTCCCGCTGCCACCGCACGAACTCGGAGTACGGCGTGGCCGGTTCGACCGGCGGCAGCCCGCGGCCGGAGGTCAGCCCGTCGTAGCAGGCGACGATGTCGCGCAGCAGGAGGTGGCTGGAGACGCCGTCGGTGATCAGGTGGTGGAACACGAGCAGCAGCAGGGTCCCGCCGCCGGGCGTGGTGATCAGCCAGGACCGGTGCAGCGGGTCGTGCTCCAGGTCGAACGGCTGCCGGACGAGGGTGTTGACGCGGGCCGTGAACTCGCCGTCGGTCACGTGCCCGAGGTCCAGCCGGGGCACCTCGACCGGGCGGTCGGTGATCACCTGCACCGGGCCGGTGGCGTCCAGCCGGACGGCGATGCGCAGGTCCGGGTTGCGTTCCACCGCGGCGATCAGCGCCTCGGCGAGCCGGTCCGGGTCGACCTGCTCGCCGAGCCAGAGGCCGAGCGGGAGGTTGTAGGAGGTGGCGTCCGGCCGGCCCTCGTGGATGGCCCACAGCGCGGCCTGGCCGCGGGTGAGCGGATAGGGGTTCGGGTCGTACGCCGTCGGCGCGGGGGCCGCGGCCGGGGCCGGTACGGGCGCCGTCGCGGCGGCCGGGGCGGCGGCGGCCGGGGCAGCGGCCGGGGCGGCGGCGGCCGGGGCGGCCTCGACCAGGCTGCGCAGCAGCGGCCCCGCCACGTCCTCCGACACCTCGCCGGCGGCGATCGCCGCCAGCAGTTCGCGCAGTGCGGTGCTCATCGGCCCGCCCCTTCCTTCAGTGCGGCCAGCGCGGCGTCGACGCCGAGGCTGCCGTCGCGCAGGCCCGCCAGCAGCGCGGCGATGCCGTCCGACGGCGGCGCGGTCACGGGTGCCGCTGCGGTTACGGGTGCCGCTGCGGTTACGGGTGCCGGTGCGGGTGTGGACGGCGGTGCGGTCACGGGTGCGGTCACGGGTGCGGGTGCGGGTGCCGGTGCGGGCTGCTGCGACGCGGGCAACGGCCCGTAGGCCTCGAACACCGCCTGCGCCGCCGACCTGACGGTCTGCCGCACGGAGAACATGCGGGTCGGGATGTTCACGCCGTAGTCGGCGCCCAGGCGCCGGCTCAGTCGGCGCAGGCCCAGCGAGTCCACCCCCGCCTCGGACAGCGCCAGGTCCACGGTGAGCCGCTCGATCCGCATCCCCAGGTGCGCGGCCAGCAGGGCGCGCACGTGCTCGCGGACGGCGGCCTCCGGGTCACCGTCGGCCGGTGCCGGCCCGACCGGCGGGACCGCGGCGGGCGCGGCGGCCTCGGCGGGCGCGGGCACCACCGGTGCCGGAGCAGGCACCGGAGCAGGCGCCGGAGCGGGCGCGGCCACGGGTGCGGCCGCAGGTGCGGCCGCCGCCACCGGAGCCGGAGCGGGGGCCGGAGCCGCGACGGGCTCGGCCACGACGGGCTCGGCCGGCACGGGCCCGGCCGGCGCCACGGCGGCGCCCTCGGCCGCGATCAGCCCCGAGCCCGCGGCCTGCACCCGGTCGAACCGGTCGCCGGGGGTGAGCCAGTAGCTCTCCCGGGCGAACGGGTAGGTCGGCGCGGGCACCCGCCGGGGTGCCGCCCCCCGCCACAGCTGCGCCCAGTCGATCGGGGCGCCGCCGACCCAGAGCCGGGCCACCTTGTCCAGCCGGCCGGCGTCCACGACGGCCCGCAGGTAGTGGAGCCCCTCCGCCCCCTCCAGCAGGAGCGACGTGGTGGCGTCCCGGCCGCTTCCGGTGAACACCCGCTGCTCGGTGCCGTCGGCCAGCCAGGCCTCCAGGACCGCCGCGAGCGAGGACGGCGAGTCGGCGACGACGGCGAGGCGCTCGGCGTACTCCTCCCGCCCGCTCTGCAGGGTGTGGGCGAGCGCGGCCGGGTCCACGTCCTCGTGGCGCCGGGCCCATCGGGCGAGGTTCCCGGCGTAGTCGCGCAGCCGCTCGGCGTCCCGCGCCGACAGGACGAACAGCTGGTCGCCGGCGGGCCCGGCGACCGGCGCCTCGCGGTACTCCTCGACCACCGCGTGGACGTTGACCCCGCCCAGCCCGAAGGCGCTCACCCCCGCACGCAGCGGGGCCTCGGCCCCGGTAGCGGTGCGCACCGGCAGCCAGGGCTCGCGCTCGCGCACCACCCGCAGCGGGCTGTTCTCCAGCCGCAGGTGCGGGTTGAGGGTTTCGAGGTGCACGTTGCCCGGGATCTCCCGGTGGCGCATCGAGAGCAGCGCCTTGATCAGGCCGGTGACGCCCGCGGCCGCCTCCAGGTGGCCGGTGCTGGGCTTCGCCGACCCCAGCGCGACGTGCGGCTCGGTCCACTGGGCGCCGTGGTCGGCGTACAGCCGGGTGAAGGCCGTCTTCAGGCCCTCGACCTCGATCGGGTCGCCGAGTTCGGTGCCGGTGCCGTGCGTCTCGACGTAGGTGACCGTCCGGGGGTCCACTCCGGCACGGCGGTGGGCCGCGACCACGCAGGCGGCCTGCGCGTCCGGGTTGGGCGCGGTCAGCGAGTTGGTGCGGCCGCCGTGGTTGACCGCGCTGCCGCGCAGGACGCCGTGGATGACGTCGCCGTCGCGCACCGCCGCGTCGAGGCGCTTGAGCACCACCATGCCGACGCCCTCGGCCCGGGCGATGCCGTTGGCCCGCGCGTCGAAGGTGCGGCAGCGGCCGTCCGGGCTCAGCATCTCGCCCAGGCTCATGTCGACGAACAGCGTCGGCGAGGCGATGACGTTCACGCCGCCGGCCAGCGCGACCTCGCACTCGCCCTGCCGGATCGCCTCGGCCGCCTTGTGGACGGCGAGCAGCGAGGACGAGCAGGCGGTGTCGACGGGCTCGCTGGGGCCGCGGAGGTTCAGCAGGTAGGACACCCGGTTGGACAGGATCGCGTGGGCCCGGCCGGCCGAGTTGTAGCCGTCGAGCGGGACGCCGAGGGCGTGCTGCAGCTCGAAGTAGTCGTAGGTGCTGCTCCCGATGAAGACGCCGGTGTCCGTGCCGGACAGCGCGGACGGCCGGATGCCCGCGTTCTCGATCGCGCTCCAGGTGGCCTCCAGGACGAGCCGGTGCTGCGGGTCCATCGCGACGGCCTCGGTCGGCGAGATGCCGAAGAACCGCGCGTCGAACAGGTCGACCCGGCGCATGAACCCGCCCCACCGGACGTTGGTGCGGAACTCGCCCGGCTCGGGCTCGCCGTCGATGCGGCGCCAGTCCCAGCGGTCCGCCGGGATCTCGCGGACGAGGTCGTCGCCCGCCACCAGGTGCTCCCAGAACTCGTCCAGGTCGTCGGACTCCGGCAGCACCCCGGCCATGCCGACGATCGCGACGCCGTCGAGCGCGGCCGCGACCGGCGCCGGGGCGCTCGTCGGCACGGCGGCGGCGGTGGTGGGCTCGGCGACCACGGTCGGCGCGGCGACCGGCGCGGCGACCGACGCGGCCACGGCGGTGGGCGCGGCGGCTACCGGCACGGCGGGCGTGGCCACGGGCGCGACCGGCGCGACCGGCGCGACGACCATGGCGGGCGCGGCGACGGCGGCCGGCACGGCGACCGGCGCGGCCATGAACGCGGCCACCGGCGCCGCCAGCGGCGCTGCCGCGGCCGCGGCCACCGCGGGATCCTGCGCGAGGATGGCCTGGCCGTGGTCACGGAGGATCTTGGCCACCAGGTCCTCGACGGTGGCGACCCCGAAGAAGGATGCCGGGGTCACGTCGAGGTCCCAGCGGGTGTTCACCTGGTGGCTGAGCCTGGTGTACATGATCGAGTCGAAGCCGTAGCGGCTGAGCTGCTCGTCCGCGGCGAGCTCACCGGGCAGGACCCCGGCCACCTCCTGGACGAGCGCCAGCAGTTCGCCCGCCACGGCGGCCTGCCAGGCATCGTCGGCCGCGCCGGCGCCCTGTTCCCGGTCCGTCCCGGCCGCCGGGGCGGCGGTGCCCGCGAGGAGGTCTTCCGTGCCCGCGACTGCCACCTGAACCTCCTGTCGGCCGAGCACCGGGCTCGGCGCCTCGAATCCCGCCTGCGGCGCGAGCGGTCGGACTCCTGCCGCAGCGGTGCCGGCCGCGGCCGGGGTGGCCTCGCCAGGCCCGGCCGGAGTCACCGGAACGGCCTCGGCCTCGGCCGGGGCGGTGGTCCCGGGCACGGCCGCCTCGGCGGACGGCTCGTGCTCGCCGACCCAGCACCGCCGGCGCTCGAACGGATAGGTGGGCAGCGCCACCAGCACGCCGCCGTCCGGCCACTCCACCGGCTCCCCGGCGACCCAGCGGTCGGCCGGGGCCGTGCCACCGGGCCGGGCCAGCGCGGGGTGGTCCGCTCCCTCGGCCGCGGCGGCGAGCGCGGCGGCGAGGGTCCGGCGGTCGGCGGCGGTGACGGCCAGTCGCTCGGCCATCGCGTCGCGGCCGTGCTGCAGCGTGTGGGCCGCGTCCGCCAGGTCGGCGATCCGGTCCAGGCCGTCGCGCAGGGCGGCGGCGTAGCGGCGCAGCGCCTGCGGCGTGCGCGCCGACAGCGGGAAGACCCAGGGGCCGGCCGGACGCCGCGGCGCCGGGCCCGGCTGCGCCTCCTCCAGCACGACGTGGGCGTTGACCCCGCCGTAGCCGAAGGAGCTGACGCCCGCGCGGCGCGGGTGGCCGGCCGGGCGCGGCCAGGCGGTCGCCGACCGCACCAGGTGGAACGGGCTCCCGTCGAACCGCAGGTGCGGGTTGGGCTCGGTGAGGCCGGCCACCGGCGGCAGCACGCCGTGCTCCATCGCCAACAGCACCTTGATCACCCCGGCGGCGCCGGCGGCGGACTCCAGGTGGCCGGCGTTGGCCTTCACCGCGCCGACCCCGCAGTGGGGCTCGGCCGGCTGGGGAAGGCCCCGGCCACGGCGCAGTTCGTCGAAGGCCATCCGCAGGCCGTTGATCTCGACCGGGTCGCCGAGTTCGGTGCCGGTGCCGTGGGTCTCCAGGTAGCCGATCGTGGTCGGGTCGACGTCCGCGCGCTCGTGCGCCCGGACGATCATCGCCGCCTGGGCGGCCGGGTTGGGCGCGGTCAGCGAGCGGGCCCGGCCGCCGTGGTTGACGGCGCTGCCCCGCAGCCAGGCCCGGACGGTGTGCCGGCGCGCCCGGTCGGCGCTGGTCAGCACGACCAGGCCGAAGCCCTCGCTGCGGACGAAGCCGTCCGCGTCCGCGTCGAAGGAGCGGCACCGCCCGGTGGGGCTGAGCATGCCGGTGCTGCTCAGCAGCACGTGGTTGTGCGGCGTCAGGATGAGGTTGATGCCACCGGCCACCGCGAGGTCGCACTCCCCCGACCGGATCGCCTCGGCGGCCCGGTGGATCGCGACCAGGGAGCTGGAGCAGCCGGTGTTGACCGGCTCGCTCGGCCCGTGCAGGTCGAGCAGGTAGGAGACGCGGTTGACCAGGATGGAGTGGGTGGTGGCGGTGGCGGCGTGGGCGTCGACCGGGTGGCCTGCGGCCTGCCGGATCTCGTCGTAGTCGTTCGACCCGGCGCCGATGAACAGGCCGACGTCGGATCCGGCGAGCGTGCCGGGTGCCAGGCCGGCGTCCTCCAGCGCCGTCCACACCCCCTGCAGCACCAGTCGCTGCTGCGGGTCCATCCCGGCGGCCTCGTGCGGCGAGATGCCGAAGAACAGCGGGTCGAACATGTCGACGTCGTGGACGAATCCGCCGCGCCGGGCGTGCACGCCCTCCGGGAGGGTGCGCCAGTCCCAGCGGTCGGCCGGCACCTCGCCGATGAGGTCGTCGCCGGCCGCGAGGTGACGCCAGAAGTCGTCCAGGTCCCGGCTGCCGGGCATCCGCCCGGACAGGCCGATGATCGCGATCGGGCCCGGGCCGGCGGGGCGGGCGGCGTCCCGCGGGGCCGGGGCGGCGGGCTCGGCGGCCGGCTCCGGTCGGTGTTCGACCGCGGTGTTCCCGGCCGGCGCGGTGTTCCCGGCCGGCCCGGCGTACCGGGTGCGCAGCCGGTCCCCGTGGTCGCGGACCAGGCGCTCGGCCAGGGCGCGCAGGGTGGCCGTCTCGTAGAACAGCGCGGGGGTCACGTCGAAGCCGAACTCGTCGTTCAGCCGGGTGGCGAGCAGGCTGTAGCTGACGGAGTCGAAGCCGTAGTCCCCGATCGCCCGGTCGAGGTCCAGCTCCTCGCGCGGGATGCCCGAGGCGTCGGAGGTGAGCGCCAGCAGCTCGTCGGTGAACGCGGCGGCGGGGTCGTACCCGGTCGGGGCGGTGGCGGTGCCGGCGGCCGCCGTGGCGGTGGCGCCGGCCGGCGCGGCGACGCCGTCCTGGGCGGTGCCGGGCGCCGCCGTGGCGACGACGACGTGCTGGAAGTTGCGGCCGGTCTCCGCGGTGCCCGGCAGCGCGGCCACCGGGCCGTAGCCGGCCCCGGTGAGCAGCGCCGTCCAGCCCGGCACGTCCAGCAGCGGCGAGCCGGGCAGGCGCAGCGCGGTGTCGTGGTGCGTCCACCAGCCGTCGAACAGGCCGTAGGTGACGGTCCCGCACAGGGTGACCGTCGTCAGCTCGTTGAGCAGCAGCTCGCCCCCGGTGCGCAGCACGGCGCGCAGGTGGCGGACGGCGCGGCCCAGGTCGGAGGTGGCGTGCAGGACGTTCGCGCCGACCACCAGGTCGAAGCCGCCCGCGGGGAACCCCTGGGTGACCGGGTCGGTGTCCAGGTCGAGGCGCTTGAACCGGGTGAACGGGTGGCGTCCGCCGAACTCCCGCCGGCCGTGCGCGAGGAAGGTGACGGACAGGTCGGTGTACCAGTACTCCACCCGGTCGCCGTACCGGTCCAGCGCGCGGAGCAGGCCGGCGGAGGTGCCGCCGGTGCCCGAGCCGACCTCCAGGACGCGGACCGTCCCGCCGGCCGGCAGCTCGGCCGCCCGCCGCTCGACGTGCGCCATGAGGCGGTCCGTCAGCAGGTCGTTGTAGAGGTCGCTGATCGGGTTGCCCCGGTAGATGCCCTCCATCAGCGAGGTGCCGGAGGAGGGGAACAGCAGCTCGGTGGCGAGGAGTTCGCCGCGCAGCAGTTCGCCGTAGTGCGCCAGGCAGTGCGCGAGCAGCCGGACGAACACCGCGTGCTCGGGGTGCTCGGCGGCGAGGTCCTCCAGCTGCCGCAGGTGTCCGTCGGCCCGGGCCGCGGCCAGGGCGCCCGGCACCGGCCGGTGGCGCCCGTCGCGGAGCTCGACCAGGCCCTCCTCGATGATCATGGTCAGCAGGGTGCGCAGCAGCCGGTCGTAGCGGGGGACGACCCCCACCCGGCGGGCGACCTCGTCGGCATCCGGGTCGGAGCCGTGCCACGCGCCGAGGTCGTCGAGGACGGCGAGCAGGGCGCCGCTCGCGATCGTCGTCATGCGGCGGTCGAGGGCGTGGAAGTCGTCCACCACCCGGCGGTCTCCGGCGGTCAGTGGGCGGCCGGTGGGCACCATCTGCGTCGTCTCCGTTCTCGCTGCTCCCATCCGATCGCGCAGGGCTGCGCTGCCGGGTACCACGACGACCTGGGGCGCCGGCTGTCCGAGGGCCCGGGCGAGCGCGGCGAAGCCGCTCCCGGGCTCGATGGACGCGAAGCCGGCGGCGGTCAGACGGTCGCGGTGGGTGTCGTCGGCCACCGCTCCGACGGTGCCCCAGTAGCCCCAGTCGACGGCCCGCACCGGGTACGGCAGGCGGGCGTCGAGGGCGTGGGCGTAGGCGTCCAGGAAGGTCGATCCGGCCGCGTAGTTGGCCAGGCCGGGGTCGCCCAGGAAGGACTGCGCGGACGAGAAGAACACCAGGAAATCGAGGTGCCGTCCGCGCAGGGCGTCGACCAGGACCGCCGCGACGCCGGACTTGGCGGCCAGGCTCTCGGTCAGGTCGGTGTCCGAGAGGTGGTGGGTCAGCCGGTCGCGGCGGACCAGGGCGGCGTGCAGGACGCCGTGCACCGGCCCCGCCTCGTCGAGGAGGGCCGCCACCCGGCGGGCGTCGGTCGCGTCGGCCCGGACGTAGCGGATGCCGTCCCCGAGCCCGTCGGCCGGCCGTTCGCTGCGGCCGACCAGCACGACCCGCGCGTCCCACTCGGCGACCAGCCGGCGGGCGAGCGCCAGGCCGATCCCCTGCGCGCCGCCGACGACCAGGTACCGGCCGCCGCGGCGCAGCGGGACGGCTCCGCCGCCCGCCGGGGCGGGGCGCAGCACCTGGGTGTGGCAGACCGTGCCGGTGTAGGCGAGGCGGGTGCCCCGGGGGGCCGGTGCCACCAGGGCGGCGGACGGGTGGGCCGGGTCGAGGTCGACGGTCGCGACCGACCAGCCGCGGTGCTCGTTCTCCAGCACCCGGGCGAAGCCGACGACCCCGGCGGCGTACGGGTCGGTGACACCGCGCCCGGGGGCGGCGGCGGCACCGGCGGTGACGATCACCCAGTCGAGCTCCCGGATCCGGGACCACTCCCGCGCGTACCGGGCCAGGGCCCGGACGCCGGACGCCTCGGCCCGGGCGACCCGGTCCACCTCGTTCGGGGCGGCCTCCGTCGCGCCGGTCAGGACGTAGACCAGGCGCGGCCTGACCGTCACCGGGCCACCCAACTCGACGACCAGGGCGCCCTCATGACGGCCCGCCAGCTCGGCCGCCAGGCCCGCCCGGGAGGGGTCGTGCAGCACCACGACCGGGCCGTCGGGGGCCGGCCGCCCGGCGGGGACCGCGCACGGCTCCCAGACCGGGAGGTCCATCGGGACGTCCGCGGCGGCCTGCGCGGGGACGTCCGCCGGGAGCGCCACCGGGGCCGGGGCCGCCGCCGGGCGGGTGGCCGGGGCGGCCGGGGTGTTGTCGACCCAGCAGCGGACCCGCGCGAACGGGTAGCCGGGAAGCCGCACCTTGCGCGGCTTGCGGTCCCGGTGCAGCGCCCGCCAGTCGGGGGCGGCGCCGGCCACCCAGGCCCGGGCCAGCTCGTGCGGGTCGAGGGAGTCCGGGGCGGTGACGCCGCCCGGTCCGGCGGCGGTGCCCCGATAGCAGTTGGCCGGCGCCGAGCCGTTCAGGTAGGCCTGGAGGGCGGAGCGGAGTTCGTCCGGCCCGGAGACGACCACGGCGAGCCGCTCGGCCATGGCCTCCCGCCCGGTCTGCGTGGTGTAGGCGAGGTCCGCCAGCGGGACGCCGGCTCCGGTGCCGGCCGGCACGGCCGCGGCGAGGTCGGCCAGCGTCGAGCGCGCGTCGACGTGCGGGGTCCGGCCGGGGAAGCGCTCGCCGAGCGTCAGCGCCAGCCGGCGCAGGTCCTCCGCGTCCAGGCCGAGTTCGTCGAGGGCGGTGTCCGGGTCGGCGCCCGCCAGCCCGGCCAGCTCCGCCACCTCGGCGGTCCGGTCGGCGCCCGGCAGGTCGGTGTAGCGGTACGCCAGTTCGCGCAGCGCCTCCTCCGTGCGGGCGGAGAGCAGGACGGCCTGCGGCCCGCAGAGGCCGGTGTCCGGTCCGGGCGGCTCCGGGAACTCCTCGACGACGACGTGGGCGTTGGCCCCGCCCGCGCCGAACGCGCTCAGTCCGGCCCGGCGCGGGGTGCCGACCCCGGCCGGCCACGGCTCGGCCCGGCGCTGCACGTTCAGCCCGACGGTGTCCCAGTCGATGGCGGGGTTCGCCGGGTCGGCGTGCAGGGAGGGCGCGAGGGTGCGGTGGCGCAGCTGAAGGAGGATCTTGGTCAGGCCGGCGATCCCGGCCGCGGACTCCAGGTGGCCGATCGACGACTTCACGGACCCGATCCGGGTCGTCGTCCCGCCGAAGACCCGGTCCAGGGCGGAGATCTCGATCGGGTCGCCGAGCGAGGTCCCGGTGCCGTGCGCCTCGACGTAGCCGATCGAGGCCGGGTCGACGTTCGCCCGCGCGAGCGCCCGGCGCACCACGTCGGCCTGGGCGGCCGGGTTGGGCACGAAGAAGCCGCCCGCCCGCCCGCCGTGGTTGACGGCGCTGCCCTTGATCACGCCGAGGACGCGGTCGCCGTCCTCCAGCGCGCGGGCCAGCGGCTTGAGCACGACGACGCCGACGCCCTCGCCGGGCACGTAGCCGTCCCCTCCGTTGCCGAAGGCCCGGCAGCGTCCGTCGGAGGAGACGAAGCCGACCTGGCTGAGGTGCAGGTACTTGTACGGGTGGACGATCGCGTTCACGCCGCCGGCGAGCGCCACCTCGCACTCCCCGGAGCGCAGGCTCTCGCACGCCAGGTGCAGCGCGGTGAGGGACGACGAGCACATGGTGTCGAGCGCGAGGCTGGGCCCGCGCAGGTCGAGGAAGTAGGAGACCCGGTTGGCGACGGCCGAGGCGAAGGACGTCGGCAGGACCGGCAGCCGCTCCTCGGCGCCCAGGCCGAGCATCTGGTACTGGGTGAACATCACCCCGGCGAAGACGCCCACCGGGCGCCCGGCGACGTCCGCGCGGGTGAGGCCGGCGTCCTCCAGGGCGTGCCAGGAGGTCTGCAGGAACAGCCGCTCCTGCGGGTCCATGCCCTCGGCCTCGCGCGGCGTGATCCGGAAGAAGCCGGGGTCGAACTCGTCGATGCCGTCGAGGAAGCCGCCCCACTTGCTGGTCGACCGACCGGGGGCGCGCTGCGGCTCGTAGAAGCCGTCCGGCCCCCAGCGGTCCTTGGGGATCTCGGTGACGCAGTCGCGTCCGGTCCGCAGGTTGGTCCAGAACCGGTCGAGGTCCTCGGCCATGGGGTAGCGGCCGGCGACGCCGATCACCGCGATGTCCCCGGTCGGGTCGGGCGCGGCCTCCTCGGCCCAGGCCGGCTCGGTCACCGCGGCGACGTCTGCGGGGGCGTCGGCGGCGATGTCGGCGGGGGCCAGGGCCAGCGCCTCACGGGCGCGCTCGGGGTCGCCGTGCAGCACCACGACCTCCGCGCCGGTGAGCGACAGCGCCCGCTCGAACACGGCCAGGCCCTCCGCAGTCGGCAGCGGGACCTGCCCCTGCCGGCGGAACAGCGCACGCGCCGCGTCGTCGGTGCGCATCCCTCCCTCGGCCCACAGCGGCCAGCCGAAGGAGACCAGCCCGTGCTCGCGGGCGTAGGCGTCCTGGAAGGCGCTGGCCGCGGCGTAGTCCACCTGCCCGACGTTCCCGGCGACGCCCGTCACCGAGGAGAACAGCGCGAAGAAGTCGAGGCTCAGATGACGGGTCGCCCGGTGGAGCAGCACCGTGCCGCGCACCTTGGGTGCCAGCACCGCGGCGAGGTCCACGGCGGACTTTCCGGGCAGCATGGCGTCCCGCAGCACCCCGGCCGCGTGCACGACGCCGTCCAGCCGGCCGTGCCGGTCGAGGATGTCGGCGACCAGGGCCGTTACGTCGGCGGGCACCGTCACGTCGGCGCGGACGAACCGGCCGGCGACCGGCTCCGCCGGGGGCGTCCGCCCGGCCAGCACGGCCGTGGCACCCCGCTCGGCCAGCAGCGCGGCGAGTTCCCGGCCGATGCCGCCCGCGCCGCCGGTGACCAGGTAGACGCCGCCGGGGCGGATCCGCTGCCCGGCGTCGAGCGGCGTGTCGCGGTAGCGGCGCACCTCGCGGCGCCCCCGGGAGTGCCGCACCCAGGTCTCGGCTCCGTTGCCGAACTCCGCGAGCAGGGCCCGCGGGTCGGCGTCGCCGTCGCACTCGACGGCGGTCACGGCGAGCTTGGGCTGCTCCAGGCGGACGGTCCGGGCCAGCCCCGCCACCGCGGCCGCGACCGGCCCCGGCCCGGCGTGCACCACGGACACCGGTTGCGGCGCGAGCGCCTGCACCAGGGCGAGCAGCTCGCGGCAGGCCGTCTCGACGGCCTCCGGGAGGTCGTCGGCGGGCGCGGCCAGGTGCAGCACCCGCTCGGGCGCGGTGCCGAGCTCGGCCAGGAGCCGCCGGAGGTCGCCGGCCTCGTCGGCGCGGAGCTCGTACGCGTCGGGCCCCAGCCGGCGGAAGGCCGCGCCGCGCCGGACGGTGATCTGCCCGGGGTGAACCCGGAGGTCGCCGATCACCAGCAGCGGGCCCTGCTCCGGCGCGGCCGGGCGGGGCGCCGACTGCCAGACGCCGGTCAGGCAGTGCGTGCGGGCGGGGGCGTCGGGCTCCGGCTCGTCCACCGCGGGGGCGGCCGGGGCGCGCCGGTCGGCGGGCAGCAGGCCGAGCAGGTGGGCGGCGACCGCGTCGACCGTGGGGTACTCGAACAGCAGGGTCGGGTACAGCGAGATGTCCCACCGCTCCTCGAAGGCGCGGACCAGCGAGAGCAGGTGGGTCGAGTCCAGCCCGAGGTCGTAGAAGCCGAGGTCGCCGTCGACCGCCAGGGCGGGATCCCCGGCGGCCTGGCGGACCAGCCCGGCGACCTCCGCCCGGAGGTCGCCCAGCCCGTCACCGGCGGCCGCCGGGGCGGACGGAGCGGACCGGACGGGCGGGGCGGAGGGGGCGGAGGGGGCGGAGGGGGCCGGCAGGGCTTCCGGCGCGGCGGCCACCGGCTCCGCGGCCACCGTGGTGAGCCGGGTGATCGACGCCGTGGAGCGGATCCGCTTGAAGGTGAGGCCGGTGAACCGGGCGGCGGGCGCGCCAGAGCCGTCGTACAGGTCGATGTCGGCCTTCACCACGTCGGCGCCGGCCGCCACCCGGGTGAACCGCAGGTCCACCGTGCAGGCCTCGCCGAGCGGACGGACCGCCCGGAACCCGCCGATGTGCAGCGGGATCAGCGGGCGCCCGTCGGCGTCCTCGCCCGCGAAGGCGAGCGCGTACGCCTGCATGGTGGAGCCGTCGAGCAGGGCGGGGTGGAGCAGGAAGTCCTCGGCCGTGGCGCGGGCCTCCTCGCCGAGCGCGATCTCGGACCGGACCCGGTCCGCCGAGGCCCGCAGGGTGCCGGTGACCCGCATGAACGCCCGGTGCTCGATGCCCGCCGAACGCCCGGTCGCGTACACCTCGGCGACGTCGCGCGCGGCGCCGGCCGGCGCCGGGTCGGGCGCGCCGGTGAGCGGCGGCAGGTCGGTGTGCAGGGTGGCGTGCAGGTGGGTGGTCACGGTGTCGTCGACCGGGCCGCCGTCGTGGGTGCGCCGGCTGGTCGCCGTCACCCGGTAGACGCCGCCGTCGGGTTCGGCCTCGACGGTCAGCTCCCGGTCGAAGGCCTCGGTGGTCACCACGGGCTCGACGAACAGCACGTCGCTCAGGCCGGTGCGCTCCAGCGGGAAGTCGTGTGCCGCGAGCAGCCGTTGGACGATGTCGAGGAACGTCACTCCCGGCAGGGTGCGCACCCCGTGCACACGGTGGTCGTCGACGATCGGGTTGTCCCTGTTCAGGTGTAAGGCACAGCGTACGGACCGTCGGTCCACGTGTTCTCTCCTGGTGATCGGCGGTTCGGCTCGGCGGGCGGCGGGCGGGCGCGCCGGATTAGGTGAGCGTCAGGTCGAGCCGGGCAGACCTGCGCGGGGCCGGGGTGGTCACGGCGGCGGCGGGCCGGTGCCAGAACCGGCGGCGACGGTAGGCGGGGGGCGGCAGCGGGGGGCGCCCGGGCTCTCCGGGCGTGCCGGCGCCGAGGACGGCGTGGGCGTTGGTCCCGCCGAAGCCGAAGGCGCTCACCGCGACCCGGCTTCCGGCGGGCAGGTCCGCGACCTCGGTCACCGGGAAGAACGGCGACTCGGCGAAGGCGAACCGCGGGTTCGGGCGGTGGCAGTGCAGGGTGGGCACGAGCGTGCCGTGCCGCAGGGTCTGCACGGCCTTGATGAACCCGGCGACGCCGGCGGCGCTGAGCAGGTGTCCCATCGAGCTCTTGATGCTGCCGATCCCGCAGTAGCCGCGGTCCTGGGTGTGGGCGCGGTGGACGGCGGTGAGCGCCTGGAGCTCGATCGGGTCACCGATCATCGTGCCGGTGCCGTGGGCCTCGACGTACCCGATCGTCCGGGCGTCGATTCCGCCGCGGGTGAGCACGTCGGAGACCAGGGAGCGCTGGGCGCGGCCGTTCGGTGTGGTGTACCCCATCGTCCGGCCGTCGTTGTTGACGCCCGAGGACTCCAGCACCGCGAGCACCCGGTCGCCGTCGCGCAGCGCGTCGTCCAGCCGCTTCAGCAGCACCATCCCGGCGCCCTCGCCGGGCACCAGCCCGTCGGCGGACTCGTCGAAGGTGCGGCAGCGGCCGCTGGGGGACAGCGCCTTGCCGGCGCTGAGCATGAGGTACGGCTCCTCGTCGAAGAGGAGGTCGACCCCGCCGGCCAGGGCCATCGACGACTCGCCCGAGGCCAGGCTCTGGGCCGCCAGGTGGATGCTCACCAGCGAGGACGAACAGGCGCTGTCGACCACGAGGTTGGGGCCGGTGAGGTCGAGGAAGTGCGAGACGTGCGCGGCCACGAAGTTCTGGTTCACGCCGACGATGTACTCGCGCTTCGGCGGCTGGAGGTGCAGGCGGTGGTTGCCGGTGCGGGCGCCCACGAACACGCCGACCGGACGCCCGCGCAGCTCGGCGTCGGTGTACCCGGCGTCCCGGACGGCCTCCACCGAGACCTCGAGGGTCTTGCGCACCAGCGGGTCCAGGTGCCGTGCGGTCTCGTCGTCGAAACCGAAGTAGCCGGGGTCGAACAGGTCGGCGTCGTCGAGGAACCCGCCCCACTTGCTCTGGCTGCGCCCGTGGCCGCCGTCCGGGTGGTAGAGCCCGGTGGTGTCCCAGCGGTCGGCCGGGACGTCGGTGACGAGGTCACGGCCGGCCAGCAGGGCCTGCCAGAGCCCGTCCGGGTCGCTCGCGCCGGGCAGGCGGCAGCCCATGCCGATCACGGCGATGGGCGTCGGACGCCCGGTGGCCGCAGCGGGAACGGGTGCGGCAGCGACAGCGGGAGCGGGGGCGAGCGCGAGGGTCGCGCTCGGGGCGGCAGCGGCGGGTGACGGAGCGACAGCGGCGGGAGCGGCGGCCGGAGCGCCGAGGGCGGCGGCGAGCCCGCCGAGGGTCGGGTGCTCCTGCAGCAGGCTCGGGTCGACCACGTCGCCGAGCTCGGCTTCGAGCGCCCGCACCAGTTCGGCCATCAGCAGCGAGTCCACGCCGACGTCGCCGAGCGTCGTGTCGGGCCCCAGCAGCGCGGGGTCGACCCTGGTCGTCCGGGCCACGACGGCGAACAGCCAGCCGAGGTCCGGCGCGGCCGCAGGGGCCGCCGGGGTGACCGGCGTGGCCTGGGCCGGCTGCGCGGGGGCGGCCGGCTGCGGCGCCAGGTACAGCTCCGCCGTGGCCACCGACGAGCGCTCCACGAGGCACGGCAGCAGCACCGCCCCGTCGGGCACCCGCAGGGCGAGGTCGAACAGCCGCAGCGCGTCCGTCCCGTCCACGTCGGGGACGCCGAGCGCGGCGCTGGCACTGGTGCGGTCGGCCCCCATCCCCACCTCGCGCCACAGCGGCCAGCGCAGCGAGCGCACCACCCAGCCGGGCTCGTCGGCCCGGGCCTCGGCGAAGTCGTCCAGCGCGGTGTTCGCCGCCGCGTAGTCCAGGTAGCCCGCCGCCAGCCGCGGCGAGGCGGCCGCCACCGAGGAGAACAGCACCAGGAGCTTCGGCGGCTGCCCGCCGAAGGCGGACCGGAGCACCCGCAGTCCGTCGGTCTTGGGCCGCAGCACCCGGGCGATCTCCTCGGCCCCGCGGGCCAGGAAGGAGGTCGGACGGTCCATCACGCCGGCGCAGTGGAAGGCGGCGACGATCTCCCCGGACTGCTTCCTGACCTGGCCGAACAGCCGGCGCAGCCGGGCCGCGTCGTCGAGCGCGTCGGTGCGCACGGTCAGCGTCACCCCGCGCTCGACCAGCGCGGTCAGCGCGGTGAGCCGGGCGCGCAGCACCGGGTCGGTGGCCGGGTCCGCGAGCAGGGACGCCCACCGGTTGCGGGCGGGCATCCGGGAGCGGCCGAGCAGCACGAGGTGCCGGGCGCCGCGGTCGGCCAGGTGGGCCGCCAGGCGCAGGCCGATCCCGCCGAGGCCGCCGGTGATCACCGTCGCGCCGCGGTCCAGCCCGGTGAGCGGGTCGGCGCCGGTGGCGGCCGGCGCGAACCCGGCCACCGGGCGGCGGCGCCGGCCGCCGGTGTGGCGCAGCTCGGTCTCGCGGTCGACCGCGGCCGTCTCGGTGGCCAGGGCGGCGGCGAGGGCGTCGTCGTCGCCGTCCACCCGGACGGTCCGTGAGTGGACGGCCGGGAACTCGCCGGACAGGGCCCGGTAGAACCCGGCGAGGACGGACCGCTCGGCGCCGCTCACGTGGACGCAGCGCAGTCCGGACCGGGTGTTGGCGGCGAGTACCTGCTGGAGCAGCGCGATCCGTTCGGTCACCCGGGTGCCGGGCTCGCTCCAGTCGACCAGGTCGACGATCCCGGCCAGGCCCGCCGGGTCGGTCAGCGGCTCCCCCGGGACGTGCACGACGGCCTGCTCGCCGAGCACCCGGCGGGCGAGCTCCCGGTCGGCGGTCACCGCCAGGAGGCGACCGGCGGGGACGGTCGGCGGGGCGGGCGCGTCCTCCCAGGTGGTGGTGAGGAACTCGGCGCCGGCCGTGGGCGCCACCCAGTGCCGGTCGCGGCTGAACGGGTAGGTCGGCAGCGAGACCGGCGGGGCGTCCGGGGTGGTCGACTCCCGCTCCGCGGCGGGCTCGCGGTCGAAGACGGTGGCGAGCCCCTCGGCGAGTCCGGCGAGGTCGGTGGCCTCCACGGCGACGCGGTGCGCCAGGGCGGCACGCCCGGTGCGCATCGTCCGGGCGATGGAGGCGAGCGGCGGGGCGTCCGGCGAGCGCACCACGGCGAGCAGCGCGGCCACGGCGGCGCGCAGCGCCTGCGGGGTGCGGGCCGAGACGGGGACGACCACCGGGCCGTCGAGCGGCCGGTCGGCCGGCGCCGCGGGGGCCTCCTCCAGCACGACGTGCGCGTTGGTGCCGCCCATGCCGAAGGAGCTGACGCCGGCCCGGCGGGGGCCGCCGCCGGTCGGCTCCTCCCAGGGGCCGCGCTCCCGCTGGAGCCGCAGCGGGGAACCCTCGACCTTGATCATCCGGTTCGGCCGGGTGATGTTGCGGGTGGCCGGAATCGTGCGGTGGCGCATGGCCAGGATCACCTTGATCATGCCCGCGATCCCGGCGGCGGCCTCCAGGTGGCCGATGTTGGTCTTGAGCGAGCCGACGCCGCAGTGCGGCCGCTCCGGGCCCGGGTGACCCCAGGCGTCGTAGAGGCGCTCGAACGCGGCGACCATCCCGGAGACCTCGATCGGGTCGCCGAGGCGCGTGCCGGTGCCGTGCGCCTCCAGGTAGCCGATCGTCGCCGGGTCGACGCCCGCCTCGGTGTGCGCGGCGACCAGCAGGTCGGCCTGGGCCTCCGGGTTGGGCGCGGTGAAGGACTGGGCCTGTCCGCCGTGGTTGACGGCCACGCCGCGGATCACCGCGTGCACGCGGTCCCCGTCGGCCAGGGCCCGGTCCAGCGGCTTGAGCAGCAGGGCGCACACGCCCTCGCCCCGGACGTAGCCGTCCGCGTCGTCGTCGAAGGTGTGGCAGCGGCCGCGCGGGCTCAGCACGCCGGTGCGCTGGTAGGCGTTCTGCCGGGCCGGGTCGCACAGCACGTTGACGCCGCCGACGAAGGCCTGGTCGCACTCGCCGGCGCGCAGCGCGGCGACGGCCTGGGCGACGGCGACCAGGGAGGAGGAGCAGAGGGTGTCCACGGCGACGCTGGGGCCGCGCAGCCCGAGGGCGTACGAGACGCGGTTGGCCACCAGGGACGGCGACACGGCGACGCTCAGGTGCGGTTCGTCGCGGCCGGCGTGCTCGGCGAGGACGGCGGCGTAGTCCGAGTGGCAGACGCCCGCGTAGACGCCGGTGCGGGTGCCGGCCAGTGCGGTCGGGTCCCAGCCGGCGTCCTCGGCGGTGGCCCAGGCGGTTTCCAGGAGCAGCCGCTGCTGGGGGTCCATCAGCGCCGCCTCGCGCGGGCTGATGCCGAAGAACTCGTGGTCGAAGCGGCGGATGTCGTCGAGCAGGGCCGCCCTGCCCACCACGTCGGGGTGGGCGGCGGTGTCCCACCGGTCGAGCGGGATGTCGCGGACGGCGTCCACGTCCCGGCCGAGCAGGTCCCACAGCTCGGTGACGCTCTCCGCGCCGGGGAACCGGCCGGCCATGCCGACCACGGCGATCGGCGCCGACGGGTCGCGGGGCGCGGTGGTCACCGGGCCGGTCGCGGCCGCCGGTCGCTCGCCGCGCAGCACGCGGGCCATGGCGGCGGCCGTGAACGCCTGGAACATGGTGCTGGGGTCGAGTTCGAGCCCGAGGTCGTCCTCGGCCCGGGCGGCGAGCTCCGACAGCGCCAGGCTGTCCAGCCCGAACGGGCGCAGGTCGTCCTCGGCGGTCAGCGAGCCGGCGGGCCGGGCGAGCACGTCCTCCAGCAGCGGCAGGAGGTCGGCCTCCAGGTCGTCGGGGACGGACGCGGCGGGCGCCGGAGCCGGAGCCGGGGCCGGCGCCGGCGCCGGTGCGGCGGTCCCGGTCCAGGCCGTCCCGCCGTCCCAGAGGCCGGCGAAGACACCGGGGTGGACGAGGCGCTTGACGGTCTCGATCCGGGCGAGCGGCCGGCCGTCGCGTTCCCGAAGCAGGGTCGAGGTGAGCACGGCGCGGTGGTCCGACTCGAAGCGGCACTCGTCCAGCCGGTAGCGCACCGAGTCCTCGATGCCGCAGTTGCCCAGGTAGAGGATGTCCCGGCTGAGGGTGCAGGCCTCGACGGCCCACTCCCCTCCCGGCGCGAGCGACTGCAGGTACTTGCGCTCGCCCCGGTCGTTGATGTGCGGGTACGAGGCGAAGTAGAGCAGTCCGGCCGCGTTGACGTCGGCGAACGGGTTGAGCTCGTAGGTGTCCTGGAACAACCCGGGGCCGGCACCGGGGCCGAGCCCGTTCCTGGCGCGGAACTCGGCCTGGAACTCCAGGTGTTCGGCGGTCGGCTGGGCCACCGGCGCCCGCCCCGGGTTGCGCGGGGCGCCGGGCGAGAGCCAGTTGCCCGCGCCCCTGCGGACGAAGGAGGTGAGCAGCCGGGCCTCGACGTGCGAGGTGGCGGTGGCGAACCGGACGTCGCTGACGAAGGCCTGGTCGTCCAGCCTGGCGAGGGTGCCGTCGAGCTGCCCCCGGTCGTGCTCGGCGAAGAACCGCAGGGAGTCGGCGGCGGTGAGCCGGACCCGGACGAAGGCGGGCAGCAGTCTGGTGCCGTCGCCGTCCGCCAGGTCGGCGACCTTGCTGCCGAAGTGATTGCCGATCAGCTCCCAGTGGAGGTCGCCGGCCTCGCGCAGCAGCCAGTTCTCCGACAGTCCGCCGACGGACAGCGAGGGGAGCCCCAGGACGACCGACCGGCTCAGCACGCCGGCCTCCCGGTGGCCGGGACGGGCGGCAGGAGGGGGTCCGGCTCCGTACCGCCGACTCCCACCTCCGGACATGCGCATGACATCTCTCGGCAGCGCCGGTTCACCACATCCCCCGTCCCTGATGTGTCGTCGCGCGGGCTCCGAGGCTGCGCGGCAAACCGCCCGCGCACGATTCGTGGAACCCGTCGAAGAAGAACAGTCGGCGGCTGTAGAGGCGTATCGCGCCTCCCACGTCCCCGTGGTCTCGCCCCCCCGACGCCGATCATCATGAACGATCATGTCCACGACCCGCAAGGGGTGTCAGTTCGTTCACGACGGGAGTCGTCGGCGACGCGCCCGCACGCCACGCCGAACGGACACCCGTTCGACAGGTGGACCGGACAAGGCCTTCCCCACATCGGCGGATTTCATTCCGGTTATTTCGATCTTTCTCCATCAGGGCCCCCACCAGGCGTTTCTGATGGCTGACCAGCTGATGCACGGTCATTTCACCCCGCCTTACGACCGATCGCGGTGTCGGTCGGAACGGATCACCCGGCCACCGTCGTCGGAGGGGTCCGTCCGGCCCTGCCCGGAGATCGGCCGAAAACCATCGACGGGGACAACAATCCAGCCACGCCCGCCGGCTCGGGAATTCACCGGGGAACGGGTCGGCCGGTCGGCCGCCGCGACCGCGAACTCCCGGGCCGACGGCGAGGATTCGGCCGGCACTTTGGAGCACACCACCGCCCCCAGTAGGGTGCCCAGCATGTTACGGAACGTGAAAGGCACGCAGTATGTGACCGCCCTGCGCGAGGGCGGCTCACTACCCGGCATCGTCGAGGCCGACAACGACGGCACCTATGTGGTCAAGTTCAGGGGGGCCGGTCAGGGCAGCGCGGCCCTGGTCGCGGAGGTCGTGTGCGGCGAGCTCGGACGGCGCCTGGGCATCCGGGTTCCCGAGCTGGTCCTCCTCGACATAGACCCCGAACTGGCCCGCCGCGAGGCGGACCAGGAGGTCCAGGCCCTGTTGCTGGCGAGCACCGGCCAGAACCTGGGCATGGACTTCCTGCCCGGCTCGGTGAACTACGACGGCATCAAGTGGCAGCCGCCAGCCGAGGAGGCCGCCCGGATCTACTGGCTGGACGCGCTGACGGCCAACGTGGACCGCACCTGGTCCAACCCCAACCTGCTGATCTGGCACCGGCAGTTGTGGGCGATCGACCACGGCGCCGCGCTGATCTTCCAGCACTCGTGGCCGGCCGTGGACGCCTGGGCCAACCGCAAGTACCCGATGGACTCGCACGTCCTGAGCGAGCCGGTGTCCGAGGTCTCCGACGCGAAGCTCCGGGACCTGGACGCAGAACTGGCGGCCCTGGTGACCCGCGAGACCGTCGAGGAGGTCGTCGGGATGGTGCCCGACCACTTCCTCCTGGGCATGAACTCCGCGAACGGCCTCGAACCCGACGTGCTGCGGGAGCGCTACTGCGACTACCTCACGGCCCGTTGCGCCGGCGAGCGCGGCTGGTGGCCGGCATGAGCACTGAGACGACCCCGTCCATCGGATTCGACTACGCGCTGCTGTACGCCGTTCCCCGCGTCGACCGCGGCGAGCGGATCAACGTCGGCGCGCTGCTGTACTGCAAGGAGGCCGACTACCTCGGCGCCGCGATCCACCTCGACGAGGCGCGGCTGCGCGCCCTCGACCCCGAGGTCGACGTCGTGGCCGTCGCGGGGGCCCTGGAGGCGATCCGCGCGATCTGCACCGGCGACCGGGCCGCCGGCCCCGCCGCCGGCGGCACCGCCCGGACCCGCTTCGGCTGGCTCACCGCGCCGCGCAGCGCGATCGTCCAGCCCAGCCCGGTGCACGGCGGCATCACCGCCGACCCGGCCGCGGAACTGGACCGGCTGATGCGCCGTTTCGTGCACTGACCTCGGGATTCGCCCCACCGGTCGCCCTCGGGCTGCCGTCGCCTCCCCCGGGAGGCGACGGCAGCCCTTCGTCGTTCCGGAATCCATTTCAGATACAGAGCCGTATTGGGATACAGTCTTGTATCCGACGGCGCATCAGGAGGCGATCACCATCACCAGGCGGCTCACCCGGCAGCAGAGCCGGGAACTCACCCGCGAGCAGCTGCTGCAGGCCGCGGCCGAACTCTTCGCCGAGCACGGTGTCAGCGGCACCTCGGTCGAACAGATCGTCGAGCGCGCCGGCTACACCCGCGGCGCGTTCTACGGCAACTTCGAGGGCAAGCACGAGCTCGTCCTGGCCCTGCTGGAGCAGCGCACCCAGCGCGAGCTCGAGGAGATACAGGAGCTCAGCCGCGACGCCGGGTCGTTCGACGACCTGATGGACCACATGCGCTCCTGGTACCGCCGGCGCGACGAGACCCTCGGCAGCTGGCTCGCCCTGCGCACCGAGCTCTGGCTCTACGGCCTGCGCGACCCGAAGCTCCTGCCGGTGCTCGCCGACCGCGAGCGGCGTTCGCGCGCCGCGCTCGCCCAGGCGCTGGAACAGGGCTTCGCCGACCGCTCGGTGGCCCCCCCGGCCCCGGTCGAGTTCCTGGCCCTCGTCGTGCACTCGTTGGGCGACGGACTGTCCATCCAGCGCGTGATCTCCCCCGAGGACAGCGACATCGACACCGTCGCGAACGCCATCGAACTGCTGATGCGCTCGTGGAGCGCGCTCGCCCGGAACCCCGCGCCCGCCAACGAAGCCTCCCGCCCGTCCCCCGGGCGTCCGACCGACAAGGGCCGGACGCCACCGATCGAGAAGCCGGAGAAGAACCCATGAGCAGCAAGGCTGGGCAGGCGGCGCAGCCGACCGCCGAACCGCCTGTCGCCTCCGACGCCCCCGCGCCGGACCCGAAGCGGTGGCTCGCGCTGGCCGTCCTGCTGGTCGCCACCTTCATGGACCTGCTGGACGTCAACATCGTCACCGTGGCGATCCCGACCATCCAGGGCGACCTCGGCGCGTCGGCCGTCGTCGTCCAGGCGGTGACCGCCGGCTACACCCTGGCGTTCGCGGCCATCCTGATCACCGGTGGCAGGCTCGGCGACATCTTCGGCCGCAAGCGGATGTTCATGACCGGCGTCGCCGGGTTCGTGGTGTCCTCCGCCCTCTGCGCGGCCGCGCAGAACTCCGAGATGCTGGTCGTCGCCCGCATCCTCCAGGGCATGACCGCCGCGATCATGGTTCCGCAGGTCCTGGCGGTCATCCACGTCACCTTCGACCCGAAGGAGATCGGCCGCGTCGTCAGCCTGTACGCGGGCATGATCGGCCTGGCCATCGTCGCCGCCCCGATCCTCGGCGGCGCCCTGGTCGACTGGAGCCCGTTCGACCTCGGATGGCGCGCCATCTTCGTGGTCAACCTGCCGGTCGGCATCGCCGCCCTGGTCGGGGCCTCGAAGTGGATGAGGGAGTCGAAGTCCCCGCACGCGATGCGGCTGGACCTGATCGGCATGCTGCTCGCGATCGTCGGCCTGCTCCTGCTGATGCTGCCGCTCATGCTCGGCCGTGAGCTCGACTGGCCCGCCTGGAGCATCACCTGCCTGTTCGGCGCCGCGCCCGTCCTCGTCGGCTTCGTCTTCTACGAGCGGTACAAGACCCGCAAGGACGGGTCCCCGCTGGTGATCCTCTCGCTGTTCCAGGTCCGCGCGTTCGGCGCCGGCGTCGCGGCGCAGATGCTCTTCAGCGCCGTGCCGGCGGGCTTCTTCCTCAGCTGGACGCTCTACCTCCAGGGCGGCCTGGGCTGGTCGGCGCTGCACACCGGTCTGACCGCGATCCCGTTCTCGCTCGGGGTCCCGATCGTCGGCACCATCGCGGTGCGCACGCTCTACCCCCGGTACGGCCGGTACACCCTGGTGGCGGGCGCCGTGGCGATGATGCTCGGCGTCGGCTCCTACGCCTGGGTCGCGAACCACGCCGGGGACGGCATCACCTCCTGGCACGCCGTCCCGTCCATGCTCCTGCTCGGCTCCGGCATGGGTCTGCTGATGGCCCCGCTGACCGGTCTGATCCTGCGCGAGGTCAAGCCGCAGGAGGCCGGCGCGGCGTCCGGCATCATCAACGCGACCGGCCAGCTCGGCGCGGCCCTCGGCGTGGCGATCATCGGCGGTGTCTTCTTCTCCGCCCTGGCGAGCAACGCGGGCCCGCAGGCCGACAAGGTCATCCCGACCGTCCAGGCGGTGGCACCGGCCCAGGCCGGGGCGATCCGCGCCTGCGCGACCGACTCGCTCGGCCAGCCCGACCTGACCAAGGTGCCCGAGAGCTGCACCACGCTGCTCGCGAGCAGCTCGGGCAGCAGCCAGGACGCCGGTTCCGGCGCCGACGCCAAGACGGTCGGCAGCACCCTGAACGAGATCCGCTCCAAGACCTTCATCGCCACCTACAGCGAGGCGCTGTACTGGGCGGCCGGCGGTCTGGTGCTGGTCACCGGCCTGCTGTTCCTGCTGCCGCACCGGACCCACCGGCCGGAGAAGCAGCAGGCGTGAGCCTCGGCGACCGAAGGGGTGTTCGCCCCCGACTGCTAGGCTGACCTGCTGCCCTGTCACCGACTGACGCGCAATCAACTCCACCGCGCGGGCCCGTGGAACGCGGGCCGGTGACCGAACCCACACCTGGAGAAGCACAGTTATGAGCGGTACGACCTACCAGGTCATCACCCACGGCAAGTTCGCCGAGCTCACGGACGAACAGCGGGCTTCCCTGGTCGCCCAGGCCGGCGAGCACGACCTGTTCAAGGCCCGGTTCACCGAGGAGGGCACCGTCACGTACGAGCCCGCCCTGCTCACCTTCACGTTCCGCGTCCTCATCCCGGCGACCGACGACGACACCGAGGACCTCGTGCTGGGCCAGGCCGAGGAGCTGGCCGCGGCCGCCATCCACAAGCTCGGGGGCACCTACCGGGACCTCCGGTCGGTCTCCACCGACCTGTCCAAGATCAAGGTCAAGCGCAAGGGCCGCTGACCCCCGGATGGGAACCGGCCCGTGCCGGGCGCACGGGCCGGCAGGCTTCGGAAAGGATGCGTTCTCTCATGACACCCGAACAACTCGCCATCGACCTGGGCGATCCGGTTCTGCGCCGGGTGTTCTCGGCGCTCGCCCTCGGCGCGACGACCTCCTCGGAGATCCTCTCCGCCTCGGGGCTCGCCGCACCGCAGGCCGCCAAGGCCATCGGACAGCTGGTCCGCAGCGGGCTGCTCGTCCAGGGCCGCGGCTCGCTGGCCCTGGACGAGGCCTCCCTCGCCGAGGCCGCGGAGACCGCCGCCCGGCGGGTGGCCGAGGAGATGGCGGCCGACCAGCCCGACCCGCAGCTGCGCGGGCACATCCGCGGCGGCATCCTGGTCGACGTGCCGGAGCAGGACGACGCGAGGCTCGCGGTGCTCGGGCACATCGCCGGGAGCACCTTCGCCGCCGGCGACGACTACGACGAGCGCGCGGTGACCGACCGCCTGCAGCCCTGGTGCGAGGGTGGCGTGCTGGACGCCGTCTCGCTGCGGCGCGCCCTCGTCGACGACGGGCTGCTGGCCCGTGAGTCCAACCGCTACCGGCTCGCCGCCCCCGTGGGCAGCGCCGGATGAAGACCGGCGGAAGGCCCCGCACCCGGAACGCGGGGCCTTCCGCCTCTTTCCCCTCCGGGCCCGTCGAGCGGGCCCGGCCCCTCAGATCCCGGCCGGCACCGGCCTCGGCCGGCGCACCGCATCCAGCACGGCCGCCTGGTACGGCGTCAGCGCCGACGCGGACCCGGCGGGCGGGAACAGCGCCGACCAGTCCGGCCGGAACCCGCACTGGTGGAGCGCGCCCAGCGAGTCGAGCACCGAGCGGCGCTCGGCCCGCCGACGGCCGGAGGGCAGCAGGCGACCGGCCCGCTCCCCGTGCTCCAGCGTCTGCCGGATCGGGCTGAGCAGCACCGGGTGGGTGCTGACCTCGACGAACACCTCGTGGCCGGCCGCGTGGAGCCCCTCCACCGCGGCGGCGAGCCGGACCGGCTCCCGCAGGTTGCGCATCCAGTAGCCGGCGCCGAGTTCGGTGCCGGGCACCGGCTCGGCCGTGACCGTCGAGTACATCGGCACCCGCGTCGGAACCGGCCGCAGCGAGCGCAGCGCGGCCCTCAGGTCGTCCCGCAGCTCGTCGACGTAGTGGCTGTGCGAGGCCACCGTGCCCTTGATCACCCGGCAGTAGACGTCCCGCCGCTCCAACTCCTCGACCAGCGCGGCGAGTGAGTCCGCGTCACCGGCCAGGACCGTCGAGCGGGGGCTGTTCTCCCCGGCGACGCTGATCCGGCCGCCGCTGGCCGCGGCCACCGCGTGGGCCTCGGCGGGCGGCAGCTCGGTGGTCGCCAGCGCCCCCTTGCCGACGATCCGCCGCAGCAGTCCGCTGCGCCGGCAGGCGATCATCAGGGTGTCCCGCAGGGACAGCGCCCCGGCGGTGTACGCGGCGGCGATCTCCCCCATGCTGTGGCCGACCACCGCGTCCGGCGTCACGCCCCAGCTGCGCCAGAGCGCCACCAGGGCGATCTGCAGGGACACCATGGTCGGCTGCAGGACGTCGATCTCCCCCAGCCTGGACGCCGTGTTGTCCAGGCCGATCTGCTCCACGACGGAGAAGCCCGCGAACTCCCGGACCTCCCGGTCGCAGCGGTGCAGGGCCTCGCGGAACACCGGTTCGGTGGCGAGCAGTTCGCACCCCATCCCGTACCACTGGGCGCCCTGGCCGGCGAAGACGAACACCAGCCCGGAGGGCCGGTCGGGGGCGGCCTCCGGGAGGCTCCCGCCGCCCTCCGCCGTGCTCGACCCGTCGAGCCGCTCGGAGAGCTGCCCGGCGAGTTCCTCGTACGACTCGACGGCGAAGGCGACCCGGTACGGGCCGGCGGAGCCGGTCGCGGCGTCCCGGCAGTAGTGGGCCAGCGGTGGCAGGTCGCGCCCGTCCAGGATCCGGGCCCGGTGGGCGAACAGCACCGCCCGGAGCCGGTCCCCGGTGTCGGCGGCGACGGCGAACAGCCGTGCGTTCACGTCTCCCTCTCTCGGTCCGGGTGGCGGGGCGCCGGGAGCCGGCGCCCCGCCGGACGGTGTCATCGGCGGACGGCGATCTGGTGGCGGTAGCTCTCCATCGGCAGCCCGCTCATCCACGGGACCACGCCGATCCGGCTGAGCGCCCGGATCGTGGAGTTCGGCTGGTAGCCGGCGAACATGCCGCCGAACATCAGGATCTGGCTGTGCGCCACGATCTGGCGCATCAGCGGGTTGAGCCGCTGGCGCTCCAGCTTCTTGCGGAAGTGGCTGCCCTGCGCCATCCGCCGCCGCACCGCCGCGCGGACCTCGGCGGAGATGTCGTGGTCGGTGGTCCACTCCAGCCCGTCGATCTCCGCGGCGGTCTTGCGCATCGCCGTGTACCGCTGGCGGGTGAACACGTCGATGTGGCTGAGGTGACCGCCCGGGCGCAGCACCCGCTCGACCTCGCGCAGGAACTTGCCGAGGTCGGGGTAGGTGTGCGAGCTCTCGATGTTGACGAGCACGTCCACCGAGGCGTCCTCGAAGGGGAGTTCCTCGGCGTCGCCGTGGACGAACCGCAGGCCGCTCCCCCGGGCGAGGGTGGCGTTGGCCCGGGTGATCGCCCTGGGCGACAGGTCGAGGCCGGTCATCCGGGCCTCGGGGACGATCCTGGAGAGGAAGTTCAGGCCCGCCCCGATGCCGCAGCCGACCTCCAGGACGTCCCGGCCGGCCAGGTCGTCGAGCTCGACCGGGAGGTCGCGCAGGGCGAGGAAGTACAGCTGCTCGCTGAAGCCGTCGGTCCACGGCTCGCCGAACCCGGGCAGCAGGGCCCGGATCTCCTCGGCGATCCTGGCGTCGTACATGCCCCAGTTCCACAGGTCGCCCTCACCGGAGAGGGTGGCGGCCATGTCGTAGATGGTGGCGCTGGCCTTCTTCATCCCGGCGGCCTTCTCGCCCTGGCGGGGCGCGCTGGACTCGTCGAGGTTGATGTCCTTGAGGCCGCTGGTGAAGGCGGTCATGATCTCGGGAGTGGCAGTCATGTGCGTTCTCCGGGAGCCGGGTCGGGGGCGCTCACGCGCTGACGGTGTCGCCGCGGACCAGGCCGAAGCCCTCGGGCACGTCGGCCGGGTCGCCGCCGGTGGTGAGGGGCCGGTTGTCCGCGTCGACGAACACGACGCTGGGTTCGTACGAGCGGGCGCGCTCCTCGGTCATCGAGGCGTAGGCGATGATGATGACCGTGTCGCCGGGGCTGATGAGCCGGGCGGCGGCGCCGTTGATGCCGATGATCCCGCTGTCCGCCTCGCCCTCGATGACGTAGGTGCTCAGGCGGGCGCCGTTGTCGACGTCGACGACGTCGACCTTCTCCCCGGGCCAGAGGTTCGCGGCCTTCATCAGGGTGGCGTCGATGGTGATCGAGCCGACGTAGTGCAGGTCCGCCTGTCGCACCGTCGCTCGGTGGATCTTGGACTTGAGCATTTCGCGGAACAGCATGGTCTCCCCGTTCACCAGGTCACCGGCAGCTCGTGGACGCCGTAGATGATCATCTCCGCGCGGGTGCGGATCTCCTCGGCCGGGACGGCGAGGCGCAGCTCCGGCAGTCGGGCGGCGAGGCGCTCGAAGGCGATCCGCAGCTCCAGCCGGGCGAACTGCTGCCCGACACACTGGTGGATGCCGTAGCCGAAGGCCAGGTGCGGCACCGACTCCCGGGTGATGTCCAGCCGGTCCGGGTCGGCGCAGAGCGCGGGGTCGCGGTTGGCCGCGGCGAGCGACATCGAGACCGCGTCGCCGGCCGCCATCCGGTGCCCGTCGAACTCCAGGTCCTCGCCGGCCGCGCGGATCGAGCCCCCGTGAACGACCGTCAGGTAGCGCAGCAGTTCCTCGACGGCCTTCGGGGCCAGCCCCTCCGGGTCGGCGGCCAGCGCGGCGTACTGCTCCGGGTGTTCGAGCAGCGCGAAGGTCCCCAGGCCGATCATGTTGAGGCTGGTGTCGTAACCGGCGACGAGCAGCACGCTGCCGATCGTGGCGAGTTCCTCGTCGTTGAGCTCGCCCCCCGCGACGAGCGTGCCGAGCATGTCGTCGGCGGGCTCGGCGCGCTTCGTCTGGACCAGCCGGGCCAGCGCGGCGCCGATGTTCTGCCAGCCCGCGATCGCCTCCTCGGCGCTGGAGTGCACGGTGAACAGCGCCTGGATGGCCTTGCCGAACTCCTCGCGCTGGTCGGCCGGCACGCCGAGCAGCTCGCAGATCGCGGCGACGGCCACCGGCTCGGCGAACGCCTCGACCAGGTCGACCGGCCCCCCGTGGGCGACCATCGCGTCGAGGTGGTGGTCCACCAGCTCGGTCATCCACGGTTCCAGCGTCCGGGTGCGGCGGGCCGAGAACCACGAGGCGACCTGGCGCCGGTAGCGGGTGTGCTCCGGCGGGTCCATCGCGGTGAACATGCCCGGCGGGATCGCCATGCGGGAGGAGGCCATCGGCAGCGGGATGGGCGAGCGCAGGATCTCCCCGCGCGAGCTCATCCGGCGCTCCGTCAGCAGTCGGCGGACCTCGTCGTAGCCGGTGACCAGCCAGCCGATGTGCCCGTCCGGGAACACCATCCGGGCGATCGGGTGCTCCGCGCGCAGTTCCGCGAGCCCCACGGCCGGGTCGAAGGGACAACTGCCTCGGCGCATCGGATGGCCGTCGACGGTGGGGATGGGGGTGGGGGTGGCGTCGCTCATCACTTCTCTTCCTCCGGTGACAGCAGCACCGGGAACCGTTGCATGGCCAGCAGGTAGCGCGGCGCGATCTCCGCCGGGTCGACGGCCGGCCGCAGATCGGGGAACCGGTCGAACAGGCTGGTCAGGGCGATCTCACCCTCGATGAGGGCGAGGCTGCCCCCCAGGCAGTAGTGGGCACCGCGGCCGAAGCCCAGGTGCGGGTTGTGCTCGCGGGTGAGGTCCAGGCGCTCCGGGTGCTCGAACTCCTCCGGGTCGCGGTTGGCGGCCGCCAGCACCACCTGGATGGCCTCGCCCGGCTGCACCGTCACCCCGCCGATCTCGACCGGCTCGGTGGCGAAGCGGCGGAAGGTGTGCTTCACCGGCGCGGTGTGGCGCACCAGTTCGGCCACCGCGCGGTCGCCGATCCCGGGGTTCTCCTTGAACAGCCGCAGCTGGTCGGGGTGCTGGAGGAGGGTGAGGGCGCCGAGCGCGATGAGGTTGCGGACGGTCTCGTGGCCGGCCTGCACCAGGACCATGGCCAGCGCCACCAGCTCGTCGTCGTTCAGCCGCTCGCTGTCGTCCTCCTGCGCCTCGACGAGCTCGGAGATCAGGTCGTCCCTGGGCTCGGCCCGGCGGGCGTCGATCAGCTTGCGGGTCACGTCGGCCATGCCGCGCACGGCCGGGGCGAACTGCTCCGGGTTGGGCCGCAGGGCCTGGGCCAGCGTCTCGCTCCACTCGCGCCACTGCTCGCGGTACTCCTCGTCCACGCCGAGCAGTTCGCAGATGACGATGATGGCCAGCGGGTGGGCGTAGTGCGCGATCAGGTCGGGCTCGGGCTCGGCCGCCAGGCCGTCCAGCAGGCGCTCGGCCACGCGGGCGATCGCCGGGGACAGCGCCTGCATCCGGCGCGCGGACAGCGCCCGGGTGACGAGCCGGCGCACCCGCATGTGGTCGGCGCCGTCCATGGTCAGCAGGGTCGAGTCGAACATGTCGACGATGTCCTCGGGGACGCCCCGGCTGAGCATGCTCTGCCGGTGCGAGTCGCCCGGCGGGCGGCTGCGCAGGGTCGGCTCGCCCAGGACGTTCCTGACGTCCTGGTAGCCGGTGGCCACCCAGATGTCGCTGCCGTCGGCGAACTTGCCGCGGCAGACCGGGCGGGGGGCCGAGAGCCAGCGCTCCCCCGCCGCGGGGTCGGTGATGAACGCCGGGTCGGACAGGTCGAACTCGCTGGCGAGCGGGTCCGGTCCGCTGGTACCGGCGGGTTCGTCGGCGTCGTGCGGGTGCTCGGGCACGGCGGTGTCGGTCATGGGGTCAGCTCGCTCCTCGTTCAGCGTTTCGATCGGGCCGGGGCAGGCGGCCGGGGCGGCCCGGCAGGTCGGACGACCGGCGCGGCGCGGTGGATGGCGGCCGGTCAGGCGGCCGCGGCGGTGTCGGTGCCGACGGCGGCGGCCTCGGCCATCAGGCGGTCGGCCAGTTCGTCGGCGTGGCGGTCCCGCCAGTCGCGCAGCGGGGTGTGCTCCAGCCAGCGGTTGCACGCGCCCAGCGCCGGGCCGCAGGGGATCTGGTAGTCGGCGACCCGGTCCGGTGCGCCCTCGATGGCCCAGGCACTGGCCTGCGCGCAGTACCAGCGGAAGACCAGCGCCATCCGCCGCTTGGGGTCGGTCCCGGGTTCGGCGGCGCGGCCGAGCCGCGCGTACACCTCGTCGAACGGGGCGCCGAGGTAGTCGCGCTCCACCTTGGCGCGCACCGCGGCGGGCACGGCGTCCCAGGAGTCGTGGTTGCGCCACAGGTCGTAGAGCTTGGTCGCCCTGGCGTGGAACAGCACGCCGCGGCGGAACACCCGGGCACGGCCGCCGAGTTCGAACAGGCCGCCGTACGGCGCGAACGCCGTGTCGTGCACGTCGGCCTGCTGCAGCAGGTCCTTGGCCGCCGGGCTGATCCCGCTCTCGGCCGTGCACAGGTTGACCGAGCCGGTGAGGACGAAGTCGGCGCCGAGGACGAAGGCCGCGGCCGCCGACTCCGGTGCGCCGATGCCGCCGCCGGCGCCGATCCGCACGGCCCGCGCGACTCCCCCGAGTTCCGAGCGCAGTCGGCGCAGCGAGGGCAGCAGCGCCCACAGCGCCGCCAGGTCGGAGTGGTCGCCGGCGTCGCCGACCGCGCAGACGTCGTCCGCCAGCGCGACGCGCTCGCCGGCCGCCGCCTCCTCGGCGGTGAGCAGCCCCTCGGCCACCAGCTGCCGCGCGAGCGCGGCGGGCGGCGGCGAGAGGAACAGGCGCGCCGCGTCCGGGCGGGTCACCTTGGCCAGTAGCTTGCGGGGCACGTGGACGGTGCCGTCCGGCAGCACCCGGGCGCCGGTGAGGCGGTGCCGCACCAGGGCGGGCGTCACCTCGACGTGCGTCGCGGCCTCCACGAACCGGACGTCGTGCCGGATCAGCACGTCGACCAGCTCGTCCTCCGCTCCCGGGTCGAAGGGGTCGTGCGTGACGTTGACGCCGAACGGCGCGCCGGCCGGGGTGAGGTCCCGGATCCGGGCCACCGCCGCGCCCACCTCGGCCGCGGGGAGTCCGGCGGCGCCGAAGAAGGAGAGCAGGCCGGCCCGCGCCATCCGGGCGACCAGGTCCACCGAGCCGATGCCGAGGCGCATCCCGCCCGCGGCGTAGGCGAGGCGGACCCCGTAGTCACGGCGGAAGGCCGCCGACCCCAGCTCCCCGGGGCCCCGGACGGCCTGCGCCGTCGCGGCCGGCAGCCCTGCGGCCCGGTCGTCCGCGGTCGGAAGCCCCGCGGCCGGGAACCCCGTGCTCGGGAGCCCTGCCGCCGGGAACCCCGCGGCCGAGAGCTCCGCGGCCGGGAGCGGGGTGGCCTCGGTCCGGATCCGGTCGATCAGCTTGGTCAGCACCTGCCCGGGGCCGAGCTCCCGCACCCGGAACCCGCCCAGAGCCATGAGCAGCCGGATGCTGTCCGTCCAGCGGACCGGCGAGACGATCTGCCGGCGGAGCGTGGCGGCCACCTCGCCCGCCCGGTAGGGCCTGGCCTCGACGTTGCCGATCACCGGGATCTTGGGCGCGGCGAAGGTGGTGGCGTCCAGCAGCCGTCCGAACTCCTCGGCGGCCCGCGCCATGTAGCGGCTGTGGAACGGCGCGCTGACGTTGAGCGGTGCGCAGCGGGCGCCCGCCTCCTTCAGCAGCGGCAGCGCCCGGTTGACGGCCTCCACCGGGCCGGCGATCACCGTCTGGGTGGGCGCGTTGTCGTTGGCGAGGTCGAGTTCGTCGAGGGCGTGGTCCCGGAGCACCTGCCGGACGAGCCCGGCGTCGACGCCGGAGACCGCGGCCATCGTGCCGCCGGTGACCTCGCCCATCAGCCGGCCGCGCTCGGCGACCAGTCGCAGCCCGGTCTCGAAGTCGTACACCCCCGCGGCGAACAGGGCGACGAACTCCCCGAGGCTGTGGCCGAGGACGTAGTCGGGCAGCCGGCCGCCCTCCTGCACGGCCGCCAGCCAGGTGAGCGCGTTGACGACGTACAGCGCGGGCTGGGTGTAGCGGGTGTCGCGCAGGTTGCGGCCCGGGTCCTCCAGGCACAGTTCACGGACGGAGTAGCCGAGCACGGCGTCGGCCCGGGCCACCAGGTCGGGGAACCGGTCGAACACCTCCCGGCCCATGCCCTTGGCCTGCGCTCCCTGTCCGGGGAAGACCCAGACGTCGAGTGTCCCCGGGTCGGCGTCGAGCGGCTTCGCGTCGCCGGCGGGTCGGGCGGGCACTGCCGTCGGAGCGGTCACGGGTGTCACCTCGGTTCGTCGTGCGGGGGTGGCGAGCGCGGGGCGTGTGTCGAGCACGGCCCGGTGGAGCACCTCCTCGCGGGCGTACGGGGACAGCAGCGGCATGACCCGGGACGAGCTGCCCTTCGGCAGGGCCGCGCGCACCAGGTTGGCCATCGAGCCGGACGGACCGAGGTCCAGGAAGAGCAGGTCGTCCCGGGCCAGCAGCGGGCCGAGCGCCCTCGTCAGGTCGAACGGGTCGCGCAGCACCCGCCACAGGTGGGTCGGGTCGATCATCTGCACGGCCGTCCCGGTGGTTCCGGAGATCAGCGGCGTCGTCGCGGGCCTGGTGGTCAGCGAGCCGACCAGGTCCTTGAAGGCGCCCTCCATCGGGTCGATCAGCGGTGAGTGGAAGGGGTAGAGCACGGGCAGCCGCTGGCAGAGCGTGCCGGAGGCCTGGAGGTGGCGCTCGATCCGGTCCAGCTCCCCGGCCGTCGAGGCGAGGACGAAGTTCTCCGGCGAGTTCACCGCGGCCACGTGCGCCCGGGCGAGGACGGGGTCCCGTCGGGCGAGGCCGACGTCGGCGAGCACCGCGAGCATGCCCCCGCGGGGGCACTCCGCCTCGAAGAGCTCCACCTGCCGCAGCAGGGAGGTCAGGCACTCCTCGGGGTCGACGATGCCGGCCACCGCGGCCGCCGCGACCTCGCCCAGACTGGCGCCTAGCACCGCCGCCGGCTCGAAGCCGTACGAGCGCAGCATCCGCGCCAGGGCGTACTCGACCATGAAGATGGCCGGCTGGGTCAGCGACAGCCGCGTCATCGGCCGCTCGGGCCCGTGGTCGCCGCCGTGGATGGCGGCGACCACGGAGTCGCCCCGGGTGTCGCGGACGACGGCGTCCAGGGAGTCGAGGGTGTCCCGGAACACGGCGTCGGCCCCGTAGAGCCACTTGCCCATGCCGTGGTACTGGGAGCCCTGACCCGCGAAGAGGAAGACCGGTGTGAGCATGGTCAGGAGGCGCGCAGGGCGGCTTCGAGGACCTTGTGACCGGTGGGCAGCTGGGTCACCGACTCGACGGTGAAGCCGCCCTCCTCCAGGGCCCGGCGCATCGCCGGCTCGTCCAGGCCGAGGGTGCCCTCGTCGCACGCCACCGCCTGGAACATCGCGCGCCAGCCGTCGATGTCGTTCTCCACCAGCGGCTCCAGCACGAGCAGCCGGGCGTCGGCCGGGCTCTCGGCCATCGCGGTGGCGATGGTCCGCAGGATGCGCACGCAGTTGTCGTACGTCCAGTCGTGCAGCACGTTCTTCAGCAGGTAGCGGTCGGCCCCGGCGGGGACGGACGCGAAGAAGTCGCTCGGCACGTAGCTGATCCGGTCGAGCACCTCCTGGTCGCGGACCCGGCCGAGGGCGGCCGTGCCGCGGCTGCAGACGCTGGCCCGGTCGGCGACGACGCCGTTGAGCCCGGGGTTGGCGGCGAGGATGCCCGGGAGCAGGCCGCCGCTGCCGCCGCCGACGTCGACGACGGTCTTGGCACCGGTGAAGTCGTGCTGCTGGACCAGGCAGTGGGCGACCGGCGCGGCCAGGTCGATCATGCCCTGGTCGAACAGCTCGGCGGTCTCCGGGTGGGTCTCCAGGTACTCGTACAGCGACTCCCCGAACACCTCCTGGAAGCCGGAGCGGCCGGTCTTGACGGTGTGCATCAGGCCGGCGAAGGCGTCGTCGTACAGCTCGGCGGAGAGGATCGCGAAGTGGCGCTGGGTGAACGGGTGGTCGGCCCGCAGCGGCGCGTAGGCCTCGGCGAGCCTGAACTTCTCGCCGTCGCGCTCCAGGATGCCCGGCACGGTGAGCATCTGCAGCAGGCGGTACAGCACGTCGGGGTCGGTCTCGGTGCGCTCGGCCAGCTCGGCCGCGGTCATCGACCCGTCGGCGAGGATGTCCGCGATCTCCAGTCGGGCGGCGACGGCCAGCGCGCGGGCGAACCAGCCGCTGACGGCCAGCTTGAGGATCTCCATGGGTTTGTGGCTCCTTCGAGGTCCGGTCAGGCGGTCCGGCGCAGCCGGTCGACCAGCGCGGAGGGGGTCGGGTTTTCGAACATGTCGGTGAGGGCGAGCCGGACGCCGGTGAGGTCCCGGATCCGCTGGGCGAGCACGACCGCCAGCAGCGAGTGCCCGCCGTTGGCGAAGAAGTTCGCCCCGGCGTGCAGGTCCTGACGCTCCAGCAGCTCGGCGAAGAGCGCGGTGATCGTCCCGGTCAGCTCGTCGTCCGTGGCCGCGGCGGGGCCGGCGGCGGCCGGGCCCTGGTCCTGCGCCGCGAGGGCCGCGAGGGCCAGGTAGTCGACCTTGTCGCTGCCGGTGCGCGGGAAGGCGTCCACCGCGACGAACCGGTGCGGGATCACCGAGCGCGGGAGCAACTTGTGTGCGTGGTCCCAGAGTTCGTCGACGGCCTCGGGCCGGTTGGGCACCCGGACGAACGCCGCCAGCGAGCCGTCCGCCCCGGGGTCTCCGACGACGACCACGGCCGCCGCCTCGACGTCGGGATGGCCGACCAGCACGGCCTCCACCTCGGCCAGTTCCACGCGGTTGCCGCGCAGCTTGACCTGGCGGTCGGTCCGGCCGTACAGGTCGATCCGGCCGTCCGGGCGCCAGCGGCCGACGTCCCCGGAGCGGTGGAAGCGGCCGTACTCGGCGTTCTCGCCGAAGCGCTCGCCGGTCAGCTCGGACCGCCGGTGGTAGCCCTCGGCGACGCCGATCCCGGCCACGCAGAGCTCGCCACGCAGACCGATCGGCAGCGGGCGGCCGTGCGGGTCGGCGATGAAGATCCGGGTGTTGGCGACGGGCGCGCCGACGTCCACCCGGCCGGTGCGGTCGGCGGTCATCCGGCCGGCCGTCGCCCAGATCGTGCTCTCGGTCGGGCCGTAGACGTTCCAGAGGTCGGCGCCGGCCGCGAGCAGCGTGTCGGCCAGTTCGGCGGGCAGCGGCTCGCCGCCGGTCAGGATGGTCCGGCCGGCCGTCAGGTCGGCGTCCTCCCGTACGACCAGCCGCCAGGTGGTCGGGGTGGCCTGGAGGAAGCCGATGTCGTGGGCGGTGACGGCCGCCGCGAGGAGGGCGCCGTCGGTGCGCGCCTCGTCGGGGAGCACCACGGTGTGGCCGCCGTGCAGCAGCGGCATCATCAGTTCCAGCGAGGACGTGTCGAAGCTGTACGTGCTCAGCCAGCCGGTCGGCCGGGGGGATCCGGCCACGCCGAACCGCTCGGCGTAGTCGACGATGTGGTTGACCAGGCTGCGGTGCGGGATCGGGATGCCCTTGGGGCGGCCGGTCGAGCCCGAGGTGTAGATCAGGTAGGCCAGGTCGTCGGGCCCGACGGTCACCGCGGCCGGGTCGACCGGCACCTCGGGGGCCGTGGCGCAGTCGGGCGCGGCCACCGCGCGGGGGCCGTCCGGCGCGGTGATCCCCGCGCCGACGATCACGGTGCGGGCGCCCGCGTCGTCGAGCTGGTGGGCCAGCCGCTCCTCGGGGTGGTTCGGGTCGAGCGGCAGGTAGGCCGCGCCCGCGAGCCAGGTGCCGAACACCGCGGCCGCGAGGGCCGCGCCGCGCGGCAGCAGCAGGGCGACGACGTCGCCGCGCCGCACGCCGGCCTCGGTCAGCCGGGCGGCCGTGTCGACGGCGGCCGACCACAGCGCGCCGTACGTCACCGCGCTGTCGCCGTCCCGGACGGCCAGGGCCTTCGGCTCGGCGGCGGCGCGCCGGGCGAAGCCCGCGAGCACCGACGGCGGTTCGACGGCGCGGTCGGTCGCGTTGGCGGCGTCGATGACCGCGTGGTCCCGCTCCGACCAGGTCGGCAGCGAGGCGATCGGCGCGTCCGGTTCGGCGCCCACCGCGACCAGCAGGGCGTCGTACCGGCTGACCATCAGTTCGACGTCGGATCGATCCAGCACACCGGTGTAGAACACCGCGCGCACGGTGGCCTTGTCCTTGCTGGCGGAAACGAAGAATTCGAGGTCGAACTGGCTGAAGCCGTTCTCCACGACGACGAGCTCGGCGTCGGTTCCGGCAATCGTGAAAGCGCGCTGGTCCTCGACGTAGGGAACGTAGTTGAAAACGTGCTTGAACAGCACGTTGCGCCAACCGGAACCGTCCCGTTCGACGACGTCGAGCAGATCGTCGGCGGACACGTCCTGGTGGGCCATCGCCTCCAGGAAGGTGCGACGGGCCAGTGCCGCGAGATCCCGGAAACTCGCCTCCCGGTCGAGCATCAGGCGCAGCGTGACCAGGTTGCTGTGGTAGCCGATCGCGTCCATCGCCTCCCGGGTGCGGGAGTTCACCGGCGAACCGATGGTCAGGTCCGGGCCGGCGCCGTGCGCGGCGAGGAGCACCGCGTAGGCGGTGAGCAGGACCACCGACTCCGGGGCCCGCAGCTCCCGCTGCAGGCGGCGCACCACCGCGTGGGCCTCGGGCGACAGCACGTGGGTGACCTCGTCGCCCCGCAGCGTGGTGACCGGCTGCTCGGCACGCTCGCACCACAGCTCCAGCCCGGAGGACCGGAACCCGGCCATGGTCTGCGCCCAGTAGCGGCGGCTCTTCTCCGACGCCTCGGGCTCGTGCCAGGCGGGCACCTCGACGGGCTCGGGGTGCCCGCCGGCGAGCACCGCCTCGTACAGGGTGACGAACTCGGCGCGCAGGATCGCCGTGGACTGGACGTCCGACACGGCGTGGTGCAGGGCCAGGCAGTACACGTCGTGGTCCGGGCCGTGCAGCAGCAGGGCCCGCACCAGCGGGCTGCCGTCCGCGAGGAAGGGGCGGGCGACGAAGGCGGTCAGGGCGGCGAGTTCCTCGCCCTCACCGAGGTCGGCCTCCTCCAGGTCGACGGCCAGGGAGGCCGGGACGGACCTGGTGAGCTCGGCGTCCTTGCGGTGGAAGACCGTCCGCAGCACCTCGAAGCGCTCCAGCAGGAGCTGGGTGGCCTTCGCCGCCGCGGCGGCGTCGAGGCGGCCGTGCACCCGCAGGCCGAGCGACAGGTTGTTGGCACCACTGCCCGGGACCAGCTCGTCGAGCAGCCACAGGGTGGTCTCCTTGCGGGACGCGCGAACGGCCCCGCCCGGTATGTCGGGGCTCACGCGCCGCCCTCCGGCCGGGCGGCCAGCAGGCCGGCCACGGTCTCGGCGACGGCGGGGGTGCGCAGGAGGTCGCGGTGCTCGACCTCGAAGCGGTGCTCGTCCGCGATGACGATGGGCGCCACGCCCGGCGTGGTGCGCATCCGGTTCAGGCCGCTGCGCTCGCTGCCGGAGGTGACCACCGTGGCGCGAGCCCAGCCCGGCCGCGGGTCGAGGCCGGAGGCGGCGCACAGGTAGGCCATGAACGAGCCGACCATGGCGACCAGTTCGTCGGCGTAGTCCTCGGCCAGCCCGGCCCGGAGCAGGGCGCCCCGGCCGATCGGCGTGAACACCGAGTACAGCTCAGCCGCGAACTCGGCCGGCTCGATGCCGGGCTTGGCGGCGAGCAGTTCCGCCGTCCCGGACAGGTTGGCGATCTCCTCCTCGGTCAGGATGGTCGTCATGTTGCCGACCACCCGCCCGAACTGGAGGTGGGCGGTGGGCACGTCGACCAGCTCGGGGTCGAACACGATCACCGCGGGGGCGACGGCCTGGCGCTCGGCGACCTTCTCGGCCAGGGCGCCCGCGAACACCGAGCCCGCGCAGTAGCCCATGACCGCCCGGACCGTCCGTCCGGACGCCTCGATCTCGGAGAGCCAGCCCTCCAGGTACTCGTCCGGCGAGGCGCCGGTCTCGGGGGCGCGGACCGGCGCGACCGTCTGCCAGAGCGAGAAGTCCGGATTCAGACCGGGCGCCAGCTCGGCGAACCCGCCCTCGTTGCGGCCGGTCACCGGGAAATCGGCGGCGAGCACGATATCGGCGTCACTTCCGGCGTCGAAGACGACGTTCCACACGGCAGGGTTGGGCATATTGACTCCCCCGATTGTCAACGATGAGTTGCCGGGTAATTTTCACGGGCCTGACGAGGCCTCACCGGCCCGGGCCACCCCGGATACTAGATCCAGCTGATCATCCTGTCCACATCAATCGATCAAGACCAATCACGCCTGATCATGATGCGCCTTACGCGACTTTGAGCCAGGGGGGAGGGTTTCAGACACACGCGACAAGATCGCCATTACCCAGAAATCCGGCATGCCAAACATTCCCTTGCCGAGAAAGTGCGCGAAATTCCCGGAAAATCGGCGGAAATCCGGTGGATCACACCCCCGATTCCGCCCCAAACGCCCCCCGCGGAGGGGCATCGCGCCACCGGGAACTGTCCGAAAGTCTTCGCACCGGCCCCCACCGCGCCGACGGCGCCCGCCAGGGGCCCGGAGCCCACCGCCGGCATCCGCCGCAGCACCGGAGTTGACTGGACATCACGAGCGGTATCGCCCTGCCGGAGACCTCATCTGACACGACGTCCGCTGGTCATCACGCCCGACACTGCGGGTGCCGACACATCATCCGCGCAGGTCGCGGCCTTGATCGTCGATGTTCGGATCCGCTCGGCGCTTCCCCGGCATCTTCACCTGCACAGGGCACCAGCGGCATCATGATCTGTCGTGCTGCCGCGTCTGGCCAGCTACGGCGCCTCTTACTGCTGGTCCGCCCGGACACGGTCCCGCGGTGGCACCGCGACCTGCTCAAGCGACGCCATGCCGCGACCTGCGCACCGAGGCGTCGCGGGCGCCCGCCCACCGTCCGCTCCATCCGCGCCAGGGCCAGATTCCTGATCCGCGACCGCGACGTCAAGTTCACCGCCGCCTTCGACGCCCTGCTGACCGACGCCGGACTCACTGTTGTCACCACCGGCATCCGGATACCGCGAATGAACTCCGTCATGGAGCGCCGGATACAGACCTGCCGCAGGGAGCTCCTGGACCGCACTTCGATCTGGCACCAACGCCACCTCCTCCACGCGCTCCGCGAGTTCGAGACCCACGACAACGAGCACCGGCCCCACCGAGCACTGAAGCAAGCCGCGCCGCTCCGTCCCCTACCCGACCCGATCGACGTGCCAGCGCAGATCAGGCACCTTGAAATCCGCCGACGAGACCGACCCGGAGGAACCCTGCAGGAGTACCAACATGCCGCGTGAGCAGGCCGGATGATCTATCGGCCCCCGCACCCGCCGGAGACCCCCGGTCGCCACCTGAGGGTCGTGCGCTGACCTGCTCTCAGAAACGGCAAAAGCCCCGCTGGCCTGGACCTTCGTCCAGTCAGCGGGGCTCCGACATCACTGTCGGGACGACAGGATTTGAACCTGCGACCCCTTGACCCCCAAGCCAAGGGGTCGACTTAGCTTCGAAAGCCGAGACCCTGAGGTGTCGGTCTTTCTTGTTATTCAACTACCATGAGATACATGTGAGTTGTGACTTCTCAATGGAAGCGGCGCCGCGAGCTGCTGACCGTGGCTCAGCGTTTACTTTGCGCATAAGTGTCCGTTTCGGATCATCAGCGTCCATGGGCGCTCATCTGGCGTGGTCCCAAAATGGTCCCCAGGCCGCCCACCCCGCCGCAGGTACTGCCTGTAACCGAAATCTGTCGGGCTTTCAGAAGGCGGCGTCACGCCAGCCCGACTGCCCCTGCGCCGGTGCCGCCCACTGGCCCACGGGGCCGGGCCTGCGGGCGGATCATGGTCGCCTGCCCACTGGTCATGGATGGTGATCTTCCGAGCGCGTCTTGAGCGTGTCTTCGCCGGTTGATTCTGATGTGCTTCGCGCACCGCCCAACGCGCTCTGCCGCCACACCCGACACGACAGCCGCTGTTGCCCGGAGGCACCACTCAGTCCGAGAGAAGGGGAAACTCATGGGACAGCGTGCGCAGCGTGGTCGGGTGTACCAGCGGTGTGGTTGTACGGGCGGATCCGGGAGGCAGTTGAGGCCGTGGTGTCCGAGGCTGGCCGGGGATCTGAAGCACGGCAAGTGGACGTACTGTGCCGAACTTGCCCCCGAGGACGGGAACCGGAAGACCCGCCGGCGCGGGGGTCGCCACCCGCGCCGAGGCGGCCCGGGAGATGAAGGCGGTGCTGGACGGTGAGCCGCGCGGGGTGTACGAAGACCGGCGCATCACGGTGGCGAGTTCCTGCGGGAGTGGCTGGTGGCGAGGAAGGAGGAGCTCGCGCTGACGACCCACGCCGGGTACGAGGACTGCGTCGAGCGGGATCTCATCCTCGCCTTCGGCCGACTGGCTGAGCGACCTGTTCGAGGTCATGCACCCCGCCCGTCACGGTCGGTGAGGGCGTCTTCGCCCGTACCTTCCACACGCTCCAACAGCTGATGCAGTACATGTTCTACATGGACCTGTACAGCGGGTCGCGCCCCCGCCGTTCCCGTCGGGCCCCGACGGCTGACGGAAACCAAGCCGGGGCCGAGGAGCGTCGGTCCGTAAAGTTGCTCAACGGTGCAGGCGCCCAGCGCAGTCTGGCCCGCAGCAACCCGCTGGCCTTGCTCGCCGCCTGCCGTTCCTCGGGAGCCTCCCCGGACTTCACCCCAGATGACGGGATGGGCCCAGAAGTTCCTCGCAGCCGGCGCCGGTGCCTTCATCGGCACGCTGCGGGCGGTGCGCAGCGACAAGGCCACTTCCTGGCTATGACACCGCATCCTCCTCGCCTGAATCACAAACGGTTACCACCGATTACGAGACGGAGCCTTTCAAAGTACAGACCCCTGGCGCACGCATGGGCGGTCGGTTACTCGCCCATGAAGACGACGCGGCGGGGTGTACCGGAGGTGCCGGACGTCGTGGTGGTCGTGGTGCGGCCGGCCGGGACGGCTCGGTCGCGGCCCCAGGTGCGGATCTCCTCGATCTGTTCGGGGTTGGTCCGGCTGAGCGGCGTGGTGTTGGCGAAGGTGTCGAGCACGAACGACGGGAGCAGCTTGGCGGCTCCGCCGTTGAGGTGTACCTCGGCGCCGACCTCGTGGAGGGCGGCTTCGATGTCGGAGCCGGCGAATCCCTCGGAGAGGTCGACGAGGCGGTCCACCTGGTTCGGGTCGGGCTCGACCTTGACGTACTTGCGGTAGTAGAGATCGATGATCTCCTTGCGGTCCTTTGCGTCGGGGAGGTCGACGAAGAAGAGTTCGTCGAAGCGACCCTTGCGGAGGAGCTCGGGCGGGAGGCTGCGGACGTCGTTTGCGGTGGCGACGACGAACGCGCGGGAGTCCGACTCCTGGAGCCAGAAAAGGAACTGGCCGATGATGCGCTGCGGCACGCCGGACATGTCGTGGCTGCCGGCCAGCCCCTTCTCGATCTCGTCGATCCACAGGATGCACGGCGCCACCCGGTCGGCGGTCTCCAGCGCTTCCCGCATCCGGCCCTCGGACTCGCCGAGGTACTTGCCGTGGATGCTCGCCATGTCGAGTCGGTAGAGCGGAAGTTGCCACTGCGAGGCGATGGCCTTGGCGGACAGCGACTTGCCGCAGCCGGGCACGCCGACCAGCAGCACGCCGCGCGGCGGCCGCAGGTCGGTGCCGCGCAGATCAGCGTGCATCAGTTCGTGCTTGCGCTGGAGCCATCCCCGCAGGCTGCTCAGGCCCCCGACGGAGTAGTCCGATGCCTTGAGCTGGACCCGCTCGAGGCCGGCGAGGTCGCTGAAGATCCGGTCCTTGGCCCGGGCCAGCGCGAGGACGTCGTCGCGCTGGACCGATCCCTTGGCGACGATGGTGGCCATCAGGTTGACCGCTTCGGCCTCGGTCACGCCGAGCAGAAACTCCGAGGCGCGGCGCGCGTCGTCCTCGTTCCATTCGATCGGCACCACGCCGTGGTGGTCGTCGAGGAAGCTCTTGATGGTGCCGTACATCTCGTCTGCGTCCGGCAGTTCGAGCTGCAGGCTCATGCCGAGCCGTTGCAGTCCGCTCCAGATCGGGCTGTCGGTGATCAAGACGATGCTGCCGGCGTTGGCGTCGGCCAGCCGGGCGAGTTCGGCGACGTGCCGGGTGAAGTGGGTGTCGGTCTCCAGCCCGTCCGGGTCGACCAGGATCAGGGTGGCCTGCGGGCGGCTGGTGAACTGGGCGGCGGCGAACTCCATGGCACCGGTCAGGGAGCGGTCGTCCTGGACGGTGGCGTTGGAGCGCAGGTCGCGCAGGCCGGTGGCCCTGGTGTAGATCCAGAACGGCTGGCTGCTACGGCGCGACCGGGTCGCCACCTCCTTCACCAGCCGCAGCGCCCGCTGCTGCTCGATGGTACGCAGGCCGATCACCGGTACTCGGGCAGTGAGGTAGTTGTCGAGGTCGTCTCGGCTCTCGGCGTAGTTGGACATCTGGGCCTCGGGTCTCGGTTCGGCGGGACGGCGGTAGGACGGCGGGTCGAAGACGCGGTCAGCCCGGCACGATGCGGCGGCGCGGCCCGTCGGCGGGGTCGTAGGACCAGCCGCCCGGGTCGGCCGGGGGCGTGGCGGTGATGACGGCGGTGAGCGGGTTGTCGCGCAGGGTGCGGCGGCGGGCGTCGACGGCCTGTCGGTCGTGCTCGCGCGACGCCCGGCGCTCCAGCTCGCGTTCCAAGTCCTGCTGGGCCCGGCGGGTCTGCTCGTCGATGATCGCGGTCAGCTTCTCCTTCAGGTCGGCCGGGAGCTGCGGGTGGCCGGCGAGCACCCGGATCCGGTGCAGCCCGGTGCGTGCCTGGGTGAGGGCGCGGCCCGCGGCGAACTCGTCGTCGGCCGCGTTGACAGCCGCGACGAGCGCGTCCGCCCATGCCTGGAGGCGCTGTTGGAGCGCTTCCCTGATCCGCGCCCCGAGCCGCTGCCAGGTGTCCTCGGGGAAGTCGGTGGGCGTGAGTGCGGGCAGGCCGGTGTCGTCGACCGGCTCGCCCGCCGACCAGCGTTCCAGGAACTCGGCCCAGGCGTGGTACGGGCCGCCGAGTGGTCCGGGTGTTCGCACTGCCTGCTGCCTGGCCAGTGTCACGCGCCGCCGCCAGGCCGGTGTCACAGCCCGCTTCCGGGGCGACGCACCGTCACCTCGCCGGGCGGCAGCGGTTCCCAGTCCGGCAGGCCCTCGACGATCCGGCGCAGCCGACTGGTGGCCCGCTCCGTGGTGGGCTTGGAGCTGGCCGCCCACGGGGAGGCGGCGGGGCGACGCGGTGGTGGCGGGGCGGGGTAGGGCGTGGTCATGGCGTTCCTCCGGACTGCGGCGTGGCGGCGGCGGGTCGGACGGTGCGCCCGTCGAACGGGCTGTGGGCGTGGCCGGCGGCGGCCAGTGAGCCGATGAACTCGCGGGTCCGGGTCTCCACCTGGTCCGCGTTCCGGTAGGCGGTCTTCCAGTCCGTGTACTCGGCGCAGGCGCCGCGCAGTTGGTGGATGGAGTCGTTCTTGGCGCGCGCCAGCAGCTGCTTGGCCGATTCCATGGCCTTCCGGGCGGCCTGGGAGCGGGTGTACAGCACCAGTCCGCAGATACTGCCGGCCAGGACGGCCAGGCCGAGGGCGACCGCGATGCTCATCGGGCCGACGACGAACAGCAGCAGCGCGATCGCGCCGCCGAGCATGACCAGTTGGCGCGTCAGCGGGTAGGCCAGCGAGGCCAGGAAGGGGGCAGTGTGCTGGTCCCAGTGCTGGGCGAGCGACTGTTCCAGGGCTGGGAGCGGGGTGTTGAACGAACCCGCCCACTGCGGCAGGTTGAAGACCTGGGCCCCGAAGGTGTGGCTGGTGGCGAACACCGCGTGGACGTCCGGCGGTTCGGCCATCCGGTAGTCCCGGCTGAAGCCGGCGTGGGCCTGCGCGAACCACTCGTGGCAGGCGGCGACGGCGAGCCGCTGGGTGGAGGCCGAAGCACCAATGGCCGAGGGGTTGAGCGCCGCGGTGGACTGGATGGTGAGGTAGTCGAGCGTCTCCTCCAGCGAAGCGGAGTCCACGTCCACGGCGTGCCTCGCGGCGTCCAGGTCGCCGTCGCACGCCACCACCGCCTGGTTGAACGCCAGGTCGCGGCGGAGCGGCAGCTCCTCGTTGTCGTACTCCGAGACCAACCGGTCCAGGATGTCGTCGATGGCGTCCTCGAGCCGCTCGGACGGGACGGACTCGCCCGCCATCATCGCGGTGTACTTGGCGAAGATCGCCTGCTGGGCCCGGGCCGAGGCGAGTACGGCGTCCAACTGCGGCCACTGCGGGGACACCTGCGAGAGCCGGGGGAACTCGCCGGCGGCCGACGGCGCGCGCAGGCTGTCGAGCTCCGCACGCCACCGGCGTACCTGGGCGGCCCGGGCCTCGTCGTCGCCGAGCAGGGTCTCGCGCCACCGCCCGAGCGTCTCGTGCAGCATCTCGCGGCCGCCCGCGCCGAAGGCCCCCTGCGAGATGGACTCCAGGATGACCGCGAACTCCCGACCGAGCGCGGCCGGGTCCTGGGCGATCAGGTAGTGCCGCAGCCACCGCACCGCGGACTGCTGGCGGCCCTGGCGGCGCAGCACCAGCGCGAAGAGGAGCGAGGTGCGCTCCGGTGAGCGCCGGAACGCCTCGTCCACCGCCCGCTCGCACAGCGCCGGGTCGTCGGCGGACCAGGCCGCGAGGGCGACCAGGGCGGGCGCGAGCCAGTAGCGCGGCGTCTGGATCATCAGCTGCTCACTCACCGAGGTCACCGTCGCCTCGGACACCAGGCCGAGGTCGAATGCCTGCAACATGCCGACGGCGGTGCGCCGGACCACCTTGTGGTGGCCGAACTCGTGGTCGACCTTGTCCTGGATGACACCGATGCGGGTCTCGGCCCGCTGCACGTTGGCGGTCAGCTGGGACTGGTGGACGAAGGCCAGGAAGTCGGCGCGCAGTTGCTGCAGTTCGCTCTGGGTCTGCTGCTGCGCGATGCCGACGGCGGAGACCTGACCGGACACCTGGCCGACCTGCTCGGAGAGCCGGTTCACGAGTCTGTCGACCTGCGCCACCTGGTTGCGCAGGACGTAGTCCACCTCTGTCATGCGGGTCTCCGTTCACGGTGGAGCAGTCGGCGGGACGGGTTCACGGGCGTACCACGCTGCCGTCCGGGAGTACCGGCAGCACCAGGCCGCCGTCGTACACCTCGACGAAGGCGTAGGCGCCGGTGCGCACCAGCATCCGGGCGGCCGCGAAGGGGTGGGGCATCGGATCCCCGGGTGCGAAGTGGTCCACGATCGAGTGGAAGAGGTTCAGCTGATGGTCGACGTACGGTGCACCGAGGTAGCAGGTGGCGAGGAAGCCGAGTGGGACGTCGCCGAACTCGGTGGTGTAGTGCTCCTTGAGCCAGTCGGCCAGCTCGTTGCAGGCGGCCGGGTCGAGTCCGGCGTCGAGTCGGCGTACGGCGTTCAGGAAGCCCACCGGCCTCTCGCGCAGCCGGTCCGCCCCGACGCGGGTCTGTGGCGGTCGCCCGCCGGTGGCCGGACCGCTCGCCGCAGCCCGACCGGGCCCGGTCGCCTGGCCCGGTCGCACGACGCGGCGGGGCTGCTCAATGAAACCCATGAATCCCCCGATGACCATGGAGTGACACCGCGCTCACACCGCGCGGTCGAGAAGGGAAGGATAGTGATCGCACTGCCATATTGCGAAGCCGTGCAGGTGATCGCACGCGCATGGCCGGATGACGACCTGTTTCCACCCACCATTCGCCCGGTCGACCGGACCGCCGGGGCGGTGTCCGCCTGGAACACTTCTGACCATGAGGACGGTTTTTGCACTCCTGGTGGGGATCAACGACTACTCGGCGCTCGGCCGCGCTTCGCTCCGGGGGTGCGTCAATGACACGGCTGCTGCTGAGCATTGGCTGGACGCGAAGGTGACGGAGCCGGTTGTGCGGACGCTGCTCGACACCGACGCCACCGTGCGTGCGGTCATCGACGGCATCCGCGGGCATCTCGGGCAGGCGGGGCCGCAGGACACCGCACTGCTCTGGTTCTCCGGCCACGGGACCGAGTTCGACGCCACGGCCGAGCAGCTGAAGGTCGAATCCACCGGCCGCTGCCAGGCCCTGGTCTGCGCCGACGGGCCATTGCTGGACAAGGAGCTGGGGGCCCTGCTGGACGAGGTCGCCGCCCGCGGCGCCCATGTCGTCGCGGTCCTCGACTGCTGTTTCTCGGGCGGCGCGACCCGGGACGCCGAGGGCAGCGCGCGCCTCCTTCCACCGGATCCGTCCTGGGGGGCGCTCGCGACGGCCCGCGACGTCACCGGTCCCGCGGCCGAGCCGGGTCACGTCCTGCTGGCCGCGAGTCGGCTGAACCAGCCCGCGTTCGAGGACTGGTTCGACGGACGCAGGCACGGCGTGTTCACGCACGCACTCCTCGGCGCGCTCGGCGAGCAGGGCGGCCCGGAGCTGAGCTACCGCCGGTTGATGGCGGCCGTGCAGTGCCGGGTGCAGGGCTCGGGTGAACGCCAGCACCCGGTCCTGCTCCCCCTGGAGGCCGGTGGCCCTGCCGACCGGCCGTTCCTCGGCGGGGCCGTTCGCGCCCCGAGCCCTCACCTGCTCCGCCACGGTGCTTCGGGCTGGGAGGTGGACTGTGGAACCGTCCACGGGCTGCGCGGCGGCCCGGACGCCGGCGGTACCGAGTTCAGCGTCGAGCCCGGGCCCGGCAGCCAGGACCGACACCTGCTGACCGCCTGGGAGGTCCGGGTCGACCGGACCCTGGTGGAGCCGTCCGGCTGGTCACCCGATCCGGCGCTCAGCTACCCGGTGACGCTCTCCGCGTTGGCCCTGCCGCCGGTGTCGGTGCTGGTCGAGGCACTAGAACGTCCTGCGGTAGATGCCGAGTTGACCGACGCCCTGCGCACCGCCCGCTCGCCGCTGCTTCGCCTCGTGGACGATCCGCGGGACGCGCCCGGGACACTGCTGCGGGTCGTCCTGGACCGGGCGGAGGCCCGGGTGCTGTTCCGGGACGGGTCCCCCGCCGTCCCGGCGCTGCCGTGGGCGGGTTCGGCTGACGCCCGGCGGATCGTCGACTGCCTTGTCCACCTGGCCGGTTGGCACCAGCTGCGCGACCTCGCCAACCCCGATCCCTCGCTCGGATCCCACGTCCGGGTCGAGGTGACGCCCTGGGGCGGCGATGACCCGATCCTGCCCGAGGGCTCCGGTGAGATCGTCTGCAGCTACGGTCGCGGGCCGGGCGGCTGGCAGGAGCCGAGAGTGTCCGTGCGCATCCACAATCGTTCGACGGGCAGGGCCCTCTGGTGCGTCCTGCTGAACCTCACGGACAGCTACGCCAGCCGATCGGTCCTCTTCCCCGGGGCCTTCATCGCCTCCGGCTGCACCGGCTACGCGCTGGACGGCGATCCGGTTCACCTCAGCCTCCCGTCCACCCGACCGGTCCGGCCCGGCGCCTACGTCCGCGACTGGCTCAAGCTGATCGTGGCGGAGGGCGAACTGAACACCGTGCCCTACCAGTTCGGGCCCTGGGATCCGACGCTGCCCGCGGACCGGCAGACCGGCCGGTCGACGGACGGCGTGTTCCGCCCGCTCGCCCCGGGCGGCAGCCGGGACATGCTGCCCGGCCGCCCGGCGGCCTCCCCCGGCCGCTGGGCGGCGCTCACTCTTCCGCTCTGCACGGTCGTCCCGGACTGATCCGCCGTCACTGCCCCAGGTGGGTGAAACCGGCCCAGGCCGAGAGGTCGTCCGGCTCCACCGCGGCGGCGCGGGCGGCCAGCGCGCCGGGCATACCGGGCGGCAGCCGGCGGTCCGGGTCGAGCATCCACAGCTGGGCCCTGCGCAGCGCCCGGCCCGCCTGTTCCTGCTCCCGGCGCAGGAAATGGTGCGTCATGAACATCAGGACCGAGGTGGCGTCGTCAGGCACCGGCCACAGCGAGCCGATCACCGATCTGGCTCCGGCCACCAGGAACGCCGTGGCAAGGCTGTACGCCTCGTTGTGGCCGCGCCCGGACACGTGGCTCCAGCAGGCCGCCAGGACCACCAGCTCCAGCCCGTCGCCGCCCCGCCCGGCCGCCTCGGTCAGCTCCTCGGCGGCCAGCTCACCGCCGCTGAAGGAGAGGTACGAGCTGTAGCGCTGGTTGGCGGCCACGGTGGCGTGGCAGGCCAGGTGCAGGACGCCACCACCGCCGCGGCGCAGCCAGGCGAGCACCTCGGCCGGCGTGCCCGGGCCGTCGGCCTCGCCCGCCGCGCGCCGCCCGAGGAAGGTGCCCCGCGGGTAGAAGGCCCGCTGCACCGCGTCCGCCTCCTCGCCGGCGTAGCGCAGGTCCCCGGTCGGATTGCCGACCACCAGGGCGGCGTCGGTGTGCGGTGTGGACGGCCGGGCGGCCACGTCGCACAGCAGCCGGGCCGAGGCGGCGTACGAGATCTCGGCCTGCTCGACGGCGTACCGGCGTCGTCCGGTGGCGTCCGGCTCCGACCAGGCCGCATGCCACGGCACCACGCCGAGGGCGCCCATGGGCACCAGGATCAGCGACGGCGGGCGGGTCCGGCCGGGTGGCGGCACGAGCATGTCCAGCAGTGGCTTGACCGCCGCGTACCAGGCCCAGGAGCACAGCCGGTCCAGTTGCCGGCGCAGCGAGGGCGAGTCGGGTGCGGCGGCGTGCGGAGCCGGCCCCATGTCCCGGACGGACCGGCCGGCCGGGGTGTAGTCCCGCAGGGGCCCGGCGTCCTCCTTCAGCAGCGGCAGCGGCAGCCAGTGCGCGCCACCATCCGCGGTGACCAGGACCGCCGCCCCGCCGCGGTCGTCGGAGGCCGGCATCAGGTACACCAGGGCGTCCGCCCGGCAGCTGCGCAGCGCCGCACCGATCTCCGCGGGGGCCGGGGTGCCGAGCAGCCGGGCCGACGGCCCGCCGTACGGGCCGTCGGCGGTCAGCGCGGTCAGGACGCGGCGGCGCAGTTCGCTCGGGACGCCGCCGGGCCCGGTCGAGCCGTCCGCTCCGCCAGGCGGTTCGGCGCCGCCCGCGGCCCGCCACTCCTCGGCCAGGTCGGGCCGACCGGTGGCGGTCAGCAGCTGGGGCACCGTCATCGCGGTGTTCGCGGCGTGCAGCACCAGTCCGCGGCAGGCGTCCAGTGCCTGGACGGCGGCCTCGGGGGCGTCGTCGGCCAGGCACCAGGCGGCCACCTCCAGGGCCGCGGCGGTGGCCTCGGGTGCGCCCTCGGCGGCGTGCCCGGTGCCGGACTGGAGCAGCGCCATCCAGGAGTGTCCGCGCAGGGACTCGAGCCCGGCGAGGCGTCCCCGGCGGCGGTCGTCGCGGGCCGGGTCGGCGCGCAGCCGGTAGGCCCGGCCGAGGGTCAGGCTGCACACCGCCCAGAGCCGGTGCTCGGGGCCGCCGGCCAGCTGGGCGGCCCGCTCCAGCAGGTCAATGCCGGTCCCCAGCTCACGGCGGTCGCCGCTCCGGGAGGCCTTGGCGCAGTGGGTGCTGCCCAGCACGAAGGCGTAGCGCAGCCAGTCGTCGCTTCCCTCGTCGGACAGGTCCAAGGCCTCCCGGAGCAGGGTCATTCCTTCGTCGAGAAGCCGGCGGTCGGGCCGGTCCACCCCCCGTGCGATGCGGGCGATACCCGCGTCCCCCAGCACCCATGCACGGTGGTCGCGCGGCAACCGTGCAGCTTGGCGGCGCAGTTCGTCGAGAGTGGCACCACCGTGGGTCGCCATGGAGGCGGTCGGCAGGCCCAGGCTCCTGGCGAGCTGGTCGCGGCCCATCCGGGCGTTCTCCAGCAGCGTCCACAGCTCCCCGCGGGCGGGGTCGTCCGGGTCGAGCGCGCCGTGGACCTCGGCGAGCCGCGCGATGGCCCGGTCGGTGCCGGCCAGGTCACCCTGCCGCGCGTACCGAATGGCCTCGATACCCGCGACCTGGCCGTCGATGAGCGACCGGAGGTAGGGGGTGGTGCCGGGCCGATCGCGCAACCGGGCGATGGCGCTCGCGGCCGTCTCCACCTCGTCGAGACCGCCGCGCAGTTGACCTCGCTGGCCCTGGACGGCCGAGCGCAGCAGCTCGATGCCGTCGGTCACCCGCCCGTCCTGGCCGGTGCGCAGGTCGCGGGCCGCATCGATGTGCTCCAGCGCCCCTTCCAGGCCCGACCCGTCTCCGGCTGTCGCCTCGTTCAGGCCGATCAAGCCGGCGATGGCGTGGACGTTGCTCAGCCCGGCGGCATCCCCCTTCCGGTGCTGCAGTGCGGCCTGCAGGAGCGCGGTCTTCTGCTCGGCGGTGACGTGCGTGCCGTGCGGATCGAGCAACGGCACCAGGCCGTACAAGAACGCGGCCGACTCACCCGACTCGCGGCTGTCCGGGTCCATCTCGTGCCAGGTCCGGTACAGCCGGTCGAATTCCGCGGGCAGCCGGTCGACGCCGCCGATGTCGTTGGCGAGACCGTTGAAGTCCTGATCGCTGAGGTTCAGGAAGGCCCCGCCGTGTCTGGCATCCGCCAATGTCCCCATGGTGGCGCGGTGGGCCTCCTGGAAGAGGGCGTCGACCTCGGGGCCCGCCTCGGCAAGGCCCTGGCGCACCAGCTCGTGTCTGACCCAGCCGTGGCACATGATGGCCATCCGCCGGAACTCGGCGCCCTGACTCTCGTCTTCGAGGGCACGCCCGCTGGCCGCGGCGAGCACCGGCAGGCGCGCCGGGTCGCCGTCCGCCCGGTAGCGGGCCCACTGGAGAGACGCCACCAGCAGGCCCAGCGGTGCGGCCGAGCCGCCGTCGCGTTCGGGCTGCCAGCAGTCGAGAGCCCGCTGCAGCAGGTGGAGCGCTCGGTCTCGTCCGGCGTCGTCGTCGCGCTCGGTGGCACGCTGGTAGAGCAGCCGTCCGAAGCAGTCCAGGTACGTGGGCAGCAGTTCGTCGACGGCATCGGGCTCGGCGAGCAGTGGCGCCAACTCCGCCTCGGCGGGCCCGACCTGGGTACTGTCGTCCCAGTGCCACCACAGCATCGCCCGGATGTAGACCATCCGGGCCATCGCCTCGCGGCCCCACCACGATCGCTCCGCGGATCGCTCGCCCGCCTCGACCAGCGCTCGGCCGAACTGGGTCCGGGCCTCCGTCAGCATTTCCCGGTCCCGGGCGCGCTGGCCGTGCACCATCTGGGCGGTGGCGAGTCCGTAGCGCAGCAGCGGGACGTCGCTGTCCGGCGTGGCCGCCTCGAGAGCCGCGCGGAAATGCCGGACGGAGGCCTGCGCGTCGGGCAGGTCACCGCCGGTCCGGTACCGCTCGTGGTGCAGTGCACCGGCCTCCCCGTGCAGTTCGGCGGCCTCCGGGCTGCCGGGTGCGTGGTCGTCGAGCGCGGCGTCGTACCGGCGCAGCGCCTCGGAGAGCAGAGCCGCCCGTTGCGGGGCGGGCCGGTCGTCGGCCTGCACCCACCGCAACCGGGCGAGCCGGGCCACCAGGTACCTGCCGAGCATCCTGAGGTGCTCGAACGACGACCCGGCGACCGGTTCGGCCAGGCCGTCGACCAGCAACGCCCAGGCCCGGTCGAGCAGTTCGGGTTGCGGCCAGCCGTCGTACCGGAACAGCAGCACGCGAGCGCGGAGGATCCGCCAGGCGTCCCAGATCTCCTCGTCGTCGATCCCCTCGTCGCCGGGCCGGGCGAAGGCCCGCTCGAACGCCTCGTCCGCCAGGTCCAGGTCCTCCGGGCGTGCCTGCCGCAGGAAGAGCTGGTAGCTGAAGTCCCCGGCGACCGCCCACGCCGTCGGCACCTGTGGGTCGTCCGCCCGCAGACCTGCCAGCTGCTCCAGCAACTCGTCCCGCTCGGCGCGCAGTTCGTCGTCGGAGACCTCGTCTGGGTCCGGGTCCGGGTCCGGGTCCATCGCCCGCTCCGGCGTCACGGGGCGATCCTCGCGTGGTAGGGCTCCAGCAAGGAGTTGAGCCGCCTCTCCCCCTCGGCGGTGTCGAAGTCGACCGGCGGGACGCCCGTCTCCTCGATCACGTCCGGCACGCAGCGGTCACCGAACAGGACCACCACCCGGTCGCCGGGCTCACGCTTGGACGGCCAGAGGAAGCCCTGCGCCCACAGGTCGGTGTGCTCACGGATCCAATGACCCCAGTCACGGGTGAACGGGTACTCGTTGGCCTCCGCCTGGACAAGCCAGGAGTCCTGGGCGACACTCGCCAGCTCCCGGCCGGTCACCAGGGACACCACGTCCAGCTCTGCGGCCAGCCGCAGGAAGGACAGCCGGCGGCCGCGCATCGCGACCCTCGGCACCAGCCGCGGCGTCCCGCCCGGATCGAACGGAACCGACCGCAGCAGCGACTCGCACACCGCCGACTCCGCGGTGAGCCCGGCGTAGAGATAGCCGAACGGGTCGCACCTGGTCGCGTCGAAACGGCCGCCGCCGTAGAGGCAGTGGGCGGGTACGGGATTGAACGCGGTCGCCGGGTGGCGGGCCGCGTGCAGCCGGTACAGCGGGGTGCCGGCCGGCAGGGTCAGCTTGGCGGGCGTACCCGGCAGCACCCGCGGGGGCCTGGTGTTCGCCATCCGGTTACTCCTCCTCCGACAGGTACCGTGCCGCGTCCACGAGCTGGCCGTCCCGCCCGGCGCCGAGCAGGTCGGCGGGGTTGCCGCCCAGCCACGCATTGGCCGACAGCCACCAGTCCGCGACGCCCCACGGGTCGCGTTCGGCGTCCAGAACGGTGTTGACCTCCACCACCGTCGGCAACGGCGTGCCCGCGACGCCGAACTGGAAGCCGGGCAGCCGCAGCCTCCCGCCGGGCCCGGTCAACCTCAGCAGCCCGGCAGCGCCTGGATCACCGCCCAGCAGCCGCACCTCGTCGGGGTCGAGCGCCGGTACGGCCAGGATCCTCACCCGGATCGGACCGAGCACCGGGCCGACCATGCGGTGGCCGTCGAGCACCAGCACGGCTAGGTCGTCCGCATGGAAGCCGAGGTACGACCGGTCCTGCGGGTCCCCGGCAAACCGGGCACCGGACACATCGTCGAGCCGTCCGGACTCGGCGTCCGGCAGCGCTTCCAGCAGCAGCCGTGCCGCCTCCTCGGCCGCCTGCAGCCGGGCCGGCCCGTTCTGCTCGGCAAATCTCAACGCCTGCAGCCGCAACTCCAGTTGGCGGCCCGGCGCGGGTTCCAGCAGGCCGGCCAACCGGTCCCAGTCGGCGGCGGCGGCCGCAAGCACCTGGTACGGGTTCATCGGATCCTTCCGTCGACCGCCTTCACGGCCATGAGTTGACGTTCGATCAGATCTGCGGCGACAGCCCGCCGCACCACGAGGTGCACCTCCCACTTCGCACCGCGGATCAGTTCGGCCTCCACCGCGGCCCAGAGCATGCCGAGACTGACCTCGTACGGCAGCCCGCCTCGGCCGGAACCGAGCAACGGAAGACAGATCGAGCGCAGCGGAGGATCGAACTGCCGGTGTTCCTCGGCAAGCACGGCGAGCGCCCGGGCGACCGCCCGGGTCACGTCCGCCGGCAGCACATCGTAGTCGTTCGTCCCGAGGCGCGGGACCGCCACCGCGGCGTGATAGATCCGCCGAACACCCTGCTCCACCAGCGCCCCCGCCCCGACCGCCGCCACGGTTCCCGGCAGGACCGCCCGGCCCGGCGCCCCGTGCCGGACGGCCCACCTCCGCAACTCCTCGTGCACCAGGTCCTCGACGAGCTCCCCGGTCGACCCGCGCAGCGCTCCCACCCGCCGAAGCGACGCCGACACCGACGACTTGTACGGCTCCGGCAGCGCCAGATAGGTGTTGGTCGGCGAGACAACGACGTCCACATCGCGCAACAGATCGACGGGGTGGACGTGCACCGTCACCAGCGCGGTCCGATCGCCCACCCGGACCCGCAGCGACCGGTGACCCGACGACGCGGGCGAGAGCGGCCCAACGTCCACCGCCTCCCCCGCCTGGTCCGCCTGGCGCGACAGCGCTGCCCGACCCGGCTGCCCCGCCCGTGCGGCCATCCGAATCACCTGCTCGGCGACCTCACCCAGCACCAGCGCCTCGTGGTGCTTGCGGAATCGCTCCACGCTCACCCCGTACACGCCCGCGGCATGCTTCCGACGGTCGGCGGGCGGCCAGTCGCGAGTGCCCTGGGCCAGGCCGAGGCTGTACTCGGCGGCCGTGTGAAGGTTGCCGGGATCGATTCGCGTCACCGCCAGCCGCAGCAGCCGCTCCACAGAGGCGGGCCGCGACTCCCGCCCGGCCGGCAGGTCAATCATGTCTGCGGCCCGGGCCAGCGCCGGGAGCTCCAGCTCACGCAGCCGCACCAGGCCGACTCGCCGCAATTCCCGCACCTCCCTGAGAACTGACGCGTGGTCCGGCAGGTCGCTGTGCAGCATGTCGGAGAGGATCGCACCGCGCCGACGGCGGCGACAAGCTGGATCCGCCCTCCCATCCAACCACCCCGCCCGGGCGGCTTCGGGTCGCTTTCCGGGCGCACTCGGGCACCCGCCGGACAACGGCACGCGGGTCGCTCCAGGCCGATCTGCAGAGCCTCTGGTGATGAACGGCAGCATCCCCGGGCCGGATGCCGACGTGGTGGGACCGTCGACGGCGGCGAGGCTCACTGGGCGTTTCACCCTGATTCCGAGGTTCATCTTCCGTGCCAGGTCGGTGTGCTCTCGCCGATGAGTCGGCGGGTCATGAGCCAGCGCCTCATTGGCGAGAACCCTGAGCGTGGAGTGGAGAAGGTCGTTTGGGCTCGCGGCAGGTGTGGAGTTCCGCTGGTGGGCACGCTACTGACGCGCCCCCGGAAGGCGGGGAAAGTATCTACCGTGGCTGGTTCCGCCAATGCTGTCGGCGGCCCGGACCCGGCTCTGCCGATCACCGTACCCGACGGCAGCACTCGCGTCCGCTGCTTCGAACGCTGGATCGGTCTCGACAACTGGACCATGGACCGGCCTGTCGACCTGGTTGTCCGAGACATGGACGGTCACCGACCGGTGGTTGCCGTCGGCGCGCTGGGCGACGGGCGCGTGGGCCGAACCCGTAGCGCCCTGAGCGTGGAAGCGGAGGCGGGGCCCTCTATGCGTCTGAGCTATCGCAACGCCATCGACGGTCAACCACCCATCAGCCACAGAACGTGATCGCTCGGCCAGTGCGTCGTTGCCGGTGCACCGCTGCCCACGCCACGAGCAGGGTTCGCTGGAGAACGAACCAACACGAACTATGAGCAGGCGCCCTCACGCATATGCCGACCAAGCTCGGTCAGCTCCGGACGGCAGCATCACGCGACGGGAACGATACGACCTCTGACAACCACGGAGGACGGCCCATGGGCGATGCAGGAACGCCGATGGAGCGCATGCGCAGGCTGGATCACCTCAGCCCCTTGGAGGCCGCGAAGGCGTGGGGTGTCCCCAATCCGGCGTTGAAGAACGCGGCGGAGCAGATCCGCCAGATCCGGGCAGGAACAGACCGTTCACTCGCCCGTGACAGGCCGCGCTGTCCCGAACCGGTCGCTTCGTTCTACGGCTTCCCATGCAAGGTCCCGGTCGAGTCAGGGATGGACGTCTGTTACCAGCACCGCCGGGTGAAGGCCAACCCGGGCACGGATGTGACCTCTTACGCTCTGGCCGCCGTACAGGCCCACACGGGCTGGGAAGAACTGCGCGAGAGTATCCGAAGCCTGGACAAGGGCGCGCTGCAGACCGAACGACTACGACTCTTCAAGGCATTCGAGGCCAACGCTCCGATGACCGAGGAGGACTATCGACTCGCCTCCCTTCTGCTGCCCTCCGACGATCCGGCCACACAGGCCCGCCGCGCCCTGGGCCTGCCCGGGCCCAACGACGGAATCGGCGACGCGGCTCGCCTGCGCGGACTCGGCGTGCTCCTCGCCGCCGCGGAGGCTGCCGCGCTCAACGTGCACACCGGACTGCCCGAGCCCAAGCACAAGCCCACAGGTCCCTCAGCCAACGACACGCCCAAGAGCGACGAACCCCTGCTGCACTCCGTCACGGAAGCCGCGAAGCGCCTGGGCGTGGGCGTCGCCTGGCTTCGTTCGGAGTCCGCCGCCGGCCGCATCCCTCACCGGCAGATCGGCAGCCACCGCATGTTCAGCGAGGACGACCTCGCACAGATCGTTAAGGATGCGTACCGGCCCGGCAACGGAAAGATCCGAGGCCGACGCTGGTGAGCTCGAGCGTCCCCCGCACCTGCTGAGTCACGCGTAGGGGTCACGCAGCGGCCTGGGCTCACGAACTCCGCGCGTGATTTCCTCGGGCAGGTCCGGGCCGGCGGTGTAGTAGCGGCCCTGGGCCTCGCCCTTGGCGGTGAGCCAGCTGGCGCGGACGAGTTCACGGATGTCGCGTTGGGCCTGCTGTTCGCTGATTTCGGCATCGGCCTGGTATGTGGCGCGGCGCAGGCGGTTGCCCATGGCAGCGGGGTAGAGGGCGTAGAGCATGCGGTCGGGCCAGCCGCGCTGCTCGATCGCTTCGTCGAGGGCGGTCCAGACGTCTCGGGTGGTGTTGACCTGCCGCTCGACGCTCTGGGCCTGCTGGTGGTGGGCGCGCAGGCAGAACCTGACCCAGGGCAGGGTGTCGCGGTCGGGGGTCCAGACGGGGCCGCCGACCTCAGCGAGGACGTCGTAGTAGCGGTAGGTGTTGCGGGCGCGGCCGAGCCATTCCTCGATGCTGGAGAACTCGGGCGCCATGATCCCTTCTCTGGCGAGGACCAGGGTGTGCAGGGCGCGGGACATCCGCCCGTTGCCGTCCGGCCATGGGTGGATCGCGACCAGGTTCAGGTGTGCCATCGACGCTCGCACGAGACCAGGGGTCTCAAGGTCGCCCTCGTTGAGCCAGTCCACCAGTTCGGCGGTCAGCTCCGGCACCTGATCGGCGCCAGGTGCGGTGTAGGCGGCGATGGTCGGGTCCTCGGCCGAGGTCACGTAGACCGGGCCGGTGCGCCACCAGCCGGGCCGCTTGAGCAGGTGGTGGCCCTGCATCATGAAGTGCAGCGCGTTCAGCAACCCCTTGCTGTACTCGAAGTCCTCGCTGGCGTCGGCCAGGCGTTGGATGTAGGTCATCGCCTGGCGGCAGCCCTCGATCTCGACCGCGACGGTGTCGTTCGCATCGATCGGTGCCTCGCCGACAATGATGTCCTCGACGTCCGACACGCTCGCCGCGTAGCCCTCGATCGTGTTCGACCCGGCGATGGCCCGCGCCGTGAGGTTACGCCTCAGCTGGCCTTCCCAGCGCCGGGGTGTGCGCAGGTGCAGGCGCAGACGGTCGCGCATCTGCGCGATCTCGTCCAGAACGGCTTGATCGGCTTCCTGCAGCGCCGGTGTCTGGTACAGCATGCCGCGATGACACCATGACGGCATCAAGCAGTCAAGCCAGGTTCAGCGCGACTATGCCATATGAGTACATCGACATCACCACCGAAGGCGCCCGCCCGAGAACCGACCCCGCAGTCCGCCCGGCCGTCGCGCACCGCGCGCCTCACCCAGGCACCCATGCCCCGGCCGATGCCAACGCCCCCGCCATCGGTCGCCCCGGCCCAGACGCACGCCTGGGCCGACTTCCTGGCGCAGGCCGTCCGCAACGGGCTCGACCCGGCGCTGGTCACCCAATGGCTGACCATTCTGGCCGACGCCACCGGCAGCCCGCTGCTCCCATCCCTGTCCTCGATGCCGCTGGCGGAGTACGTCGACCGCCGCCTCCCGGCCATCCTGGCCGACCTTGAGACCACGACCCATATCCCCTACCTGGCCGGATGGCACCACCGGATCGAGCCCGACCTCGGGCACCTTCCGGTCAGCCTGGTCACCACCAGCACGATCGCCAACGCGGTCGACAGCTGGATTTCGGAGGGCTGCGGCCGCTCAACGATCAAGAACACCCTCGCCATGCTCTACCGCATCCTCGGGCAGGCCGTCATGGACGGCCTCATCGAGCACGCGCCCGCCCACGTCAAAGGCTGGCAGCAGAAGTACCAGCAGGCCGAGGACGAACTGCTGGACCCCCGCCTTCTCGCCCTGCGGGACTGGGATGCCCTCACCGAACTCGCCGAAGCCCTGATCGACGCCTCCTACAACCACTACCGCGGCTGGGGCGACTACCGCGGCTGGGGCGACGTCGTCATCCACGGCGCCTGCACCGCCACCCGCATCGGCGAGGTCTCAGGAGTCCGAGCCTGCGACATCAACGTCCGCACCTGGCTCCTCACCTGCCGACGGCAGACCACCCCCGCACCCGGCGGCCTCGTCGACAAACACACCAAAGGCAAGACCGCCCGCTACATCCCGATCATCGAACCACTGCGCCCACTGATCATCTGCCGCCTCGAAGCGACCCGGCAATCCGAACGCCCGCCTCTACACCGGCCCCCGCGGTGGCCGCATCAGCACCGCCGTCCTGCGCGACGCCACCCACCGGGACGACGTCACCCGCAACCTCGGCTACGAGCACCTGAGCCGCCACGACCTGCGCCACACCGGCCTGACCTGGATGGCCGACGCCGGGATCCTGCCTTCGATGCTCCAGCAGATCGCCGGCCACAAGGACAGCACCACCACCCAGCGCTACCTCCACCCCGACCTCCGCGAACTCACCAAGGCTGGCGAAGCGTTCACCAAGCACCTCGCCGAGCAGCTCGGCGCCGCCGGGAAGATCCCCGGCCACTGGTAACGGAGCGCATCCAAGTCCCTCGGGAAGACGCCTTCGCTCGCCAAAGCACCCCCAGCTGATCAACCGTCAACGTGCCCAATTCAGGGGTGCGTTACCCACTTGACCCCGCTTTTCGGGCGGTCAAGTGCGCCACAGCGCCCGAGTTCATGCATTCGTTCCAGAAAGGGATTGACACCTTCGCATCACAGGAAAAACAGCGATACATCCCAGCAATCGAAGGATAGCAATAGCGGCAATTGCCCGATATGCCGCGTCCGAAAACCACCAAAAGGCGGCTTACTCTACGCGAGTAAACCGCCTCTGACCTGCGACTTTACAGTCGGGACGACAGGATTTGAACCTGCGACCCCTTGACCCCCAGCGGTCGGACGGATGTCCGACCAATGTCCACCAGTCCAAGCCTCGCAGGTCAGGGCCCTTCACGTCCAACCTCAATTACGCCTGATGCCACCCCATGACACCCAATCCGTGAGAAGCGCGTGAGAGCCAGCACGCGAGCGGGAGATCGAAAGTGATCCGCTCACCCAGGACAATGAGACTTCCTCCGCTCCAGAGCCCCCGATGTCGCTCTTCGGAACAGCGCGGCCGCGACGGTCGGCCTCCAGGTCAAGGAATTCTGCATCGTCCACCGACAGGCAGTAGTGACGGGAGCCACCGGCCTCCCACGCAGACCACTACACTCGACCGCCCCACAAAAAAGGCCGCCCCCGCATTGCTGCGGAGGTGACCTTTCCGGCCTGCGCAAACGTAACACCGACCGGGACAACAGGATCTGAATCCACGCCCCCGCAACCCTATGATCTTCCCGCCGAAAGGGCAGACACTCGCGAGATCACGAGTCGCGGATCCAGGAATCCTGCCTCATTGATCCACATATTCGCCTCCTCGCGATCGTCCCACCGGTTACTTCTCCCGGCACTTTCCAGAATACTCCGCGCTGCTGGAATCCGAGCACCTCTTGCACATGAATTCTTTTTCAAAAATTACCGCACGCTCATGTTTGACCGTCATCCGATAAATACCTTGGGCCGCACCCGACAGCGGCAAGATCCTGCCTGGCTGAAGTGCCGCGGGTCAGGGCCGGCGCCATGCCGGGACAGGGGAGGTGCTGGTGAGACGTTCGCCGGTCCATCTTGAGGCAAGGCAGGGAGCCGACGGTGGAAGGACTCACCGTCCACGACCTGCGGGATTCCTGCGGTGCCAGGCGCCCGCACCAGGCCGTCCACAACAACGAGTCCAGGACGGGTGTTCGGTATGACCGGGCGGCCTCCGATCCCACCGCTGCCCAGCCACCGGGGCCGGAACCGCCGGTGCGCCTCTCACTGACACCGGAAGGAGCCACCCCGGGACGACTGGACGGCGCCCGGCGGCCCCGCTCGCACGACCTCCTGCACGAACTCCCCCCGCTGGCGGCAGCACTGGCCCCACACGGGGGGAGATCACACCTGTCACCGTGAATCCGACACATCGGCTGGTCATCCCCCGGCGGGTCCCGTCGAAGGCCACGTCATCCACGTCGGATGGTTCGAGCAGGAGCAGGACGCGGACGAGGTGATGGTGTGCTCCTTCGTCCCGCTCCGCCTGGAGCTCCTGGTAATTCCCCCGAGGCCGAGGCCTCGGCCGCCGCCGAGTGGCTGATGACCGCGGCGCCCGACCCGGCCAATGCCCGCACCGGCACCGACGCATCCGCAGCGCTCCGCTCGGATGCGGTCGGGCGCACCGGACGGCGGCCCGGCCTGACCAGGGCACGGGGGTGGGCACCGGGTCCCCTGGGGGCGGGCCGTGAGGGTCGGACGGGTGCGCGGCACGACAGGGCTCCGGTGGCGGACCCGGGATCGGACCTGGACAATCGGGTCATGGCAAGCCTCGAAGCGAACCCCGGGACGGTGCATCTGGCCCACGAGGCGGGATATGTCAGCCCCGGCGTCGCGCTGGGCGAGTCGGTCAAGGGCATAGTTCGCATCGACGAGCGCGGATGGGTGCACGTCACTCAGGCGGACGGATCTCGGGTGTCGTTCCCGCCTCATGCCGTAGAACGCGTCAACTGGGGCGAGCCTGCTTCCTAGACGCCGGGGCTCCGCTCCTCGCCGTGGATATGGGCTCACGTCTCCGGGACCGCTCATCGAGCAGCGGGTCGCACGAGCGACGATGCCGCCCTGTTCGCGATCGAATGGCGTTGAGAGGCCGGCACCCCGCGCGGGCTGTCCCCACCGGCCGGGTCGGCGGGGTACGGGCGGGGTACCGTGGGGACATGGGGCGGCCCGGCCGCCGTTCCCCTTGGTCGGCCCTCGCTCGGCGGGGCCGGCGTGCGTCCACGGACAGGTGGCGCGCCATGTCGGACGAAACCGGTGCCGTGTTCCCGGGACTTCTGCCGGACCGGTTCCGGCAGGCCGCGAAGCCGGGGACCGTGCTGCTGCGTCTGGAGACCACACAGTCGCGCGAGGGTGTGCTCGACGGCGCATGGTGGCCGCGGTCACGGGACGTCGGCGCCGAACTCCCCGGTCTGGTCAGGGCGTTAACTGAACACTCCGGCCCGTGGCGAGCGTCGGGCTGGACGCGGAAGCCTGGGACGACGCGCCGGCCCGGCTGGTCGTCGACGGCCGGTCGGTGCACATCGACCGGTATCCGGTCGGCGACGACACCGTGATCGTCACGCGGGGCGACCGCGATCACTTCAGCCTGCTCGTCGTCCCCCCGCAGGCGAGCCAGGAGGCGGCCCTGGCCGCGATGGCCCGCGCGGTCGAG
>NZ_JBVIRL010000023.1:0-126836 GCF_055576085.1 Kitasatospora sp. NPDC033851 | reverse complement strand
TACTTCGGTAAACGCAACAAGTTCAGGAATGACCGATGGGTGTTCGGTGCCCCTGGCACCCCTGCCTACGTCACGAAGTTCTCCTGGACTGACATTGTCGGCGACGGGTGAAACGAGGACCACGGACGGCGGATCAAAAGCGGGTCACTGCGTGATCTCTTGATCATCCTGACTTCACTGGTACGGGAGTCAGGAGGAAAGAGGTGATCGGCGTGGAGGACTGGGCCGAGATTCGCCGGCTGCACCGGGCCGAGGGTCTGTCGGCACGGGCCGTGGCCCGGCAACTGGGGATCTCCCGGGGCACCGTGGCACGGGCCCTGGCCTCGGACCGGCCGCCGGTCTACCAGCGCCCTCTGAAGGGATCGGCGGTCGACGTCTTCGAGCCGGCCATCCGCGAGCTGCTGAAGCAGACGCCGACGATGCCGGCCACGGTGATCGCCGAGCGGATCGGCTGGACACGCGGGCTGACCATCCTCAAGGAACGCGTCCGCGAGCTGCGGCCCGCCTACCTTCCCGTGGATCCCGTCTCGCGGACCGTCTACCAGCCAGGCGAGCTCGCCCAGTGCGATCTGTGGTTCCCGCCGACGGACATCCCGCTGGGTTACGGGCAGACGGGACGCCCTCCGGTGCTGGTCATGGTGGCGGGCTATTCACGGATGATCACGGCTCGGATGCTGCCGTCCCGGACCACCGCCGACCTGATCGACGGGCACTGGCGGCTGCTGTCCGGCTGGCAGGCCGTCCCGAAGATGTTGGTCTGGGACAACGAGAGCGGCGTCGGCCAGGGAAAGCTGACCTCGGAGTTCGCGGCCTTCGCCGGCCTGCTCGCGATCAGGATCCGCCTCTGCCGGCCCCGCGACCCGGAGGCGAAAGGCCTGGTGGAGCGGGTGAACGGCTATCTGGAGACCAGCTTCCTGCCCGGCCGCACGTTCGCCGGACCGGGCGACTTCAACACCCAGCTCACGGCATGGCTGCAGATCGCCAACCGTCGACACCACCGCACGATCGGCTGCCGGCCCGCCGAACGCTGGGAAGCCGACCGGGGCGCGATGCTCACCCTGCCCCCGGCGAGGGCGAACAGGACCGTTGACCGGGCCTGGCCGGGTTGGATCCCGAGGTTGATCAGCGTTGGCCGAGACGGCCGGCGCTGATGTGTTGGCCAGGGCGTTGCCCTGGGAAGAGCCAGGGCGTCTGGTCGGCGTGTCCGATCACTGTGTAGGGGCGGCGGGTTGCGATCAGGTCGAGGTCGAGTGCGGCGAGTGGTTCGGGCAGGACGGGTCGGGGCGGTCCCCAGTTGGACGCAGACCTGGCCGTTCGCCTCGCTGAGCTGGTCGACGGTGAGGGTGCTGATCGTGCTGAGCCGTTGCGCGTCGAAGAGCGGGAGTAGTCCGGCGACCCGGTCGGCTGTGGGCAGTGTTGCGTCGGGGAGGAGTCTGCGGGCATCGTCCCACCGGCCTTCGGAGTCGTGGGGGCCGACCGGGCCCGGCCAGCGCTCGGCGCCGAAGGTCAGCCGCTTTGCCAGCCGACGGAAGAACCGGCAGGTCCACCTCCAGCACCGTGGCCAGGGCAGGTGATCCGAAACCGCTGCCGCGGGAACGGGGTTTGTGGCGGATCGTGAGCCATCGCCGCATTTCAGAGGAACGCCCACCGCTGTTCTGCCGGCGGCAGAACAGCGGCCCGATCGGACTCGACGATCACTACAGTCCAGTCGCATGGCGACGATTACCACGCGCACGGTCGAGTACCCGGCCGATGGTCTGACGATGATCGGGCACCTCGCACTCCCGGCCGGAGTCGATCGCCGGCCCGCGGTGCTGCTCGGGCCGGAGGGCATGGGGCTCAGCGACGTCGAGCGCCGCCGAGCCGATGCTCTCGCCGAGCTGGGATACGTAGCGCTGGCCTTCGACCTTCACGGCGGGCGCTATTTGGGTGACCCCGAGGAGATGCTTGCTCGTTGCATGCCGCTGCTCGCCAACCCCGACCGGATGCGGGGCATCGGTCATGCGGCGCTCGACGTGTTGCGCGCCGAGCCGCGGACCGACCCCGACCGGATCGCCGCCATCGGCTACGGCACCGGGGGCGCCGTCGGGCTGGAACTCGGGCGCGACGGCGTCAACCTACGCGCGATCGGAACAGTCAACGCGCTGACCACGGGCCGACCGGGCGAGGCGGCGCGCATTCGCTGCCCGGTGTGGGCCGGGGTCGGGTCGGAAGACCCGATCATGCCGCCCGCGCAACGGGGCGCGTTCACCGCCGAGATGCAGGCCGCGGGCGTCGACTGGCGCCTCGTGGTCTACGGCGGCGCCTTGCACGCCTTCCACCACCCGCCGGTCGACCACCCCGTGGTCCCCGGCGTCGGCTACCACCCACGGCACGCGCAGCGAGCCTGGCACGACGTCGTCGACCTGCTCGCCGAGTGCCTGACCGCAACGGAGTGATCCGGTCGACAACCGCGATTCCGGGCCGCGGACCAGGCCCGTCGACGCCACCGGCTCCGGTGGCCTCACCCTCGACGCGGTCAGCGGCTGGCGGGATCGGCCTGCCGCCCGGGCCCGTGGGGAGGTGCGGGCAGCCGAACGAGGTCCGGCGTATCGGGAGCAAGGCCGGGGTCTCGGGTTCTGCCACGCCAAGGGCAACGGGCGCCATCGCCACAGGTCACGCGGACCGCTCCCAGCTGCCGACTGCCTGATGCCTGATGCCTGATGCCTGATGCCAACGTTCTCGGCTTCGGCCCCCGTTCGATTCCGAACCGGGGCAAACGCCGGTCGGACTTTTGAGTACAGCCCGGTACAGCACGCTGTACATCGTTCCATTGGGCAGCATCAGCCGGGCACTGCCGCACTGAACGACGTGCTTCCAGCGCAACGCGATCCGCACAGCGGTCCGTTCGGGGACCGTGATGCTGAACTCCTCCGCGAACAGGTGTGTACTGCCGATGGCAACGGACAGGGTCCGCTGCAGCTCGGCTTCGACGGCCGCCTTCGCCGACAGCCATACGAGGGTCGCCCCCACCCCGCCGTTCACGGTCTTGCTACGGCTCTCGTCCAGGGTCACGGTGCGCGTCCACTCGCGGCTGGCCTTCAAACTGCGCGTCACGGGGCAGGGCTTGGTCACGACGGGCAGGGGTCACAACGGGCAGGGGTCACGACGGGCATGGTCACGATACGAATAACCCCCCTGCCCACCGGCGCCCCGGCCCGCCATCATGATCAACCGTGTCCACCTACCCCGAGCCGCCCGCCGCGGCGTCCGCCGACAGGCCCGTCCACGGTTCGCCGTGCCCGCGCTGCGTCGCCCCCCTGACCGACGACCCGCGCTTCCTCCTCTGGTGCCCGGCCTGCGGCTGGAACCTCGTGCCCGGCGAGGACGCCGCCCCCGGGCCCACCCGGCGCGAGCGGGCCGCGGTCGCCCGCGCCGACCGGCTCTACGAGGAGCAGGCCGCCGGGGGCGACTCCCCCACCGCCCGCCGGGACTGGCTGCTGGCCTCCGCCGCGGCCGGGGTGGTCCACCTCGTCACCCTCGGCACCTTCGCCCTGGCGCTCTGGCTGCTGATCACCGGGACCGTCGTGCAGCGCTGTGTCGGCGCGGTGGTGCTGGTGATCGCGGTGACCCTGCGGCCGCGGCTCGGCCGGCTGCCGAAGGACGCGGGCGTGCTCGACCGTGCCGGGGCGCCGGCCCTGTACGGGCTGGCCGACCGGGTGGCCGCCGAGGTCGGCGCCCGCCCGGTGGACGTCATCCAGGTCACCGACGAGTTCAACGCCTCGTACGGGCTGGTCGGGCTGCGCCGCCGGTCGGTGCTGCGGCTTGGCCTGCCGCTGTGGGAGGTACTGGACGACCGCGAGCGGACAGCCCTGCTCGGCCACGAGTTCGGCCACCGGGTCAACGGCGACCGCCGGCGCTCGTTCTGGCTGTACAGCGCCGTCTCGGCGCTCTGGGCATGGTACGACATGGCCCGACCGGGCCACGACGGGCCGGGCGTGGGCCGGGACGAGGTCTCGATGCTGGTACGGCTCGGCGCGGTGTTCGGCCGGCTGGTGCTGCGCGGCGTCGCCTGGGTGCTGCACCAGGGGCTGGTGCTGTTCGACCGGCTCACTTCCCGGGCCGGCCAGCAGGCCGAGTACCACTCGGACGTGCTCGCCGCCCGGGTGGCGGGTGGCGAGGCGGCCCGGGGCATGCTCGCGGCGCTGCTGCTGCCCGGCTCGGTGGACACCGCGATCCACCAGATCCGGGCCGAGGAGCGCGGACGGCCCCGGATCGGCCGCGCCCGGAGCCGCCGGACCGAGGACGCGCCCGCGCCGCCCGCGCCGGACCTGCTCTGGGAGCGGGTGCGCGAGCACCTCGCCTCCGTCCCCGCCGTCGAGCGGGAGCGCCTGCTGCGGCTCAGTGCTCGTGACCGGTCCGCCGTGGACGGCTCCCACCCGCCGACCCACCTGCGGATCGCCCTGGCCGCCCGCGCCGGGGACGGGGACCCCGCCGTCACCGTCACCGCCGCCGAGGGCGCCTCGATCGCCGCCGAGCTGGCGCCGCACCGCGCCCGGATCGCCGCCGGGCTGCTGGCCGGCTGACGAGGCGGGCGGGCGGCGGAGCCACCTCCCTGGCCCACCGGGACAACCGTTGCGCACGGCCATAACCGGCCTGGACGGCCCCAACGACTCGGACTGGATCTTCCGTCACGCTATTGAAGCCGGGCGCGAGGACGCCCTGTACGTCGACTACGTGACAGACGAGAACCGGGACGGGTGGTGGACGACACCTGCTACTGGGGACGACCTGGGACCGGTGCTGGTGCATGAAGCCATCGAGGTCGCCCTCGCACTGGACCAGAGTGGAGCGACGTCACGGCGCGGCTTGGACATCGTCGGGGAGGTCTGGGGGCCGATCGAGATCGAGGCCTCCGCCCACTGGGGTGTGATCGAGGAAGCCAACAGGTGCGTCGTCGGCCGCTCGCACGACGCAGGCCTGTGGCGGGGGCGGCACCACAAAACGTCACATTCGGCTAGCACTTCACTCCTGGAACTTCCCGCTCGGGGGACTCGACCTGAAGCGCAACAAGCGTGACGTGGACGACCTGAAGGCCCTTCGTGAAGAGCGCAACGAAGCTGCCCTCGCCCGCGAGGCCGGGTACTGGTAGCGCGGCCGACTCCGGCGGCAACACCGGTTCCGCCGGTCAGTCGGGGGCCGGGAGCGCGGCAAGGGAGCGGTGGGTGCGCGGGTGCGGTCCTACTCAAGGGCCTGGGTCGAGGCGGGTGTTGACGTTGTCGAGGCCGGTGTGGAGACGGTGGACACCGGGCCGATCGCCACCGTCTGGCCGCTGCGGCGGGCCCGGGAGCATGGCGACGAGGCGTTCGGCGGCGGCGGTCTCCGGCTCGGTGTTGAACTCCTTGGCCCACAGTTGGTCGGCCTGCCCGTAGCTGGCGGTGACCGCGTCGGCCAGGGCCCGGCGGGAGGCGTGCTTGAGCTGCGGGCCGTCGGCGATCTCCCCGTCCGGTTCCGGCCGGGTGATGACGGCCAGGGTGCGGCTTGTGCCCGCAGAGGCCGTGTGCGGCCCCCGTGTGGCTTCGAGGTGGCGGAGTTCTCCATCGGCTACGGCGACGCGGACGTGCTGGTTTGGCGGCGTCGTCCACGTGCAGTCAGATGACTGATGTGCGCAGGCGATGCGGTGCAGGAGGGTGGGAGGGCCGATCGGCTGAGGAACGCCGAGGGCGCGGGACGTGCGACGGCCGCGATGTCGGCGGCCGACCGGAGCACGCCCGTCGAGGATCCGCGTCCACCGACGCGGATCCCCCTTGATCAAGGACTAATGACATGCATTTGACACATTCGCGGCGCCCGGCGTTCGGCCGGAACCTGCGGACCAGGCTCACCGCCCTGCTCATTGCCATCGTCGCCGGCGTGGTGACCCTGGTCTCCGGCGCGGGCGCGGCCCGCGCCAACACCGGCGACTACCACGTCGCCCACTGCTGGGTGAACATGAGCGGCGAGTGGCAGAACCCCGGCCAGATCTCCAAGGACTGGGGCACCTTCCTGCAGAGTCTGCGCAACGCCTCCGGGAGCCGCTGGAACGGCGAGACCTACATGACGCAGGGCTCCAACTCGGTGTCGCTGATCCGGGCCGACCTGAACGCCGTCAACGGCGGTGGCCGCCAGATGACGCTGCGGCTCTGGTTCACTCCGGACAACCTGTACCTGCGCGGCTTCACGACGACCCCCGTCGACGCCCGGCCCGGCGACGGGGACATCACCTACGCGTTCAACGACGAGGGGTTCAACCTCGGCCGGACCATGGACGCCCTGCGCAACGGCCCCGACGGCGGACTGCTCCCGCCGGCCACCTACCGCAGCCTGTCCTACGACGGCAGCTACCCGCAGATGGCACGGCCGCAGGCGCAGGGCGGCCCGGGCGTGAACCGTGACGAAACCGGCATGAGCTACAGCTCACTGATGAACTCCGTCTTCCAGCTGGCCTACCTTGCGCGCGGCACCGAGCAGAACGGCGGAAGCCAGTTCCAGGCCACCGCCAGGTCCCTCCTGCGCTTGATCCAGGTGACGGCCGAGGCCGCCCGGCTCCGCGACGTACAGGGCATCGTGATCCAGATGATGGCGAACCACAACATGGCGTACACCATGCCCGCCCGCCAGCAGGAGCTGGAGAACGGCTGGAGCGCGCTCTCCCGGTACGCGGCCGCAGGCCAGAACGGTGGCGGCCTGAACGTCGGCCCGCACGTGCCCCACGTGGAGAACGTCGCCCGCGCCCTGGCGTACCTGGCGCTGGCGCTCGCCCCGACGGTCAAGGGCCGATAACAGGGCGTAGGAGCTCCGCGAACCCACCCCTGGGAGGAAGTCGGCCCGGGCCGGCTTTCCTCCCAGGGGCTTGTTGCTGAGGAGCTTGAACGAGACCGGGACCGGAGCGGGCAGCACTGGATGAGGGCATCGTTCATGGCGATCATCCTGGCCGACGGCCGCACGGTGCACGGCGCCCTGCTCGTCAGCCCGTAGGCGCCGCGTTGGAGGCTCGGCCACGATCGCCGCACGGCCTTCGCCACGACCGCCGCCGGGTGCGCGGTTGGCCGCGCTGCCTTCCCTCAGTGTTGCGAGGCGCCGCGTTTGGCCAGTTCGAGGAGCAGTTCCAGGTCGTGTGCGGCCTCGGCGGCGCACGCGGCGCTGGCCAGCAGCAGTGCGGGGATGCCGGCGAGTGGCAGTGCGCGGCTGCGCAGCGGTGGGGCGAGGAGAGCGGCGACCCGGCGCGGTACGGGGCCCGGTCCGGCTGGGGAGAAGCGGCCCAGGATGCCCAGGGCGGCGGCGGGGATCCAGCGGCGGGTGCGGGTGCGTCGGGTGGCCAGGGCGGCTTTGCCCACGGTGTGGGCGACCTGGCGGCGGTCGCCGATGGCGGTGGCGGCGCTCTCGTCGGCCCAGCGTTCGATGGTGTAGGTGACGGTGTCGGCGAGGGGCCGTAGCAGCGGGTTGGCGGTGGCGGCCAGTTGGGCGACCGCGACGAAGAGGTAGTGGTGGTGGGCCAGGTGGGCTCGCTCGTGGGCGAGCAGGACGTGGTGCTCGTCGGGGTCGAGGGCCGCCAGCATGCCGGTGGAGACGACGATGCGGCCGGGCAGCCCGGGGATGGCGTACGCCTCGGCGGCCGGGTCGTCGACGACGACCAGCTGATCGCGTCCGGGTAGGCAGGCGGCTTCCGCGGCGGCGGCGGCCAGCGTGCGGACTCGGCGCCACAGCAGCACCGCGGTCGCGGTGGTGGCCGTGGCCAGCAGGGCAGCGGCGAGCAGGCCGACCGACAGTGCGGCCGGGTCGTGGTGCTGGGCCGCCTGTGCCGACCAGTGACCCTGCGCCAGCCGGGCGAGAGCGGGGAAGCGGATCAGTGCGGTGATCGCGAGCATGCCCAGGACCAGGCTGCTCGCGGCTGCCAGGGCCACTGCGCCCACGGTCAGCAGCCAGGTGGCCAGGCGGGGCGGGAGTCGTTCGCCCAGCGGCCTGGCCGCCAGGGCGGCCAGCAGCGGGAAGAGCAGCGGCAGGTAGACGGCGACGTACATCGGGGCGGCCCTACTGTCCCGGGTCCAGCAGCTTGCGCAGCAGTTCCTCGTCGTCGTCGGAGAGGTCGTCGACGAAGCGGGTCAGGACGGCTTCGCGATCCGTTCTGCCCTCCAGGACCTGGCGCATCTGGCGGGCGGCGAGTCCGGAGTCGTCGGCGACGGGGACGTAGGCGAAGGTCCGTCCGCGCCGGGTGCGTTCGAGCAGGCCCTTGGCGTGCAGCCGCGACATGGCGGTGACGACGGTGGTGTGGGCGAGATCGCCGCCGAGCACTTCCCTGACCTCGCCGGGGCTCAGCGCCTCGGGGGCGGCGTGCTGCAACGCGCGGAGGACGTCGGCCTCCAGCTCGCCCCTGGCCCGGCCGCCCTTGGGCGGGGTGGGTTCGTCCATGGTCACGGGCCCGGTCACCTCCTGCGCTATCTTCTACGAACTCGTAGAAGTTCTACGTGTTCGTAGAAGCTATCTGCCTGCCCCGAGTCTGCCATGCCCGCAAACGAGTGCGCAGGCCGCGCAGCGAAACCCAGGAGGATGAGCGTGAGCACAGCAACGGCGGTCCCCGCCCCGCACCAGGCCATCGCGGCCCGCGCCGAGAGCCTCACCAAGGCGTACGGCAGCGGGGAGACCTGCGTGGTGGCGTTGGACGCGGTCGAGGTCTCGGTGCAGCGCGGCGAGTTCGTCGCGATCATGGGCCCGTCCGGCTCCGGCAAGTCGACGCTCATGCACTGCCTGGCCGGCCTGGACACCGCGACCGCTGGGCAGATCTGGATCGGCGAGACCGAGGTCACCCGGCTCAAGGACAAGCACCTGACCCAGCTTCGCCGGGACAAGATCGGCTTCATCTTCCAGGCGTTCAACCTGCTCCCGACACTCACCGCACTGGAGAACATCACGCTGCCGATGGACATCGCGAGCCGCAGGCCCGACCCGGCGTGGCTGGACACGGTGATCGACACCGTCGGCCTGCGCGAGCGCCTGGGGCACCGGCCCAGCGAGCTGTCGGGCGGTCAGCAGCAGCGCGTCGCCTGCGCGCGGGCGCTGGCGAGCCGACCGGAGATCATCTTCGCGGACGAGCCGACCGGCAACCTCGACTCCCGCGCCGGCGCCGAGATCCTGGCCTTCCTGCGCCGCAGCGTGGACGACCTCGGGCAGACCATCGTGATGGTCACCCACGACCCGGTCGCCGCCGCCCACGCCGACCGCGTCGTCTTCCTCGCCGACGGCCGGATCGTGGACGAGCTCGCGGAGCCGACGGCCGACTCGGTACTCGACCGGATGCGGCAGTTCGACGGCGCCGGACGCAGGAGCTGACGGACCGTGATCAAGGCAAGTCTGCGCAACTTCCTCGCCCACAAGGGCCGCATGGCCCTGTCCACCCTCGCCGTCCTGCTCGGGGTCGCGTTCGTCTCCGGCACCCTGGTCTTCTCCGACACCATCAACCTCGCGTTCACCGGCATCTCCAGCTCCACCGCCGCCGATGTGACGATCAAGCCCAAGCAGGCGTTCACCCCCGAGATCGAGGACCGCGCCCTGTCCGGCGAGATCCCCACCCTGCCCGCATCCGTCGTGGCCAAGGTCGCCGCCGTCCCGGGTGTGCAGGCCGCACACGGCCAGGTCAGCCTGCAGAACCTCACCGTCGTCGGCAAGGACAACAAGCCGGTCGGCCCCACCACCGGCGCACCCACCCTCGGCCAGAACTGGTACGACAACCCACAGGTCCGCCTCGTCCAGGGCAACGCCCCCACCAAGGCCGGCGAGCTGGTCATCGACCAGGCCAGCGCCCAGCACAAGGGTGTCCACCTCGGGGACGCGCTGCACGTGCTCACCCCGACCGGCTCCACCCCGGCGACCGTCGTCGGCATCGTCACCTTCAGCACCGGCAACCCCGGCGTCACGATGGTCTACGTCGACACCGCCACCGCCCAGCAGGCCCTGCTCGGCAAGCCCGGCCAGTTCACCACCGTCACCGCCGACACCGCCCCCGGCACCACCCACACCACCGCCCAGCAGCGCATCCACGCCGCACTCGGCGACAGCTTCTCCATCGCCACGAAGGAGGAGCAGGCCCAGTCCGCCGCCCAGCAGGTCAGCTCCTTCCTCAGCGTCGTCACCTACGCGCTGCTCGGCTTCGCCGGCCTCGCGGTGCTGGTCGGGATCTTCCTGATCCTCAACACCTTCTCCATGCTGGTCGCCCAGCGCACCCGCGAACTCGGACTGCTCCGCGCGCTCGGGGCCGGGCGCCGCCAGGTCACCCGCTCGGTGCTCACCGAGGCACTCCTGCTCGGCGTCGTCGGCTCGACGCTGGGCCTGGGCGCCGGAATCGGCCTGGCCGCGCTACTGAAGAGCCTGATCAGCAGCTTCGGCGTGGACCTGTCCGGCACCGCACTGGTCATCAACCCGCTCACCCCGGCCGCTGCTTACGGCGTCGGCGTGCTCGTCACGCTGGTCGCCGCCTACCTGCCGGCCCGCCGCGCCGCCCGCATCTCCCCGATGGCCGCCCTGCGCGAGGCCGCCACCCCGCCCGTCGCACCGCTGGGCCGCCGCACGGCCCTGGGCACCGTGCTGTTGCCGGCCGGCCTTGGCCTGCTGTACGGCGCCGCCACCCACCACGCCACACTGATCACAGCCGCCGGCCTGCTCGGCGGCGGCATCGTCGCCTCGCTGGTCGCCCTGGTCGTCCTGGGCGCGCCGCTCTCACGGCTCGTCGTGCACGGCCTCGGCGCCCCGTTCCCGAAGCTGTTCGGCGCGGTCGGCCGCATCAGCCGCCTCAACGCGGTGCGCAACCCGCGCCGCACGGGCGCCACCGCCGGCGCGCTGATGATCAGCCTGTCGCTGGTCGGCGCGATCGCCGTCCTGGCCGCCTCGCTGACCACGTCCATCAACCGCGACGTGGACAACACCTTCGGCGCCGACTACGTGCTGACCGGCAACGGCCAGCAGCCCATCGGCCACGAGGTCACCGCCAAGGTCCACGCGATCCCCGGCGTCCAGGCCGTCACCCGCCGGCGCTACGCCGTCGCCCACCTGGGCGGCTTCCAACTCGTGCTCTCGGGTGTCGATGTCGCCACCGTCGACCGGGCTGTCAAGCCGCAGTACGTCGCCGGTTCCACCGCCGACGTCGCGGCCGGCAAGGTGATGGTCGACGAGACGACCGCGAAGGCCGACGGTCTGCGGATCGGCTCCCCGGTCGAGCTGCACTTCCTCAACGGCAACGTGGGCACCCTCACCGTCGGCGCGATCGCCAAGCCCCCGGCGGGCGCGGGCAAGGACGGCGGCAGCTGGGAGGTCTCCCTGGACACCCTCGGCACGTACGCCCCCGAGGCCCAGGACTTCACCCTTTACCTCAACACCGCACCCGGCGCCGACAAGAAGCAGGTTCAGACCGCCCTCGACACCGCCCTGGCCGGCTACCCACAGGTCACCGTGCAGAGCCAGGCCGACTACAAGAACCAGATCACCGGCCAGGTCAACACCGTCCTCTACCTGGTCTACGCGCTGCTGGCGCTGGCCATCCTGATCGCGGTCCTCGGGGTCATCAACACCCTCGCCCTGTCCGTGGTCGAGCGCACCCGCGAGATCGGCCTGCTCCGCGCCGTCGGCACCTCCCGCCGACAGATCGGCCGGATGATCCGACTGGAGTCGGTGCTGATCGCCGTCCACGGCGCGCTGCTCGGCCTCGCACTCGGGCTCGCGTGGGGCATCGCCGGGCAGAAGGTCCTCACCCTGTACGGGATCACCGCACTCAGCATCCCGTGGACCACCATCCTCGCCGTCCTCGCCGGATCGGCACTCGCCGGCCTGGCAGCGGCGATCCTGCCCGCGATGAAAGCCGCCCGGACCAAGGTCCTGACCGCCATCGCCACCGCATAGACCGGCCCCCGGCCTTCGGCCGGGAGGTACCCCCAGGACGGCGGCGCGGAACCCCCCGGACCCGCGCCGCCGCCCGGCATACCGCCTTTGCGTCCTCCGGTACGGTGCCGAGGACTCGTGCCCCGCCCCGTCCTCCTCGGCGGACTGATCGCCTTCGCCGTCGCCTCGGCCGGACCATGGGCGCCGCCGAACTCCCGCAGCTCCAGCAGCGAGCCCTCCTTCCCGCCGACCGAACCCCTGGCACGACCAGCACAGGCGCAGCGAGGCGTTCGCCGTGCGGGCAGTCGGCTCGGGAAGGAGGCCTTGCGGCCGGCCCCGGACACCTCCGCGCAGTCTGCGGCACCGGAGTTGTCTGTGGAGGTGCGTATCGTCCGGGGCAGCAGGTGTCACAGAAGTGAGAGGGAAGAGGCGGGGATGGACGAGGTCAGGCCACAGACGCGCGAGTACCTCGACGGACTGTTCACACCGGGCCTGCGGATCGGCGGCGATGCGCACACCCCGTACAGCTGGATCGAGATCGCCGAGGTGCAGGAGGTCGCCGCGATCCGGCTGCCGAGCGGCCGGTTGGTCGTCGACTCGCCCTGGATCGCCGGGCCGCCGCGCGAGCTCGCGTTGCGCGTCCCGCCCGGTGAGTACCCGGTGGACGTCTCCTGGGCCGACTGGCCCCACCTCTCGGACGGCTACTACAACGAGTACCGGGAGTGCGCCGCGACGCGCCTGCGCGTGCGCGACGAGCCGGTGGTCACCTGGGTCCTCGCCCTCGGCGTGGGCGAGGACCCGGCCCTGCGCGCTGCCGGCGCCGGGTTCGCGGCGGAGGAGACCATGGGCTGCTTCGCCGACGCCACCGCCTGGCAACCGCTGACCGAACCCTTCCGCCGCTACCTGACGGACGTGGCCGACGTCGGCTTCGGCTGCCCGGCACCCGGGCGGGACACCGAATCCCTCTGCGAGGACTACTTCGAACTCGCCCGCGACGAGGAACGCCGGGCCGACCTGCTGACCTTCGGCGTCCCGGAAGGCTGGGGCCAGGTCTGGACGGGCCGTGCCCGCGAGGGCGAGATAGCGGTGATCGTCATACCGGGCCCGGTGCCCACCAGCCCGTGGGACTGAGACCGCCTGACGGGGCTTCTTCTCTTCTCCTGCCGCTGCTCGCAGGCGGCGCGGTCGTCCGGGTCGTCCAGGGCGTCGAGCAGGGAGTACCGCGGCACGGCGTCAGCGGCCTGCCACGGGTCGCATCCGGCGGCGCAGCGCCCCGTGGTGGCGTGAGCGGGGGCGATCGCCTGCCTCAACGGAAGGCGTCGGCGTTCTCCGAAGCCCACTGCCGAAACGGGCGGGCCGGGGTTCCGGTGACCTCTGAAACCGTGTCGCGCACCATCAGCAGCTCCTCGTTGACGTCTCCACCTGTGACGTCGAGCACCGCGTCCGCGTTGTCGGACCCGAAGACCGCGGCCATCTGTGAGTGGGCCTGCTGACGGCTGATTTCGGCGAAGGGCACCTCCCGGCCCAGTGTTGCGGCGATGGCCTCGACCTGCTGTCGGGCGCTGACCGGCGCTGGACCGGTCATGGCGTATGTGCGTCCGTGATGGCCGTACTCGGTCAGTGCCACCCGTGCCACGGCCGCGATGTCCGCAGGGTGGATGGTCGGCAGTGCGGTCTCCGCGAACGGCGCACGGACGGTTTCGTGGCCACGGATGGTGGCCGCCCACATCAACGCGTTGGAGGCGAACTGTGTCGGCCGCAGGATCGTCCAGGCCATACCGCTTGCCTTGAGCAGTTGCTCGACCGCCAGGTTCTCGGCGGCGGCGCCGAGGTGCGGGTGGGTCTGGACGGTGATGGAGGACACCAGGACGACGTGCTCCACACCCGCCGCGCGGGCGGCGTCGAGGATGTCGGCGTCCGGGCCCAGGCGCGAGACGAGAAACAGCGAGCGCACCCCTTCCAGCGCGGGCTTCAACGACGCCGGCTCCGCGAAGTCGCCCTCCGCGGCCTCGACACCGTCCGGGAAGACGGCTTGTGCGGCATCCCGGGTAAGCCCTCTCAGCGGCCCGACGCCACGTGTGTGCAGCTCCTTCAGCAGGGCACTGCCGATGTTTCCGGTGGCTCCGGTCACGAGGATCACGAGCGGGTTTCCCTTCGTCAGATGATCAAGTGAGTGACACGCTAGAACCTCAAGCTCGCTTGAAGTCAACAGAACGTCTGGCATCCCCAGTTGGGGGCTGGCGGATCGAGCGGGCCGGCCTGATCCAGGGGGACCGCGGGCACGGAACGATCTACGACCCGCTGGGCCCGGAGGGTGAGGGCTTCCCGATGCGGCCCGGCGGCACGCCCGTCTACCTGCTCTCCCGCGAGGACAACCCCAGGGTGCCGGTAGCGGTCCTGGTGCACCCGGGGGAGACCGTCCCGGTCCGGACGGATGACTGCGGCGACAGTATGGGGACCCCGTCCGGACTGGCCGTGATACACGCGAACTCCAGCAGGACCTGGATCGAACCGGGCACCGGGATGCTCAAGCGCGCCTGGGCCGCCCTGCACGCGCGCGCCGCCGAGGGCGACAGCCGGAGGCTGGACAGACTCCGCAAGAAGCTCCAGGACGCGTCGGTGGACCCGGCCGACTGGCCGGTGGAGCCGGTCGAAGGCGACTTCGCCGACGACTGGCTGATGATCCCGGACGAGGACGGCACCGGCACCGTGCTGGGCATCCTGGCCGACCCGGACGGCTCCAACACCACCGGGTGCCTGGACGCCGACGGCAACACCGTGGCAACCCTGCTCATCCTCAGCTAGCCGGCGCCCGGACAGGCACGGCGCGGGCGACCCTGCGGCCGCACCCCATCCGGCGGCGCCATGGTGGAGCGGTCGCTCATCGCACTCCGATCAGGCCGGGACCGGCGGTGGCCGGGCTTCCGTCGTGACCCTGGGTGCCGGGCGCTGCCGCAGGGATGGCGTTCGAACCCAGGGCATGGTTCGCCCACCGCAACCGGTCGGAGGCCCCGCCGCAACCGCCCGCCGCTCGGCCGGAGGTCACCCTGTGTCATGGAGACCCGTCGAGTTGTCAGGTTGTGGCCCGGGTGAAAGCATGAGAAGGGCCCTCTTCCATCGAGGGAGGTCCACGATGACCACCCCAGCCAACAGCGGCGGATCCGACAACGGCCCAGGCGACAAGCCGGACCGGACCCCGGACCGGACCAAGGACATCCACGGTCCGCAGGATCCGCTGGTCGACAGATTCCGCCCGGACCCGGCCCACGCGCCCGTCCGAGGACTCACCCTCAAAGGCTTCCTCGGCGACAGCGACCGCGAAGGACACCGGCGGCTCTACCTGACGAAGAACCTCGACTACTACGTCGAATTCGCCACCGAGGACGTCATCGACAGCACCGGTATTCCGCCGGACCGGCCTCCTTTCGTCGGAACGGAGGCAACCGAGGTCACGCTGAGGGAAGGAGCCCAGGTCAGCTACACCCACAGCGCCCCGGTCCGCCCGTCGGACGACTTCGACCTCGACGTCCGCCGGATGAGCCGGGCGGGCCCGAGGGGCCCACAGCGCGGCCGAGGGCCAACACCACGGGAGTCACCAGCCGCCCTGGCGCGTCGTGCGGCCGGCCGCTTCGCTCCGCAGGAGGGCTGCACGTGCGGCGCCCCCTGTGGCCAGCAGACAATCGAGTTCGTCTCCTGCGCTTCGTGCGAAGACACCTGCGTCTCGTGCGACGGGACCTGCGACCAGACCTGTCCGCAGTCCTGCAACGGCACCTGTGACGACACCTGCCAGTTCACCTGCGCTCCCACGTGCGCTCCCACGTGCGAGACCTGCTTCACCTGCAACACCTGCGGGGAAACCAGCTGCACCGTGTGCTGTGAATTTCTGACCGGCGTGGCCTGCGGCTGACGGTCGCTCGCCCGGCGTGTCACCGCGCCGGCCGCCTCGCCGTTCGTAGCCGGTCCGCTCCGAGGGAGACCACATGCCGCGACGCGAACTCGCCGATGCGACAAACGCTTTCGGCGCGACAGGCCGTTCCGGTTCGCCGACGGCCGACGGGCGCGCCCCGGAGCCGCGCCCCTGGCGCAGCGTGCTCGACGGCGACCAGCGGGCGGCCGCGCTCGCCGCCGCCGATGCCGCCGCCGAGCGCTGCGTGGATCGCGCCCGCATCTGCGAGGCGCTGGCCGGTGCCGCCCGTCAGACCCGCCTCCCCCGGACGATCGGCTGGGTCTCCCCCGGGGTGGCCGGGGGAGACGCCGGAATCGCGCTACTGTGCGCGTACCTCGACCGGTGTCGGCCGGGCCAGGGGTGGGACGAGACCGGCCACCGCTTCCTCGTCACCGGGCTCGACGGCATCGGGCAGGATCCCGCGCGGATCGGCTCCGGCCTCTACAGCGGGCTCGGCGGCACGGCGTTCGCCGTCGCCGCGCTCAGCCGCGACGGCACGCGCTACCGCCGTGCGCTCGGTGCCCTCGACGACGAACTGGTGCCCCGCGCACAGCTCATGGCCGCGCGGCTCGCCGAGGGCCGCCACGGTCGGCCGGTGAGCGACTTCGACCTGGTCTCCGGGGCGAGCGGACTGGCCGCCGGCCTGCTGCCGCGCGATCCGCACGGCGCGCTCGCCGACCTGCTCGGCGCGCTGGTCCACCTGGCCGCGCCGAACGGCGCGACGCCGCGCTGGGCCACGCCGGAGGACCAGCTCGGGGACCCCGCGACGCGGCCCATCTACCCGTACGGCAACCTCAACTGCGGGCTGGCGCACGGGATTCCCGGCCCCCTGGCGATCCTCGCCCTCGCCCTGCGGGCCGGCCGTGAGGCACCCGGCCAGGCGGCGGCGGTCCGCTACCTGGCCGACTGGCTGACCGCGCACCGCCTCGACGACGCGTGGGGCATCAACTGGCCGTCGGCCATCCCGCTGCCGGCGGCGCCCGGACGACCCCCGCCGCCGGACCCCGGCCCGGCGCGCAGCTCCTGGTGCTACGGCAGCCCCGGGATCGCGCGGGCACTCTGGCACGCCGGCGAGGCCTTGGACGACGGACGGCTGCGCGACGTCGCCGTCGAGGCCATCACCCGCGTGCTGGAGCGGCCCGACACCGCCCGCCAGCTCGCCTCGCCCACGTTCTGCCACGGCGTCGCCGGACTGCTCCAGGTGGTACTGCGCTTCGCCCACGACACCGGCCTGCCGCAGTTCACCGCCGGGGCCGAGCAGTTGGTCGACCAGCTGCTCGATCACTTCGATCCCGACCGTCCGCTCGGGTACGCCGCGGTGGAACCGGCCGGCAACCGGGTGGACTCGCCCGGCCTACTCGACGGAGCCCCCGGCGTGGTCATGGTCCTGCTGGCCGCCGCAACCGACACCGAGCCCACCTGGGACCGGTTCTTCCTGCTGTCATGACGGTCAACGACCCTGAGCACCGCCGCCGCGCGCAGCCGATCTACCGGCCGCTGGACTGGGCGGTGGTGCGGGCACCGCTGCTCCCGGTGGACGCGCTCGCCACCGTCGGCGCGGCCACCGGCGGCGACACCCTGATGCCCGACGCGCCGCAGGTCCGCCTCGCCGTCGAGGTGGCCAGCCGTGACCTCGCCGCCGCCCTGCACCGCACCCGCCCCGACGACCCGGAAGCTCGGCGGGTTCGCCGCAAACTGACGCGCTACCTGATCCGCATGTGCACCAGGCCGACGCCCTTCGGTGTCTTCGCCGGCGTCGGCCTGGCCCGCTGGAGCGACCACACCGATCTGGCGCTCGGGCCGTACCCGCCGCGCACCCGCACCCGGCCGGACATGGCCTGGCTGCTCGGGCTCATCCACCGGCTGGAGGAGGAGCCGGAGATCCGCGCCGGCCTGCGGCTGGTCACCAACGAGGCGGTCGTCCTGCGCGGCGAGCGCGCCCTGCTCCGCGACGCCGAAGCCGACGGCGCGGCGGACACCGTCTCGGTCCGGCTGACCCCGGCCGTACAGCAGGTGCTGGAGACGGCGCGACACCCGGTCGCGGCGGACGACCTGGCGGCCGGGCTCGCCGGGCTGGCGGGCGCGACCCCCGACAAGGCGGCCGGGCTGGTCGAACGGCTGCGGGCCCAGGGCTTCCTCCAGACCGATCTCCGACCGCCCCTCACCAACGGCGACCCCGCCACCCACGTCCGCGAGCGGTTGGCCGCCGTCCCCGGTGCGCGGGAGCTGGCCGCCGGGCTCGACCACCTGTCCCGGGACCTCGCCCGGTGGGACGCCCTCCCGCTCGACGCACGGGTCCGACCCTGGGCTGACCTGCTGGAACGCGCCGACGGGCTGCACCCGGCGGCGCCCGGAGACCCCGTCCTCCAGACCGACCTGGCCCTTCCCCTGGCCGGCCGGGGCCTGAACGCCGAGGTGGCGGCGGAGGCGGCCCGCGCCGCCGAGCTGCTGCTCCGGCTGAGTCCCCTCCCGGCCGGTCCGCCCCGCCTGGAGTCCTACCGGCGGGCGTTCCTGAGCCGTTACGGGGCGGAGCGCCGGGTTCCCCTGCTGGACCTGCTGGACCCGGACGTGGGGCTCGGACCCCCGACCGACTCGTCGGCCCACCAGCGCTCGACCCCGCAGCCGCCGCAGCGCAACCGGCTGCTGCTCGGCCTGGCCCTCGCCGCCAACCGGGAGCACCGCCAGAGCGTCGACCTGACCGACGAGCAGATCGAGGCACTCACCGTGTCCCGGCCCGATCCGGCCGCCTGCCCGCTCTCACTGGAGCTCGCGCTGTTCGTCACCGCCGCTTCGCCCGCCGCCCTGGACGCCGGCGAGTTCCGGCTGGTCGTCGGCCCCAACCTCGGCGCCCCGGCCGCCGGCCGTCACCTCGGCCGGTTCGCCGACCTGCTCGGCCCGGAGGCCCGTACCGCCCTCGACGAGATCGCCCGGGCCGAGCAGGAGGCCAGCCCCGACACGCTCTTCGCCGAGGTCGTCTACCTGCCGCGCCGGGCGCGCTTTGCCAACGTCGCGATCCGGCCGGCGGTCCGGACCCACGAGATCGTGCTCGGCACCGGGCCCGGGGTGCCGCACCGGGACGCCATCCCGCTGCGCGAGCTGGTCGTGGGCCTGCACGAGGGCCGGTTCAGCGTCGAGTGGCCCGCCGCCGCCGCCCGGATCACCGGGGTGCAGGGCCACATGCTCAACAGCATGGGCGCACCCGCCCCGGTCCGCTTCCTGCTGGACGCCGCCGCCGACGGGCGCTGCCAGCCCTCGCTGTTCTCCTGGGGCCCGGCGAACGGCTTCCCGTTCCTGCCCCGGGTCCAGTACGGCCGCACCGTGCTCGCCCTCGCGCAGTGGCGGCTCGACGCGGCCGACCTGCCCACCGGCGCGGGCGAGGAGTTCGCGGCCGCGCTGTCGGCCTGGCGGCAGCGGTGGGCCGTCCCGCACCTGGTCTACCTGTGCGTCGGCGACAACCGCCTGCTGCTCGACCTCGCCGACCGCGACCAGGTCGAGGTGGCGCGCGAGGAACTGCGGGCCCTGCGCGGCACGCAGGCGCTGCAGTTCCAGGAGGCGTTGCCGCAGCCGCAGGACGCCTGGCTGCCCGGGCCGGACGGCCGCCACATCTGCGAGCTCGTCGTTCCGCTGGTGCGCGCGCGGGCCGCGGCCGTGGATCCGGCAGGGCTCGACGGGCACCCGGCTGGGCTCGACGGGCACCCGGCTGGTCACGCGCACGCGGCCGCCGCGGTGACGTCGGCCGCCGACACCGTGGCGGCGGGCACCCGGTTCCGGCCGCCCGGAAGTGACTGGCTGTACCTCAAGCTCTACGGCAGCCCCTGGCAGCAGGACGAGCTGATCGCGGGACCGCTGCGCACCTTCGCCGAGTTCGCCACCGCCGCCGGACTGGCCGACAACTGGTTCTTCATCCGCTACTCGGACACGGACAGCCACCTGCGGATCCGCTTCCACGGCGAGCGGTCCGCCCTGCTCGGCCCGCTGATGGACCAGGCCTGCCGCTGGGCGGAAGACCTGCTGGCGACCGGGGCCGCCACCAGGCTCGCCTTCGACACCTACGAGCGGGAGGTCGAACGCTATGGCGGCAACGACGGGGTACGGGTGGCCGAGGAGGTCTTCGGCGCGGACAGCACCTCGGTCGCCTGGCTGCTCCAGGCGGGCGAGGAGGATGAAATCCCGCTCGACCGCACGGCGTTGGCGGTGAGCAGCGTCGACGACCTGCTCGACACCCTGGGCCTGTCCGAGCCGGAACGGCTGGCGTTCCTGCGCGGCGCCGCCGAGACCACCCGCGAGGGCGGCGACGAGTACCGGCGCCGCGGCAACGACCTGCGCCTGGCCCTCGCCGGTCCGGACCGGCCCGACACCGAGGTCCTGCGCCTGCTGCTGGCGCAGCGCCGCGCCGCCCTCGCCCCAGCGGCCGCCCTGCTCGCCGCACTGCGCCAGGACGGCAGGCTGCGGCGCAGCCACGGCGCGCTGTGCCGCAGCTACGTCCACATGCACCTCAACCGGCTCGGCCTGGGCCCGGCGGGCGACGGCGAAGGGCTGGTCCTCGAACTGCTGCGCCGCACCCGCGAGGGCCTGGCCAAAGCACCCGTCACTTGACGGCCGGGCGGCCGCCGCAGGTCGGTTCCCGGTGCGTGCCGCGTCGCGCAGCCTGGCTTCCGGCCGTTGGTGCTCGGCTTCGTGTTCGGCCTGATCCCGGGCGTCGAGGCGGGCCCGGGTGCGGGTGCGGTACTCGGTGGTTGGGCCTCATCCGGCAGGACCCGGACACCGGACGGTGGCGGATGCACGACCTCATCCACGCCTACGCCACATCCACGCCTACGCCACCGAGCAGGCCCAGCAGAGCGGCGAAGACCTGCTCGGCAGGGGTGCGGGGCCCGGGACCGCGGGGCCATCGGGTACGGTCACGGTTTCACGTCCGCTCAGTTCCGGTGACGGTCCGTCCGGATCGCCACCGGGGAGCGGTGAGTCCCACCCGAACCGTGTACAACCCCCTAGGGAGCTTCCTCGTGCACCAACTCCTGCGCCGGAGCGTTCCGGCCCTCGCCGCCCTCGGCATAGCCGTCGGCGCTCCGCTGCTCACCGCCGGCACCGCCCAGGCCCAGGCCGAGCACGGGTGCGGCGCCGTCGGCGTCCAGTTCTCCGTCGACGGCGGCAAGGGCTGGATCTCCGACGGCCGGATGTCCCAGCCGCATGGCGTCATCCAGGTCCGCCTGGTCGGCGACGTCGTGGACGGCTGCGACTACCGGGTCTCGCTGGCCTCCTACGACACCGAGGGGCCGACCTGGGCCACCTCGGGCAAGCAGACCTTCCTCGGCTGGGCGACCACCACGCTGCGCAGCGGGAACCGCCAGGCGACCCTGGACGTCTCCGCCCACCTGCCGAAGTGCTACGGCCAGATCGACCTGTACAACGGCGACAAGAAGTTCGACGGCGTCGCCAACCCCGCGCCGAGGTACCCGGACGGTGTCTTCCCGGACAACCTGATCTCGGCCTGGAACGGCGGCAAGGCCTGCGTGCCGACGCCGACCGGCACGCCGACCGTCCCGGTGCCGACCTCCTCGGTGTCGCCCACGGCCACCGCGACCCCGCACCCGACCGGGACGCCCACCGCCACGACGACGCCTTCGGCCACCGCCACCGCGACGGCCACCGCCTCGCCCTCCACCACCGCCAAGCCGTCGGCGCCGGCCACCACCGGGACGCCGTCCAGTGGCACCCCGTCGACCGCCCCGGCGGTGCCGGCGCCGTCCGCCCCGGCGGACACGACCGGCCCGGTCGGCAAGCCGACCGCCAATCCGGTCTCGACCACGCCGGCCAGCACCCTGGCCAGCACGGGTGGCAACAGCAGCCAGATGATCGTCTACGGCGCTGGTGGGGCCGCGCTGCTCGCCGTCGGCGGGGGCGCGCTGGTGATCGCCCGCCGTCGGGGCGCCCGCCGCTGACGCGGCACCGCTGAGGTACCCAGGACGCCCGCGGTCCCCGGACCGCGGGCGTCCGTCGTCCGTTCACCCCGGACGGTCCGGACGGCACGCCAGAGCGGTGGGTGAGGTCGGTGCCGATCTGGCCGAGCGGCCCCGCCCGGCCAGACCCTCGCGGCACTCCGGGTCAGCTCAACAGCCCGTGGCGTTGTAGTTCCAGAACGCGGCCCTGGTTTGCGGTCCGGCGATCCCGTCGGGGGTTCCGGCGTTGTAGCCAGTGGCGTTCAGGAACTTCTGCAGCGCCGTGATCGTGTTGGGTCCGACGGCGCCGTCGACGGTACCGGCGTTGTAGTGCCAGGCGTTGAGCATCCTCTGCGCCGCCGCCCAGCTGTTGGGGCCCAGCTGCCCGTCGGGGGTGCCGGCGTTGAAGCCCCAGGCGTTCAGGCAGCTCTGCCAGTTCATGGCCCTGTCCGTACTCAGGCCGAGGTTGTTCACCGCGAGGATGGAGGCGTCCTGGACGCTCGCCGCAGGCCTGACGGCCGGTCGGGAAGCCGCGAAGCCCGCACTCGCCCCCGCCATGCTGCCGGCGGCTATGCCGACCGCGACGGTGACGCTGACGAGGGTCCTGGCGAAGGCGTTCGATCGCATGCGTTTGCCTCTCTGATGTCCGGTCGGTCGCCTCGGGATCCGGATGGGCGACCACAGGGGCACTGTGTTCCCTGCCCCAACAGCATCGGTCGCGGCCACCGGCGACGTCGTCCTGTTTCAACCTGGCGTGAACAACGACGTATGGGAAGAATCGGCACCCACAGCGGCACACCGGACGGGCGGCGGAGGACGGATGGTCTACCGGTTCCACTTCACCGGCGCCGACCTTGCCCGCACCCGCGTCGCAACGTCGGTCCCGCCGCTGGAAGAACTGAGCATCGCGCTGCGCGTCCTACAGGACCGCAACCAGGCACTGCGCTTCGGCGCGTGGCGCCGCGAAGTCTGGGCCCGCCTGCCGCCCCAGGCGCGCATGGTGCTCGACCTGGCACCCCGCCACGGATGGGCGCCTGCCTTCCTGAGCCCGCGAGGAATCGGCAGCGTCCCCGAGTTGCTGGAGCAGGTCGCCGCCACACCGTCAAAACAACTCCGGGCAAACCTGGCCCGGATCGCCGAGCGGCAACGCATGCCCGGCTGGGCCTCCGGGTTGGGCGACGACCCCGAGGTGCTACGGCAGCTTGTCGACGCCCTCGGCCGGGTCCACGCAACCGTCCTGGCCCCGTACTGGCCCCAGGTCACCGACCAGGTCGCGGCCGACCTGGCCGTCCGGTCCCGTGAGCTCCTGCACGGCGGTGTCGAGCGGCTGCTGACCGGGCTGTGCCCGCCGCGTATCCGGTGGCGGGCACCCGTGCTGGAGGTCGACCTGGTGTCCGGACTGGAAGGTGACGTCCACCTGGGGGGCCGGGGCCTGCTGCTGATGCCGTCCGCGTTCGCCACGCAAGCACCCGTGGTCGATCCGGATGCCGAACCCCAGCCCATCCTGACCTACCCCGCCCACCGCGATGAGAAGGCCGGCCCTCTGACCCTCATGACCCCGACCGCAACGGACGGCACACCGGCACCACTGGCCGCGCTGCTGGGCCGAACCCGCGCCGCCGTACTGCGCATCATCGCGCAACGCCCCGGCTGCACGACCGGTGAGATCGCCACGGCCCTGGGCGTTGGCCCCTCCAGTGCCAGTCAGCACGCCACCGTGCTGCGCGAGGCCGGCCTGATCACCACACTTCGCCACCACAACACCGCCCTTCACACGCCCACCGCCGCCGGACTCGCACTGCTGGACACCGCGTAGGAGGCACCATTGAAGTGTCTCCGTCTTCAAAACGTGCTGGTCAGCGGGGCTGGCGTGACGGTCCTTGCCCGTGCCGGCCCGGGCCGGCCTTCTCCCGCAGCGCACCTGCGTCGGCCGCCCGGCAGCAGGAAATCGGTCTCGGTCGGCCAGGTCCGGCACAACAGCTGGGGCGGGCGTCGGTCCGCTGGTGGCGGGTCAGCCGCTGGCGTGAACGGTGTTGTCGATCCAGTGCCGGGCAAGGGCGGTGTCGCCCTCCACGGTGATGCCGGTGGTGTCGTGGCCGGTGAGCGGGAGCCGTCGGGTCAGGGTCAGCAGGAGCGAGCGTGCCGGGCCGGTGACCGTCACGTCGGCGGGCTGAATCCGAGGCTGCCACCTCGCCCCGTCGGCGTGCCGTTCCACGAACCAGGCGCCCGCGTCACCGGGCATGTCGGTGGCGAGCCACTGCAGGGTTTGCCCCGAACCGCTGATCGCTGTGGCGGACTCCGGGCGCTGCAGCTTCCACGTGGGGGAGGCGAGCATGGTGAAGTGGTTGCCGATGAGAGCCGCCGCGATGTCGGCGTCGATGTCGGTCAGTCGGTCGGCTTCGCGGACCGTGTTGGCTGCGGCGGCCGCGTCGAAGCCGTGGACGACCGCCTCGTTGAGGAGGCTGGACATCCAAAAAAGCGCTCCCGGCCGCTCGTCTCCCGCGGCGTTGAACACCGGCGCGTCCAGCGCGTCGTCCGAGCACGCGTTCGCGGCCCGCCGCGCGGACTCCGACAGCCACGTCGGCCACTCGCGGGGGTCAGCGGGGAGTACGGCCAGCTCCGTGGGCAGCTGTGCGGGGTCGGTGATGCGCCGCTCGATGATCTCCGCGACCCAGTGCTGGGTCCGGCCCACGTGCTCGACCAGGTCGGTGACGGTCCACTTCGGAGCCGTCGGCACCGCGGCGTCGGGTCCGGCCAGGACGGCTGAGGCCGCCAGACGCTCCGTGTGCTCGACGATCGTCCGGCGGGCGTGTTCCGCGTTCAGCTCGATCATTTTCTTCGTCCCTTCGGAAGGTGCCGCTCCAGCGGTCACCGGGAAGTCCGTTGTCGCCTGGCACAGGAGAAGACCACGCCCGCGCGGGAAACTCATCGCTCACCCTCCGAAAACTTTTTCCGGCCATCACCGTGCCGGCCCCACAGTCGACCGTCAGCAGCCCCTCCCGTCCGGACAGCGACGACCGCAGCGGACGCGCAGCAGGCGAACCGCGCGACCCGGGACGACCACGCGGCCGCCACCAGGCCGCCACCGCCGCAGCGTTCTACCGCGTGATCGACGCCGCCCACGAACGCCGGTCCATGATCGTGATTCGACACGATCACGCCCAAGACCATCGCCACCGCGGCGGTCGACCGGCTCCTGCACCACTCGCACATCGTGCTGACCGAGGGCACCAGCCTCCGGCTCGCCCGGGCCACCTACGGCCAGGGCGTCGTCCCGCTCACGTGAGCCGGAGTTGGGGTCCGGCCGGATCCCAACACCGACCGGACCCAATGCCCAACCCGGCCGGTCCACCGCGGCGCTGGGTTGCCAACGGCCTGAGACGGGTGGGTCGGTGAGCATCGCACACCTCACGAGATGCGCGGCCTCGCCCTGCCGATGTCACCCCGTTAGCCCGAGCCCTACCGGTGCTCGGGCAGACACGACCTGATGCCCGGGGCATGGGGCGGACCCGCTCGGCCGGGTTCCCGCCCCCGAGCTCGGGATCAAGCGAGCGCGATCAGCCGGTACACCGGGTCCGGTCGGGGTGTGTCCTGGTCGGGCAGCGCGGCCAGGCCGCGGAGGATCTCGGCGATCTCGTCCGCGGTGGCCTCGCGGCTCCAGGGAAAGCTGCCGGCTGCGATGCGCTCGCTCCACTGGCGCGGGCTGCGTCCCTGGCCGGCCCCGACGAACCTCTCCTCGGCGACCGGTCGGATTCCGCACCCGGCCGCCAGGCGGGCCACCCGATCGAACTGATCCGCAGCCCGCGGAGCGTACTTCCCGCGTACTGCCGCCGTCACGGCGGCTACATCGCTGTCGACGTGGAACGCCGCTTCGTCCTTGTCCACCGTGGTGACCACCGCGCCTTCGCGACGGATCACCCGCGCGGCCTCGGCGACAACCGGCTCCGCGTCGGCAAGCAGGTGGAGCAGCCAGATCAGGACCACCGCGTCCACCCGGGCGGTTGCAATGGGCAGGCGTGCGGCATCCCCGAGCACGAGCGCCCCGGGAAGACGCCCCGTCGCCATACTCGTCATCCCCGGCGAGCGGTCGAGGCCGATGACCGTGCGGGCGGGGTGCGACAGCCTTCTCGTCACGATGCCAGTGCCACAAGCCACGTCCACCACGGTCCGTGCGGCGTCCGGCAGCAGTCGCTCGATCGCTTCCGCAGCCGCGGCGGCACGAGCCTCGCCTCCCCGAGAGGCGTCATACGACTCCGCCTCGACGTTGTAATCGATCACTCGCCTCAACTTAGTGGAGGACACGCCCGGACGAGTGACTCATGGTCATACCGCAGCGGGAGATGACTGTCCGCCCGCGAGGATCACGAACTGTCCGCCTACCCGGACGGACCAGTGGCCGTGGACATCGTCGGGCTCGTCCCCGTCCTGGGCGGTGTCGTGGTCGGCGTCGACCGGGGTTCCGTCCTCGAACTGCGCGTCTCCGCCGTCGCCGGACGAGCAATCGAGAGTCAGGAGTCGGCCTCTGCGTCTCGCGCCCATTCCTCGCGCGGTCGCAGCCGCGCCAGGAGCCGTTGGGCTTCGTCGCGGACGCCGGCGTCCTGGTCCGTTGCCAACTCGCGGTACTGCTTGATCAGCCGGTCTGCGCGTTCGGTCGTCATCCATTCGGGGTTGCCGTCCAGGGCGGCTTGGATCTCATCCGCAGTCCAGGTTTCTGACGCGTAGCTTCTGGCCAGCAGCACGCAGCGGAGTCCGGTGGTGTCATTGCGTTCGAGCAGGGCCACCGCCGTCTCCTGGATGACCGCGGTGTTCTGAACATCCAGGAGGAGGCGGTGAAGGACGTCCGTCACCTCGTCGATCCTGTCCGACATCGCGAGCCGCCGCCCGGCAGCGGCGCGAACGGACCAGGCCGGCGAGTCAGCATTCTGAACCGCCGTGTCCAGCTCTTGATCATCGAAGGGTGCCATGTCCCCAGCCTGCCAGGAACCCCGGCGATCTCCAGATGATTTGGGCTAGCCTCGCTGCTGCTTGGCTTTGGTCTGCGCGAGGCGGGCCGTGCTACGACGAGGGGCCCGACGTCTTCGGCTCGTACACCCAAAAGCGATCGACAAGCGTCGTTGTGCTCTGTCTGGCCGTCAACCCCGATCGGCCGGGCGGCCCTGTCCCGCTCCCCAACTGGCCCGACGAGTACGGTCAGACCGGCTGACGTTTCACAGGTTCCGGCGGACCTGGAGGGGATTCCCGGGGCGCTGCTGCCCGAGGCGCGTGGCGCCAGTACCGGGGCGGCCGCCGTGGAGGCCGTACGAACCTTGAACAGCTCCTAAAGCAACGGTATTGCGGCTCGGCCGCCCCGGACCACCGGCGGCCGAGCCGTCACCACTGCCTGCCGCGCCTGACCAGGACCGCCAGCACCACCACGGTGGGCAGTTTGATCAGCAGGGACACGGCAAGTGCCGCGTACGAAGCGCCCTCGCCCTCCAACGTCACCACTTCGATCAAGGCACCGAGCAGCATCAGGGCCACGCTCACGGCCGCGGCCCACGCGACCGACCGCGAACGCCACACCAGGAGAAACGCGGTGACGATCAGTGCGGCACACTGGAGCAGGTCCTCCGCGCCGATCCACATCTCGGACCAGGTCCCGAGCCACGTTCGCCCTGCCGTATTCGACCCGAGCAGCGCCACCACGACCAGGGCACCGGCCAGCACCCTGCGCCGACGCGCCGACTCCGGATCGTCGGCCCCCAGCCGGTCGAGCAGGTCTCGCAGCGGCCGGTCCTCACGTATCCGACTTCTCATGACCGCACCATATCGCCGCGGTACCGCGGCCCGGGCACCCGGTCCGACTGCACCTCCGCGCAGTGGCGCAGCGTGGCGGCGGCCACGGCAGCGTCGGCGGTGGGCAGTTGGGCGATGCGGTTCGCGTGGGTGCGCCCGGGACCTGGCAGAGGTAGGAGTCCTGCGAGCCGGCTCCCAGCGCACCAGGTGCGGGCACGTTCCAGCGTCGGCAGGTGTCGGCGTACACCTGTATCTGGCTCTGGCAGGATTTTCGTAGGCGGAGATCATTTCGTCCCGGCGGTGGGCAGGAGAGCGGCCGGACCACGTACCCGTGGGAGCTCGCAGGGGCGGCGGCGGTCGAGCGGGCCTGGGCGGAGTCGGTACGGCGCGACAACCCTGGCAGCAGCTCACCCCACGTATAGTGCAGGCGTTTTGGGGAACTGATGTTCACGTCGCCGAGGAGGCCGTTGTATGGAGCCCGTCACGCTGATCACTGGTGGATCGACCGGAATCGGTGCCGCGACCGCCCGCACCCTCCTCGAGCAGGGCCACCGTGTGGCGGTCACCGGACGTGACGCGGGCAAGCTGGCCGCCTTCGCCGCTTCGGCCGGAGCGGGTGAGCGGCTGCTGACGATCACCGGCGACGCCGCCGAGGCGGAGGACGTCGCCGCCGCCGTGCGCCGCGTGGTTCAGGCGTGGGGCCGACTGGACAACGTCATTGCCAACGCCGGTTTCTCGCTGCCCGGCAACCTGGAGAGCCACGCCCCCGAGGACATGCGCGCCATGGTCCTCACCAACGTTCTGGGCCCGGCCCTGCTGGTGCGCGAGACCCTGCCGCAGCTGAGGGCATCCAAGGGCCGGATCGTGTTCATCGGTTCCGTCGCCGGGGTGCGCAACACACCCGGCAACCTGTACTCGGTCACCAAGTGGGCTGCGCACGCGCTGGCCGAGAACACCCGGCTGCTGGTCGGCAAGGACCGAGTCGGCGTGACCGTCATCGCCCCCGGAGTGGTGGACACCGCGTTCTGGGCCGAGCGCGGCGGCACCCCTGAGGACGCGATGACCCCCGAGCAGATCGCGGCCACGATCGCCTTCGCGCTCAACCAGCCTGCGGGCGTGGACATCAACCAGATCACCATGCGGCCGACCGGGCAGCTCGGCTGACGCGAGTACGACGATCGAAGCGGAGCTGAAAGCCGTCGTCCGCGATGCCGAGGGCGTCGTGGCGCAGCTGGAGGAGACGTACGGCCCCGGGGCGCCGCTTCAGTTCCCCGCACCGGTGCCCAGGCGGTGCCAGGCGTGGCCGCACCCGTTGGCGCAGAACCGAGCCCTCCGCCGCTCGTCAGCCACGCCGAGCAGTGCGACCAACAGCCGGAACGCCTTGACGCGCTCGTCCTGCCGCAGATTGACGATCTTTGTGAGCTGCTCGGTGAGGTGCCCGCGCGTGAGCAGCACGGCCGGGGTGTGGGTGGGCCGGATCCCGGCCCTGCGGATGCTCTCCGGTCCGTCCTCGATGACGGCGCGGGCCTGGATTCAGAACCCTGCCAGGTCGCGCAGGACTTCGAACCTCTCGGTGCCGGCCAGACCCTCGAACCAGTCGACACCCTGATCAAGCGGACGGATGCCTTGCGCCGGCCCGTTCAGGACCACCGCGCGCTCGTCCATCCCACCCCACCTCCACAACGCCCCGACCCATCAACCTTGCACGGTCGCGGCTCCGACCGCGCCGGCCGGAACCGCCCCCGACGGAGCGCGCACACCCGGTGCTGCGACTCATCGCCCGATACCTGCGGCGCTGCACGCACACGCCCTCGCGCGCACCGGACCGGCCGAGCGGGCCCGCGCCAGTGCGCGTCCTGACCGACGCGCCCCTCCCCCGCGACGCCTCGCTGATCCCGGGCGCCCTGGACCGCTTCAACACCGGCATCGACGACTGCCGCTCCCCGGCCGTTCCGGTCCGTGCCCGGCAGCCGCCGCATACTGCCCGGGACTCACTCAGGCCAGGGCAGTGGTGTCGGTGGTCGCGCCCAGGCCTGACGCATCCCGAAGGCGCTCCCCGGCGCCGGTACGCCTGGTGGTTCCGGACCACCAGGCGTACCGGCTGTCAGGCCGCCGGGCCGTCAGGCGGCCGCCGTGGCCTGGCGGACGGCGGGGCCGACGGGTTCGAAGCCCTTGACGATCAGCCGCAGGGCCAGCGTCACCTCCCAGACGAACACCGGCAGTGCCGCCAGCGACCCCGCGGTCGAGACCTGCTCGTAGCGGCCGAACAGTACGGCGGTCGCCGAGGCGCAGATCAACGGCCCCCCGACCAGCCCGAGCACCGCCACGAAGCGCGGCACCAGCCGTGCGCGGTACAGCAGGCAGGCGAGCACCAGGGTGTTGGCGCCCAGCACGAAGTTGGGCCCGATGAGGAAGGTCCAGTCGTGGACCGCCACCAGGGCCCGGCCCGCCGTCCGCACCGCAGCGGCGTCGGAGCCCGTGGCGCCGGCTGCGAAGTCCTGCCGGAGGGTCACCACCGACAGGACGCCGATGATGCCGACGACGATGACGGCGGCCTCCAGCAGGCGGGCACAGACGTAGCCGAGTGCGGCCCCCTCGTGCTGCCGCCGCAGGACGGGGTACAGCGTGACCCCGGTGCCGACGACCGCCGCCGCGAGCAGCAGTTCGAACAGCGCCCCGAGGAACACCCTGCCGTCGGCGCCGGGGCCGGTCACGTAGTCGGCGCCCTTCAGGACGGGCCCGTACAGCACGAGGCCGCCGACCGCGGTGATCTCGGTGACAAGGAACAGGACACCCGCGACGACCGCGGTTCCTCTGGTTGGGCTCACCTGGACACTCCCCTCGAAAGGTGTACGGCGTACACCTGGCACTCACGGTAGGCGTACGCCGTACACTCGTCAAGCCGGAACACCGGTCCGGCAGTCGAACCGAGGGAGACCGGCAGATGGCCCAGCCGACGGACGCGGCCCGACGGGCCCCCCTGAGCAGGGACCGGGTGCTGCGCGCGGCCGTCGCGCTCGCCGACGGGACGGGGATCGAGGCGCTCAGCATGCGCCGGCTCGCCCAGGAGCTGGGCGTGGTGCCGATGGCGCTCTACAAGCACGTCGCCAACAAGGAGGAGCTGCTGGACGGCATGGTCGACGCGGTGGTCGGCGGGATCGGGTCGCCGGACCTCGGCCCCGACTGGCGCGCCGCCGTCCGCGGGCGGATCCTCGCGGCCCGGGAGGCGCTGCGGAGCCACCCCTGGGCCCTGCAGGTGATCCGGTCCCGGAGCGGCCCCACCCCGGCGCTGCTCGCCCACATGGACGCGGTGATCGGCAGCTTCCGGACCGGCGGGCTCTCGGTCGACCTCACCCATCACGTGATGCACGCCCTGGGCAGTCGCATTCTCGGCTTCACCCAGGAGGTCTTCGACGCTCCGCCCGCCACCGCCACCGCGCCCGGTACTGGGCCCGACCCGCGTGCCGCCGAGCAGGACGCGGCGTTCCGGCAGCTGGCGGAGCGGTACCCCTACGTCGCGGAGCTGGCCGGGGCAAGCGCCCACGACGACGACTCCGTGGTGGGCCATGGCTGCGACGACCAGTTCGAGTTCGAGTTCGCGCTCGACCTGCTGTTGGACGGCTTCGAACGGCTCCGGCAGCAGGGCTGGACCTCGTCCCCCGCCGGCGGACGGGCCGACTGACCAGACGCCCACCAGACCCGGCACGGCGGAAGGCCTGCGGGGCGCGGGACCGGACGCCACGTCCGGCCCTCGCTCAGACTCCTCGCCCGCCACGCCGACCGCTCGACGGTGGGCACGGCGTTCCCGCGGCAGGCCCAGCGCAAGGCCCGCCGCAAGTACGAGAACCGCGTCAGCATCCGCACGCCGGCCGGGCCAGGTGCCGGCCTGCGGGTCCGCGACCGGGCAGCCGGTCGGCCGGAGACGAGGGCGACCCCGTTCCCGAGGTCGTCGCAGACCTCGGTCCAACCAGCCAGGCGGCCGCGCTGTTCGAGAGCCCGGACGCCGGGGGCGGCTGGCCAGGTGAGGTGACCAGGCCGTCACCGAGGGCGGAGTCACGGCGCGCCTCACCCAGGCCGCGATCGGTGGGCTGCGTCCAGCCGGTGGCCTGGCTCAGGCTGGGCACCGGCACCTCGTCGGGAAGCCGCCTGAGCGACCGGAGCGACCGGAGCGACCGAGGCCGCGGATTGGTCGGTGGCGGCGCGGTGGCGGCCGGCCCGGTGGAGCACGACCGGGCCGAGGTCGCCGGTTGTGAAGGTCTGGGGCCGCCGAAGTGGTCGGCGACGAACCGGCCGGGTTTCCCGATGGAGCGGTCTCCCACCACCTTGCGGACGAGCAGCGAGTGACGGAGGCAATGGGCCGGCCGGCTGCCAGAGCTCCCCAGGAACCAGACGCTTCGATAGATCAGCACCCCCGACCGGCATCATGGCGCACGAACATCAAGCCACGTGGGACAACCTCTAAGCCTTGATTGGCGCGGCCGATCTGGCGACCTGCTCGATCTTCGCGCAGTAGGCCGCACGGGCCTCCTCGTCGATTTGCTTCCCGTGTTCGGGGCGCACCCCGGTCCGGCCGTCGAGGCTCTCGCGCAGGATGTCGGCGTGCCCGGCATGCCGGTTGGACTCGCCGAGGACATGGACCATGACGGCGAACAGGTTCGTGTTGGGACAAGGCTCCGGCCACCACGGCACGTGGCCGGGGGCGTCGAGGGGAAGCTCGTTGATCGTCGCGTCCGCGTGTTCCCACGTGCGCCGGTAGAACCCGATGATCTGATCGCGGGTCTCGTCCTCGGTCGCCCACAGATCGCTGCCGTCATAGTCCTGCCACCGGGGCAGCGGTTCCGGGGAAGGGCGGTCGAAGACCTCGCCGAAGTATCTGGCCTCGACGGTGGCCACGTGTTTGACCAGGCCGAGGAGGTTGGTCCCGGTCGCTGTCAAAGGTCGGCGGGCGTCGTATTCGGACAAGCCGTCGAGTTTCCAGAGCAGCGCGTTGCGGTCCCGCCGCAGTCTCCCGTGCAGGTTGTCTTTCGCGTATTCATCGATCATGCGGCATGAGCCTGCCATGGGCTGCTCGTGGTCTCAAGATCCCGTACGTGGTCCGCAACGACTGGCAGAGCCGAGGCCTGGCCATGGCCGCCGCCCTGACCTGCTACAAGAAGCTCTCGAAACTTGCCACGTGAGACAACCTCCTAGGCACGGACTGTCCCGGTCCTCGGGCAGTGGTTCCGGATCACCCGTGTCGGGCTTCCGGACCTGCCGATCTGGTGGGTTCTCGCCGTCCTGAAGACCGGCTCGCCTTCAGCCTCCGGCCGCGCCGGGCACCGCGGTCTTCGGCTCGGAAGCCCCGGGCAGTCCGCCGGATGGTTCCGGGGGCGGGCTGCCCGGGGTCGCGCCGGACGGGCCGAGGGAGCCCGCCGGCGCGATGGGGAGGGATCCTGGCTCCCGGGTGGGGCCGCGTGGGCCCGGGCCGCCTGCTCACGCGGCGTCGATGCGGGTCTCCAGGTCACGGAGTCCCGTGCACCACCCGGCCCGGGCGGGGCAGCGGGTGGCGCGGGACGGAGTGGGTCACTTGGCGCAGGTGAGCTGGGGGCCGGCCCAGTCGGCGTGGTCCCAGCCGTTGTTGTCGCCGCCGTTGGTGACGGCCAGGCGCAGGGTGGTACCGCCGGTGAGGTCGGCGGTGAGGTGCTTGGCGGGGGTGGTGCCGCGGATCGAGATCGGGTGGCCGTCGCCGCTGCGCCGTTCACCGTTGCCGGTGTTCTTCTCGACCGGTCCCCAGCCGCCGGTGGCCCTGGTCCAGGGCAGGTCGGTCAGGGAGGTGGTGGGCCGGGTCGGCGTGGGGGTCGGCGTGGGGGTGGGGGTCGGCGTGGGGGTGGGGGTCGGCGTGGGGGTGGGGGTCGGCGTGGGCGTGGGGGTCGGGATGGGCGTGGGGGTCGGGATGGGCGTGGGGGTCGGCGTGGGCGTGGGGGTCGGCGTGGGCGTGGGGGTCGGGATGGGCTGGGCTGAGTACTCGGACGGCGGGAGCGTCCACTTCTGACCGGCCGAGTCGGTGCAGTCCTGGGTGGAGACGCGGTTGCCGGTGGCGGTCAGGCAGCGGCCGGACTGACGGTTCTTGAGGAGGTGCGCGGTCGGGTCGTAGGTCCAGAGCTTGGCGGGGTCGGTGACCAGGCCATCGGGGTCCTGGCCCTGGCACGGGCCGGAGGTCACGGTGGCGTCCTGGCCGGCGAGGCAGTCGTCCCGGGACAGGCGCAGGGTTCCGTCCGCGCCCATGACCCAGGCCTGGTAGTCGCCGCTCGTGCAGGCGGCCAGGTCGACCGCGGGATCGTGGGGGGGCGCGCAGGCAGGTGTCGCCGTTGCGGACGAAGCCGCGGGTGGTGTTGCCTATCGCGCCGCGCTGGACGGCTCCCTGCTTGGTGGTCTCCGCCGACGACTTGCACTTGGTGCTGGCCTGCTGTCCGCTGATCCTGGCGGCGTAGGTGCCGCCGTTCGCCCGGGGCGCGCCGAGCGCGACGGCGGCGGTGGGCTGGTTGTAGCAGTTGGACTTCGGGCTGCTCCACTCGAAGTACTCGGGCGGCCTGGCGTTGATCCAGGCGGCGCGGTCGTCCAGGTTGTCGAGCGCGTCGCTCATGGAGTGCCGTCCGGCGCGGCCGTACCGCCACCACACCGGGCCCGGCGCAGGTCGGGGCCGGCGGCAGGGGCGGCGGCGGGCGCGGCGGCGTAAGGCCTCGGGGCGGGTGTCCGGGAGGGCCGAGAGCAGGCGGATTGAGCCACAGCGGAATCTGGGATCAGGCATTGAAAAACCGGAATCCGGGTTCATACTTGTGGTATGTCGGACGAGCGGGAACCGCGTACGAGCTGGACGTTCCTGACGAACCACGCCCGTGTGCTGTTGATGATCTCGCGTGACGCGGAAGTGCGGTTGCGAGATCTCGCCGCAGTATGCGGAGTGACCGAGCGGGCCGTTCAGGGGATCGTCACCGATCTTGAGAACGCCGGCTACCTGACCCACACCCGGCATGGACGCCGCAACCACTACCGCGTCGTACACGGTACGCACTTCCGCCACCCTGCCGAGGCCCCTCACGAGATCGCCGGTCTGCTGGCCCTGTTCGCCGATGTCGATCCTGGTTCCGGCCCCGGTACCGCCACCGCACCTTCCAGGGGTGATCATCATGACGAGTACGCGTGAGCCCGCCCCCGACCTCCTCCGGCGCAGCGCCGCACCGTGTCCCTGTGGCGGGCGATCGCGGAACCGGGCGTCCGGACACGTCGAGGTCCTCGCCGGCCACCGCGCCGGTGTAGGGCACCCCGCCCCGGGCGCCACCCCCGGCGGTCCGGCCGCCGACGGGCCCGGCTGCTGAGAAGGGCGGTGAGTTCGGTGCTCCAGCCCAGCGAATCCGTTCTGCGGGTCACCACACCGCGCCTGCGAATCACCACGACGCGCTCCGGGACGGCCGTGACCGTCCGTCTCGACGGTGAAGTCGACCAGGGCGACCGCGGCATACTCGAGGACGTCCTCGCGAAGGCGCTCGCGGACAGCCCCGCGCGGCTGATCATCGACCTGGCCGGGCTGACCTTCTGCTACTCCGTGTGTCTCAACGCCCTGCTCACCGTGCGGCTGCAGGCGGAAGCCGCGGGCGTGAGGATGGTGCTGGCCGCGCCGCCGGCCCAGACCCGGCGACTGCTGGAGATCACCGGCGCCGACGAGGTCTTCCCCATCCACGCCACCGTTCCCGTCGCCCTGCTGGCCGGCGCCGGCCGGCAGCCACGCTGAGGGGGCCCGCCGTGGACGCCCCCGCGCGGTACGCGGTGACCCTGCCCGGACTGCCCGGCCGGCACGGCCCGCCGGAAGTCGTCGTCGTCCACGCCACCGGAACGGTGACAGCGGACGGGGTACCGGTATACGCGGACGAAGCCGGCACCTTCCGGGTGGAGATCACCGGGGAGGTGGCACGGCCCCTCACGGAACCGGCCGGGCCCGGCCGGCACACCTGCCTGCACGCCGTGCCACTGCCCTGACGCCCCCTCGGACGGCGCGCCAGGCTCCGCCGATGGGCTTCCCGCCGATGGGCTTCCCGCCGATGGGCTTCCCGCCGTGGGCATGGTCAGGGCGGTCGAGCAGGTCGTCCATGAGGCGGAACTCCAGCTCACCGACGGGCCGTGGGAACTCGCCGCGACCGACTCCGCGCTCGGCCGCCGGACGGCCGCGGCTCTCCACCGTTGCGGGGAGGTGGGGTGGGGTGAGGTGGCGGTGGTGCCGCCCCGGGTCAAGCCGCGGTGGTGAGGTCGGCGCGGCCGAACAGGAGGGCGTAGCCGCGGGGCAGGCCGGCGAGGAGACGGTCAGTGAGGTGCTCCCCGGCGAGGTCGCTCAGGGCCGCCAGGACAGAGGAGACGTCCCAACGGGCGCCGGTAAGGCTGGTGTTCAGGGCGCGGGCGACGGCTTCGACGAAAGCGGGTGCGGCGACCGGCTGGGGCAGCGGGATCTGCGAGACGAGGACGGCGCGGGCCCGCTGGGGCAGGGCTTGGGCGAGGTCGCAGCGTTCCTCGCCGGTGAGCTGGGAGCCGAGGACGGAAAGGACCGCGTGCAGGACGCGTTCGGCTTCCTCGTCGCAGGTGTAGCGGCCGAGGTTGCGGACCTGCTGGAGAAGGAGGCGGTACCGGGTCATGAGACGGTGGCCTTCCGGGGCGGTGGCCGGCCGGGCAGTTGCGGCGGCACGGGGCGGATTTCAGGGGCGGTGGCCGGCCGGGCAGTTGCGGCGGCACGGGGCGGATTTCAGGGGCGGTGGCCGGGCTGGGGCCGGCCGAACAGGAGGTCGTAGCCGGGCGGCAGTTGGAGCAGGACACGCTCGGTGAGGTCGTCTCCGGCCGCGTCGGCCACGGTGGACAGAACGGCGCCGATGTCCCACAGGGCCGTGGCTTCGGTGGCGCCCTCGATCCAGGCCGCGGTCGCGCGCACGAACCGCTCGGACGTGAGCGGCTCGGCGGCCTCCAGCGGGTTGAGCAGGATCAGGGCGAGGGTCTCGGGCAGCCGGGCCGCGAGGTCGGCGCGGACCTGGCCGACGAGGTGGGCGCCGAGCAGGGCCAGGACGACACGCGCCGCCCGCTCGGCCTCCCGAGGGGTGTCGTACTCACCGCGTTCCTGAACCGTGTCCAGGAACGCTTCCCATCGAAGAGTCACCGCAGTTCTCCCTCCGTCCCACGGCCCGGGCCGACGCGAGGCGGCGCCCCGGTCAGGGCTCCACGGCCAGGCGCCGGTGCAGACCGGTGAGCTTGAGCAGCCGCACCACGCGGCGGCCGGCCCCGCGCAGGGCCAGACGAGCGCCGCGCCGGTCGGCCTCGTTGCGGGCGTGGACGAGGGCGCCCAGGCCCGCGCAGTCCATGAACGTCACCTCCGACAGATCGAGTACCACCTCCCGGTGTGACTCGAGCGCGGCGGCCAGCGCACGGCGCAGCGAGGGGGCGGTGTCGAGGTCGATCTCGCCGTTCGCCCGTACCACGATGGGTTCGTGCCGCTGGTCGCGCATGGTGGTCTCTTGCTGGGGGCCCGGCCGGACACCGTAGTGCCGGAACGTGCTGGGCCGGGTGGGTCGTCCGGCCGGGCGGGGGCCGTCCCACAGGGCCCGGGGGGGGGTCGGTGCGGGACGGCGGTCCGGTGGGAGGGGTCAGGCCTGGATCTGCTTGCGGCTTCCGCTGTGGCTGATCTCGATCTTGCGGGGCTTGGCCTTCTCCGCGACCGGGATCTTCAGCGTGAGCACGCCGGCGTCGTAGTCGGCGCTGATCCCCGCGGGGTCGAGGATGTCGGAGAGCATGACCTGGCGGGAGAAGACACCGAGCGGGCGCTCGGACAGCTCCCACTTCACGCCCTCGCCCTCGTGGCGGGGACGGCGCTCGGCCTTGACGGTCAGCGTGTTCCGCTCGACGTCGATGTCGATCGCCTGCGGGTCCACCCCGGGCAGGTCGAAGCAGATCACGTACTCGTCGCCGGTGCGGTACGCGTCCAGCGGCATCGGGGCCGGCCGCGACCAGGTGCCGTTCGTGCCCAGGAACTGCTGGGTCAGCCGGTCCAGCTCGCGGAACGGGTCAGTGCGCATCAGCATCGCGAAACACCTCCACTGATCGAATGGGTGCCAGTGCGCTTCACCTGAATCTGTTCTAGCATGTCATCCATCCGATGACAAACACCTGGGTCGCCAAAGGAGTGACAGCTATGGGACAGCAGCCCGACACCTCCGCCACCGGCAGCGGCCCGCCCACAGGACCGGCGTCCTTCCTCGCCGCCGCCGCCGCGCTCGCCGCCATCGACGACGCCGTCCGCAGCGCCCAGAACACCACCCCGCCCACCCGGTCCGGCGCCGGTGCACCCGGCGAGGGCCCCGAGCCCGCCCTGGCCGCCCTGGTCCTGCTGCGCGAACTGCGCACCGAACTCGCCGGCTGGGAAGCCGGCCTCGTCGAGAACGCCCGCGACGCCGGCGCCACCTGGGCCGACCTCGCCCAGCCCATGGGCGTCGCCAGCCGCCAGGCCGCCGAGAACCGCTACCTGCGCCTGCGGCCCGCCGGGCGGACCCGCGCCGCCACCGGAACCGGGGCCGAACGCGTCAAGGCGGTCCGCGACCGCCGGGCCGCCGACCGCGCCGTCACCGCCTGGGCCCGCGACAACGCCGCCGACCTGCGCGTCCTCGCCGCGCAGATCACCGCCGCGCCCGGCCTGGCCCCCCGGGCCGGTACCGCACTGGCCGCGCTCACCGCGGCCCTCGGCACCCCCGACCCGGCCGACCTGATAACACCCCTCGCCGACATGCGGCCCCACCTCACCGCCACCCACCCGGACCTCGCCACCCGTCTCGACGACCTCACCGACCGCACCGAACGCCTCCGCCATGACAGCGACCAACGACGCACCTGACCCCCTCACCACCCGGGACCGCTGGCAGCACATCGAAGACCGGCTCACCGCCATCGAACGCCGCATCCGCGAGCACAGCAGCGCCGCCATCGCCACCATCGACACCTGCCTGGCCGGACTCGACGCCCTCCGCCACGACCTCGCCCACTGGCCCCGGCCCCCACAAGCCGCCCCCGCACCCCCGGCCGTCCCGCCGCAAGGTCCTCCGGGCAGCCCGCCCGCACCGGCCGGCCATCAACGCACCCCGACCGCCCCAGGCGGCCCGCCGGACAGCCCGGCCCAAGGCCAGGCGATCGTCCGGGAACCCGCATGACCGCAGCACACCGCCGGACGCCGACCGTCCGGGCGCTGCGGAGGGGCCGGCCGTTCCGCAGCGCCGGTTCGGCGGTGCACGGGCTCAGTGCTGTGCCGGCTGGAACAGCGTGTCGTCGTAGTCCGGGAAGACGGCCGGCATCGCGCGGCGGAACGCGGTGACCTCCGCACTGTCCTCCAGACCCCGGCAGAGGGTCTGGGGCCAGTACCAGAAACCACGGGAGGCGATCAGCCGTTCCAGGTACGCGTCGAACGAGTACCCGGTGTCGTACAGCTCCTCGCCGAGGTAGTGGTAGTGGACGGTGTCGAGGGGGGGAACGAAGGCCGTGCAGGCTTCGGGGACGAACCTGTCGAAGGGTTTGACGGCGCGGAATTCCTGGTCCTTCGCCGAGTGCCAGGTGACGCCCTTCCAGTCGCCGAAGACTTCACGCAACGGCAGCAGGTCGATCACGCCCTGATCCGAGAGGTCGTTGTTCAGGAACTCGGGAACGGTGTGCCGCCACGTCAGGCGGACCGCGCCGACCTCGCGGTAGAAGGCCTCGACACCGCCCGGGAGACGGCCGTCGGCCAGGCGGGTGGCGAGCTCGATGTCGTCCGGTGAGGTCGGTGGCTCGACGGTGGCCTCCAGGAGCTGCACGCGGGGGTTGCGGTCCAGGTCGGCGATCATCGCGGTCAGCCGGGCACGGGGGTTGATCACGTACGTACGTCTCCTTCGGCGCTTTCAGCGACGACAGCGGGTGCGGTCGGTTCTACATCCGGTTGTTCTCGATCTCCCACGCGTCGCCGCGCAGCTCCTTGCCGGTGGTGTCGTAGACCGTGTACTCGGCGTGGACCTTGCCCGCGAGTTTGTCGGCGTAGTTGGTGTCGATGTCGGTGTCCACACCGGGGTCGCCCGTTTTGAAGTCCTTCGCGGCGGGGTGCTTGCTGTAGTCGGCCTCCACGTAGTACTCGACCACGTTGCCCTTGTTCAGCACCTCGTCCTTGACGTCCTTCTCGACCTTGGCGTGGTGCGCCGAGTTCGCGGACGCGGTGATCGGCGTCATGTTCTTCATGACGCCGGGGCCACCGACGTTGTGGTTGAGCAGGTGCCCTTGCACCATGTAGTTCTTGAACCAGGTGCCGGTCGTGCCGGTCTTGGGCCACCAGGACGGCTGCTCCTTGGGCACGGAGCCCGTTCCGAGCTGCCCGGGCCAGAGTTCGGCGTGCATCGTGGTGCCGACGCCGTTTGCGTTCACTCCGCCGTAGCTGACGTACGCAGCGCCGGTGAACGCCCGCTGTACCGACAGCTCCTGTGCCGGGGACGGAGACCCGACGGCGGCCCGTTGGACGGCATCGGGCACGGGCCCGCTCAGCACCCGGACGGCGTTCGCCTCGGCGGCGCGCTCGAAACGGTCGCCGGGGTCGCTGACGGACAGTCCGCCGCCGTGGTCGGTGCCGGCCACCGGGCCCGACCGCTGCTGGATGACATGGGTCAACTCGTGTGCCAGCGTGTGCCTGTCGGTGCCGCCGCGGCCGAGCACGACGTGCTCGCCGGAGGTGTAGGCGCGGGCGCTGATCTCGGCCGCCGAGTGGGCCGCGGCAGGGCCGTCGTGGACCCGCACGCTGCTGAAGTCGGCGCCCAGACGGGCCTCCATCTCCTCCCGCACGCCGTCGGCCAGCGGACGGCCCGGCGACCGCAGCACCTGGTGGACCGTCGAACGCTGGACCGGTGCTTCTTCCGACTCCTGCTGCTGCCTGAGCAGTTGGACAACGGCAGCATTGCCGATGGTGCGCTGCAGCGCACCGATCGAGCGGGGCTCCAGCGGCGCGGACTGCCGCTGTGCGGTCGGCCGGCTGCGGTCACGGCGCTCGGACTCGCCCCGCGGTTTCTGGTCATGCGCGTGCACATGCACCTCCTGGACAGGCGGTTCAAGCCGCGGTCGCTCTGTGTCCATTCCGGTCTATAACGGGCTCCGCGGCTCGCACAAGGGCCCGAGGGGCAGTGTCGGGGGCAGCGTCCGGGGAACCTGGAGGTCGTCGTGCGCCGTTCGGCCGGCCCGCCGGGTCAGGAGAGGGTGGGGCAGCCTGGCTGGTAGGGTCCGCGGTTCAGGGGCCGCCCGGCGAACGGTGCCGGTTCCCCTCTTCCCCGTGGAGAACAGCGAGGTTCGGCACCGCATACGCAGGTCGAACCCCTACACGGTCCGGACCGGCCCGATGGCCGGCCCGGGGCAACTGCTCGGTGCCGAGCTCGGCGGGCGGCCCGTGGTCATCCAGCCGGGCTCGACCCGGGGACGGGGCTTCTCGGCATTCGACGCCGAAGACGGTTACCTGGTACGGGAGTTCGCGCTCGGCGCGGGCTTTTTCGGCGGCCCGCTCTGCCGGATGCACGTCGACGCCGGCGGCGAACGGCCGGTGCTGGTGGTCCTGGACCAGTTCCGGGGACTGCGCGGGACGGTGTTCCAGGTGGCCAGCGTGCCGGCGTCCAGGGAGGGGAGCTCGGTTGCCGGCCGCCAGGTGCCGGTGATGGTGACCCACGTGTCGGCGGCGGGGGCGGGGATGCCGTGGATCTCGACGTTCACCGCGCGGGCGTCGGCGGCACAACAGCTGACGATGATGCGGCTGAGCTGCCAGGTGGTGCCGTTCACGCGAGTGGCGAAGCCGGTGAGGCGGACCGTGCGGCCCTTGAGCGACTCCTTTCGGTCCCAGACGGCGCGGCTCGTGAACTCGGTCAGGGACAGGGCCACGGGATCCTGCGGCGGCAGCGGCGGGAAGGAGGCCTGCTTGGCGATCGTGCCGGAGCCGTCGCGGGCGACGGTGTAGGCTCCGAGCGCGGGCGGGGCGAAGAGCAGCAGCATGACGGCGGGCAGGGCGAGGAGCCAGGCCGGCCGCGGACCGGCTGCGGAATGCCCGTGGCCATGGTCGCCGTCGTGCTCCTCGCCGGTAGGGCGGACGTCACGTACGGCGGCGACGAGCCCGAACAGGAGCAGGACCACGCCGGTGAGGATCAGTGCCGGTCGGAGGCTCTCCTTGACATAGCGCAGATAGAGGTCGCTCTCCGTCATCGGCCCGCGGCGGGGCAACCCCGCCGGTCGCGGACCGGCACCGGGAGTGGCACGTGCGGCAGGTGTTCCACGGTGAGCCGCGCCAGTCGGTGGACTGACTCAGGCGGCCAGAGGCAGTGCCGTCGCTGCGCGCGCCTCGTCGTAGCGGTGGAGGATCAGGCGGGCCGCTGCCTCGTGGGCGGCCAGGGGGGCGCTCGTCCACGTCGCTGTCGTTGTGGCGGCTCGGCGGGCGAAGAAGCCCGGGGCCAGGAGGTAGGTGGCGACGGCTACTTCCCGGTGGCCGGCATCGTGGAGGGCGGCTACTGCCTCGTGGGGGGTGGGGGTTGCCGCTGACAGGTGGGCGGGGGTGACTGGGCGGCCCAGGTGGCGTGCCAGGAGGTGCGCCATCCGTGTCGTGTCGGCGAGGGCCGTCGGGTCGGAGGAGCCGGCCCCGGCCAGTACGACAGGGGCCTCGGGGGTGGCGCCGGTTTCGGCCAGTCTCGCCGCCAGGGCTTCGGCCAGCAGGGGGTGTGGGCCGAGCGCGCGGGCGACCTGGGACGTGGGGAGGCCGGCGGCGGCCAGGGCGGCCGGGATGTCGACGCGTAGGTGGTAGCCGGTGCTCAGGAGCAACGGGACCAGGATGGGGCTCTCGCCGCGCAGTTGGGATAGGGCCTGTTCGAGGGACGGCAGGTTCAGGTCCAGGAAGCAGCATCGGACGGTCAGTTCGGGGCGGAGTAGCCGAACGCGCCGCAGCAGAGCTCGAATTGTCGCGGACGAGGCCGCGTACCGGCTTCCGTGGGCTACGGCCAGCAGCATCAGCCGGCCGCCAGCCGGTAGCCCCGCTTCGGGACGGTCCGGATCAGCCCCGCGTGCGACCCCAGTGCCGCCCGCAACCGCCCGACCGCCGCCTCCACCGCGTGTTCGTCCGCGCTCGCGTCCGTCCAGGCCGCGCGCAGGAGTTCGGCGCGGCTCAGCACACGCCCCGGTCGCTCCGCGAGCGCCCGTAGGACGGCGGCGCCGCGCGGGCTGAGGAGGTGGCTCTCGCCGTCGACCAGTGCCGCGTTGCCCTGGAGCGTCAACACCACGTCGGACAACGGGATTTCGCGCCGACCGAGGGTGGGCAGGGTCTCTGCGAGCAGCCGGACGAGCGAGCCGAGCCGGCCGCGTTCCGGGTAGACCGTCGGCAGGCCGAGGTCCGCGAACGGCCGCGCGCACAGGGCGCCGACGCACACGGGCAGGACGTCCCCGCGCAGCGCGTCGAGTACCTGCGAGCGCAGGCCCTCGGCCTCCGCCGTGGCGAGGAAGGCGGCGACGGCGGGCGCGCTGGTGAAGGTGAGCGCGTGCACCTGGCGTCGGACGGTCTGCTCGACCAGCCGCCGTACCGGGGCCATGTCGTCCGGCGGGGCCCAGCGGTAGACAGGGACGGAGATCACCTCGGCGCCGCGCTCGCGCAGGGCCGCCGCGAAGGCGTCGAGCCGTACGCCGTGTTCCTGGACGGCGATCCGGCAGCCGTCGAGGGGGCGGGCGAGCAGCCAGGTGAGGAGTTCGTCGGTGGCTTCGGTGCCGGGGGAGAAGCCCTCGCCGAGGCCGCTGGCCCGTACCGCGCCGGTGGCCTTGGGGCCCCGGCTGAGCACGACCGAACCCCGGCAGGCCTCGGCGAGGGCGGCACCGCGGCCCCACCCTTCGGCGGCGCTCATCCAGCCGCGCCAGCCGACGCCCGTGGTGGCGACCACGTAGTCGAGCGGGGCGGCCAGGCACCGTTCGGTGGCCTCGCGCAGGGCGAGGTCGTCGGCGAGCGGCAGGATGCGCAGCACGGGCGCCTCGACCACCTGGGCGCCGCGCCGGCTGAGGAGGGCGACGAGCTCCTCGCGGCGGCGCGCCGCGGTGACCCCGATGGTGAAGCCGGTGAGGGGACCGGGCTGGGTGGTGGGGGTTGCCATGCAGGTCAGCGTGCGGCGCGCACGTTACGGGGGCGTTGCCCGCCCGTCACCTCCAGGTGACCGAAACGGATGCTCCGGTTACGGCTGGTGTCCCCTACTGCGCACCCTGGGGCCCGAAGGCCGTGAGTGAGGTGTACCGCGCGCGCAACACGGGTGACGCGGTCGCGAAACAGCGGAGGCGGACATTCCTCGGCATGAACCTCACCCGCCCGTCGGCCCCGCCGCCGACCACCGACACCCACTGCCCGTACTGCTCGCTGCAGTGCGGCATGCGGCTGGGCGGTGTCGACGTCGCGCCCGAGGTGCTGGAGCGGCCGGAGTTCCCGGTGAACCGGGGCGCGCTGTGCGGCAAGGGCCGTTCGGCGGCGGCCGTGCTCGCCCGGGACGTCCGCCTGACCGGCCCGCTGCTGCGCGACCGGCCCGGCGGGCCGCTGCGTTCCGCCTCCTGGCCGGAGGCGCTGGACCGCGTGGCGGACGGGCTCACCCGCACGAGGGAGGAGCACGGTCCGGACGCGGTGGGAGTGTTCGGCGGGGGCGGGCTGACGAACGAGAAGGCGTACCTGCTGGGCAAGTTCGCCCGGGTGGTGCTGCGCACCGCGAACATCGACTACAACGGCCGGTTCTGCATGTCCTCGGCGGCGGCCGCGCACCGCAGGGCCTTCGGCCTGGACCGGGGCCTGCCGTTCCCGCTGGAGGACATCCCGCACACCGGCTGCCTGATCCTGGTCGGCGGCAACCCGGCCGAGACGATGCCGCCGGCCGTGCGCTACTTCCGCGAACTGCGTGAGAACGGCGGCACGTTGATCGTCGTCGACCCGCGCCGCACCCGCACCGCCGAGCTCGCCGACCTGCACCTCCAGCCCCGCCCCGGCGGAGACCTGGCGCTCGCGCTGGGCCTGCTGCACCTGGTGATCGCCGACGGCCTGGTGGACAAGGGCTTCGTCGCCGAGCGGACGACCGGCTTCGAGGCGGCCCGCGAGGCCGCGATGGCGCACTGGCCGGACCGGGTCGAGCGGATCACCGGCGTGCCCGCCCACCAACTGCGCGAGGCCGCCCGGCTGTTCGCAACCGCGGCCACCGGCATGGTGCTCACCGCGCGCGGTCCGGAGCAGCAGAGCAAGGGCACCGACACCGTCGGCGCGTGGATCAACCTGTGCCTGGCGACCGGCCACTCCGGCCGCCCGTTCAGCGGCTACGGCTGCCTGACCGGCCAGGGCAACGGGCAGGGCGGGCGCGAGCACGGCCAGAAGGCCGACCAACTGCCCGGCTACCGCTGGATCGAGGACCCGGCCGCTCGCGCGCACGTCGCCGGGGTGTGGGGCGTGCCGGCCGGGAGCATCCCCGGCCCGGGCAAGTCGGCGTACGAGCTGCTGGACGGCCTCGGCCGGCCGGACGGCGTCCGGGCGCTGCTGCTGGCCGGCTCCAACCCGGCGGTGTCCGCGCCGAACGCCGGGCATGTCACCGAGCGGCTGCGCGCGCTGGACCTGCTGGTCGTCGCCGACCTGGTGCTGTCCGAGACGGCGCGCCTCGCGGACGTCGTCCTGCCCGTGACGCAGTGGGCGGAGGAGGACGGCACCACCACGAACCTGGAGGGCCGGGTCATCCTGCGCCGCCGCGCGTTCGACCCGCCGGAGGGCGTCCGCAGCGAACTGTGGGTGCTGCGCGAACTCGCCGCCCGCCTGGGCGTCGCGACCGGCTTCCCGACGGAGGCCGAGGAGGCCTTCGACGAGCTGCGCCGCGCCTCGGCCGGCGGCGACGCCGACTACGCGGGCATCAGCTACCGGCGGATCGCGGCGGAGGACGGCGTGTTCTGGCCCTGCCCGGCCGAGGACCACCCGGGCACCAGGCGGCTCTTCCTCGACCGGTACGCGACGCCGGACGGACGGGCCCGCTTCGTGGCCGTCACCCACCGCCCGGCCGGCGAGGAGCCGGACGAGGAGTACCCGCTGTACCTGACCACCGGCCGGGTGCTCGCCCAGTACCAGAGCGGCGCGCAGACCCGGCGGGTGGCCGAGCTCACCAAGGCCGCGCCCGGCCCGTTCGTCGAGCTGCACCCGCGGCTCGCCGAGCGGCTCGGGGTGGCCGACGGGGAGCCGGTGGCGGTGACGAGCCGGCGCGGACGGGCGGTGGCCCCGGCGCGGATCACCGACGCGATCCGGGCGGACACCGTGTTCATGCCCTTCCACTGGCCGGGCGCGGGCCGGGCGAACAGCCTGACCAACCCGGCGCTCGACCCGGTGTCCCGAATGCCGGAGTTCAAGCTGTGCGCCGTCCGGGTGGAACGCGTCGAGCAGGAGGTGGCCCCGTGACCCCCGTGACCCCGAGGATCGCCGTCGTCGGCGGCGGAATGGCCGGCGCCCGCTTCGCCGAGCGCTACGGCGCGCTCGGCGGGCCGGGCACCGTCACCGTTTACGGCGCCGAGCCGCGCGCGCCCTACAACCGGGTGCTGCTCGCCGACGTCCTGACCGGGCGCTACGACGCCGAGTCGATCGCGCTGCCACTCGGCGGCGCCGAAGCACGGCCCGGCTGTGAGGTGGTGGCCCTCGACCCGGCCGCCCGCACGCTGACCCTGGCCGACGGCACGGCCGAGCCGTGGGACGAGCTCGTCCTCGCGACCGGCTCCAACCCGGTGCTGCCGCCCGTGCGCGGGCTGCGCCGCCCCGACGGGCTGGGCCTCGCCGAGGGCGTGCACACCCTGCGCACGCTGGAGGACTGCGGTCGGCTCGCCGAGGAGGCCGTCACCGCGAAGCGCGCGGTCGTGATCGGTGGCGGGGTGCTCGGCGTGAGCGCCGCGCGGGCGCTGTCCGCGCTCGGTGTCCGCACCGAAATCGTCCACCAGGGACCATATCTGATCGAGCGTCAACTCGACCAGGAGGCGGCCGAGGTGCTGCGGGAGCGCCTGCTCGCGCTCGGCGTCGACACCTACGCCCGCAACCGCGCCCGCGCCGTCCACGGCGGGGAGAAGGTCGGCGCGGTGGAACTGGCCAACGGCTACCGGCTCGACTGCGACCTGGTCGTGCTCGCCTGTGGCACCCGCCCCCGCACCGCCCTCGCGTACGGCGCCGGGCTGCCCGTCGGCACCGGGATCCTGGTGGACGACCGGCTCGCCACCGCCGCCCCGCACGTGTCCGCGATCGGCGACTGCGCCGAGCACCGCGGCACCGTCCACGGCCTGGCCGGCCCCGCCTGGGAGCAGGCCGACGAGCTCGCCCGGCGGCTGTCCGGCGCCGACCCGGACGCCCGCTACACCGGCAGCCTCCCGCGTGCCCGGCTCAGCACCGGCGACCTGGAGTACGCGGCCTTCGGCGCCGTCGACGAGACCCTCGACCCCGGCCTCGACGTCCTGCGGATCGCCGACGCGACCCGCGGCAGCTACAAGAAGCTCGTCCTGCGCGGCGACCGCCTGGTCGGCGCGATCCTGCTCGGCGACCTGGCCACCGTGGACGCGCTGGCCGGCGCCTTCGAGAGCGACGGACCGCTCGGCGGCCACCCCCTGCACCTGCTCACCCGAGGAGTACCGCGATGACCACAGACCACCGCAGCGCGAACGGCACTGTCCGCGACCTCGTCCTGGTCGGCCACGGCATGGTCGGCCAGCGCTTCCTGGAGGCCTTCACCGCGCAGCCCGCCGCGGCCGGCTGGCGGGTCACCGTGCTCGCCGAGGAGCCCCGGCCCGCGTACGACCGGGTCCACCTGAGCGCGCTGTTCGACGGCAGCACCGCCGAGGACCTCTCGCTGTGCCCGCCCGGCTTCCTCGCCGAGCACGGCATCGACCTGCGCCTCGGCGACCCGGTCACCACGATCGACCGGGCCGGGCGGACCGTCACCACCCGGTCCGGTTCCGAACTCCACTACGACGCACTCGTGCTGGCCACCGGCTCGGTCCCGTTCGTCCCGCCGGTGCCCGGCAAGGACGCCCCCGGCTGCCACGTCTACCGCACCATCGAGGACGTGGACGCCATACGCGCGGCCGCCAAAACGGCCCGCACCGGCGTCGTCGTCGGCGGCGGGCTGCTCGGCCTGGAGGCCGCCGGAGCGCTGCGGGCGGGCGGACTCACCACCCACGTCGTCGAGTTCGCGTCCCGCCTGATGGCCGTCCAGGTCGACGACGGCGGCGGCGCCGTGCTCCGCCGCAAGATCGAGGACCTCGGCGTGACGGTGCACACCAGCGCCGGCGCGAGCGGTGTCGTCACCGGCGAGGACGGCCGGGTCACCGGGCTCGCGCTCTCCGACGGTCGCGAATTCGCCGCCGACCTCGTGGTGTTCTCGGCCGGCGTGCGCGCCCGCGACCAGCTCGCCCGCGACTGCGACCTGCCGGTCGGCGCCCGCGGCGGCGTCGTCGTCGACGAGCACTGCCGCACCGCCGACCCGGCGATCCTCGCCATCGGCGAGTGCGCCCAGGCCGCCGACGGCCGCGTCTACGGCCTCGTCGCCCCCGGCTACCAGATGGCCGAGACCGCCGCCCGCACCCTCGCGGAGCTGCCGGGAGAGGGCTTCACCGGCGCCGACACCTCCACCAAGCTCAAGCTCCTCGGCGTCGACGTGGCCAGCTTCGGCGACCCGCACGGCACCGCCGAGGGTGCGCTCGACGTGCTCTACAGCGACAGCCGCGGCGGCGTCTACCGCAAGCTCGTCATCGGGCAGGACGGCGCCCTGCTCGGCGGCGTCCTGGTCGGCGACACCGACGCCTACGGCACGCTGCGCCCGCTCGCGGTGGCCGGGAAGCCGCTCACCGTCCCGGCCGAACAGCTCGTGCTGCCCGCCGGGTTCGCGAACGCCGGGCCGGTCGCACTGCCCGACGACGCCGTGCTCTGCTCCTGCCACAACGTCACCCAGGGCGCCGTCCGCGCCGCCGTCCGCGACCAGGGCTGCGACAGCGTCGCCGCCGTCAAGAAGTGCACCCGGGCCGGCACCGGCTGCGGCAGCTGCATCAAGCTGCTCGGCACCGTCGTCACCGATGAGCTGGAGGCGGCCGGCGTCAGCACCGACAAGGGCCTGTGCGAGCACTTCGCCCACACCCGCGCCGAGCTGTACGAGATCGTCCGCGTCACCGGCATCACCGCCTTCTCAGACCTGCTCGACCGGCACGGCAGCGGCGAGGGCTGCGAGGTCTGCAAGCCCACCGTAGCCTCCATCCTGGCCAGCCTTGGCAACGGCCACATCCTCGACGGCGAACAGGGCGCCCTCCAGGACTCCAACGACCACTTCCTCGCCAACCTCCAGCGCAACGGCTCCTATTCGGTCGTCCCGCGCGTGCCCGGCGGCGAGATCACCCCCGAGGGCCTCATCGCGATCGGCGAGATCGCCCGCGACCACGGCCTCTACACCAAGCTCACCGGCGGCCAGCGGATCGACATGTTCGGCGCCACCGTCGACCAGCTCCCGGTGATCTGGCGCAAGCTGGTCGACGCCGGCTTCGAGTCCGGGCACGCCTACGGCAAGTCGCTGCGCACCGTGAAGTCCTGCGTCGGCGAGACCTGGTGCCGCTTCGGCGTCCAGGACTCCACCACCCTCGCCATCGAACTGGAGCTCCGCTACCGGGGGTTGCGCTCCCCGCACAAGCTCAAGGCCGCCGTTTCCGGCTGCGCCCGCGAGTGCGCCGAGGCGCAGAGCAAGGACTTCGGCATCATCGCCACCTCGGCCGGCTGGAACCTCTACGTCGGCGGCAACGGCGGCATGACGCCCCGGCACGCCGACCTGCTCGCCGCCGACCTCGACCGCGAGACACTCATCCGCACCATCGACCGCTTCCTGATGTTCTACATCCGCACCGCCGACCGCCTCGAACGCACCTCGGTCTGGCTGGAGCGCCTGGAGGGCGGCCTCGACCACCTGCGGGCCGTCGTCCTCGACGACTCGCTCGGCATCGCCGCCGAGCTCGATGAACTGATGGTCCGTCACATCAGCGGCTACCAGGACGAATGGGCCGAGACCCTGGCCGACCCCGACCGGATGCGGCGCTTCTCCTCCTTCGTCAACGCCCCCGGAACCCCCGACCCGGCCGTGACCTTCGTCCCCGAACGCGGCCAGATCCGCCCCGCCCGCCCGGGCGAGGACGGACAGTCCCTCACCGCCCTCACCGGCCTCAACGCCCTCAACGCTCCGGTGCTCGTCGCCGGAGCCCGACTGGAGGTGCTCACCCCGTGACCGTTCAGATCCACGACGGCACCCGCTGGCACGCCGTCTGCACCCTCGACGACCTGCAGCCCGGCCGCGGCGTCGCCGCGCTGATCGGCGACGCGCACCAGGTCGCGCTGTTCGTCGACCGCACCGGGACGCTGTACGCCGTCGACAACCTCGACCCGTTCAGCGGCGCCCAGGTGCTCTCCCGCGGCCTGCTCGGCAGCCGCGGCGACCGCCCGACCCTCGCCTCGCCGATGTACAAGCACGTCTTCGACCTCACCGACGGCCGCTGCCTCGACGAGGACACCGCCCCCGACGGTAGCCCGGCAGTCCTGAAGATCTGGCCGGTCCGGGTGTCCGGGGGTGCGCAGTGACCACCGCCGTCGACGCCAGACCGGCCGAACTGCGCGCCTGGGACCCGGAGGACGAGGAGTTCTGGCAGCGCTCCGGCGCCCGGATCGCCCGGCGCAACCTCGTCTTCTCCGTCCTCTCCGAGCACATCGGCTTCTCGGTGTGGAGCCTGTGGTCGGTGCTCGTGCTCTTCCTCGGGCCCCAGTACCACATCGACACGGCGGGCAAGTTCACGCTCACCGCGCTCCCCACCGCGCTCGGCGCGCTGCTGCGCCTGCCGTACACCTTCGCCGTCGGGCGGTTCGGCGGGCGGAACTGGACGGTGATCAGCGCCCTGCTGCTGCTCGCGCCGACCGTGCTCGCTGCCCTCGTCCTGCGGCCCGGCGTCTCGTACGGGACGCTGCTCGCGGTGGCCTGCGTGGCCGGTGTCGGCGGCGGCAACTTCGCCTCGTCCATGGCCAACATCAACGCCTTCTACCCGCACCGGCTCAAGGGCTGGGCGCTCGGCATCAACGCGGGCGGCGGCAACCTCGGAGTGCCGGCCGTGCAACTGCTCGGGCTGCTCGTCCTCGCCACGGCGGGCGTGGCCCACCCGCGGCTGCTGCCGCTGGTCTACCTGCCGCTGATCGTGCTCGCGGCGGCGGGGGCCTGGTGGAAGATGGACAACCTGGCGGTTTCCTCGACCGGCGAGGGACGGGCGCTCAGGGAGGTGGCCCGGGACCCGTACGGCTGGGCCGTGTCGGCGCTGTACATCGGCACGTTCGGCTCGTTCATCGGGTTCGGCTTCGCCTTCGGGCAGGTGCTCCAGGTGCAGTTCCACGACCGCTTCGACACCCCGGTCAAGGCCGCCGCGCTCACCTTCCTCGGGCCGCTGCTCGGCTCGCTCCTGCGGCCCGTCGGCGGACGGCTCGCCGACCGCTGGGGCGGCGCGCGCGTCACGCTCGCGACGTTCGCGGCCATGGGCGCCGGGACGGCCGTCGTGCTCGCCGCCTCCCGGGCGGGTTCGCTGCCGCTGTTCCTGGGCGGGTTCGTCGCGCTGTTCGTGCTCAGCGGGATCGGCAACGGCTCGACGTACAAAATGATCCCCGCGCACTACCAGGGCCGGGCCCGGGCCGCCGTCGCAGCGGGCGCCGACCCGGCGACGGCGGAGGCCGACGCACGGCGGCGCTCAGCCGCGCTCATCGGGCTCGCGGGCGCGATCGGGGCGTTCGGCGGGGTGATCGTCAACCTCGCCTTCCGGCAGTCGTTCCAGGCCAGCCACAACGGGGACGCCGCGTACCTCGGCTTCCTGGCGGCGTACCTGGCGTGCTCGGCGCTCACGTGGCTCGTCTGGCTGCGGCCGGGCGCGCGGACGGGGCTGGTGCTGGACCGCGCTGCGCGCCCGTAAGGACTGTTCCTCCGGGCCCCTGCGCGGGGGGATCACGCAGGAGTTCGGGCCGAACGAGATGCAAAGGTGGTTCATCCCTCACGACGTCCTCCCCGGACTCGGTGAAGTGCTCATCGGTCCAGATAGCAGCCTGGACGGCTCTGCACAGCTGATCCTGGGAGCGGCGTCACTACCCCCGCTCGTCTGGCCCCGCGCTGACCAATGACGGGCGCCGCCTCCGCCTGGACGCAACCGGCAGGCTCGTCGTGCGCGTCACGTGCCGCTTCGCTCGACAACAGCCAAGGACGACGCCGTCATGACACAGCTCCTTGCGTCATCAACGTCCGGAACCGACGCCATCCTTGCGTGAGGGGAGCGGGGAGGGCAAGCAGGCGACAACACGGGCTGCCAAGGCAGACACCTCCCCGAACGACCTCAGCGCTGCTTGGCCTGAGCCTCCTTGGCGGACGCCTCCAGTCGGTTCCAGTGACCCTGGTACCACGCCTCGTCGCCGCCATCCATGTTGCTGTTGTCCTCCCGTATACCGACCTTGCCGTCGATCAGCTCGCGGACGATGTCGGCGTGGCCGGCGTGCCGGTTCGTCTCGGCCGTCATGTGCAGCATGATCCGCTGAAGCGTCACGTCTCCGCTGTCGCCCCACCACGCGACGTGGCCCATCGCGTCGAGCGGTAGCGCCTCGATCGTCGCGTCCGCGTGCGCCCAGGCGCGGTGGTAGAGGCTGAGAACATCCTCGCGCGACTCGTCGGCGGGCGCCCACATGTCCGCGTTGGGCTCGGCGCCCTCCTCGTGCCAGGGGAGGGATTCGTTGTGCGGGCGGCCGAAGGTCGGACCGAAGTACCCGAGTTCGACGCTGGCGAGGTGCTTGACGAGGCCGAGGAGGTTGGTGCCGGTCGGCGTCAGGGGGCGGCGGATGTCGTACTCGGACAGTCCGTCCAGCTTCCAGACGAGGGCTGCGCGGGCTGCTTTGAGGTAGCGGTGCAGGTCGTCTTTGGGGTCATTGGGCTTCATGGGACCGAGTCTCGCATCACCTACCGACAGCGGTCGCGTGAGTTCGCCGGCCGCCCAGGATGCACCAGCCGGCGACAAGGCCTCGAAGTAGCCACCGGGTGCTCCGGGCATGGGGCGTTCGTCGCCCCGGGGCCGGGCCGACCCGTCATCAACCCGGGGATGACGCGCACCCCGGAAGCCCTGGAGCCGCTCCGAAATCCGATGGATCCTCAGCCGCGAGCGAGGGTGGCGGCGACCGAGAACCACCCGGTGGCACTCCCCGCCGGCCCCGTCGCCGAGTTGCTCGGCCACGCCGCCGCCCGTTACCTCCCGCCCGGGCCCGACCCCCGGTCGGTGGGGTTGGCCGGCCCGGGCATCCCCGAGCCCCGGCCCCGCCCCGACGTCCTCCTTGTCCCCCGTCACCCCGACACGGGTGAGCCGTGGCGCCCACCCGGCGGCGATGCGACGGTGGTGCCGCTGGACAGCGGAGTCTGGGCGTACCTCGCCAGTCCCGCGGAGGAGACCTCGCCGACGCCCGCCACCGGGGTGCTCCCGGCGGGTGTCCTGCGTGACGACTACCCGCTGCCGCCGCGTCCCTGGTACCCCCTGGAACCCCACAACGGCGCCTTCAGCGCCACCCTGGTCCGGCTGCCCGCGATCCGTGGCCCCCGGCTGCGCAGATACCACGACGCCGCGTACCGATCGTGAACGCCGGACGGACGATGGCGGGGACGCTTCGAACCGTCCCAGCGTCCGTGACCGTCCCCTCCCCCGACCTCGCTCCGCCACGAGTACCCGAGGCCCGCCGTCCGCGCCGCCGCGATGGCCTCGCCCCGGCTGCCCGCCCCCTGCACCCGTTCCCCTTCCTGCGAGCCATGGAGGCAAAGACTCGGCGGTCGATGCGGCTGGACGGGTGCAGTTCGGCACCTGGCTTCGGCGGCCTCCGCCCGAAGCGGCGCGCCGGCGGGTTACATGGGCCTGCGTCTCGCCGCGGGGCGTGCCGGCGTCCTTCACGGACCCGGACCCGACGGATGAAAGAGCACCATGGCAGAGCGCGACCCTCGCGACCGCACCAGCCGCAGCCCTCTCCTGCGCGGGCTCGCCGCTGCCGTGCTCACGGCCGCCGTGCTGGCGGCCTCAGCGGGACCCGGATACGGGACCGGCGCGGCCGCCCTGGCACCCGGCACGCATTTCACGCCGTTGACGGCGGCGGTGCTGACCGAACCGACGCCGTTCGACGCCACGGACGGCAGGACGCATCTCTCGTACGAACTGCTGACCACGAGCGCACTGTCCGGCAGCACGCCGATGCGGCTCGACCGTGTCGAGGTCCGAGACGCCCGGACCCACCAGGTCATCGGCTCGCTGAGCGGGCAGGCGCTGAGCGAGGCCGCCAATCCGGTGGGCGACCCCCTGCCGGGTGCGGACGGGTACACCCCACCGCCGCCCGCGCCGACGCCGACCGTCATCCAGGGATCCCAGCAGTGGATCATCTGGCTCGACCTGACCCTCGACCGCGGTCAGCCGGCGCCCGACGTCCTCGAACACCATCTCTCGGGTGCCATCCTGACCGCCTCCGGCCCCTCCGCGTTCGAGGAGACTGTGCAGGCCACCCCGATCGCCCGCACCGCGCCGTTGAACCTGAACCCGCCGGTCCTGCCCGGCACCTGGTACGCCAGCGAGTCGTGCTGCGGCAACACCCACCACCGGCGCGGCCTCGCCCCGATCAACGGCCGCTTCGGCGTGCCGCAGCGCTTCGCGATCGACTGGTACCGGGTCGGCGAGCAGGGGCAGGCCTGGGAAGGCGACCCTGCCCAGCTCACCAGCTACCTGAGCTACCGTCAGCCGGTCGTGGCGGCGGCCGGCGGCCGGGTGGTGGAGGTCCAGGACGGAATCCCGGACAACCCGCCGCCCGTCACGCCGCCCGTCCCGCCGATCGAGGACACCGTCGGCAACCACGTCACCGTGGAGGTCGCGCCGGGCCGCTATCTGCTCTACGCCCACCTGCAAGCCGGCTCGCTCGGCGTCCGGGAGGGCGACTGCGTCGAACCCGGCCAGGTCCTCGGGCTGATCGGCAACAGCGGCAACTCCACCACGCCGCACCTGCACTTCCAGGTGACGACCACAGCCGAGTTCTTCCCGACCGACAGCCCGCCGTTCACCTTCCAGCGGTTCCGCGTCCTCGGACAGGTCGAACCCCGGATCTGGGACGACAACCTGGGCCTGCAGCCGACCGGCGTCCTGCCGATCACGCCCTCGCCGTACGAAGGCCTCCACCGTGCGCAGTATCCGCTCGACCGCGAGGTCCTGGACTTCTGACCGGGCTCCGGCCGCATCCCGCTCCGGCCTGGGGACGCATCAGGCGGCTCAGACGGTGTCGCTCGCCGCGAACTCCCCTGTCAGGCCCGCGCGGGCCAGCGCCCGGACGATGGCCGGCCGGTCCAGCGGGTCGTCGTTGCCGTTGGTCTGCCCCAGGCGTTCCAGCAGCCTCTGCGGTTCCAGCCGGTACGCCTCCGCGTCGGCCAGGAGGCTGTCCGCGCTCTGCCCGTCGACCGTGTCGTCCAGGTGGTTCGTCAGATCGCCCAGCACCTCGCTTCGGTCGATGAAGGAGCTCATACCGCAGTCCAGGCCGTCGTCGTCAAGGCCGTCCGGGTACGGCGCCCGGGCCCAGGCGCCGTTCTCGTACCAGTAGACGCAGCCGATCTCGTGCCCTGCGAGCCGGTCCCGCAGTGCCTCGTAGGGCAGCCAGTCCGGGCCGCCCGCCAGCACGTCGATCGCCGGCTCGTACCACTTGACGTCGCTCGCCTCGTCCTCGCCGTAGAGCACGAACCGGCCCTCGCCCCCCTTGGACATGACCCACCAGGTGCAACCGCAGTCGTCCCAGTGCAGACCCTCGTCATCGATCCACCGGCCGGTCCGGTAGCGCGGCGGGCGCTCCTCGTCCTCGGTGGTCGCCTCAAGGGCGGCGAGCAGCGCCCAGCGTGCCCACAGCTCCTCGGCCGGCGGAAGGTCCTCCGGCAGCCCCGGCCGGTGAACGGTCATGTGTGCCCCCGCGTGCGTTCGGATGGTGATCTCCGCCAACGATACGGTCCGCCGCCGACAGGACCGCCCACGAGGTCGACCGACTCCGACAAGCACGGCGACCTGCCCCGGCCCGCGCGCCGCTCGGCCGCCGGGCTTCGATCAGTGCGTCCGTTGGCTCCGGACATCGAGGCGGGGTCGACCTCGGTCGCGGCCGTCACACGGTCCAGCCCCCGGCCTTCTTCGTACGCCGCGGCGAAGGAGTCCGCGCCCAGCGCGTTCGACCGGCTCACGTGGCGAGTTCTCAAAAGGACCGGAAGATACCGGCGGGGTCGATCCGCGCGGCTTCGACGACGTCCGCGAAATCCAGATTGGCGATCGACAGGTTCGCGTGGATGTCGCCGATACCAGCGGGTACGGTCCGAACGGCTCCGCCGTGTGCCTCGAACTCCTCGTCGCTCGCGTACTCCTCCCGGGTCGGCACGGACACCGCCAGCAAGGTGTGCTCGTGGTCCTTCATCGTGACGCGGTCTGCCAGGTACACGATGCTCAGTTCCCGGTCGCCGGAGAGTGCGGCGACCACGTCATCGGGCGTCGCTCCCGACCAGGCCGGATCGTCCAGGATGTGGAGGTAGGGATCGACATCGTCACTACCGTCGAACTCCCACGGCTTCGAGAGCTCCACCAGCACGGCCTGCCAGGCCTCGTCGTCACCGAAGTCGGTTCTGATGACCAGTGCGGCGAACTCGTCGCGGTCGGCAATGGCGGGCAGCATTCTCGGGCTCCGATCTCCACGGGAGTGTACGTACGCACACAGCATTCCAGCCGCCGCCGACAGTGGGCCACACTCCGACCTCCCCCCGTTCCGCGACCCGACCGGCGGCGACGGCGACTGCGACTGCGTCAGGGGGTGCCGGTCCGTCACCGGACGGCACCGGCACCGTAAGGTCCTCTCCGAGGACACGAGGCCCGCCCGCCCGGTCGGACCGGGGCGCCGGAGGGGCGCCGGGCTACGGGAAGACGAGACGAAGGGCTGGCACGTCACATGCAACAGCGCAGTCTGCGGGACCTCCAGGTGTCGGCCATCGGCCTCGGCTGCATGGGGATGTCCGCCTTCTACGGCACGGCCGACCAGGACGAGGCCACCGCGACCATCCGGCGCGCCCTGGATCTCGGCATCACCTTCCTCGACACGGCGCAGGTCTACGGACCGCTCACCAACGAGTCCCTGGTCGGCGAGGCCATCCGGGGACACCGTGACGAGTACGTGATCGCCACGAAGTTCAACTACCGGATGGACGGCGCCGTTCCGGGCGACATGTCGACGGTGGGCCGCCAGGACGGCTCCGCCGAGCACGTCCGCAGTTCCGTCCACGGTTCGCTCGCGCGGCTCGGGACCGACCGCATCGACCTGTACTACCAGCACCGGGTCGACCCGGCCGTGCCCATCGAGGAGACCGTCGGCGCGCTCGGCGAACTGGTCGCCGAGGGAAAGGTGCGCCACATCGGGCTGAGCGAAGCGAGCGCGGAGACCATCCGCCGCGCCCACGCCGTCCACCCGGTCACCGCCGTCCAGACCGAGTACTCGCTCTGGACCCGGGACGTGGAAGCCGAGGTGCTCCCCACCTGCCGGGAACTCGGAATCGGCTTCGTGCCGTACTCCCCGCTCGGCCGCGGTTTCCTCGCGGGCCGCTTCAGCTCCCCCGACGAGCTCGACCGGGACGACTTCCGCCGCAGCAACCCGCGCTTCACCGAGGCCAACCTGGCGGCCAACCTCCGGCTCGCCGACAAGGTGAAGGAGATCGCCGCGGAAAAGGACATCACCCCCGCCCAGCTGGCCATCGCCTGGGTCCTGGCCCGCGGTGAGGACCTCGTCCCGATCCCGGGCACCAAGCGCCGCACCTACCTGGAGCAGAACGCGGGCGCCGTCGACGTCGAGCTGACCGACGAGGACCTGGCCCGCATCGACGCCGAGCTGCCCCGGGCGGCGGGCGAACGCTACGACGAGAACGGGATGCGGGCGGTGAACCGCTGAGCAGCCGCCGCTGACCGGCTGCGCCCGCACCCGGGCCCTGGGAACGCAGGGCAGCCGGGAGGGACCGAGCGACTGAAGCGACCCGGGCGGGCAGTTGCGGCGTCGGCGCCCGACTGCGCCTGTCCGCGATATCGACCGGCGCACGTCGAAAAGCATCGGTCCCCGCGCGGTCGTCACTTCTGGAAGGGGCTCGGCTCCCAGGCCTTCCCGCCGATCGGGTAGCTGTACAGCGGCCGACCCTTGACCGCGCTGGTGCGGAACGGCGTGCCGTCGCCGAGGCCGATGGGCAGCGTGCCCTTGCGGTTGCCGCTGGACCACTCCAGTTCCAGGTACCAGCTGACGTCGTGGGAGGTGGTCTCGGCACTGACCTCGATGACCTCCGGGTCCCGCTCGCTCACCTTGACCGGCAGGCCGGTTCTGCCCTCGCTCACGACCGGACGGGGGCGGGCCGCGTCCAGGTCGAGGTCGAACGAGTGGACGCCGACTCCGCCGCCGCAGCCGTCGGCCATGGAGTAGGCGTTCCAGGCCAGCGGGGCCGCGATCCGGGCGATGCGGACGTTGAGCGCGGTCAGCACCACGGTCTCGCTGCCGGTGCCCTGCACCGTGAGCTCGATGGACTGGTAGTGGCCGGGGACCGCCCCGACCTTGGAGACCCAGGCGGGGACGTCCACCACCGCAGGCGGCCGGGGGACTTGCGACGGCGGGCGGTCGACGAGGTACCGGTTGCACTCGGCGTCCCAGCGGGACGGGCGGACCGCGACGGTGATCGGGGCACTCGCACTCTGGTCGGCGGCGCCGGTCGGCCCCGACGGGGTCGCGCCGGCGGCGACCGGCGTGGCGCCGGGGGTCGGGAGCGGGGCCGACGATCCGGCGGACGGCCCGGCGGACGGCCCGGCGGACGGCCCGGCGGACGGCCCGGCGTGCGCCGCCGGGGCGGGAGCCGAGGCGGGGTCACCGCCCGTGTGGCTCTTGAGACCGGTGGCGACGGCCCCGATGGTGGCGAGCACCGCGGCAGCCGTCACGGCGGCGAGTACACCCCGGCGCACTCGCCGCTGCGGCGGAACGGCGGGGGTGCGCGTCGGGGCGGCCGTCCCGTCCTCCGCGGCGCCTCCCGCGGCCGGTCGCGGTTCCGGTACCGCCTCCGGTTCCGGCGCCGCTTCCGCCTCCGGTTCCGGTTCCGCAGGGGTCTCCGGTGCCGCAGGCCCGGGAGCCGCAGAACCCCCCTCAGCCGTCGCAGCCACCGCAGCCGTCGCAGTCAGCGCAGCCGCTGACGGAGCCTTCGCCGCGGGGGCGGGTGCGGACGCCTGCCGGTTCCCCCGTGCCGCGTGGGCGGTGACCCACAGCCGATAGAGCTCGGTGCGCTCCTCCGGTGTCGCCCGGCACAGCCGCGCGAGGCGCTCCAGCGGGGCGAACTCCACCGGCATCACATCGCCGTTGCAGTAGCGGTGCAGGGCCGACGTGCTCACGTGCAGCCGCTTCGCCAGCGCGCCGTAACTGAGCCCCGACCGGCTCTTCAGCTCCTGAAGCAGCCGCGCAACCTCGTCCGACTCCCTCAACTCCCCGATCCCCTCTGACACTGATCCTCCACCCGCGCGTGAACCTCCCGGTGATCGCGCCCCCGGCTCCGGTCGTCGCCGACAGCCGGATCACCGGGACGCGGGCCGACGTGAGCTCCGGCAGACAAGCACGCCGCAGACCGTCCCACGGTTCCCCCGAGACCGCCGCCGGCACCGGCCGTGCCGTCCCAGCGCCCCGCGAGCGCGTCCCAGGAAGGTTACGTCCTCCCAGCTCAAACCGGGTAAAGGCGTCCCCGCGTCCCTGATCGCCGGCCCACCGTTGCGGCTGGGACGAACGGGCGCACAAGCTGACGTCGAACACCGAGAGGGAGCAACTGTGAGCACTGTTCGAGCGGCCCGGGCCGCGATACGCACCAACGACCGATTCCACCGCGGTGCGGTGGCACTGGCGATGGGCGGGGTCCTGCTGATGTCCGCGGCCTGCGGCGACGGCCAGGGCAAGGGCACTGACGCCGCCGCCTCCGGCACCCCCGGCGGGGCGGCCGCGGCGGCTGCCCCGACGACGCCGAGGACGTCGACCGCGGTGCTGGACATGGAGCCGAAGGACGGGGCCCAGGGAGTGGCACCGACCGCGCTCCAGGTGTCCGTCTCCCACGGCAAGCTCACCGCCGTCGACGTGACCGACAAGGACGGCAAGCCCGTCCAGGGCTCGATCACCCCGGACGGCACCGGCTGGAAGCCCGCCGCCGCGCTCGCCCCCGGCACGACGTACACGGTCAACGCCCAGGCGAAGGACGCCGACGGTCTGGTCTCCGCGGCCACCAGTGCCTTCACCACCGTCTCGCCCGGCAAGCAGGTGTCCACCAACGACAACATCGCCGACGGCCAGACCTACGGCGTGGGCATGATCGTCAAGGTGGACTTCAGCAGCAAGATCGTGAACAAGGACGCCGTCGCCAAGGGCATCACCTTCGAGACGGACAACGGCACCGAGGTGAAGGGCCACTGGTTCGGCGACAACCGGATCGACTTCCGCCCGGCGGAGTACTGGAAGCCGAACACCAAGGTCACCATCCACTACCGGCTGAAGAACGTCGAAGTCGCCCCCGGCGTCTGGGGCGACATCGACAAGGACGAACCGTTCACCATCGGCCGCTCCCAGGTCTCCACCGCGGACGCCGCCACGCACCTGATGACGATCAAGCGGGACGGCAAGTCCACCACCGTGCCCGCCACCCTCGGCGACGAGCAGTACCCCTCCTGGGGCGGAACCATGGTCATCATGTCCAAGGAGAACGTCACCCACATGAACTCCCAGACCGTCGGCCTGGGCAATGAGTACAACATCCCTGACGTCCCGCACGCGATGCGGCTGACGAGGAGCGGCACCTACCTCCACGGGAACTACTGGTACAAGGGCGATCCGTTCGGCACGGCCAACACCAGCCACGGCTGCGTCGCGCTCAAGGACGTGGAGGGCGGCAGCGACACCTCCCCCGCGGGGTCGTTCTTCAACAGCTCGCTGATCGGCGACGTCGTCACGGTCGTGAACACCAAGGAGAAGACCGTCGCCCCCGACAACGGCCTCGGCGGCTGGAACCTCCTCTGGGCCAACTGGTAGCACCCGCCCGCCGAGGAGCCGTCCGCCGCCGCCGAGCAGCCGGTCCTCGTCGTCGAGAACCTCGACCGGCCCGCCGACACCGGAGTCGTCGCGGCGTGACACGGTTCATCGGATTCAAGCGCCACCTGCACGCCGGGGTGGTCGCGGGCGAGGCCACCTACCTGCTCTCCGAGCGGGAGGTGCTGGCGCTCCAGGGCGCGCACCTGGCGAGGGTCGCGCGGACCTCAACCCCATCCCGCTCTTCGTCCGAACCGGTCATGCCCGCAGGGGCGACCGGGGAAGTCGGCCGTGTCAGAAGTTTGGCTTGCGCCCAGGACCTCCAGGACAATGACGGTCGGCGGCACAGCGAGCGGGGGATCCATGAGCGATCGGCGCGACGGGCAGCGCTACTTCAAGGCGCCGATCCGGTTCCGGCGGACGGGCCGGAGGACCTTGGTCCTCTTCCCGACCGCTCTGGCCTGCGCCCTTGCCTTCGTCCTCGCCGCAGCGGCCAAGGGCCGGGATCCTACGATGATCGCACTCTTCACGGCCGGCCTGATCGTCGCCTACGTCATCGCCGCCTCCTTCGTGGGCCCCCTCTGCGGCAGTACCACGGTGAGTACCACGGGCCTCACCACGCGGACCCTGCTGAGGACACGTGTGGTCCCCTGGCCGCAGGTGCGGTCGTTCGGGTTCTCACCGGAGGTCAACCGGGGCATCGATCACTGCCTCCTCGAGGTGCGCCGGCACAAGGGGCGGCCGGTCGTCCTGCCAGGCCTGGTCGCATCGAGCGCCGACGACCCGGAAATCCGGTCGCGCCTCTCGGAGCTGCGGGCCGCGTGGGCCGCAGCCCAACCCGGTGCCACGACCGAGTAGTTCGGCCCGACCCCACCGTCACACTCGAACTCGTGCTCAGCGTGGTCGGTACGACAACGGCTCCTCACACCGCCGGCATCGACGACGAACGTGAACGGCTCGGCCGATTCCTCCAGGATCAGCGCGGAGGACCACGCGCCGACGTCCGCCGACGCTCGCATGCTCCGACCCCTCACCACCCGCGGGGCGGTCCGTCAGGACGGTCGGTCAGGACGGCCCGTCAGGGCCGGTCACCGGTACCGCCGCTGGTGGGGGGCGGAGTCTGCCTGCCGCTGCCCTGCGGCTCTCGCGCCCGGGTGGGAGCGCCGCCACAGGGTGGCGGCAGGCATCACCCGGTAGGTGAAGACCAGGTGGACGGCGATGACGATCACGGCGGGAATGGCGCCGATCATGACCACGAGAGTCGGCATGACGTTGGCGAGGACGGCGAGGACGGGGCGGGCGTCCAGGCCTCGCGCCGCCCATGGCGCCACCATGAACAGCGCGACGACGACGGAGCCGCCGAACAGCAGGGCGGCCAGGCTGATGTATTCGAGCCCCTCCAGCAGCAGTGACTCCGACGTCCAGGTGCCGCCGAGGGCCGCGGTGAAGGCCAGCGAGGCCAGTGCGAGGAGCAGGACGAGCGGGGCCAGGAAGCAGGCGACGTAGTACGCCACGGCGCGCCCGAACCAGCGCAGGGCTGCCCGCCGGTGGCCGGCCGAGGTACGGGTACCGATGGCGAACGGGAGGAGTAGGAGCGGCAGCACGAGCAGGAGGTACATCGCCGGGTCTGCGCCGGGGTAGCCGTCGGACAGCTCGAACACGGTCAGGTAGGCCGCGGGCAGCAGGACGAGCAGGGCGACGGTGAAGGAGTGGACGGTGGCGTAGCAGAGACCGCGCCGCCTCCTCCTGTCCGGCTGGCTCCTCACGCCCGGCTGCGGCCGACGCCGCCCGCTGCCGCCGCTGCCGCCACCGGCGCGCATCGTCGCCGGGGACGCGGCGGATGCTCCCCCGACCGGTCCTGCGCCTTCCGCAGCCGCCCCAGGCCCGACGTGCTGAAGCATGTCCATGCCCCCCTCCATAAGATTGAACGCGTTCAAAATATGGTGTGGCGGCCCCCCGGTCAATCCTGTTGCCGGCATACACACCTGACGCCGCCCCGGCCCGGACGCGAAGCCGGCAGGCCGGCCACCCACGGGAGCAGCGAGCAGCAGGACAGCCGGCGGGGGCAACAGACCCGGGGAGACCCCCAGCACGGACCCGGTCTCCCCCACCGTTCACGAGCTCCCCCTTCTCCCTGCGGCATCGCACCGGTCGCTGACACCACGGAACACGCGGTCGAGAATCCGCATCGACGCCCGCGGCATCGCCACCGGGTCGCGTCCGAGGGCAGCGAAGCAGGCCCGCTCCCTCACGGGAGTCGGTCCGGCTCGTGCGCTCCCGCGCCGTTCTCAGCCTCGCGTCACGGCCGCCGGGCCGGGAGCCGTCCTCGTCGTCGCGCCTCGTGCGTGGTGGGGGTGCGGGCCTCCTGCCGGGCCATCAGCTCGGCGGCAATGGCCAGTGCCCCGCCGGGGGCGATCTCCTCCAGGTCTTCGAGGACCATCGCCCAGCCGCCGAGGAACACGGCCCGGGCGGCCAGCCTGCGGGCGCGGGCGGGCTCCGACACCTCCACCAGAGCGGCCAGTGCACGGGCCCGCGTCCGGCCGTGGCGGATCGTGTGGGCGAGGTCCTCGGCCCGCTCCGGCTCGCCCTGGCGGGCCAACGCGCCGACGACGTCGATGAGCGCCTCGTCCCGCCCCCAGCAGTCGGGGATCGCGGGGACGAGGGCCTCGGCCCGGGCCGTCTCGCCGCGCCGGGCCAGCTCGCCGACGACGGCCATCAAGGCCCGGCTCCGCGCCCAGCGGTCCGCGAAGGCGCGGGCGAGGTCCTCGGCCTGGTCCGTGTCCCCGGACCAGGCCAGCACCTCGACGATCTCGGCCTTGCGCGCCGCGCGCAGATCGGGCTCGACGATCCGGTCGGCGATCGCCATGGCCCGCTCGACCTGCCCGTGCCGGGCCAGCAGCAAGGTCACGGCCTCCCGCAGCCCGAGGCTGTCGAGGCCCGCGTCGGAGCGGAGCAGTGCCTCGGCCCGGCCCGCCAGGGCGAGGGCCACCTCCCGGTCGGCGGTCTCGGCGACCGCCTCCAGCAGCTCGGGCACGATCCGGGCGTCGAAGGGCGGGCGGGGCCGGGCGAGGATCGTGAGGCACAGGGCATCCGAGTCGGCGTCGCTCTCCGGCGACCCTGCCGCCGCTGCCTCGGCCGCCGCCGCCTCGGCAGCCTTCGCGGCGGCGGCACGGACCAGGCTGCGCAGCACGGCGTCGAGCCGGTCCAGGTCACCGCTACAGGCCTCCAAAGCCAGCACCGCGACGAGGAACGAGCGCTGTCCGACACCATTGCGGCTCTCGCACCGCACGAGGTCCTCCACGCGGTCGGCGAACGTGCCGGCCAGGACGCGGTCCCCGGCGGCGAGTGCGATCTCCATGCCCGTGACGAGCACCCGCCCCATCTCCGCGCCGCCCGCGCACTCGGCGGCTCTGGCGGCGTACCCGAGCGCCGCGGGGAAGTCGCCGCTGTCGGCCACCGCCTTCGCCAACCCGGCCCACGCCCGCGGCCAGTTGTGCGGATAGCGGACCGTCTCCACCAGGCCGACGGCGCGCCCGCGTTCACCGGCGCGCGCCACCGCCGGGATGTGGGCGACCAGGGCGCAGTCCCGCAGCGAGCGGTCGGTCAACGACTCGGCGAGCGCCCGCGCACCGTCCAGGTCTCCGGCCTCGCCCGCCGTCCGCACCAGACGGACGAGGTCCTTCTCCGGACCGGACCGGCCCGCGCCCGTCCGAACCAGCTCGACCGCCCGGGCGAGATGACCGGCACGCACCAGCGCCACCGCCAGGCCCATGCCGGCGCCCCTGTCCGCTTCCTGGTGCGCCGCCACCCGCAGGACCGTCAGCAGGCAGGGAACGGACCCGCTGCGCAGCAGGCCCCGGTCGCCGCTGCTCGGCGGAGCCGGGCCCAGGCGCTGGTCCCCAGCCCTCGTCACGTAGAGCGCTGGGCCCAACTGGGCCAGCCCCTTCGGCATGCGCGATCCCCCTCGCCGGCGACTGCTCCTCGCACCGCGCGAGACGACCGCCGCCTGGACCGACACGATAGTCCGACGGCCGGACCGCCGCTCCGTCCTCGGTGGGGGCGGGGGCGGCGCGCGGAGCCGGCCGGGTCAGTACCCCTCCCGCACCTCGAACACGCCGCTGTCCCAGTACACGGACGGCTCGTCGGCCTCGCTCGGCCAGTCGCTCTGCAGGTGGCGGCGCCCGCGCCCGAGGGCCCCGACCCGGTACGGGCTCAACCGCCCAGCCGTCAGATCGCCCGCCTCGGCGTCCGTGATCGGCAGCACGGTCCGGTACTGCGCGTCCCGCGAGGCGACCCAGTCGACGTACTCGGTGAAGACGCTCACGAAGGCCTGCGCACAGAGGCCACAGCGCTGGACGGAGACGATGAAGTGCGAGTCGTCCTGGATCATCTTCTCGACCCGGACCCCGGTGTAACTCTGGTGGTGCGCCCGCGCCACCGAGGCGTCCTCGGCACAGCACGCCGCACACCCGAAACCTGCGGACTCCGTCACGCCGCCCCCCGTGGTCGCGCCCCTCTTCGGCCGTGGGGCCAGATTCTAGACGGCGTCCGGGCCGAGGCGGCCTCGCGGCCGGCCGGACGTCCGGTGCCTCTCGGCGCGCCGCGCCCGCACATGATCACCGCCACGCCGGGCCGACGTTAGTGTCGTCCAGTGTCGGGCACGACGTCATAAGGAGAGCCACCCATGGAGTTCCTGGTCGACATGGTGACCAGTGTGCCGGAGGGCACTTCCGAGGAGGCCGTGGCGGAGATCCGAGCCAGAGAGGCGGCACGGGCGCGGGAACTGGCCGCTCAGGGAAGCCTGCTGCGGCTGTGGCGTCCGCCGCTCGCCCCCGGCGAATGGCGCACCTGGGGCCTGTTCAGCGCGGACGACGCGGAGCACTTGGAGCAGGTGCTTGCGTCGATGCCGCTGCGAGTGTGGCGGCACGACACGGTAACTGCGCTGTCCCCGCACCCGAGTGACCCCGGGCTCCAGGAGTAGCCGTCCCGGTTGCGCGGATCGGTGGTGGGCAGCCGGGCGGTGTCGCACCCAGACGTTCGGGAGCCTCGAGCGTGCACATCTGCGGGCCCTGGCAGCTCTGATCCCCGATCGCACCCGAGGAGAATCCCGATGAACGGCACGACAGAAGCCGAAGCGATCCTGCGCGGCGTCCTCGACCAGTGGAAAGCGGCAGTCGACGCGCACGAACCGCAGCTAGTCGCCTCCCGCTTCACCCAGGACGCGATCTTCCAGGGACTGCACCCGTACAGCGTCGGCCGGCAGGGCGTCGCCGACTACTACGATTCCCAGCCCCTCGGGATGACGGCCGCATATCGCATTCTCGAAACCAGGCAGCTCGCCGACGACCTCGTGCTCGGTTACCTGAGTGTCGACTTCTCGTTCACCGACCGGCCGACACTGGGCGTCAATCTCAGCGTGCTGGTACAGCGCGCGCACGACGACTGGTACATCAGCCACTACCAGGTCTCCCGCATCGACTGAGGTCCGCGACCCACCTGCGCCGACGTCGGATCACGGCCGTGATCCCGGAGAAGACCGACCGGGCCGCGAACCGCAGGAGGAAGGGCAGCAAGGGCGGCCGCCCCCTCTCCCACGACGCGGACCTCGACCGCAACACCGTGGAACGCTGCATCAACAAGATCAAGGAACGGCGGGGCCTCGCCACCCGGTACGGCCCTGGTTCGCCGTGGACGCACTGCCTGAGCAGGGCGCACTTCCGTTGCCGAGCAGTCTGTCGACGAGGAGCTCGGGGTAGCCGCCGGCCGGCGGGTCGATGCCGAAGATCACCCGGATGTAGAACGGCGCGATGAGCTGGTCGAGGATCTGTTCCAGGGTCGGTGGGTTCTCGCCTCGGGCCGTGGCCCGTCGGCGGATCTGCTCGATGGAGTGCATCCGGCGCTGGAAGTGCTGCGCACGCTCGGCCTTGGCGTGGGCGCTGTTCGGCATGGACAGGACGACGGCGCGCACGAGGGCGCGGCCTTCGGGTGTGCGCATGCTCGCGACGGTGGCTTCGGCCCAGGCGAGGAGGTCGCCGCGCAGGGTGCCGGTGTCGTTCAGCGGTGAGTCGCGTTCGAGGCGGGTGGTGACCATGTCGGCCAGGAGTGCGTCGAGGCTGCCCCAGCGCCGGTAGACGCTGGTGTGGTTGACGCCGGCGCGTTGCGCGATCGCGGGGATGTTGATCTCCTCGCCCTCCGGGTCGGAGAGCAGGTCGACGACCGCCTGGTGGACGGCCTCGCGGACCTGTTCGGGGCTCCTGCGGACTCGGGCGGACGCTTCTTTCTGGGTCATACCCCCATCGTAAGCACAAATATTTGCTTCTGAGGACCCGAAGGGTCTACAGTCTCACTCGCAAGCACACATCTGTGCTTGCTGATGAAGGAGAGTGCGCGATGAAGCAGCTGCTGTTCCCGAACAACATCCAGTTCTGGTACGAGACCCTGCGGTCGATGAGCCACATCGCCTACGGCGGCGCGGACTTCGGCGAGGTCGTCTCGACCGGTGAGCGGATCACCGAGGGCGACTACACCAGCTGGTACACCGAGTGGCTGGCCACCGCCGACCGGGTGGCCGGCGAGGCCGAGAAGGCGCTGGCGGCCGGTCACCGGGTGAGTGCCCGGGACGGGTTCCTGCGGGCGTCGAACTACTACCGGTCGGCCGAGTTCTTCCTGCACGGCCACCCCTGCGACCCCCGCCACGACCACGCCTACGACCGCAGCGTGGCCTGCTTCCGGGCGGCGGCGCCGCTGTTCACCCCGGTCATCGAGCCGGTCGCCATCCCGTACGAGGACACCACCCTGCCGGGCTACCTGTACCGGGTCGACGACTCCGGGACACCGCGGCCGACGCTGATCATGCACAACGGCTTCGACGGCACCGCCGAGGAGATGCACTTCTTCGGGGCGATGGCCGGTGTCGAGCGCGGCTACACCGTGCTGGTCTTCGACGGCCCCGGCATGCCCGGGCCGCGCCATCACGAGGGTCTGGTCTTCCGCCCCGACTGGGAGAACGTCATCACCCCCGTCGTGGATTTCGCCGAGACCCTCCCGGACGTCGACAACAGCCGTATCGCGCTCCTCGGCCTCAGCATGGGCGGCGTCCTCGCCCCCAGGGCCGCGGCGTTCGAGCACCGCCTGGCCGCGCTGATAGCCGTCGACGGCCTCTACGACCTCGGCCAGACCTCCGTCCGCAACATCCCCGGCACCCGCGAGGAGGCCGAGCGGCTCCTGCGTGCACAGTCCGCTCCCGAAATCGACGCCGCCCTCGAGCAGATCATGACCAAGGACCCGATCGCCCGCTGGGCGTTCAACCACGGCATGTACGTCATGGGCGTCGACACCCCCCGGGCCTTCAACGCCTCCTACCTCGACTACACCCTTGCCGGCGGCATCGCCGAACGGATCCAGTGCCCCACCCTCGTCTGCGACGCCGAAGACGACATGTTCTTCAAGGGCCAGCCCGAACAGCTCTACGACCACCTCACCTGCCCCAAGACCCTGATGGTCTTCACCGCCGAGGAAGGCGCCGGCGCCCACTGCCACCCCGGCGCCATGCGCCTGACCCAGGCCCGCATCTACGACTGGCTCGACGACACCCTCAAGGCGACCGCCTGAAGAGCTGACGACCCGACACCGCGACGGAGCCCTGCCCGCGACGAGACCCTGCCCGCGACGCCACCGCGTGCCGTCGGTGAGCAGGAGACGGCGGGCGCGGGCAGCGGGACCGTCGCGGTGCGGGGCCGGCGCAGGGCCCGTGAACAGCCGGAAACGGCCTCGGGTTTGGCCGTTGTCCCGCCAAGGAAGAAGTCACCCGTGCAGGTAACACGAGGCGGGCGGCGATCGCCCAGCTCGACCGGGCGGCGCGGCCAGACCATCGCGGCCACCGTCCGGGTCCTGGCCGAGAGCGGGTACGGACGGACTGCCTTCGAGGAATTCCGGGAGTTCGACACCACCCTGACGGCACTCCCCCTGAAGTCCGCGATCGACGCCGCCATCGTGCGGATGACGCAGCCGCCCCACCTGAGCGTGGACGACCGCGTCCGTGAGATCACCACCCCGGCCCTTCTCGCGACCCGAAGGACACCATGACCACGCCCGATGTGCCGGCGGTGACGACCCCCGAGGCGCCGCCGCCGCGGCCGAGCGGGCGACGCCTGCTGCTCGGTCTCGTGTGGGACATCGCGGTCCCGATCGCGGTGTACTACGGCCTGCGCGCCGCCGGCGTCAGCGTCTTCGTCGCGCTGCTGGCGGGCGCCTTCCTGCCGGCGCTCACCACAGCGGTGCAGTGGCTGCGCACCCGCAGCCTGGAGGGCATGGCGGGATTCATCGCCGGGACCATGCTGCTGGGCGTCGCAGCCGCACTGGTCAGCGGCAGCCCCCGGTTCCTGCTGGCCAAGGACGGTTGGCTGACCGGCGTCGCCGGGCTCTGGTTCCTGATCTCGATCAGGGCCAGGCGCCCGCTGCTCTTCCACGGCGGCCGACCCCTGCTGGAGGGGCGGTTCCGCTCCGACGGCACCTCCTGGGACGTGCTGTGGGACCGCGAGCCGGCCTTCCGGCGGATCTGGCGGGTCTCGACCGCGATCTGGGGCGTGGCGATGCTGCTCGACGCCGCCGCACGGGTCGTGATGGCCTACACCCTGCCGGTGGACCTGGTGCCCGGCCTCGGCGCGCTGCTCTGGCCGGTCACCCTGGTGCTGTTGCAGGTGGTGAACGGCATCTACTACGAAGTGGCCGGGCTCTGGCGGCTGACCGCCGGCACGACCACGCGCTCGCCGGGCACCTGAGCGACCGACTCGGGGCCACGAAGACCAGGCGGCGGAACCAACCGGGTGCCTCGCCGGGGCGCCGGGCACCGAGCCGCCGGGCAGGGTCCGCGTCGCCGGGCGCCGCGCGTCCTGGCCGGTGGACAGGTCGGCGGTTCCACCCGCGGTTGCCGTACATCCAGGTGCGCCGCTCTCCTCGGAGACCCCCTGGTCACGAGCCTTCCGGCTGTTCCTGGGATCATCTGCGCCATGACGACCGACATCCGCCGCTCAGCGGGAACCAGAACGCTCTCCGACACCCTGCTTTCGATGTTCGGCATCCGGCGGCTGAGCACGGAGAAGGACCTTGCCGACCTTCGAGCGGGCACCACCTTGCAGGTGTTCTGCTCGAGCCCGACGCTGGGCACGGTCAAGATGCTGTCGGTCGGCAAGGGACGCACCATCCCGCACGCGTCGTCCGGCCACCTCCACCTCGCGGCCGGCACGGTGACCTGGCGCAACCAGCGCACCCGCGAGAACGTCGTCCTCCGGGGTCCGTTCCGTCTGTCGCCGTCAGAGCAGAAGACCCCGCACCCGAAGATGGCCCGCTTCGACCTGGCGGCGAGCGACGAGCAGCACGTGATCGTGATACCCAAGGCCGACGTCTCCCTGGTCACGCAGGTGCTGGAAGCGGCTGACCGGTAGCACGCCCTGCGACGGGCAACCCCGGCAGACGCCCGGGGCCGAACGCGGAAGCGGCGCCGGCGATCCTTACCGGCAGTGCCGTGCCGGACGTACCGGCCGGGCGTGCCGTGACCCGGGCGTGCCGTGACCCGGGCGGCGAGCGTGGCAGCGGGTGAGAGCTCCGGGCTGCTGCCGGGCCGGCGCCGCGGCCGCCGCACCGGGTGCGCGTGCGGCGGCCGTGGGTGGGCCCGGTGCGTGGTTCGGGTCAGTCGGCCCGGCGCAGGGTGGGCAGTTCGGCGGTGTCGATGAGGCGGGCCCGTGCGGGGAGGACGTGACGGAGCAGGGCGTGGTGCGCCGCGGGCTCCGGGTCGGCGACGCCGTCGGACAGGACGTAGAGCTGGTAGTCACGGTCGGCCGCGTCGATGACGGTGGACAGGACGGCGCCGCTGGTGCTGATGCCGGAGACGACCAGAGTGGTGATGCCGCGTTCGCGCAGCTGCCGGTCGAGGTCGGTGGTGGACATGCCGCCGTAGCGGGTCTTGCGCACGCTGATGTCGCCGTCCTGGGGAGCCAGGCGCTGGTGGACGGCGGTGGCGGGGTCCTCGTGGTGCAGGGCACGGTGCCGGGCCAGCGGGCCGAAGGACTTGTTGACGGCCGGGATCGCGTCCCAGTCGGCCTCGGTGAAGCCGACGCGTACGTAGGCGATGGTGCCGCCCATCGCCCGGACGTCGGCGATGGCCCCTGCCAGGCGGCCGAGCAGGGCCTCGCGGTCCCGGTCTTCGGGGAGGGCGGCCAGGACCGCGGGCTGGCAGTCCAGGACGAGGAGAGCGGTGTGCGCGGGGTCGAGTGCGGGCGCGGCGGGGGCGGTGCTCATGCGGGTGTCCTCCTGGCTGGCGGTGTGCCCGGTCGGCGCGGTCGGCCCGGTCCGCCCGGACACGCACAGGCGGTCCAGCTGCGGCCTGGCGTACCGGATGTGGCCTGATGCGGCCGCGGGCCTGGGTGTCGGGTTGTCGCGGTGTGTCATGTGCGGCTGAGGGACGCTTCCGGCTCGTGCTGCGGCGTCTGGTCGCGGCGGGGTAGCAGGAGCGGGGTGGCCAGGATGAGCAGTCCCGCGGCCGCGAGGGCGGTGCGTGGGCCGGTGACGTCGGCGAGCAGCCCGCCGAGCGCTGTGCAGACGGCGATGGACGCCTGCTGGCCGATCGACCAGGCCGTCAGGGTGCGGGCGACGAGGTGTCCGGGCGTGCGTTCGAGCCGGTAGGTGGCGAGCACCGGGGTGTACAGGCTCATGTTGATGATGATCGCCAGCTCGACGGCCATCACGGTGACGAGGCCGACGACGCCGGGACGGACGAAGACCAGGCCGATCAGCCAGACTGCGCGCAGGGTCCCGATGACCCGGAAGACCCGGTGCCGTCCGTAGCGGGCCACGACCCGCTGCGCCAGCCGGGAGCCGACGAGTCCGCCGAGGCAGGGGGCGGCGAAGGCGAGGGCATACTGCCAGGGCGGGAAGCCGAGCCGGCCCAGGAGGAGCACCGCGAGCAACGGCTCGGTGGCCATGATCAGGCCGGAGACGAGCATGTTGTTCAGGTAGAGCGCCCGCAGACCGGGATCGCCCATGATGTGCCGCCAGCCGTCGAGCAGTGCGCCCGCCCGGACCGGGCTCTTGCCGCTTGCCTGCGGCGCTTCCTCCCGGCCGCGGATCGCGGTGATGCCCAGCGCCGAGAGCAGGTAGCTGAGCGCGTCGGCCACCACGGTGGTGACCGGCCCGAACAGGCCGATCGCCGCCCCGCCCAGCGGTGGCCCGACCGCGATGGAACTCCAGTTCGTGGACTCGAACCGCGCGTTGGCCACGAGCAGGTCCTCCGGCCGGACCAGGGCCTTGAGGTAGGCGCCACTGGCCGCGTTGAACGCGATCTTGGCTGCGGCGACCACGGCCGACACCACGAGCAGTTGGACGAAACCGAGCCGGTCGAAGGCGTAGGCGACCGGGATCGTCGCCATGGCCGCGAACCGGGTCAGGTCCATCGCGATCATGACCGGGCGCTTGCGCCGGAACTCCACCCACGGCGCGAGCGGCACCGCGATCAGCGCGCCCACCGCAGGCCCCACCGCGGACAGTGCGGACACCTCGGCGGGGCCGGCGTGCAACACCAGCACGGCGACCAGTGGCAGTGCCCCGAACCCCAGCCCGGACCCGTACGCGCTCACCGCGTACGCCGCCCACAGCCAGCCGAACTGCCGGCCCAACGCTCTCCTGCCCATCATGCCCAGCGCACCCCTCGACGACCCACTCGAACAAACCGACGTTGACCGGTGAGAGCTAAGCGAGCCACACAAGCACAGGTCAAACAACTGCCCTGCCGTCTCTCCACAACCATCCGTTGTTCACTAAGGTGGGTCGGCATGGACCTCGAAGCCGTACGCACCTTCGCCGCCATCGCAGAAGCCGGCCAGTTCCAGAAAGCCGCCGCCGACCTGTCGATCACCCAGCAGGCCGTCTCCAAGCGCATCGCGGCGCTGGAGCGCGAGCTCGGCGTGCGGCTGTTCACCCGCACGCCGCGCGGCGCCGAGCTCACCATCGACGGGCAGGCGTTCCTGCCCCACGCGCGCGAGCTGCTGCGCGCCGCCGAGCGCGCGGTCGCGTCCGTGCGCGCCGGCCGCCGCCCACTGCGCGTCGACGTGATCAACTCGCGCGGCGCGGCCTCGGGCCTGATGCGCGGCTTCCACCACGCGCACCCCGAGATCGACCTCGACGTGCTGATGCTGCTCGACATCGAGACGGCTGTCTCCTCCATCCGGTCCGGTGCGATCGACGCGTCCTTCCGCGCCGTCGCCGCGCCCGGCCGGCCCCTTCCCGAGGACATCGAGTCCGTCCGGGTGCTCGACGAACCGCTCCAGCTCCTCACCGGCCCCGCCCACGCGCTGGCCGCCGCCCAGTCCGTGACACTCGCCCAGCTCGCCGGACACCGGATCTGGATGCCCGGCATCCTCCCCGGCAGCGAGTGGGCCGCCTACTACGACGACCTCGTCGCCGCGTTCGGCCTCACCATCGAGGCGACCGGCCCCAACTTCGGCTCCGACGCGCTCCTCGACACCATCGCCGACACCCCGGCCCTGGCCACCTTCATGAGCGAGCACACCCGCCTCGTCTGGCCCGCCGGCCACGGCCTGCGCCGCATCCCGGTGACCGACCCGACACCCGTCTACCCGCACTCGCTCCTGTGGCACCGCGACAACCCCCACCCGGCGCTGACCACCCTCCGCACCCACCTCGCCGCCACAGCGGCCGGCCACGACGCCGGGAGCTGGGCGCCGGACTGGGTGATTCCGCCGGTCTGACGCCGAGTGGACCCGCCCGGGCTGCTCGCCGACCACCTTCGGCCACTGACAAAGGCGTTGAGGCCGGAGGCGGCCCTCGACGGGAAGTGAGCTCGCGCGGACGGCGGCGGGGATCGGTGGTCGGACCGGGAAGCGGGAGTCGGGAAGCAGGAGTCGGGCATCGGGAGTCGGGCAACGGCAACCGCCTTCGGCGACGCGCGTCGGGCGATGCGCGTCCGGCCCTGGTACCCGGCGGTGTTGTTCGACAGGATGCTCCGATGGCGAACTTGACCCGGATCCTGACGATGACCCGCACCAACTTCCGCGCGGCCGACCGGGTCGAGCGGTGGACCGCGCGCGCGGCGTGGGCGGTGTTGACCGCGACGGCCTGGCTGGCGGTGATGTTCACGACCGTCTGGGGGGCCGAGGTCGCCGGGGTTCCCATGGGCACCGTGGGGTGGTTGGCGGTCGTCCTCTCGCTGGCGGTCCCCCTCGTCTCGTGGATCGCCGTCACCTCCGAACCCGGCGGGCGCCCCGGTGCGCCGGTGTTGACGGTTGTCCTCCTGCTGGCGGCCGTCGTGCTCGTCCTGGCCTTCACCTGAGTCGAGGCGTGCGGCCTCCGGCCAAGCGAGCGGACGGGACCGGCCGGGTGGAGGCCGAAAGCGGGCGCAGCGGTGCCGGCGCCCCCTGACGGCGGACGGACGGCGTCGCGTATCTGAGTACGCGTACTCACGTGCGGGGCCGGACAGTTGGGCGAGCATCGGCGGATGAGCCAGGGGCGCCGCAGGACGGCGAAGGTGAAGCAGTTCCTGGGCGGCGTCGGCGTCATCGCGATCATCGCTCTGCAAACGTTCCGCTCCGGCGTGCCCGCCACCTGGCGGCTGCGGCGGCTCGCCCGCTCCAAGCCTGTCCGGCAGGCCTGCGAGGACGCCGAGGAGCAGCTGCGGGCGCGGCTGGCGGCGATCGCGCGGACGTACGGGCTGCGGCCCGTCTTCAGTCAGACGATCGACGACTGCTGGCGGGCCTCACGGGTCGACCTCCTCCCCGGCCACTCCCTGGTCGGGCCCGCAATGACGGGGCACCTGCAGATCGTCGCCTACTTCGCGCCGTCGGCACCCGTGGAACGGGCGATTCCCGAGCTGATCGAGCGCCTGCCGCCCCGGCTGCAGTACGCGGACTGCCTCGCTCCCAAGCCGGAGCCCGACAGCCCCGGCCCGCACTCCACCCTCGACGGGCGGGACCACGTCACGGTGGACTGGGACATTCCGGGCGACCGTCTGATGACCGCGTGGGTACTGCCCCGGAAGGACCGGCACATGCTGCGCCGGCAAGTCTCGGCCGACCCGGACGGCCTGACCCTGGAACAGGTGCGAGAGGCACACGGCCCCCTCATCGCCTGGACCCTCACCGCCACGTACTACGAGAAGCCGAAGACCCGGTAGCTCCAGGCAGGCGGGTCCCCCGGTGGTGGCGCGGGGGGCCTTCGCGGTGCCAGCGGCGACGCCGGCGACGGCGGCGGTGCGCTTGCCGGGACCGGCCTGCGCGTCAGGCGCGCCCGGCCGCTTCGAGCAGGCGGGGCGGGAGGTAGGGCGAGCGGACGTGGACGGTCCAGCCGCGGCTGCGGCGGGCGTGGCAGGCGAGGGCGAGGATGTCGAGGCTGAGTGCGGCGTCGGTGTCGGTGGCGCGGTCGGCGACGCAGTAGTGGTCGCGGTGGGCTTCCAGGGCATCCAGCAGGGCCAGGTTGAAGGTGGTCTCGTCGCCCTCGACGAGCTGGGAGAAGAGGACGACCGGGGGCGGGAGGAAGCCCTGGTCCCTGGTGCGTTCCACCTCCTTCAGGGCCCGCTCGGTGGCCGGCCGCGGGTCGGCGCCGCGGAGGTGGTCGTGCAGGGCGGTGCGGTAGGAGGCGAACGGGGAGCGGTCCTCGGCGGCGATCGTGGGGCCGGCCAGGACGAGCGGCTCGAGGTCCTCCGAGTCGCCGGTGATCAGGGCGTAGGAGAGGGCCGTCTCCCAGAAGGCCGGGCCGAAGTCCGTGTCCCGGCAGGCGGGGAAGCGCAGGCTCCGGCCGTCGATCGTCACCTCGGCCTCGGTACCCGGCTCGGCGAGGGCGACCCGGAACACGGCGGCCCCCAGCCGGGAGGCGAGCCGCAGGTTGTCGAGCTGGGCGTCGGTGGCGTCGCAGGACTGCGAGGCGCGCGCCGCGAGGAGGTAGCTCTGGTAGCGCAGGGCGCGCGTGAGCTCCCACGCGTCCAGCGGCTCGCCGTCCTTGGGCGTGACGGCCTCCAGGGTGCGCCGCTCGAACCGGGCCTCGCTGTCCGGGCTGAGGGGGCGGGCCGGGCTCGGCCGGTCGAGGTCGACGGGTCCGGCGGCGAGGTGGGCGACGGCGTCGGGACGTGGGTCGCGGCCGAGGCCGTGGACGCGCGGGCCTGGGGTCTCGAAGCCGGTGACCGGGGCGTGGGGGAGGTAGTCGGTGTCGACCGCCGGCGTCCAGCCGTAGGTGCGGTACGCGAGGGCGGCGAGGGCGATCGGGACCAGCGGCAGGAGGCCGGCCGGTCCGGTGCCGTGCGGGCCGTCCTGGAGGAGGGCGAGCAGAGCGGCGTCGAAGGCCTCGCGGTCCCCGTCGACGAGGGCGCGCAGAGCGCGCAGGCCGGGCTGCGGCTCGGCGGGGGTGGGGAGGTCGACCTCCTCGAAGAAGTGGGCCGAGAAGCCGTCGACCAGCTCCAGGGTGGGCGTGACCGGCTCGTCGGGCATCAACTGCCGGGCCCAGCAGAAGGCCTCGCCGTGGGCGGAGACCTTGTCGGAGACGATCGCGAGGCAGAAGGCGTCGAGCCACTCCCGGGCGGTGACCCGGTGGCGGGGGTCGCGGTCCTGCCCGTCCTCGCGGTCGTAGCGCATCCCGAAGTTGGGGTAGTCGAGGAAGACGTGGAAGCCGTCGTGCGGGTAGTAGGCGGCGAAGGAGACGGCGCCGACCGCGGCCTCGGTGGCGTCCTTGAGGACGGCCTCGGCCTCGGGGGTGTCGAGGTCGGGCCGAGTGGTGGAGAGGGCGCCGAGGTAGTCGAGGAAGGAGTCGGCGATCAGCTGCCACTCGGTGGTGGTCATCAGGCCGGCGCGGGAGTAGGAGTGGACCTGCCTCCCGATCCGGTTCACGAAGTCCTCGCGGGCCTTCGTCACCCGCGCCCCGTCCACCTGGTGACGTTCGATCCGCACGGTCCTGCCCCCTTGATCATCGACTTGACCCCGGCCAGCCTAGTGCAGCGCCGCGTTGATCCTTCGGGGTTGCCGGTCAGCTGGCGGGGTCGCCGGGGTAGAGAGGCCGACGGCGCAGTCGAGGGCGTCTTCGGGGCTCCCGAAGGACAGGCCCGTGGGCAGGATGTTGTCCTCGTAGCGTTCGTTGCCGTAGGTGAACAGAGCGAAGCCCCACATCTCGGGGTGGCCGGTGTCCTTGAGCCTGCACAGTTGCAGCGTTCACGATCGAACTGCCCCAGGCCGAGCGTGAGGTGCTTGAACGCCTGGCAGACTCGCGCACCGCGCCGTTCGGGCAGGTGCAGCGGGCTTCGGTGGTCCTGGCACTGGCCGAGGGAAGGTCGAACGCCGCCACGGCCCGCGCGGCCGGGCGGCATGTGGACACCGTCCCCCGAACACGCCAGCCGGCTCGACCAAGTCGAGCTGTTCTTCTCCACCCTGACCCGACGTCTACTACGCCGCGGCCAGTTCGCCTCCCGCGACGAACTGGCCGCGGCCATCGCCACCTTCGTCTTGGCCTACGACGAACACGACGCCAAGCCCTACCGCTGGACCTACGATGGCAGCCCACTCAAAGCCGCTTGAACCCCCGAAGGATCAACGCGGCGCTGCACTAGTGCTGGAAGAGTACTTCCGGATTGTTCGGCGAGGGGCCGTCCAGCAGCGGACTGCGGATCCCCTTCAGCGTCTGGTCGAAGAACGCCGTCACGTACTCACGCGTGATCACGATTCCACGTTCGGGGTCGAGGGGCGGCGTCGGGAACCCGGCCTGCTCCTCGAGCAGGTCCGCGTCGGTGAAGCTGGGGTGGTTGGCGCCGGTGACCGCCAGCCACTTCTTGTAGCCGCCTAGGGCGGCCCAGGCCTGCCCCCAGTTGTCGCCACCGCCGGCCGAGTGGTAGGCGGCCGCACCCAGCATGAGGAACGGCCGGTTGATCCGGCCGGGCAACGGGGCCGGGAAAAAGGTGCCGTCCATGTTCACCCCGGCCCGTACTCGCGGGTCGGCGATCAGCGTGGCGGCGGCCGACGCTCCGCCGATGGAGTGTCCGGCCATGCCGATCTCGTGCTTGTCGATGAGGTGTGCCAGGCGCCACGCGGTATTGCCATGCGTCAACTGCTCGATCACGAAGGACACGTCCAGCGCGCGGCTGGCGGTGACCGTGTCCATGTCGAGGTTCGGGTCATCGCAGATCGCGCACGGCGGCGTCTGGCCGTTCGCCAGCGTCTCGCCGCTGTCCTCGTGGGTGTGGCCGACGAGCGCGACGACGTAGCCGTGACTGGCCAGGTCGGTCGCGAGCGCGGTGAGCACCATGCGCGGGTCCCCGAACCCGGGTGAGAGGACCACCAGCGGATACTTGCCCCTCTGCGGCCGCGCGCGGTCGAAGGCGTGAGTGGTGACGCTGGAAAGGTTCTGCGGGGTGATGCCGGAGCTCGCCGGTATCTTCGCGCGCTGGATGTGTCCGGCTGCCTCGGCGAGGGTCATGTAAGGGGCCGGCGTCCCGGTCCCGGGGACGGCCGGGTAGACCATCGTGACGGTCAGTTGGCGGGGGCCGGATGACGGCGCCCACGGGTCGGGACGGCTCGCGTCGGTGAGGTGGATGACGTCCTCACCGGCGGCGTAGGGGCCGGTCGGCGCGGGGAGCGTGCCTTGGAAGGACCGCGTGGGCGCGGTGGCCGTAGCCGTGGCCGGTGCGGTGTCGAACGCGTGCGTGGCCGCCGGTGTGGCCGACGGTGTGGTCGTGGCGGCGAACCCGGCGCCGGTTCCGGTGACGAGGGCGGCGAGCGCCAGCACCGCGACAGCGCTGATACGGCGATTGCGTTTCATGGGATCGACGCTAGGTTCCGCAGCTCCTCTGTCGCGTCGGCCGGTGGATGCAAACATTCTGGTGTCGTTCGTAGCCCCCGCGAGGTACCGGAGTAATCCGCCGGGAGTATGTCGTGCGGCGCGGGGTTCCCTTCGCCGACCTCGTCGAGCGCCACCTTCGTCCTGGCCTACGACGAGCAGCCTTGTTGTGCCCGCGGACGTAGGTGTCCATCGTGTCGATCAGGTCGTCGCGGTTGGCGAAGTCTCCGTGGCGGAGCACGCGGCGGGTCAGCGCGGAGAAGAACAGCTCGACTTGGTTGAGCCAGGAGGCGTGCGGCGGCGCCCAGGGGACGTGCCAGCGCGGATGGGAGGCGAACCATGCCTTGGCGTGTTTGGCGGTGTGTGAGGAGCCGTTGTCGAGCACCACGTGGATCTCCTTGTCAGAGGCGATCACCGCGTTGAGTCGGTCGAGGAAGGCGGTGAAGGTGGCCGCGTTGTTGCGGGCGATGGGGTCGGTGAGCACCTCGCCGGCCCGCACGTCGAGGGCGGCGACGATCGAGGCGGTGCCGTGCCGGCGGAAGAGGAGATCTGCACGGTGGATCTTTAGGCCTGAAAGTCGCTATCCGAAACCGGTGATCAGACCATAGGAATGGCTCCACGGCCTGACGGGCCACCCCCGATCGAAGGAGCCATCACCCATGATTCGCCTCCGCACCACCTGTATGGCCATCGCCGGCACCGCTGCCATGTTCGCCCTGACCGCGGCGCCCGCCCAGGCCGCCCCGGGCGACGTCACGACCGTGTGCGGAAGCACGCTCACTCCGACCGGCTACGTCGACGTGAGTTGGGGTTACAGCAGCAGTTGCGGTACGCAGAGCTTCAGCCCGAACATCAAGCAGATAAAGCAGCTCACCGGACTTCCCGTCGGCACCGTGGTCCAGGCCTGCGGCACCACCTACCCGCCCGCGGGCTGGGTCCAGACCGGCTCGTACTACAGCAGCAGCTGCGTCGCCTGGTCGAACCCGAGCTTCAACGACAACGCCTGGCAGCTGAAGCGCGTCTCCTGATCCGGCGACTCCGGCTGCGGCCCAGCCGCCCTGCCCCTCTGCTTGTTGATCTAGTGCTGCTCCGTGCAAGTTCGTGGAGCGGTCAGGCCGCCGGGCTGTCGAGGTAGAGGCCGCAGGCGCAGTTCAGGCATTCTTCGGGGGCGCCGACGGGTAGGCCGCTGGGAAGCACGTTGTCCTCGTAGCCGCCTCGGCTGGCGGGGTAGAGCGCGAAGCCCCAGGTGTGCAGGACTCCGGCGAAGCGGAGGCGACATAGCGGCAGGCGTTCGCCGTTCCTCAACTCACCTTCCACGTAGGCGAATCCCGCGCGAAAGCGGACGTGGACCCGGGCCAGCTGCGGCCAGCGCTCGGCGGCGCGGGTGTTCAGCCGCTGGCGCAGGTGGTGCTGCATGGACTCTGGCGGGTTCTTCGGCACGGCGCCATCCTGCCGTCCCGGCCCACCCCTCCGCCATGATCACTGTTCATGGCGGAGGGTTCGGGGCGGGACGCGGCGGCGGCCGTGGTCGTGGACGAAGAGACGCGCGGCGTGCTGCAGCGGATCGCGTCCTCAGCGAAGGCGCAGGTCAGACAGGTACTCCGGGCCCGGATCGTGCTGGCTGCGGCCGACGGGGCGGGCAACGCGGGGATCGCCCGCCGACTGGCGGTGAGCGTGAACACGGTCCGCAAGTGGCCTGGCCGGTTCGCCGAGCGTGGGCTGGAGGGCTTGAAAGACGCCGCACGCTCGGGGCGGCCGCGCCGCTACGACGACCTGGTACGCGTCGCGGTGGTCGCCGCGGCCACCGGCATCCCGATCGGCCCCGCCGCGACCTGGACCCACGCGGCGATCGCCGACCAGGTCGCGGACACGGTGTTCGCGCCGATCTCCTCCTCCCAAGTCGGCCGGATCCTGGCTGACTTGGACCTGAAACCGCACAAGGTCCGCGGCTGGCTCACCCGCCACGGCACCGCCTCGATCGTCGCCGCGCTCGACGTCTCCACCGGGCAGACCCTGACCGACACCATCCAGCGCAACGACGCCGCGACCTTCACCGCCTTCCTTGGCCGGCTCGACCGGCTCATGCCCCGCGACAAGGACATCCACGTGATCCTCGACAACGCCCACACACACCGCCAAGCACCTGGCTCGCCGCTCACCCGCGCTGGCACGTCCGCTGGACCCCGCCACATGCCTCCTGGCTCAACCAGGTCGAACTCGTCTTCTCCGCGCTGACCCGCGGGCATCCGCTGGGGCCGACGCCCCCTCAACACCGCAGGGCAAGTTCAGGAGTAGGACAGCGACAGAAGGATGACTCAGGAGGCGGACGGCCCGGTCTCCCCCGCGAAGACGATGAACTGGTCGATGAGGCTCCGTCGCAGATGGACGACGTCCGTTCCCGCCAGGCGGGGGCCTCCATCAGGCGTGGTGAAGACCCACTGGTACCGGGCCCATTCGTCAGGCATGTCCACCGCTGAGCAGCGCACCATCGTGCCGGGCCCCGCCGGGTGGCGCCGGATGTCCAGCACGAACCGCTCGACCGCCGCGATTCCTTCGCTGCGGCCCAACGGTCCCCAGAAGACCACGTCTGAGGTCAGGGCCTGGGAGAGCAGGGCAGTCACATAGCTGTCCTCCGTGGCGTTGAACGCGGAGATGAACGTGTCGATCGCGGAGCGTGCGGTCTCTTCCTGCATGCCCCAGTAATACCAGCCGTTTTGCGTGCGCTCGACCCCACGGGCTAGTGCCGCGACCTTGCTGAGGCCGTGTACGAGGGGCTCGATCTGACGCACGAGATCGCCGCACTGCACGCCAACCAGCTGGGCGACACAGTGCTGCTGCCCGGCGACGGTGGCCTCGACGGCTTCGCCGTCTGCCACTGCGGCGCCGGTTCGGAGGCCCGCCCCGACGTCTGCTTCGTCAAGTTCGGTGCTGTCCGGCCGGGGACGGGGGGCGCCGCGCGGTTCGACCGACTGCTGGACGCTTGCGAGCAGTTGGCTCTTGACCGCGGAGCAGCCGGCCTCGACACCGGCGTCAACCTCGGCCGCCCGGAGGCCTACGGCCGACTGGTGGAGCGCGGCTTCCGGACCTGGCGGCAGGGGGTCGCCATGCACCGGCCCAACCAGCCCGGCTACAGCCACCCTGGCTCGTACCTCCTGGACGACTGGCGCTGAGCGGGCTCGGGGCCGGCGCGATGGCCGTTCCCGGCCGCTCGGGCTGCTCAGGGCTCGCTCACCGGCAGCCGATAACCGTGGCGGGTTCGGGTCGTCCTCTCCTCAGGCCCACAGTTTCCCACCCGGGCCCGGGGCCGCGGCCGGGGTGCGCGCGGTGTGTCGGGCAGCCACAGGCCCCTAAGGACAACCCGGCTCGGTCATTGGGTCGGGCCGCCGAGGGGCGGGAGGATGCCGATCTGCTGGAGCAGGCCGAGTTCGTCCTTGCCGGACCACTTCTCGGCCAGTTTTCCGTTCTCGATCCGGTGGATGACCACCGCCGTCATCCGCATCGGGTTCCCGGTAGCGGGGGCACCGGGCAGGTCGCCACGGTGGGTGCCGGTGGCGGTAAGCCGGGTCACCACCTTGTCGCCCTCGGCGATCTGGTCCTCGATGAGGTGCGCGCCCGGGGTGGCGTCCCAGAAGACCCGGAACGCGTCCTTGAGTCCCTGGCGGCCGGGGGCGACCGGAAAGGGCGGCGGATGGTGGTCGATGTAGTCCTCGGCGACGAGCTCGTCCATGGCGTCGAGGTTGCCCGCGTCGATCTCCTCGTAGAAGCGTCGGACCAGGCGCTTGTTGTCTTCCGCGGTCATGTCGGCAAGCCTGACTCCCGCCGGGCATCCCGCGCGGTCCGGCGCGCCGGACTGCGCGGGGCATCATCCGGTCAGCCCCCCACCGACACTCACCCGGCCCGGTGACCGGGCCGCTGACCGAGGCGGTCCGCAGCGGTGGAGGGGACTGCTCAGCCGTGGGAACGTCGTCCCAGGGGGAGCCCTTGTCAGCGGTCAGTTCCCTTCCTCGGCTTCCCCACGCCCAGCGGTGACTACGCGACAGACGTGGCCTTCGTCTACCGCCTCATCGACGGACGCATCGCCGAGCGCTGGGCCATCCGCGACGATCTGCACATGCTTCGCCAGCTGGGCGCCCCTCTCCTGTCCAGGGGGGCCTGATGCGATGGTGGGGCCTCCATAACCCCTCGCTACTGCTCTGACCGAGAACGTTCACCCGTTGAGTGCTCTCAGTCGGATAGTGCCGCTTTCCACGTCCACGATGTCCGGCGGGGAAGGCCGTCCAGTTCCCGGCGGCCGGTGCACCAGAGAAGCACCTCGACAGGGTCTCCGAGCGGGGCGTCGGGGAACAGACGGTCGAGCACAGCCGCGCACAGCAGTGCCGGGGGCAGCCAGTCCACGGCCAGTCCCTGCGTGATGTCGTGGGTGTGGAGCAAGGTTTCGGCCACGCCCATTGCCGCGAAGCCCTCGGGGTCGCACGGACCCCAGTGCCAGGCCCGCAAGGTGGGGCTGGCTGTGGCCAACGCGATGCTGAGGAGCCGGCCGCAGGCGTTGACCGTCTGGAGTACCTCGGTCGGTGAGGCGGTGCGTCGGACGTTCAGGTCGAAGGGGAGGTAAGCGCCGGCGGCACCCGATGCCACTTGCCCTGCGTAGGCCAGGAGGTCGTGCCCGACGTGCGCCGCTGTCTCCCGGCAACTCCACTCCAGCGACCCTGCCGGCACCGTCCAGTCCTCGGCGGTGTGGGGATCGAGCACCCTCAGCATCTCCGCCACGGCCGTGTCGACGTCCTGATAGTCCATGCGGAGCTCCTCGCGAGGTTCGTGCTGTGCGACTGAGATGTGGGTGCGAACCCGGTTACGCTGCTTGGGTTCTGGGGTGCCCTCCCCATCGGACGCCCTTCTCGCTGCGGATGCCGGCCCGCTCCTTGCGCTGGGCCGCGAGGACGTCGGAGTGGCGGGCGTTCACGGTGCGCCACCGCAGGTAGGCGTGCAGCGCGCGGGTCCGGACCGTGTGGTTCGGCTGAGGCTCCGCCAGCGCCAACCCGGTGAACCTTATCGGTCACAGCACCAAGGGTTGTCCCGTAACTGATCTTTGGCAGCACGAGAGTGGCTGGCCGGGATCGCATCCCAGGTTCCCTTTGGGGAGACGCTGACCTCGGTGCACCCTTGCGACCGCACGACACGGCAGCGGGTGGCAGGTGCCTCCTCCCGATGACTGCGGACCTCCCGACCTGGGGATATGAGCAGGGCCCCTGTTATTGTGCGCCGATGTCAACGATCAGACAGTTCCAAGTGACCTTCGACTGCGCGGAACCTGCGCGCCTCGCCGCCTTCTGGTGCGAGGTACTGGGGTACGTCGTGCCGCCGGTCCCGGAGGGCTTTGCCACGTGGGAGGAGTATCACCGCTCGCTGCCGCCCGAGGACGAGATCTACTTCGCGTGTACCGATCCCTCGGGTGTGGCCCCGCGCCTGCTCTTCCAGCGAGTTCCCGAGGGCAAGGTCGTCAAGAACCGGGTGCATCTTGATGTGCGGGTCGGCACAGGGCTCGTGGGTGATGAGCGCCTGGCCACACTCGAGGCCGAATGCGCACGGCTGATGGCGCTCGGCGCGAAACACGTGCTGACGCAGCGCGCCGATGGCGTCAACGAGTCGTGCATCACGATGCAGGACATCGAGGGCAACGAGTTCTGCCTCGCCTGATTCTCCTCCGAGACTGCGAGGTGGGGGGCAGTCTCCCGGGGGGCTCTCAGGTCCCGCATACGGCGGGACTCATTCCGTGAGAGCGAGGTTGTGTAGGCGGGCAACGCCGTGCATCGCGTGGCGCACACCGTCGCCTCTCAGGCGGCAGTCGCGCAGGATCTTCCAGGTCTTCATCCGGGCGAAGGCGTGCTCGACGCGGGCGCGAACCCGTTTGTGGTCGTGGTTGTGTTCGGCCTGCCAGTCGGTCAGTTCGCCGTCTCGGGGTCGGCGGTGCGGGGATGACGAGGCCGGTTCCGGGGTAGCCGCCGTCGGCGATCGTGGTTGTCCGGCCGACGGCGGCCTTGGCTCCGGATTCCTCCCATGCCCTGCAGTCGTTGCGGTTGCCGGGCAGGGCCGGCCGACCACCACAACCAGGCGGGTTTCGGCGTCGACGACCGCCTGGTGGCTCGTCGAGTAGCGATAGTGCTTCGACTGCTCGGCGACCTTGTGGCCGGAGCAGGAAGTCGGCCGGGCCGACTTCCTGCTCCCTACTCCTGTCGTCCGCCCGCGGCCGCCGCGTCGAGGCGGCGGACGAGTTCGCGGAGGGCGCGCAGTTCACGGTCGAGCGCTTCGGCACCGAGCGGGGTGAGGGAGAGCCAGGTGCGGGGGCGGCGGCCGGCGTAGCCCTTGGTGACGGCGATCAGGCCGGAGTCCTCGAGGACCTTGAGGTGGCGGGACAGATTGCCGTCGGTGGCGCCGAGTTGTTCCTTGAGGAAGCCGAACTCGACCCGGTCTGCCTCGCGGGCGATGGTCAGGATCCCGAGCCGGACCCGCTGGTGGACGGTGTCGTCCAGGGCCAGGGTCGGGTGCTGCTCGCCGGCTCCGTCAGCTCCGTCGGCTCCGTCGGCAGCGCTCATGCGTCGGCCTCGTCCTGCTCGGCGCGGGCGTTCGCCCACGGGCACCTGCCGATGATCCGCTCACTGCGCTCGCTCATGGGGTGACCGTACGGGATGCCGTCGGCGGGTGACGCTCGGCGGTCCACCGCGCCAGACCGGCGGCCAGGGGGATCGCCGCCAGCAGGAGGGCCTTCACGGCGGGGCCGTCGGTCCAGCCGCCGGACCGGTCGGACCACGGCAGCCAGCCGCTCTCCCAGGGCGCCGAGAGGTAGGCGGTGAGCAGCACCGCGTGGGCGAGACCGGCGCCGGCCACCAGCGGGCTGCGTTCGACCAGGCCGAGGACGAGCAGCCCGGCACCCAGGACGTACCAGGGCGAGGCGTAGCGGTTGGCCAGCAGTTGGAGGTCGAAGTGTCGGCCGGTGTCGAGGACCAGGGCGATGACGACGGCGGTGGCGACGGCGCCGACGACGGCCGTGGTGGTGAGCCAGACGGCGCGGCGCGGCACGATCCCGCGGGCCTCGCCGCGGCGCCGGTACCAGCGGGCCAGGGCGAACCAGGCCAGCGGGAGCAGCACGTACCAGATCCCCCAGGCCAGGAAGCGGAGCACCGCCCCGTCGAACTCGCCCCGCTCGCAGGCGGCGTCGGGTGCGTGCGGCACGCACAGGCCGGTCAGCTGGGCGTAGGCGAAGGCGGGGTACGAGGTGACGTCCCGCCCGTTGGCGCCGAAGTTGAAGGCCTGTCCGGCGATCGGTCCGGCTGCCAGGGCGAGCAGGCCGAAGCCGAGTAGCGGGACCCCTGCCCCGCGCAGTCGGCTCCGGGCCCCTGCCCGTAACCCGTCGGTGGCGGCCAGCAGCTCGGCCGGGCTGCCTTGGTTCGGTGTTCCCACTGATCCCCCCTGAATGGCTTTGTCGGTGCATCAACTTTGCAACGCAAAGTACATTGCGGTCAAGAGTTCGCGGGAGCACGAAGGGGGGCGGGGGCGAACCCCCTTGGCAAGAAGGCGGCGTGGTGGACAACGGGGGTAAGCCCTGAGCACCGCCTCGCGTGGCTCGGCCCGTGCGCGGGTCGTCGGGACGGGCCGATCCTTGCCGCCAGGGCGTCCCGGACCCACCCGGCGACCAGGGTGGCCAGGGCGCCAGGGACGCCAGGGCGCCGGCGGAGCTGACCGCGACTCGGCCGGCTTCGCCGCCCGTTCCTCCTAGCCTGCCGGGGCCGTCGTCGGGGCCAGGGGCCCGTCGTGGCGGGCGCTGGCACGCCAGTCGGCGACGCGGACCAGGGTTTCGAGGAAGGCCAGGCGGAACGGGCCGAGGCCGGGAGTGTCGCGCAGGGACAGGGCACGTTCGGTCCAGGCCGTCGGGAAGGCGGCGGTGTGCAGGGTCCGGGCGGGGAAGTGCTCGCCGGTGGACAGCCGGATGGGCGGGGTGCGGTCCCCGTCCGCGACGCCGAGCAGCAGCGGGGCCTCGTCGCCGCGCGGGCGCACGGTGAGCCGGACGTGGCCGTGGTGGGCGGCGACGAGGTAGGTCACGAGCGGGTGGTGGCCGCCCTGCCAGAGCAGGAGGGCGCTGACGAGCTCGTGCCGCAGGTGGGGGCGCGGCGAGCGGTAGGGCGGCAGGGGGTCGGCGCCGACGCCGTTCCTGGACTTGGCGAGCAGGCCGCCGGGCGGGTCGGTGCGGCCGGCCCGCAGTTTCTCCTGGAAGGCGTCGTGGCACTTGCCGAGGTCGTGGAAGCGGGCCGCCTCGACGACCGCCTCCCACAGGTCGGTGGGCAGGGCGGGCAGCGCGGCGAGCAGCGCCTGCGCCTCCTGCGCGGTCTCCTGGAGGTGCTGGTCGAGGCCGACCCAGGCGGTGCAGCCGTAGGCCGGGCGCCCGGGGGCGACGGCCTCGCACGCGACGGGGGCCGGACTGTCCGGGGTCCAGCCCCGGTCCGGGAGGTAGCCGCCGGTGCGGGCGCCCAGGAGCAGCCGGACGCCGGGCCGCAGGTCCTCCGGCCGCGCGGGGCGCCACCGGCGGTCCAGGGCGTCGCGCAGCCAGGCCCGCCCGGCGGGCAGCCGCCGGAGCTCGCCGAGCGGCACCGGGCAGAGTTCGGCGCCGGCCGGATCCGGCTCCTCCTCGCCGGGCCCGTCCTCGCCCGGTCCGTCCTCACCCGACTCATCCTCGCCCTGCCCGGCACACTCCCAGGCGCGCCAGGCGACCAGCGCCGGGAGCGAGGCGGCCTCCGCCGGGTCGCAGATCCAGTGGTCCACACCGACGGTGGCGTCGGCGGCGTCTTCGTCGACGGCGGCGGTGGTCTCGTCGGCGGGTGAGTCGGCGGCGGGTGAGTCGGCGGCGGGTGAGTCGAAGAGGGCCAGGACGTCCTCGCGCCCCGGCCCGGCCGGTGCCGGCGGCGTGTCGACGCGGGCCGTCAGCAGTTCGCCGGGGGTGACGGCCCGGCCCTCGTGGGCGGTCAGCCAGCGCGCGGTGGCCGCGTCGCCGCCCTCGGGGGGCGTGCACCACAGCAGGTCGCCGCCGTCCGGGTGCTCGCCGTGGCGGTTGCAGCGTCCGGCGCGCTGCACGAGCGAGGCCCAGGGCGCGAGTTCGGTGACCAGGGTGCGGCCGGAGATGTCCAGCCCGGCCTCCAGGGCGGGGGTGGCGACGAGGACGAGGCCGTGCCCGCCCTCGGCGGCGGCCAGGACACGGGCGAGGTCGGCGGCGCGGAAGTGCGGGTGCAGCAGCAGTGCCTCGCTCCCCCGGGCGGCCAGGCCGGCATGCACGGCCCGCGCCCGTTCCGGGGAGTTGAGCACCACGACGGTCCGGGTGCCCGGCACGTGCGCGGCGGTGACGGCCTCGGCGAGGGCGGCGACGTAACGCCCGGGCGGGAGGTCGAGACGGCCGATGCGCCGCACCGTCCCGGTCGTGTCCGGCGCGCGCACCGTTCTCCCGCCGAGACCGCCCGGCCCCCGCACCGACGACATCCACATCGTCCCGGTCGCCGCAGCCGTTCCCAACTCATCCCGCAGGAGCTGGAGTTGCCTGCCGGTGGACAGGCCCGGCCCGAGCAGGTGCGCCTCGTCGAACACCCACTGGGCGTCGGTGTGCAGCAGCGCGTACGAGACCGGCGCCATCGTCCGCGCGTCCGCGTAGCCGCGCATCAACGCCCGGCTGAGCACCATGTCGTGGGTGCCGACCAGGATCGCGCTGCGCTCGGGGCGCCGCCGCCAGCCGCCCTCCTGCGCCGCGGCGCCCGCGAGCAGGTGCAGCCCCACCTCGCCCGTGAGGCCCAGGCGCTCCAGCCACTCCCCGATCCGGCCGAAGGCCTGGCCGGCGAGGCTGTGCCGGGGCAGCACGAACACCAGCCGACGCGGCGTGGCCCCCGGCGCGGCGACCAGCCGCCGGTACAGCCACGGCAGCACGGCGGCAACGGTCTTGCCGGCCCCGGTGGGCGCCTCGAGCAGCGTGGGCAGGCCCTCGGCGGCCAGCGCCGACTGGTAGGGGTGGGGGGTGAATCCGGTGGCGGTGCGCGCGAAGGTCTCGAACTCGGCCGTCATCGGCCCAACCTACGGCCCAGCGGGCCCGGTGGGTAGGACGGGGACCGGCCGACGGGCCGGGCAAGCGGGCCGGGCAAGCGGGACCGCCCTGGCCCGGCTGTTCGGGCCGGTCGCTCACCGGTCGCCGCCGGCCCGCACCCGGCCGAAGACGTCGGCGGCCGGAGCGGAGAAGCGGGCGGCAGGTCGGGGCCGCCCGGTTCAGGGATCCTGTCCGTCGCTGTCGTCCGACTGCTCATGCCTCCGGGAGCGGTGCCGCCGCAGGTGCCAGACCAGCAGGGCGATGGCGATGATCACGGCGATCGCGATGGCGGCGACCCGGCCGACGGTGCCCTCCACCCTGGTGTAGGCGGCTCCGGCGAAGTAGCCGAGGAGGGTGAAGCCGACACCCCAGGCGAGCCCGCCGAGGGCGTTGTAGAACAGGAACCGGCGGTACGGCATGCGGGACATCCCGGCCAGCGAGGGCACCAGCGGGCGGAAGAAGGCGATGAAACGGCCGACGAAGACGGCGGCCGGCCCGCGCCGGCGGATCAGGTCCTTAGCCGTACCGACCTGCTTGGCATGGCGTCGCAGCGGGCCGGTGCGAAGGATCGCCGGACCGAGGTGCCGGCCGATCTCATAGCCGGCGGAGTCGCCGAGGATCGCCGCGCAGACCACGACCAGGACCATCCAGCCCAGGGATGCCCTGCCCTGGTGGGCGAGGAAGCCGCCGAGGACGGCGGCGGTCTCGCCGGGGATGAAGAAGCTGAAGAACAGGGCGTCCTCGGTGAAGACCATGCCGCCGACGACCGCGTACACGACCGGGCCGGACAGGCCGCGCAACCAGTCGATGATCGAGTGCATCGGCCACACCCCGTCGGCAATCGGGCCCCTTTCTGCCCCAATGTAACGCTTGTCCCCATGCCGGCCCCGTCAGGCGGGCAGCGGACGGCACGTTCCGGGACGGGCGGAGGGCCGGCCGGCGCGCAGGCCGCGCCGGACCTGGTCGACCCGGCTCTCCTGACCGGGCCCCGGGCGCCGGTGCGGCGTTCGCGGCATCGGCCCGCGACTGGTCCGGCCGAACGCCGTGCGCGCGGCCCGGCGCGGTGGCGTCCCGTCCCGCCCGGGTTGCCCCGCAGCCGGCCCGTCGCAGGTCGGCGGGACGAGTTCGATGCCGGGAAGCGTGTGAGACGGGGACAGCCTGGTGGTGCTGCACATCCCGGCGCATTCATCAGCATCGTGCGCCGTCGAGGCGAATCCACCATCCCGATCACCGCACCAGCGGGCGACGCAGTCGCCGGCCTTGGGGGTCGGTGCGCCGCCGGGCCGCCGCGTTCGGGCCACTGCCGCCCCGGGTGGGGCTGGAGGTCGGGCGGGCCGAACTCATCCGGGCGCAGGACGACTTCGGGCCCGCCGTCTTCGGGTATGACCTCGCCGTCGGCGATCGCATCAGGGTGCTCGACACGGGCCTTCCTGGCGGCGCAGTCGGACGTGGCGGGCCTGGCGGACCATCACTCCTGCGCGGTCCAGGTGCTCAAGGCGCGGTCGCGGACATCGGGCTGCGGATGCCGGCGCAGGGCGAGCAGGGCCGCCCGCCACGGCGCCGACCACTGCCGGCCTGGGCCGTACAGGGCCACCAGTCTGGCCGCGAACAGCCCGGCGGCCAGGCCGCCGTCCTCCGTCAACCGACGGACGGCCGCCGCCGTGTGCTCCCCCGGCGGTGTCCGGTGGTCGTCCGGACGCAGTTCCTCGGCCACCGTGCCGGCGAGGAGCGGGCGATCCGTCAACACGGCTGCCAGCTCGATGAGGTCGTCGCCGAGGGTCGCGGAGTCCAGGTCGATGGCGCGGCACAGCCGGGGGGCGGCCTGCGCGACCAGGGACGGCTCGGTCATCAGCAGGGCGGCCACGGCGCGGTCCCTCGCGCGGCCGTCGGCCGTCGCTTCCACGCGGTAGAAGTGCCGGCTGCTGAACTGCTCGATCCGCTGCCGGGCCGCCTCGTCCCGGCCCTCGTCGTCCGCCGGCCCGCCGGCGCGGACGGCCTCGATCAGGCGGCTCAGGGTCTGCTCCAGCAGGCTCCCCGGGGCGACGCCGCCGAACGGGTGCGGCGCGTCCGACCAGGCGATCGCGCCCACCGCCCGTGCGGCCGGCCGCCACCGCTCCCGTTCGGCCAGGTCCGTGACCACGGGGACCATCGCGGCCACCGCCTCCGGGGCGTACCGCCCCCACACCGCGAGCTTCCCCGCGCCCATGGCCGAGACCAGTGTGTCCTCGGCGAGGGCCAGCCGGCCGACCAGTTCCGCGTAGCGGCGGCGGTCGTCCACCGGCAGTCCGTACGGGCGGAGGTCCCCGGCGAGCACCGTCCGCAGCTCGGAGGCGCCCTCGGCGATCTCCGTCAGCACGTCCCAGAGCGGGAGGTCGGCGGGCCGGGCCGCCACCTGCTCCACCACCACCCGCCGCACGTCCTGGTGCTGCTCCGGGGCCCGGTAGGCCGCTTCCAGCAGCGCGGTCGCCTCGGGCAGTGGCAGGTGGGCGGCCGCGAGCCGGACGGCCTGCTTGCGGCTGGTCACCTTGGTCGTCGGGTCGGTCACGATCCGGGTCAGGGCCGGGCCGAGCTCGTCCGCCGGGGTGAACCGGGCGGCGCGGCCGGCCGCGTACACCGCGACCCGGGCGCGCTCGTCGCCGGCGAACCCGAGCAGCACGGGCAGCGCCTCGGCAGGCCGGGCCGTCCACGGCAGCGCGGCGAGGGCGGCCTCGGAGAGCACCACGTCGGTCGAGTCGACGTACCGGAGCAGCAGTTCCCGGCCGTGGCCGGGCAGGTACGCGGCGGCCCGCAGGGCGGTGGTCCGCTGCTCGGGCGTCGCCGTGGTGTCGTCCACCGTCCGGGCCACCCATGCGGCGGCGGACCGTACCTGCCGGTCCGTCCAGCGGTCGGCGGCGGCGAGGTCGCGCGGCACCGGCATGAGCGGCACCGGGGCGGGCCCGCCCGGCGTACTGCTCCCGGTGGCGAGCATGGGGGCGAGCAGCGGTGCGAGCAGATCGGTGCGGTCCCTGGTAAGCACCGTCCGCACTGCCGGGAGCGCGGCGGCGGCGGGCTCGGCCTCGATCAGGCGGGCCACCCGTTGCCCGCGGGTGGCGGGGTCTGCGAGCAGGTGGGTCACCGCCCGTCCGTACTCCCGGTCATCGGCCGGCACGCGCTCCAACAGACCGACTACCGAGGGAAGCCGACGGGAGGCAGGGTGCAGTCCGTCGACGAACGCGAGCAGCAGTGAGGTCGACCGCTCCAGCGCCGGCCGCAGCTCGGCCGCCACCGCGGCCTGCCGCTCCCGTGGGAAGGCCGGCGCGGCCGGCGCTGGAGCGGTCGGCGAGGTCGGCGCGGCCGGCGCTGGAGCGGTCGGCGAGGTCGGCGCGGCCGGCGCTGGAGCGGTCGGCGAGGTCGGCGCGGTCGGCACGACCGGCACGACCCTTTCGATCGTGCGGACGGCCCAGTCGACCAGGTCCCGGGCGGTGCCGCCGGCGTGCTCGGCCAGCACGGAGCAGGCCAGCCGGGTGAGTTGGGTCCGGGTGTACGGCGAGCAGTCGCGCGCGGTCAGCGCGTCCTCGGTGAGGCGCGCCAGGAGTGCGGCCGCGTCGGCCTCGAAGAGCTTCGGCGGTACGGCGGCGACCTCTGCCAGGGCTTCGGCCCGCACCGGGTCCTGTTCGTTGCGCAGGCGCTGGAGCAGGACCAGGGCTTCCCGGACCGCGCTCGCCGCACCGGACAGTCCGGCGTGCACCACCACCTGGCCCCAGGCGTAGCCCCGGTCCCAGGACTCCGCCGTCCTGGTCGACGCCAGCAGCCGGGGCAGCGCCTCGGCGGCCGGGAGGTGGACGAGCAGGTCCAGCGCCTCGGGCTCCTCGGCCAGCCGGGCCCGGGCCCGGGCGATCCGCTCCGGCGCGGGCAGGGTGGCCAGCACCTCTCCGGAGTACCCACGGGGGTGGACCTTCGACACGGCCACCACCGCGTCGTGCAGGGCCGGCCGGGCGGCCGGCGGCAGTCGGCGCGACAGCGCCGCGTGGTCGGCGGCGCTGCGGTGGGCCAGTTCGGTGAGGAGCGGCAGCGGAGCCGCCACCAGCCGGCGGGCGAGCGCGGGACGCAGCACCGGATCGTGCCGGTGCCGACCGGCGGCCACCAGCATCCGGGCGGTCCGCTCCGGGTCGTGAGCGGCCAGGGCCGCGAACGTGTCGCGCAACGGCGCGGGAAAGGTCGGCCGGTACTGGGCGGCGGGGTGACGCTCCAGCAGGTCCAGTGCCTTCCCGGGCAGCCGGCCGGCGGCGGCGCCCAGCCCGACGGCGTTCTGCCGCCAGAACCACGCCCGCTCCGCGCGGGGCAGTTCGGTGAGCCGACGGTCCGCCTCGTCCAGCACCGCTGCCGGGTGACGCTCGCCGAGCGACCGGGTGAAGGTGACGGCGTGGGCCGGATCGGACAGTTCGCGGGCCACGAACGCCGGTGAGCAGACCGGCAGCAGCCGCCCCGCCTCGGCGCATCCCCACCGCTGCCGGGCGACGGGCACCAGGTGCTCGGCCACCGCCGTCCGGCCGGCCTTCAGGACGGCGCGGATCAGCTCGTCCCGGACCGCGGTCGGGGCGGTGCGGATGGCCTGCTCCACCACCTCGTCCGGCATCGGGAGTTCACGCACCGCCCGGTGGGCGTAGCGGCGCACCACCGGATCGGGGTCGGTCAACCTTCCCGACAGGTACGGGAGTTGTTTACCGGCCAGGGCAGCGAGCGCGGCGACCCGCTGCTCGTACGGGCCACCGGTGGCCAACTCGTCGAGAAGGGCGGCAAGTCGGCCCCCTTCCGCGAGGCGGTGGGCGGCGCGGGCGATCTCGCGCAGGCGCAGGGCGTGGGGCAGGGACTCGACATCGGCCAGCAGCCGATCGGCGGTGATCTGAAGCATCGCCGCCGATTCTGCCGCCCGGGCATCGGCCCCGCACCCGATTTTCGCCGGGCCTTCCGTAGCCGCCGGTGGGCCGCCGGTGGCCGCCGGTGGCCGCCGGTGGCCGTTGCCCGGCGGGCTCCCGGTGGCGCGGGGCCCGGGCCGGCTCACGCACCCAGGTGCAGGTAGGGGCCATGGCCGCCGGGGAGCGCGGGTACCGGGCGGGCCCGGCGGGCACCATCGTCGGACTGGCCGAGCAGCTGCGCTGAGCAGGAGGAACGGTCCGAGAGCCCGCTCGGGACGCCGTGGCCGTTGGGTGGCCGGGACGGAGGTACCCGACCAGGTAGCTGCCGGCCACCGGCCCGGCCGGTTCCTCCCGCCCGCGTTCCTGCGGCGCCACGTCGACGAGCGGCTCGGCTTCCGGCCGGACGAGATGCCCGGCGACCACCTCCCGATGCTGGGCCACCCGCAGGGGCCGGCCGAGCGGCTGGAGGCGTTCCGGGCCGGGTTGGAGGCGCGATGCGCCGCGTGGGAAGTCGGCGGGCCCGACTTCCCACGCAGGAGCAGGGGGTCCAGGGGGGACAGGCGCCCTGGACGAGGACCTGCCCTCCGCCGACCGCCTGATGCGGGTCCGGCCTCGACGTCGTGAAGCGGCGTGTCAGCCCGGCGGCGTGATGTTCCGTCCCGTGGCTCAGGCGAAGCGGGAACTGCGCACCGGGCCGGCGGAGCGGCAGCGGTCGCGCGGACCGGTCAGCCAGTGCGGGGCGACCGCACGGGCGAGGACGGCCAGTGCCTCGTCCGGGTCGGCCGGGGTCTCACCGTCGCCGGGGTCAGGGGTCGGGTCGGCGGAGCGGATGTCGGCCGCCAGTTCCTCGGCGGTCCGCTCGTCCGGCTCGCCGCCGAGCGGCTCCCAGGGCGCGAGGATCGTCTGGCCGAGCAGGCCGCAGACGTCGGCTGCGACGCCGGGCGGCTCGGTCCAGCAGGTCGCGTGCTCGTACAGCACCTCGCCCGGTGCGCGCTCGTTCAGGCGCGAGACCAGGTCGGCGTCCGCCTCGCTCAGGTCGTAGGCCACCACCACGGCGTTCGCCGTGCCCGGCCGGTAGGGCTGGGCGGGCAGACCGAGCAGGCCCGCGGCGGCCAGGCCGAGCGCGCGGTCCGCGCGGCCCGGCAGCAGGGAGACCGAGTGCGGGCGCGTCCCGGTCGTCTCCAGGATCAACCGCAGCCGTTCCAGGCCTTCGCGGCACAGCGCGTAGCTGTCCTGTAGGAGGGCGTAGCGGCCGGTCATGCCCGCGTCCCACCCGTACGGGGACAGGGTGGCGAGCAGGCCGCCGGTGAGGGTGAAGTGCCAGGCGCGCAGGGCCTGGTGGTGGAGCGGGTCGGGGCCGTCGGGCTGCGCGGCAGCGACAGCCGCGGCGCGGTCGAGGGAGCGGCGCAGCCGGTCGGCGGCGGGCTGCCACCGGCCGGCCTCGGCCGGCAGGCGGTCGAAGGCGGTGCGGGCCGCGGCGGCGTCGCCGGCCATCAGGGTGTTGTAGGCGAGCAGGTAGCGCTCGGGCCAGTCGCGGAGCAGCGCGTCGTGGTCGCGCAGCAGGGTGACGGCCTCGGCGTGGTGCTCCTCGTCCTCGAGGGCGGTGGCGAGTTCGGCGATGATCGGAAGTCGCTGGTCGGCGCGGCTGCGGACCTTGGCGAGCAGGCCGCGCCGCGGGGCTTCGGCGGCGCGCAGGGCCTCGGTGAGTGCGGGGACGGCGAGGAAGGAGGCGCCGCGCCCGACGCAGGCGTAGCCGTACCGGTAGAGCGCGTCGGGGTGGGTGGGTTTGGCGGCCAGGGCGCGGGCGGCATCGACGAGGTCGTCGAAGCCGCCGTCGGCGGCCAGCCGCTCGACCAGCGGGGCCACCTGCGCGGCCGGCAGGTCACGTGCGACCGAGCGCAGTTCGCGCATGGCGGCGCCCGGGTCGCCGGACTCCATGAGGCTCCAGGCGGTGTCCAGCGAGGTCGTCGTCACAGGGGTTTCCTCCGGGGGGTCGTTGTCGTCGGGGAACGAAGGCGGCGGGCGGCGTGGGCCGCGGGTGTGCGGGCGGCGGGGAGCGCGGCACCGGTGCGTCGACGGCGGGTGCGCCGACGGCGGGTGTGCGCTCGCGCGCGGTCGCGGTGGTGGCCGTGGCGGTGAACGTGGCGGAGCGGAACCGAGGGGGCGGCCCGACCGTGGCGGCGGGGCCGGGTGCGGGCGTCCGGCGAGGGGTGGCACGGGGCCGGCCGCCGTTCGTCGGCGGCGGGTGGGGCTCACCTGCTCGGGCGGGGGCCGCCCTTCCTGTCGAGGTCACGCATGGGGAGGATCATGTCCGAACGCCGCTGCCCGCCGCAAGCCGATTGTCCCTCCGGCGGCCGCCGAACCGGTGCGTCGATGCCGATCCGGCCAGGACGCTCCGTGCGGGTGTGACCGCCGGCGAGGGGGGACCGGCAGCGGCAGCGGCGGCCGCAGGTGGAGACGGACGGGCGGCGGCGGACATCGGTTGGCGGCGCGGCGATGAGTTTTCGGGCGCCGACCGGTCTACATCTTGACCGGGACGGCCCGGAACGACCGACTCATCGGAGTACAGACATGGGACTCATCCACATCGAGCTGTTCGCGACCCTCGACCTCGTCGGGCAGGCGCCCGGCGGCCCCGACGAGGACCCGGTCGGGTTCCCGTTCGGCGGCTGGCAGGCGCCCCTGCTGAACGAGGTCACCGGGGCTCAGATCCTCGCCGCGTACGAGGATACGGACGCCCTCCTGCTCGGCAGGCGCACGTACGACATCTTCGCCGCCTACTGGCCGCACCAGAAGGACGGCGAGATCGCCGAGCTCTTCAACCGCGTCCCGAAGTACGTGGCCTCCCGGGGCACGCCCGAGCTCCCGTGGGCCGGGTCCACGCAGCTCGGCCCGGACCTGCCCGCCGCGGTACGCGAGCTCCGCGACCGGCACGAACACGTGAAGGTCGTCGGGAGCCTGGACCTCGTCCAGACCCTCCTGCGCGACAAGCTCTTCGACCGCCTCGACCTCTGGGTGCACCCGGTCGTGCTCGGCGTCGGGAAGAAGGTGTTCGACGGCGGCGCGGTGCCCACGAACGTCACGCTCCTCGAACCGCCGGTGGCCGGTCCGCAGGGCACCGTCTTCCTGCGCTACGGGCTCGCCGACGGCACACCCGCCACGGGCGACATGAGCGCGCCCGACCGCGGCCTCGGGCACGACGAATCCCGGTGATCCGATGACCACCGTCCATGCCAACGGGATCGCCTTGGGCATCGAGTCGTTCGGTGACGACGACGCGCCACTCGTCCTGCTCGCGGGCGGGCCGACGATGCTCTCCTGGCCCGACGCGCTCTGCGAGCGCCTCGCCGCCGGCGGCCGCCGTGTGGTGCGCTACGACCTGCGCGACAGCGGGGAGTCGACGACGACGGATCCGCAGGCACCCGCCTACACCCTGCGCGACCTCGCCACCGACGCTGCGGCGCTCGGCGGGGCGCTCGGCGGGGCGCCCGCGCACCTCGCGGGGATCGGCGTCAGCGGGATGGTCGCCCAGGTGGCCGTGCTCGACCACCCGGGCGCGTTCTCCGCGCTCACCCTGGTCGGCACCCGCGCGGTCGCCCCCGGCCCGCCCGACGACGACCTCCCCGACCACGACCAGGCGACGATGAGCCGCCTGTTCACCCGCCCGATGCCCGACTGGAACGACCGCGAGGCGGTTGCGGAGTTCGCCGCCGCCGGCGCACGGATCCTCGGCGACGACCCCGCCACCGCGCGCGCAACCGCCGCGCGCATCTGGGACCGCACGCCCGGCACCGCACCCCCGGTCCGGATGGCCAACCAGATGGGCCTGGTGTTCTCCAGGCTCGACTGCGAACCCCGCTGGCGCGAACGCCTGCCCGGGATCGGGATCCCCACGCTCGTCGTCCACGGCCGCCGCAACCGGTTCTTCCCCGTCGGCAACGGCGAGGCGATCGCGCGCGAGATCCCCGGGGCACGGCTACTCGTCCTCGAGGAGGCCGCCACCGCGATCCCCGATGCGGCGGTCGGCGAGGTCACCGAGGCGATGCTCACGCTCGGATAAGGGACGCAGGGTGCCGCGCGGGTCCGGCCTTCGGGCCGGTGGCGCACAGCACGAGTGGCCGCAGGGCGGCGCCCTGCTCGGCGGCGTCGACTCGCAGGGCGCCGAACGACGAGGCCATGGCGAGGACGAACGACCGCCAGGACCAGCGCGACCCGCGTGCGTCGAACACGTGGTACCGCGAGTTGGCGCAGGAGGGCGGCGGGCGGCGACTCCGGCAGCGGCGGGAGGGTCGACGGCTCGCGCGAAGCACCACGTGTCGCCCTCGTGGGGCGGCCCGCTGCCTGCCCCGGGCAGGGGTGTCAGGCCCGCTCGTAGTGCGCGAGGTACCCGGCGAGTTCGTCGTCCATGCTCTCCTCTCCGTACCCGTGCAGCGCGCACCACAGGCGGTTCTCCACCCAGAAGCGGTACGCGAACTCCTCGAACGAGGAAGCGCACCGGGCGATGGCCCCGAACCAGTCCACCGGCACGCCCGGTTCGTCCCGGCCGGGGGCTTCCGCGAGGTCCAGCGAGGAGGCCACCACGAAGGCCTCCCCGCTGGGGCGGAGGTAGAGGTACCAGTGCACGCAGTCCTGCTGGTCGCGCAGGAATCGGACCAGGAAGGCTCCTGGCTCCACCGGGCTCGGTATCGGCGAGGAGACGTCCGTCCAGCAGGCCGTGGCCGACACCGCGTCCAGGGCCCGGTGGCTGTCGGCGCCGGTCTGGAAAGCCGTGAAGTCGGCGGGCAGCACCATCCCGGCGCCCGCCAGCTCGGCGGCAACGGCGTCGAGGTGCCCGGCGATCTCCGGGACCACCGGGCCCGTGCCGCCGAGCCACCCGAACCCGCCGTCGAAGCGGGCCGGGTCCAGCGGCGGCAGCGCCTCGGGGTCGTACCACTCGTACGTACCGCCGCACGGGCGGTGCGGACCGAGGTCGGTGGCGCACCAGAGTGCCTGGAAGGCGGGGCGGTGGGCCGGTTCGGTGGCGGTGGTCACGGTGCTCCTCGGTACGGGCTGCTGCGTCACCACCCATCCTGCCGACCGGGACTGACAGTCCGCCGCGTCCGGCCGCACTCGCCCGGTCCTGCGGGTCCCGAGAACAGCGGCGCGGCCTCGGCCACCGCCGTCCGAACCCTGGGGCGGCCGACCGTCGACGCCCTGCCGGCCGAGCACCGGTGGGACCGGGTACCGGAGGTGACCCTGTTCGGCGCCGCCGCCCACCTCGCGGCCCCCCGGACGGCGACGGCGCCGACCCGGCCGTGATCGAACTCACCACCGGGCAGGGCGGGTTGAGCTGGACGCGGTTCCGGCGGCGCTGAGGGGTCTCAGCGGAACGCGGCCACGTTGCGGGCGGCCCAGTGCGCGAAGGGGCGCGGGGCACGGCCGAGGACTCGCTGGACGTCCGGGCTGACACGCAGCTCGGCCGGGTTCGGGGAGCCGAGGATGTCCAGGGTGTCGTCGGCGAGCTCCGCCGGCATGCTGCGGGTCATGGCGGCCTTGGCCTCGTCGCGGGTGAGCTCGTGGAACCTCACCGGCGAGCCCAGCGCGGCGGCGATGGCCTCCGTCTGCCGACGCGGGGTGATCATCTCCGGGCCGGTCAGCTCGTACACGGCGCCAGTGTGCCGGTCGTCCAGCAGGCAGGCCGCCGCGACGGCGGCGATGTCCGCCGGGTCGATGATCGGCACGCCGACGTCGCCGAAGGGCGCGGCGACGACCTGGTGCGCGCGCACGGATTCGGCCCACCACAGGGCGTTGGAGGCGAAGCCGCCCGGCCGCAGGACGGCCCACTCCAGGCCGGACTGCCGCAGCGTGTCCTCCAGCGCGCGCATCGCGATCCGTGTCGGGCCGAAGGGCCTGGTCGCCACGCCCTGTGTGGAGAGCAGGACGACCCGGCGGACGCCGCCGGCCGCAGCCGCGCCGATGATGCCGGCGGGGTCGGCTCCGGCGGCGTGCAGGTCGCCGGACAGCAGCAGGAACAGCGCCTCCGCCCCGGCCAGGGCGGGCTTGAGGCCGGCCGGCTCGGCCAGGTCGGCTGCCACGTGGCGGACGCCGTTGGGCACCGCCGCCGCGCGCCGTGACACTGCCGTCACCGGCCGGCCCGCCTCGGCCAGGGCCTGCGTCAACGGCCGGCCGATGTTTCCGGTAGCCCCGGTCACCACGATCATGATCAGCTCCTTGTCGGATGTCTTCCGTGGCCTGCACGCTAGGAGCCCGGGCTAACTCTTGGTAAGGACATACCTTGACGTAAGCTCATGACATGGCAGAAGGCGTGCAGCCCGGACAGGTCGAGGCGGGGAAGCGGTATGACGTGTTTCACACCGACTGCCTCGCGCGGGATGTGGTCGACCACGTCACCAGCAGGTGGGGCGTCTGGGTGCTGATCTCCTTGCGGAGCAACGACCTTCGGTTCTTCGAGCTGCGCGAGAGCATCCAGGGCATCAGCGAGAAGATGCTCGCCCAGACCCTGCGCGCGCTGGTCCAGGACGGCCTGGTCTGGCGGAAGGTCGAGCCGACGACGCCGCCTCAGGTCACCTACGGGCTGACCGAGTTCGGACGGGACGTCGGCGAGCCGCTGACGGAGCTGTTCGACCGGATCACCCGGCGGCTGTCGCCACGCGGCGCGGGATAGCGCGGCGGTCGCCGGATAGCGCGGTGGTCGCGGGATAGCGCGGTGGTGACCGGTGCACCCTTCGCGGCGCGGTGGTGTCGTGGCCCCGGGCGGTCAGGACGTCGATGGCCTGCCACCGGCGCTCCGAAGGCGGGCCGGCACCCGCGGCGGCCCGCTCGACGTACCAGGCCGCTGCTTCGGCCACCGGACCGCGCCGGGGCGTGTGTCAGGCCTTCGCCCGGGCGATCGCCCGGACGGCGATCTCGCGCATCCGGTCGAAGGCCGTCTGCGGGTCGTCGTAGGAGAGCCAGGGGCCGGCCACCTCGCGACCCATCACCCGGAACAGCTCCAGTGCCGGCGCCACCCGGGCGTTCATGACCAGTGACCAGGCGGCCCAGCCCCGGGCGCCCTGGAGCTGCGGATGCGCCGGATCGGCCTGCGCCAGGTCGGCGAGCAGGGCGTCCACGGCGGCGGTGAACTCCGGCGTCCGGTAGGCGGCCGCCGGTGCCTTGTCACGGGTGTTCTGTTCGAACAGCGCCTGCACCCTCAGGTTGGTCAGCAGGCCGCCGGGCGGCGCGTCCGCGAGCGCGGCGTCGACGAAGGCGTGCATCAGCTCGTGGCTGCCGTGCCACTTGGCGCACCAGTACTGCAGCGCGCCCTCGTGCGCCCGCAGGTGGTGCGGATCACGGGCCACCACCGCGGCCCAGAGCTCACGGAAGTCCTCGTGCGACCAGCCCAGTCCCATGGCAATGGCGATCTGCGCCACCCAGGGGTTGGGGTCCCCGGCCGGCGCCAGCTCGACGGCCTCCCGTGCGGCCTGCTCCGCCTCGCGCAGGACCCGGAGGAACCCGCCGGCCTGCTCCCGGGTCACCTCGGAGGCGTACTTGGCGGTGCGGATCTCCCAGGCGAGCCGGACCAGCGCATCGGTCTGCAGCAGGGCGGCCGCCGCGTTGCGCGGCTCCTCCTCGCGCCACAGCCGCAGCCAGTGGTCGTCCTGCGCCGCCGCCGCACTCAGCGGCGCCATCCGCATCCAGCGCCGGTACGCGTCACCGCTGCCCTCGGCCTCGCCCAGGTACGCGGCTACCGGGCGCCAGTCACCGGCCCGGGCCGCGTCGAGCACGGCCGCCAGCTCGGCGGACGGCTCGTCGCCCTGCAGCACCAGCTGCTCGCGCGGGACCAGCCCCTGCCGCAGCTCGGCCTCCCTGCGGCTGCGGCGTTCCCGGGAGACCCGCGAGACGATGACCTTGCCCGCGACGACCACGAGCACGGCGATGAGCACGAAAACCATGAACTGCTTTCCTAGCGGGAGGGGTTGGGCCGCCTGCCCGGATCCGAGCGGTCCTCGGCGGGCACCGGGCGCGGACGAGGGCACCGCGCGGGCGCGCCGCGCCTCCAGCCCCCCGCCCTCGCACCTGCGTGCGCGGCGAGGGGGATCGTATCGGCACGCCGCGTCGCCGCCGCGTCCAGGGCCGGGGTCCCACCGCGGCCGGGTGCCGGCCGCAGGGAGCGGCCCGCTCGGCCCCCCGTCCCCGCGCCCCGAACCGTCCGCCGCCACCGCTGTGGGGTACCGGCTCGCCGGCGCCGCTCGCGGTTGGGTGGCCGCCTGTGTGACGACCGATTGTGCGCGCCGCGGCTGTCCGGCGGCTGTTCTGATGGCGGTCGCCACGCATGACGCAATCCGCGGAGATGCGCCGCCGGCGCAGGATGACGCCGGCGGAACTCGCCGAGCTGACCGGGATCGACGAGAGCACCCTCTCCCGGCTGGAGACCCATGAGGGGTTCGAGTGGGTCTACGTGCTCTCCGGCCGCCTGCGCCTGCTGCTGGGTGACCGGAGCGTGGTCCTCACGGCGGGCGAGGCCGCCGAGCTCGACACCCACGTACCGCACCGGCTCGGCCCGGACGGCGACCGGAGCGTCGAACTCCTCGTCCTCTTCGGGCACCAGGGCGAGCGCGCCCACCTCCGGGCCCGCAGCGCCTGACCCGCACCATGACCCGCGCCGCCTGGCCCCACCTGCTGTCGTCAGGCGGCGGGCCTGACGGTCGGGGCCAGGGTGGTGTCGAGCCAGTCGAAGGTGACCTGCTGGAAGCGGGACATCGCCCCCATGTGGCAGTGCTCGCCCGCGCCTTCGGCCTCGGGGAGGGTGACCAGCGTGTGGGGGCAGGTCAGTGCGGCCCGGACGCGCTGGGGCTGGCCGTGGAAGAACTGGTCGTCCTCGGCGTCCAGGATGAGGGTCGGGCAGTCGATGAGGTGGGCGACGCCGTCGAGGGTGTAGTCGGCGGTGCGGCGGATGTAGTCCGCGACGGAGTCGGCGCCGAACGCCCACACGCCGTTGCGCAGGGCCCAGCGGAGCTGGGTGCTGCCCTGCATGAGCAGGCTCGCGACGGGGTCGGCGAGGTCGTCGCGGCCGGCCTCGATCCATTCCCGCAGGAACGGGGGCATGAGCCGGGTGTGGGCGTCGTGGTAGTCGTAGAGCCCGTCGTCCAGGACCAGGGCGGCCAGGCGGTGTTCGTGGGCGGCGGCGCGGGCGGTGAGGTAGCCGCCGAGGCTGTAGCCCAGCAGCGCGAGCCGGTCGGGGGCGATCTCGGGCCGGGTGAGCGCGTGGTCGACCACCGGGGTGACCACGGCCTCCCAGTCCGGACGGAAGACGAGCCCTTGCTCGCGCAGCGCCGCGCCCTGGCCGGGCCCGTCGTAGGCCAGCACGTTGTAGCCGCGGCGCAGCGCGGCGGCGCCGATGACGAAGTAGGCCTCTTCCAGGGTGGAGTCGAAGCCGCTGGTGAAGATGACGGTCGGGCGGGGGGCGCCGGAGTCGTCGACGAGGAAGAGGTAGCCGGGCAGGGTGGTGTCCTCGTAGGGGATGCGGAGGGCCTCGACGGGAGTGTCCATCAGCGACGCGGCGGTCGCGAAGGTCTCGCGGGACAGTGCGGAGAGGGTCTTGACCTCGGGGTCGTGGGCGGGGTCGTCGCGGCGGTAGAACTCGGCGGTGCGGTAGTAGTTCGACGCGCGCAGCAGGGCTTCGCGGGCGCTGACCCTGTGGCCGGCCGTCAGGGCGCGGGTGCCGATGGCGTGGACGCGCCGGGCGGTGTTCGTCCACTCGCGCAGCCAGGCCTCCTCGTCGCCCTCGGCGACGTTGCGCAGGGTGGTCAGGACCTCGCCCAGGTCGGCGCCGCCGTCGTTGGCGAAGCCGGCCGCGCGCAGGGCCTCGAAGGAGAACGACTCGTCCTCGTACAGGAATCGCATGGTGCACCCCAGACCGCTATCGAGACGGAACGGTTCCGTCTCGGCTTCGGGATCGACGATAGGCCGCACCGAGTCGAGACGCAACCGTTCCGTCTCGTGTAGATTCGGGACATGTCCAGCTCTCCCGCACCACAGCCGCCCTCCGCGACGCCTGCCCCTGCCCTTGCCCCTGCCCCTGCCCCTGCCCCCGGGCGCCGGCTACCCGGCGGACCCGTACTCCAGGACTCGGTCACCGAGGCGATCGCCGCCGCCTTCTTCGAGGAACTGGCGTCGGCCGGCTACGCGCGGCTGTCCCTGGAGGCCGTCGCCAAGCGCGCCGGCGCGGGCAAGGCCGCCATCTACCGCCGCTGGACGTCCAAGCTGGACATGACCGTCGACCTGGTCTCCGCCGTCGCCGTCGACGCCTCCGGGACCACCGACACCGGAACCCTGCGCGGCGACGTCCTCGCCTTCCTCACGGACGTCGCCGACGCGCTGAACCAGCGACTTCCCGCAAGGATCATCCCCGACCTGATCGCCGAGGGCGGACGCAGCCCCGAGCTGGCCGAGGCGCTCTTCACCACCGTCCGCGACACCCGCCGCACCAAGGCCACGCGGATCCTGGAACGGGCGATCGAGCGCGGCGAACTCCCCGCCGACGTGGACCGCGAACTCGCACTCGACCTCCTCGCCGGCCCGCTCTACTGGCGCCTCGCCGTCACCCACACCCCGACCGCCCCCGACTACCTCGACCGCCTCACCGACAAGCTCATCGCCGCCTTCTCCGCCTGACGGCCTGACGGGCGCGCGGACGGGCGGCGGACGGGCGGGCGGTCGGTCGGCCGCGGGACACCCGGACGAGTGACCGGCAGGCCGACCGTTCGAAATGCGGTGAAGCGACAGGCTCAGACGACTCTCACAACATCCGACAGGGGAATGTCGATCCTGGTCACATCGCCGAGGATGTCCACCGTCAACTGAATGCGGCCCCGAGCATGGTCGACGGCCAACACGGGACCCGTGAAGTCCGTAAACGGGCCCCCGGTAACCCGCACGTCATCACCTTCCTGAACATCCGACTCGTGCGGCATTCCACTCCCTCGCACCGTTGTTACCGCCGGCCACCGCCGGCGGGAGTGAACCTACCCTGGGACTTGCTCGATGCCGAAGGGCCCCAGCCGAGCCGCGCGATCAGCCGACCGCAGGCACCGGGCTCCCTGGCCAGTGGAGTTCCGACGGGTTCCCCGGGCGGCGGCGCGACGACGAGGCGTGGCAGGGGTGGGCCGTAGCCGGCGGCGGCGAGCCCGAGGTCATGCGCAGTGCGGGTGTCTCACGTGCCGGGTTCACTCCGAGTTGCTCCGAGCCGTCACCTCCGATCCTCGAAGCGGACATACGTATACACACCCAGCAGTCAAATGACTGATGCCACACGTGTGCCGTCTGGAGAACACTTGAACCACTGCGCGAGCAGACACCTCGGAATGCAATCTTGGAGTCACACATGAACTTCCTGTCGGGCAAGCTGCCGAAGACGGCCGCCACCCTCGGCCTCGCCGTGGCCGCGCTGACCGCCGTGTCGGCCACCCCGGCCTCGGCGGGCACCGCCGCCACCGCGGGCTGCACCCGCCCTCTGCGCTTCTACGACGTCCAGGTCCAGGTGGACAACTGCTCGGACGGCTGGATCTGGATGTCCACCGGCACCCGCTTCAACGGAGCGACCGCCTACGCGAAGACCGCCTCCGGTCAGGTACGGGAGCTGCAACTCGGGAAGAACGAGGCGGGCGCGGTCAAGTACCACGAGCGGATCACGAGCGTCCACGTCTGCGGCAACGACACCGTCGGCTGGTTCCCCCCGATCCCGTTCCGGCGGTGCTCGTCGGAGGTCGGCCTGTGACGACCTCACCGCGATGACGCCGAAGCGGTCCGCCCAGGGCATGGGCGGACCGCTTCCGCATCAACCCGTCGACAGGCCAGGTGAGCCACTCTTCACGGCCGATTCCATCGTCTTCCATCGCCGCCAGGACAGCCGGCGACCTCGACGACCCGGCCTCGCGCCGGACCGCCGCCCCACCCACGCGATCGTCGGCCCGCCGATGGCAGGTTCGACGGCGAGGCGGACCTTGCCGGTCAGCCCGCCCCCGGGACCTGCCGTAGACGGTCGGCCAGGGACCGAACGCGGCAGGCTGGTGGGGCCAGTCCGGTGAACGGCCCCACCAGACCTCGTCCGTGTGGTGTCAGCTGCCGAGGCTCTCGGCAACGCGGATGAGTTCCGCGTCCGAGAGCCGCGGTGGGGCGCCGGTGGTGACGACGAAGGTATAGGTCCCGTCCGACCATGTCAGCGAACGGGGACCGTTCTGAGGGTTCGGTGGCGTGATGGTCGCGGGGTGGCCCTTGACTGTGGCGGCCCGGCCGTCCGGCGGCGTGCTGTTCCGGGGGATCTGGCTGATGATCAGGCTCCCCTGCACGTCGGCCCCTGTGCCCAGCGTGTACCCGACGGCCCAGGCGGGGGTGTCGGTCGGAAGGGAGGCCAGGCCGGGCAACTGGACCATCTCGCCCGCAGGGTAGGGGTAGTAGTTCTCCGGCAGGAACGCGGGCCGGAGGAGGTTGCGCTCCTCGAAGTGGACGGCGGGCTTGCCGGTGGCGTCGTTCAGCGTCTCGGTTCCGAGCGGTTTGTTCAGATGGGTGGTGATCTGTCCGTAGCCGCCATCGTCGCAGAACCCCGGGGGAACTGTGTGCCGTAGGGAGATCTTCACCGCGTTGGCGGACTCGCGGGCCACGAGCTCGGGTTGCTTCTCGCAGCCCAGCCGATGCTGAGTGTCAGGGTCTGGCCGTCCGAGCTGACCAGCAGCGGGTAGCCGGCCACGGGGCCTTCGTGGACCTTGGTTTCCGGGCCCCGGTTCATCCATGCGTTGATCGCGAAGCCGCCACCGAGAACGGCTACAGCAGCCACGGCGGTCAGGCGATTCCGTCGTCCGCGCTTCGATATCTGTCGGACGGCGCTTTGCGTCACGGGCCCTCCCCGGCGTCACGGCCATGCTTGCGGCATGGCGTGCGCGAAGTCTAGCGAGGCGGTCAGCGGCACTTGCCGGCCAAATTGCTCAAAGCTATGGCTCCCCCCGCTTCCGCGAACACCGTCCCGTCCCCGCGCACTGCGGCGCACCGGCGGCGACAGCGGGTGTTCACGAGAGGGGCCGGCCGGCGACGTCCCAGCCCTTTGAGATCGCTTCCCACCTCTGTGATGATCGCTTCGCGAACTCAGGGGGAGGCATCGTGGACAGTCAGGCGGCATCAGCCGGAGCCGGCGCTCGCGGCGTTGACGGCACTCGGTACCGTTCGGGCGACGTGTTGAGAATGGGATGCCCGTTCACCGAGGTCACGGTCACCGGGGTCTCCCGGTACCACGTCTCGGTGCGCTGGCCGTGGTGGGAGATCGACACTGCGGCGGACTGGATCGAGTGGAACGGCGAGGTGGCGCTTCCGACGCCCGCGGACGACGACTGGAAGAGCGAGTACTTCCGGACGAGGCCGGCGGAGGACACGCTGAAGGCCGGCGACAGGTGCCTGGTGGGGATCCCCCCGACCGTGGTGCACGTCCTGGCGGTCCACCGTTTCGATCCGCCTCTGGAGACAGGCTGGCTGCCACGACCTACGACCTACCTCGACGTCCTGCGGCAGGGCGAGTCCTATGACGCCAGGCTCGAGGAGCAGGGTTACGAGATCGACCCGGCCGGCGGTGTGCCGTTCCAGCTCGAACTGCTCTTCCGCCCTTACGCGTTCCTGGAGACCGGCGACGAGGTCGTCGACCGCGACGGGCGGGCGTGGAGGTTCGACGCTCCCTGGTGCTGGAACGCGTTCGACAGCGGGCAGCCGAGCACTCCGTCCTGGCCGCTTGCCCTGCTCTTCCGCAGCGGTGGGCCGACGCCCGAGGCCGTCGCGGCTGTCGCGGAGGCAACAGCCGCAGGCAGCCACGCCGACGAGGTGAGCCGGTGGGTGGAACTCACCCGTGCGAAGCCAACCACACCCGCGTGACCTGCCTCGGATGTCGCCACCTGTCGTACACGACTGGGGTACGGAGGGGTTGCCGGCATCCGGGCTGGACCCGGCCTGTCCTCCGTTCCGGCGCGCCCTGCATGGGTGATATTCGGCTGGTTCGGCCGAATGAGGACCTCGCCGATGACACGTTCCGACCTTGCGTCAGAACGCAATCCACCAACGCCTCGTTGGGCGGAAATTCGTCTCACTTGCCAGGGATGCCCTAGGCCGTGTCCTGCCGATCAGTTGAGTCGTTGATACGACTATGGGGAGTAGGGGTGATCTGACCGATGGTCAGTGGGAGCGGCTTCGACCGCTGCTGCCTGTGAGCAACGGGCGTTGTGGCAGGTGGCGGGACCACCGTCAGGTCATCGACGGCATCGTGTACCGGGCGCGGACTGGCGTGCCGTGGCGCGACCTTCCGGAGCGCTACGGTCCGTGGAAGACGGTCCATGAGCGGCATCGCCGCTGGTCAGCGGATGGGACATGGGAGCGCCTGCTCCAGCGGGTCCAGGCGGAGGCGGATGCCGCTGGCGGGATCGACTGGGACATCTCCGTCGACTCCACCTCGGTCCGCGCGCACCACCACGCGGCCGGAGCCCGCCACGCAGCACCAGTCTTCAAAGGGGGCGCCGCGCACGCGATCCGGAACGCTCAGGTGTGGACGGAACTGTTCAACTGCCTGGTGGCGGTGGTGCGGCCGGCGAGGCCCTCGGACGGTCCCGGGGCGGCCACACCACCAAGCTCCACCTGAGCGCGGAAGGCCGGTGCCGGCTGTTGTCCCTGGTCATCACCCCGGGACAACGCGCCGACTGCACCCAGTTCGAGCCCGTCATGGACAAGATCCGGGTTCCACGCCTGGCGGCCGGCCGTCCACGCACCACGCACCACGCCCGACAGCGTCAGCGCCGATAAGGCGTACAGCAATCGCCGGACCCGCCGCTACCTGCGACGGCGGGCGATCCGACACGTCATCCCCGAGAAGGCGGACCAGGCGGCGAACCGCCGCAAGCGCGGAGGCGCCGGCGGCCGGCCACCCGGATTCGACAAGGAGCGCTACAAGAAGCGCAACGTCGTCGAGCGCGCGATCAACAAGTTGAAGAACTTCCGCGCCGTCGCGACCAGGTACGACAAGCGCGTGTACATCTTTCTCGGCACCGTCACAGTCGCGGCCCTGGTCATCTGGCTCCGCCCATGATCGCGCGGACAGAACCTAGGACAGCAGGCAGAGGAAGCCGGACACACCTGCGGCTGACACCGACGGACGTCACCGCCGGGCCCGTCGACGGCTCGGAGCCGCCCACGAAGGAACGAGCCGCCGAGGCGGACCGGCCGCCTCGGCGACGCCCCCCGAACCGTCCGCGTCCGCCGTTGGGTGGGGCGGCCGACAGTGGACGCAAAGCCAAGCCGTTGGGACTCCACGTCAAGGCGCGGTGACGGCGCTCTGACAGGCTCGGCCGATCCTGCCATCGAAAATCGTCCGCCCCGGAAGGACGGCCGTCCGGCCGCCGGCGCAGCTGCACCACGGGAGACCACATGCTGGAGGCACTCGGCCTGTCGACGACGGCCGTGGCGGTCTACACCGCCATGCTCGACCACCCCTCCGACGACGTGGACCAGCTCGCCGCCCGCTGCGCCCTGACCGCGGTCCAGGTCCACGACAGCCTCGACGAGCTCGGCCGGCTCATACTGGTACGCGCCTCCGCCGACCGCCCCGGACAGATGCGCGCCGTCGACCCCGCCATCGGACTCGCCGACATGGTCGCCCGTCAGGAAGCCGACCTCGCCGCCCGCCAGGCCACCCTCGCCGCCTCCCGCGCCGCCGTCACCCGCATGGTCGCCGACCGCGCCGAACACCGCGCCGCCCACGGCGAACACCTCCTGGGCATGGACGCCATCCACGCCCGCCTCGAACACATGGGCCGCACAGCCGCCTTCGAGGTCCTCGCCGTCCAACCCGGCACCCAGCACCCCGCGGACCTCGACGCCTCACGCCCCGCCGACACCGAAGTCCTCGCCCGCGGCGTCGCCATGCGCACCCTCTACCAGGACGCCACCCGCCACCAGCCCCACACCGCCACCTACGCCCAATGGCTGATCAGCCACGGCGGCGAAGTCCGCACCACCCCCACCGTCCCCCACCGTCCCCACCGTCCCCCACCGCCTGATCATCACCGACCGCACCCAGGCCCTCGTCCCCATCGACCCCACCGACAACCGCAAAGGCGCCCTCCACATCACCGAACCCGGCATCATCACCGCCCTCACCGACCTCTTCGAACAGGCCTGGAACACCGCCGTCCCCCTCGGCGCCACCCGACCGGGCGACCCCGAAACCGGCCTCACCCCCACCGAACGACACCTCCTGCGCCTGCTGGCCACCGGAACCACCGACGACACCGCCGGCCAACGCCTCGGCATCTCCACCCGTACCGTCGGCCGCCACATGCCCTCCATCATGGAACGCCTCGGCGCCACCAGCCGCTTCGAAGCCGGCATCAAAGCCACCCAGAAAGGCTGGCTCTGACCCGCACCACCCGGCCCGCACGCGCGACGTACACACCTCCCCACGCCGGCACGACACCGACCTCCCGCACCCGGTGTCCCAGCCCCCCGGACGCAACACCCCTGGCCTCACACGGCCGATCGGCAGACCCACCAGGACGATCCCCGACGAACACGACAGCCCTCCGCTCCACACCCGACACACCACCTCGGTGACAGCAGCAGGGCGGCCGGACGCGACAGTCAGCGCGTTGCCTCTTCCCCCGTCGCGGCCCTCGGCGGGGGAGCGGGCTCGGACATCGCCCGGTGGCGGTGTTCGCTGGGCGAGATCCCGTGGGCGGCCCTGAACGCACGCGTGAACGCCGAGGCCTGGGCGATGCCGCAGCGTGCGGCGATGACATGGATCGGCACGGCGTGCAGGGCGGGATCCGCGAGGTCGCGGTAGGCCTTCCTCAGACGCTGCCGGCGGATGAACGCCGCCAGGGTCTCACCCTGCGCGTCCTGCGTGAACAGGCGGTGCAGGTGGCTGAGCGAGACATGGTGGGCGGCCGCGATCACCGGGGGCGTCAGGGCAGGGTCGTGGAGGTTGCGCCGGACGAACTCCCGGACGCTGCGCAGCATGGCCCGGTGCCGGGTGTCCTCGGGCAGCGCCGCCTCGGCGTCGAGCTCCCGGGCGATCCAGGCCGCCACCAGGTCGACCACCACCGCTCCCAGCCGGTCGGCCTCGGCCGGCGCGAGAGCCGCCGCCTGCCGGTCCAGGCCGGTCAGGAACTGCGCCAGCAGCGCGCCGGCGCCCTCCCGGGCCGACAGCCCCCGCCCGTGCAGGTCGCGCAGCCTGTCCCGGGAGACGGGCAGCAGCGACGCGGGCAGGTCCAGGCCCAGCCCGTTCACCCGCCCCTGCGCCTCCCCCGCTCCAGGGCCGGGCAGGCCGACGAAGTGCGAGTCGTACGGACGGGAGCTGCTGACCAGGTGCAGATCGCCGGCCCCGAGCGTCCGAACGCCGCCCGTGCGGTGCCCGAGCAACCGGCCGCCGCCTTCCGTCAGCATCGTCAGGTGGTACACCTCCTCGTCGCAGCGCCGGATCATCCGCTCGGTGCGCCTGACCCGGATCGACGGGAACGAGGTCCCCAACAGGACCACCGGGCCCAGCTCCACCCGCCGCACCTGCGCCGTGAAGGTGTCGACGTGGTCGCTGGTCATCTCGGCCGCCCGGGACTGCCCCATCGCATCGCGCCAGAACTCGAAACACTCCGGCCCCGACAGGCCGTCGCCCCTGGACACGCTCTCCACCACGACCGACATCTCCGCCCCCAAGCGGTTCTCTCCCTGCCCACGTGGCAAGGCCGTTCCTGTTCCACAACGCTTTCGGCGGGGTCGTATCAGCGGCCCGGCCGTGAACGGCGGCCGGCGGTCCGGCCACCACGCGCTCCCCACGTATGAACCGTGGCTGCGGGCGGCTTCGGCGGCGCCCTACGACTCGCCTGCGTCCGCCGGCGGACGGGCTGCCGACAGTGGACGCAAAGCCAAGGCGTCGCGACTCTACGCCAAGGCGCAGCGGCAGCGCTCTGCCAGGCTTGGGCCGCGCCACCGGTCACGACCCGGCGCGCCGACCCGCCGTGTCCATGGGGGGAGATCGCCCTGGCGGCCACTTCCGCCGCATTTCGCCCTGCATCCGGGTCATCGACGCGTCGGAACCGGTAATTCTGCTCTACCAGTACGGCCCCAGGGGTGCAAACTGAGAAACGATATTTGCATGCCCCTCTGGGCACCACATTTCTTGAAACGGGGGAAATTTACTATGCGAAAGAGTTTGCGGGCTGTCTTGGTGGCGGTCGGAGCGGTAGCAGCGGCTTTCGGCTCCACCGCGGTGGCGGCTGCCGAGACCACGACCGCCTACGGCGCGCCGTTCACGAGCTTGGGCCCGAACTGTGTCAACAGTGTGGTGATGGGTCGTGATAGCGGGCAGATCTATGCCTACGCCATCATGAAGTGTGATGCGGGCAAGGGGATGCTGACTCCTGACGTCGGCCTTTCGGGAGACAACGGGAACAGCGGCATTGTCGGGAAGGACGCATCGTGCGGCTTTTTCGTTACCTACTGCGAATCACCGAGGGTCTACCTGCCGGAGATCCTCGGTGTCACGTACCGGGCGAGCAGCACCGGCACGATAGACGGCAGCATCGGCTTCCCACCTGAGAATGCGATGGCGCACGCGCAGCTCATCGGTGGCGTCCACAACGCCCGGGCGGGTACGGAGGCGGGGACGGGTCGTGTCCGGTGGGCGGACTTCAACGGGGACGGCAGGGCCGACTACTGGATCATCAATCCTGATGGCTCGGTGCACGTGTACGTGAACACGGGCACAGACGGGCACGGGGGCTGGCAGGACTACGGCCAGATGGCGACCGGCCTGACCACGGATTCCAGCCGGGTGCGGTTCGCGGACATGAACGGCGACGGCAAGGCCGACTACATCCTGGTCAACCCTGACGGTTCGGTGCAGGTCTACCTGAACCAGGACGGGCACGGGAACTGGCAGGACATCGGCCGGGTCGCGACCGGCCTGACCACGGATTCCAGCCGGGTGCGGTTCGCGGACATCGACGGCGACGGCCGCACGGACTACTGCCTGCTGGACGGCAACGGCGGCATCCACGCCTACCTCAACCGCGGTGGCGACAACTCCGGCGGCTGGGTCGACGACGGGCAGATCGCCAGCGGGCTGACCGGCGACCTGAGCCGGATCCGCCTGGCGGACATCAACGGCGACGGCAAGGCCGACTACAACGTCATCAACCCCAACGGCGCCATCGGCACCTACATCAACAACGGCGGAGACGGCCATGGCGGCTGGACCGACTACGGCCAGACAGCCACTGGACTCACCACCAACCAGAACGCCGTAGTCCTCGCAGACATCACCGGCGACGGCCGCGCCGACTACCTCGTCACCAACCCCAATGGCTCCGTCAACGCCTACGCCAACAACGGCGGAGACGGCCACGGCGGCTGGACCGACTACGGCCGCATCGCCGCCGGCGCCTGACGTCCCCTGCCCGCCAAAGTCACGAAGGCCTTCTCGACTCCGATGAAACGCTTCGCACAGGCTGGACTCGCCGCACTGGCGCTCCTCTCCGGCCACCTCCTCACGGCGTCAGCCGCGCACGCGGCAACGCCCACGACCGCCCCTCTCCGGGTGATGCCGCTGGGTGACTCCATCACCGCCGGTGCCGGCAGCTCGACCGGCGCGGGCTACCGCCTTCCGCTGTGGAACGCCATTGCGGCACAGTCCCGGTACACCGTCGACTATGTCGGTTCTCAGAGTTTCGGCAACGTCCCGGATCCGGACAACGACGGCCACAGCGGATACCGCGTCGGCGACATCCGCGCCGGCATCGACGCCTGGCTTTCCGCAGCCACCCCCGACGTCGTTCTGCTGCACATCGGCACCAACGACCTCGACCGCGACCCCGATCCCGACAAGGTGGCGGCCGCGAACCGTGCCGCCGCCGCGTTTACCGACCTGGCCAACCAAATCTTCGCCGACCGGCCCGGCGTTACCGTCCTGGCCCAGGGGCTGATCCCCACCACGGCGAACCTCCAGACCGGTGCCCAGGTCTACAACGCGGACATCAAGGCACTGCAGTACGGGGCACTGTCCGGGCAGAAGTTCCGCTTCCTCGATCCCCCGGCCCTGGGGTCCACCGAGATGAACGACCGCCTACACCCGAACGACGCCGGCTACAGCCGGATAGCCGGTGTCTTCTTCCAGGGGCTGGACCATGCCGTCACCGACGGACTCGCGCACCGCCCCGCCGCACACCAGGCGGGTACGGAGGCGGGGACGGGTCGTGTCCGGTGGGCGGACTTCAACGGGGACGGCAGGGCCGACTACTGGATCATCAATCCTGATGGCTCGGTGCACGTGTACGTGAACACGGGCACAGACGGGCACGGGGGCTGGCAGGACTACGGCCAGATGGCGACCGGCCTGACCACGGATTCCAGCCGGGTGCGGTTCGCGGACATGAACGGCGACGGCAAGGCCGACTACATCCTGGTCAACCCTGACGGTTCGGTGCAGGTCTACCTGAACCAGGACGGGCACGGGAACTGGCAGGACATCGGCCGGGTCGCGACCGGCCTGACCACGGATTCCAGCCGGGTGCGGTTCGCGGACATCGACGGCGACGGCCGCACGGACTACTGCCTGCTGGACGGCAACGGCGGCATCCACGCCTACCTCAACCGCGGTGGCGACAACTCCGGCGGCTGGGTCGACGACGGGCAGATCGCCAGCGGGCTGACCGGCGACCTGAGCCGGATCCGCCTGGCGGACATCAACGGCGACGGCAAGGCCGACTACAACGTCATCAACCCCAACGGCGCCATCGGCACCTACATCAACAACGGCGGAGACGGCCATGGCGGCTGGACCGACTACGGCCAGACAGCCACTGGACTCACCACCAACCAGAACGCCGTAGTCCTCGCAGACATCACCGGCGACGGCCGCGCCGACTACCTCGTCACCAACCCCAATGGCTCCGTCAACGCCTACGCCAACAACGGCGGAGACGGCCACGGCGGCTGGACCGACTACGGCCGCATCGCCGCCGGCGCCTGACACACAACCAGTCGACCACTACCGCCGGGCATCTCCACCCGGCCCGGTGGAGACGACCGAGCCGGGCCCTTACACCCCGCTCGCCCTGAGATGCCTTGGAGGCCCGTACCCCGCAGGGGTACGGGCCTCCAAGGCATCTCGGCCGTCGGAAGCTGCGGCAGTCCCTCCCGCGGCGAATCGCGGGGCGCCTCGCCGCGATGGATGCCACCTTCCTGCGGCCACCAACCGCACTCGCGCCGCCGCACAGCAGCGCCCGCCTGCGTGCAGGCGGCCGCCGCCTGTCCCAGGCCTGTCCCAGGCAGCCCACGCACGGCCGCTAGAGCGCGTTCTGGCGACGAGAGCGGAGGAGGCCGAGGCCCCACCAAACGGTCGCCGCCTCCGCCCAGGCCAACAGGACAACGAGCAGGAGGAACACGCCCCCTCCGACCGCACCTCCAACGCCAAGGGCAACGAGTGGAGCCACCGACGGCAGTGCTATCACCGAAAGGCCGATTGCGGGCAGCGCGTGCGAGGTATCGAGTGGGTCGCTGCCCCAGGGCTCCAGGGCGGTCCAGACGGCCATGGCCGCAACCAGCACTCCGTAACCGACCAGGACACGTCGGCCTGTCTTGCCTGCCCCTCGCTCGTGCACGTGCGATTCACCCCTTTTCCCGGAAGAGCGAGCCTAGCGGCCCACAAGATCGGCCGGACAGGCCCTAGTACACGTAGTCCGCGCAGACGTCCGCGGCAAGCCGCAGGGCCTGCTCCGCGCTCGGTCCGCGCAGCGCCAGCAGGGTCTGGGCGAGCGCGTCCACGGCGGCCAGGTGGGCGAGCCGGCTGGCCGTGGTCTCCAGGCCGAAGACCAGGTCCTGGCCGCCCGCGATCAGGGTGCAGGTCGCCGTCTCGGTGAGCGGCGAGCGGGCGTAGCTAGTGAGCGCCAGCACCTCGGCCCCGGCCGCCCGGGCGCTGCGGGCGGCGGCCACCACGCTGTGGGTGCCACCGGTGTGGCTGACGGCCAGGCAGACGGCGCCCGGTGGGAGTCCGGCGGCCACCAGCTGGGCGGTCATCGAGTCGGCCGGGGCGTCCACCAGCAGGCCGAGCGCGCGCAGTCGGTAGGCGAGGTCGAGCACCACCGCGCCGGACAGCCCGGCGCCGACCAGGAGCACCCGGGGGGCGCCGTTCAGCAGTTCGGCGGCTGCGCGCAGGTCGTCCGGGCCGAGCGTGGCGGTGATGCCCTCCAGGGCCTCCCGGGCGGCGCGCAGGGTGTCGGCGAGCGCCCGGGCGGCCAGGTCGTCGGGGTCCGCGGCCGGCCCCGGGGCGGGGGCGTGAGCGGCGGGGGCGTGCAGGGCGGCGGCGATCTTGAGCTCCTGGAAGCCGCGGAAGCCGAGCCGCTGGCAGGCCCGGACCACCGAGGAGGGGGCCGTCCCGGCCAGCGCCGCGACGTCGCTGACGCTCAGGTGCACCAGGGCGGTGCCCCGGTCCAGCACCACCTGGGCGACCCTCGCCTCCGTGCCGCGCAGCTCGCCGAGCCGGGCCCGGATCTGCGCGGCCAGCTGGGATTCCAGGGGCGTGAAAAATTCGGAACGTTCTTCCATGGATCTAGGGTAGCGTGGAATTCAGTTCCAGGCCCGCCGGAATCCGGCAGGCTGACGGGAGGGGAGCTTCGCCATGTCAGAAATCGGGCCGGCCGTGCCGCTGGTCGTGCTCACGGCCGCCGTGCTGCACGCCGTGTGGAACGGGCTGGCGCACCGGATCCCGGACAAGATGGTCGGCTTCGCGCTGATCAACCTGACCTACACCGCCTGCGCCCTGGTGCTGGTCGCGGTCAACCCGCTGCCGGCCGCCGCGGCCTGGCCGTACCTGCTGGCCTCCACGGTGATCCAGACGATCTCGACGGTCCTGCTGCTGCGGGCGTACCAGCTGGGCGACTTCGGGCAGATGTACCCGATCGCCCGCGGCTCGGCGCCGCTGCTGGTCGCGCTGCTGTCGGTGACGGTGCTCGGCCAGCACCTGGGGGCGGGCGAGCTGGTGGGTGTGGTGGTGATCTCCTGCGGGCTGATCGGGCTGGCCTTCGCCCAGGGCATACCCGGGCGGGCGCAGCTGCCCGCTCTCGCGGCCGCCGCCGGTACCGGGACGATGATCGCCGGCTACACGGTGCTGGACGGCAGCGGCGTCCGGCACGCCGGCACCGTCGGCGGTTACGTGGCCTGGCTGTTCCTGCTCCAGGGGCCGACGCTCGTCGCGGTCGTCTGGGCCCGGCGCGGCCGCACCCTGCTCACCGGGGTGCGCAAGGTGCTGCCGGTCGGGATCCTCGGCGGGGTGCTGTCGCTGACGGCGTACGGCCTGGTGGTCTGGGCGCAGTCCCGGGGCAACCTGGCGGCGGTGGCGGCGCTTCGCGAGACCAGCATCGTGATCGCCGCGCTGATCGCCACCGTGGTGTTCCGCGAGCGCCTCGGACGGCTGCGGCTGACGGCCGCGCTCACCGTCCTCGGCGGGATCGCCGTCCTGGAGCTCGCCCGGGCGTGAGCTTTCGCCCGCGGACAACGGCCCGTCAGGCGGTGCGTTCCAGCCGTACCAGGGCTGGCACCGCGGCGATGCTCAGGAGCAGCAGGAACAGCCAGGGCAGGACGGCGGCCCGGGTGAGCAGCAGGGTGAGCAGTCCGGGGGCGACGGCCTGGCCGACGTTCCAGGAGAGTTGGTAGAGGGCGAGGTAGCGGCCGCGCCGGTGCGGGTCGGCGAGGGAGACGCTGAGGTCCTCGCGGAAGGGGGTGGCGACGGTCTCGGCGAGGTTGTAGACGGCCATGGCGGTGAACAGGCCGCCGAGGACGGCCCAGCCGGGGGCGGCGGCGACGAGGGCGAACAGGGCGAAGGCGAGTGCGTTGAGCAGGGCGCCGGCGGCGACGACCCGGGTGGGGCGGAAGCGTTCGAGCCGGCGGGCGACGGCGCTCTGGGTGAGCACCACCTGGACGCCGTTGAGGACGAGCAGGGCGCCGGCCGTCCAGGCGTCGCGGTGCAGGCCCTCGGTGAGGTAGACGGCGAGCAGCATGCTCAGGATCATCGAGGCGAAGACGAAGGTCAGGTTGATCGCGATCAGCAGCAGATAGCGCCGGTCGCGCAGCACCGCCCGGTAGCCGCCGGGGCCGTCGGGGGTGACGGGGCCGCCGGCGGGTGCCTCGGTCCGGGTCCGCGCCGCGTCAGCCGTCTCCGCGGGCCGCCAGGTGCCCAGCAGGGCCGCGGCGAGGGCGTAGCTGACCGCGTTGAGGGCGACGAGCAGCCGCAGCGCCCCGCTGCCGCCCCCGGCCGCCAGGACGGCGGCGAGCGCCCCGCCGAGGCCGAGCCCGGCGTTGCGCAGGGTCTGCACGAGGGCGAACCAGCGCGGCCGCTCCCCCTCGTCGGCGGCGAGGACGACCAGCCCGGTGCTGCTGGTCCAGTAGGCGGCCTGGCCGATCTGGGCGAGCAGGCAGACCAGCACGATCTGCCAGGCCTGGTGGGCGAGCAGGAAGCCGCCGTAGGCGAGCGCGGAGAGCGCGTTGCCGGCGGTGGCGACGGGCCGGGCGCCGTAGCGGTCGAGCAGCGGGCCGACGGCGACGGCGGTGGGCAGGGCGAGCAGGCGAGCGGCGGAGACGGCGGCGCCGACGGCGGCGACGGACAGGCCGGTGGTGTCGGCGAAGTAGACGAGGGTGAAGGCGAGGATCAGCCCGGTGCCGAGGCTGTCGACGACGTGGGCGCCGATCAGGCGGGCGTGTCCGGTGGTGGCGGGGAGGCCGAGGCGGTCACGCAGCAGGGGCGGGGTGGCGGTGGTCATGGTCCGAGGCTGCCTGGGATGATCATCGCCGCCCATTGATTCCATCAGGATCGAATGCTCACCGGAGGTGCCCGTGTTGACCTGGGAGTTCTCGGCGCAGGACCTGGCCCGGACGCGCTTCGCCCGGTCCCCGCTGAGCGAGGTCACGACGAGCGTCGAGGTGCTCAAGGATCCGGGCCGGCAGGCCGCGCACCTGCCCTGGGTGCGGCAGGCGCGGAAGCGGCTGGAGGGGGTGGGCTGGGAGCTGCTGTCGGCGCTGGTCCGGCTGCCGACGGTGTACGTGGTGGACTTCCTGACGCCGGTCCCGGAGGGCCCGGACCTGACGATCGGGCAGCAGACGGCCGCGCTGGCCGCGACCGATCCGGCCGTGGTGCGCCGGGACATCGCCCGGATCCAGGGCGAACTCCACCCGCTGGTGGCTGGGTTGGCGCACGATCCGGAGGCCGGACTGGCCCGGCTCGCGGCCGAGGTGAGGGCGTACTGGGAGGCCGCGATCGCCCCGCACTGGCCGCGGATGCTGCGGCTGACCGAGGGCGAGATCCTGCGGCGTGCCCGGCAGATGTCGGCGGGCGGGCCGGCGGAGCTCTTCGCCGACCTGCACCCGTTGGTGTCCTGGGAGCGCGACACCCTGCGGATCGGCCACTCCCGGGTCGAGGTGCACCGCCGTCTGGACGGCGAACGCGGCCTGGTCCTGGTGCCGACGGTCTTCGCCTGGCCGGGGGTGTTCTCGCAGCAGAACCCGCCGTGGCAGCCGGGCCTGGTCTATCCGCCGCGCGGGGTGGCCACGCTGTGGGAGGCGGCCGCCACGCCGGTGCCGGAGGGCCTGGCCCGGGTGCTCGGCCGCACCCGCGCCCTGCTGCTGGCCGAGCTGGACTCCCCCGCCTCCACCACCGAACTCGCCGCCCGCACCGACCTGTCCGCCCCGAACGTGTCCCACCATCTGAGCGCCCTGCACGACGCGGGCCTCCTCGCCCGCCACCGCACCGGCCGCACGGTCCTGTACCTGCGCACCGAGGCGGCGGAGCTCCTGCTGGGGCCGTGACCGGCTGCGCGAACGGCCTTTCGCCTTGGACCCGTTGGACCCGTTGGACCCGTTGGACCCCGCCCCCTGCCGGGGTCGGCCCCGCCCTGACGGAGCGTCAATTCGGAGCGGAAGCCGGGACGAGGGCCGCACCGTGCCGCCGACAACGAGGGTTGTTCACAAGAGCACAGGGTCAGACGGGCGGCATCAGATCGCTCTCGCTGATGGTGTACGTCAGCGGGGGATAAACGAAGTCCGTTTCGGTGTTCTCACGGCGCCGTAGTCGGTAGAATTCGCGCCTCTGCTCCTCGTCGGCCGACATGAGGCGCACACCCTGTGGGAGGTATGCGTGTCCGTCGCGAAACCGAACGAAGGTCTTCGACGTTCGAAAGGTTACACCCAGCCACTGGTTGTCCGCCGCGTGGGCGGGCGCGTCCAATACGATTCTATGCCTGAGCCGCCGATTCAAGTCGACGGAAAACGCGACGATACTGTTGTGGGCGAGGGGGATCTCGAACTTCTCGCCATCGGACCCCTTCGATTCGAAGACCAGCTTCCTCGGCGGGCCCGCTTCGGGACGCCGGTAGCAGGAGAAGACGGCGATAAACGACTCGTCGGCCAGATCGAGGGCCTGGTCGGAATGGCTGCCCATGGTCGTGTAGGCGTTCGTGTAGCTCTCGATGAGAGCGTTGTTGAAGCCGACCGAAAGTGCCGCGCGTTCCCGGATCCGTTGCGCCAGCTGCTCATGCACTGCCAGAAAACGCTGCGTCGGACTGCCGTACCGAGTGGTCGTCCGTACGAGAGGAACACCGCCCGCCTCGTCGATCTTGGCGAGTACGGCGCCCCTCCGGCCTTTTCCTACGTCTTCCAGACGAGCCGACGCGGACAGTTCCGCAAAGAGATTGTCCTCGGCCGGCAAAGCGCACGAGAGGATCTCGTCCGAGATCCTAGACCTGGGGGGCAACATAGTCTCCCGTGTTCATACTGAAGAGGAATTCGTCGCCGTAGTCGATGAAGGACGAGGTCCTGTTCTCCTCGGCGTACAGCCTGCGCAGCTCTGCCATTCCCGCCGGTGTGGGTGGGCCCAGCTGCACCAGATCCCCGGCCACTTTGAGGAACGTGTGGCCGTTCTTGTGAACGGCTTCGGCGCTCGAACAGCGCACCACGTACCCCAGGCGGGTCGGGAGCAGCTCGGCGTCCAACGCCGAGGGCCGGATTTCATGCGTGTACAGGCGATTGGTGGACAGCGGCATGAAGAACACGGAGCCGGGATAGAGGGTCAGGGTGAACTGCGGGGGGAGCGCGACCCCGTCGCGGCCTTCGGTCGGCTCCTTGAGGCGGAAGTGGAGTTTGGTCAGCCCGCTGGCGCCCTTCACCCCGTGGTCGAAGACGTCTTCGGCCAGGGGCTGCAGCTTGTCGAGCCCGTCATAGAAGGTGCAGAAGGCCATGATGCCGTTGTCGGGCATGTCCTTGGTCTTGTCGGCATGCGCCGAGATCTTGGCCTTGGACTGCTTGCGCTCGGCCGTGGCAAGGGTGTTGTGGTAGATCTGAGCGAGGACGTGATTCAGCGGCGCCTGCCCCCGGAAGACGGCGGCGGCCTCGCGGTTCAGAGCCTCGACGATGTGCGTGTCGGTCGGGCGGAAGCCCTCGGTCGGCCCCGAGAGATTCGTGGAGCACCGGAGCAGGCGGAAATGCAGTTCGTCGCCGTTCCGTGTGACGGGCGTCAGATAGATTCCGCTGCGATGGGCCGTTCCGGGCTTCGTGGACTCCGTCAGGGACTGGAACGCGTGCTCCGCACGGATCCGTCCGAAGTGATCGGCGCCGAGTCCGAAAAAGCGGCGGTAGTACACGCCGACGCCGTGTACGCGGACGGGGACCCGGCCGAGGTCGACGAAGGTCCAAGGTTCGTCGAGGCCCTCGCGGTAGCCGTGCGACAGCTCCCGGATGACGAACACCCGGGCAGCCGCACGCAGTCGGCGGCCGCTGATCCCGGATATGTCGCCACACAGGTAGACGGTCTTCTGCGCGAGGTCGGGCGAACCGGAAGCAAGGTCCTCCGGCGTGATTGTGGACCCGAAGAATTCCCCGACCACGTCATGATCCTGCAACGCCGAAGGCGCAACCAGGATGTTGCTCGCATCCTCGATGCGGGCTTCTACCGGCCCTGCCGTGTACATCAAACCGTACCTGCCATTCGCAGATCTTGGTGGATTGCTCAAAATCGTGGACATGGCAACGGCCCGCACTCTTTCATTTGCGCGGCAAGGCGTAAACGGAAGGAGACGGACCATTGAACCTTGATGCTCTCACGGGGGCTCGACAGCGGGCAACGGGTTCTGCCACCCACCCAGCCGGCCGGCCAACGATGCGATGCGGTGCGGTGCGGTGCGGTCAGTCGACGGTGACGGTCATCTTGCCGAGGGCCTGACCGCTCTCCATCACGCGGTGGGCCTCGACGATCTCCTCGAAGCGGAAGGTCCGGGTCGGGCGGCCGCGCAGGGCACCCGTCTCGACCTTGGCGTAGATGGCGTCGAACGGTATGTCGGAGAGCGGGAATTCGGGGCTGCCGAGGACGAAGGCGCTGCCGAAGAAGCTGAGCCGGACGCCGCTGGGAAGGTCGGCGATGGGGTCGAAGTCGGCTACCGGTGCGAAGCCACCGAGGAAGCCGACCTGGCAGACCCGTCCGCGGGGTCGGACGCTGGCGAGCGAGTCGCGCAGGACGCTGTTGCCGACGACGTCGAGGACGGCGTCCACGAGGATGCCGCGGTCCCGGACCCGGGTGCTCAGGCGGCCGTCGTCGATGAGTACGTCTTCGGCTCCGAGGTCCCTGAGCAGGGGGGCGTGGGCGGGGTTGCGGGTGGTGGCGAGGACGCGGGCGCCGTGGTCGACGGCGAGGTCGACGGCGGCCTGGCCGAGCGAGGAGGTGGCGCCGCGGACCAGGACCGTCTCGTCGGGGCGCAGTTCCAGGGTGCCGAACAGGGCGCTCCAGGCGGTCGCGTAGACCTCGGGGACGGCTGCCAGGTCGGCCCAGCCGAGGGTGGAGCGGACCGGTACCACGTTGGTCGCGGGTACGGTGACGAGCTCCGCGTAGCTGCCGTTGCGGGTGCGGCCCATGCCGCCGAGGATCGCCACGACCGTGGTGCCGGTGGGGAGTTCGCCGGACGGGTCGGATTCGACGGTTCCGGCGCACTCGATCCCGGTGACGGGCGCGACCTCGCCCCAGGCGCCCGCGCGCATGTACGCCTCGGCGTGGTTGAGGCCGATGGCCTTGACGCGGATCAGCACCTCGCCGGCGGCGGGCACGGGGTCGGGCAGTTCGGTGACGGCGAGGACCTCGGGGCCGCCGTAGGCGGAGATGGTGATGGCCTTCATGATCGCTTCCTGTTCTTGAATGGTGATTCAACTATCGGGCCGAAAGAAGGGCCACCCTGTCCGGTGGCCCTTGTCCGCTCCGCCCGCCCCTCAGACGAGGGCGGCGAAGGCGTTGTCCGTGATGGCCCGCAGCAGCGCCTCGTCCGGGTTGGCCTTGCCGACGACCATCAACCCCTGGCACGTCGCGACCAGCAGCTTGGCACTGCCGGCCGGGTCCACCGCTTCGCGGACCTCCCCGCGACGGCGGGCGTTCTCCAGCGCCGTGGTCATGCAGCGCTCCAGTCGGGCCAGGTGACCGCGGACGACGGCCGCGGCCTCGTCGTCCTCGGCTGCGTCCTCGATCGCGGTGTTCACCAGGAGGCACCCCTGCCGCCCCTCCGGGCTGAGCAGGTCCCGCACCAGTCCGTCGAAGTAGCCCCGCAGCTCCGCCAGGCCCGCGCCGGCCGCCTCCAGCTCGCCGAGCTTCTGCGGCACGACCAACCGGGAGTAGCGCTCCAGCGACTTCAGGAACAGTGCCCGCTTGCCACCGGGGAAGACGCTGTAGATGCTGCCCGGCTTCACGCCGGTCGCCTTCACCAGGTCCTCGATCGAGGTGGCCCGGTAGCCGCGCTTCCAGAAGCGCAGCATGGCTCCGTTCAGTACGGCGTCGGGTTCGAACTCGCGAGGCCTGGGCATGGGACGAAGATACATGAATGCTCATTCAAGAACAATGCCGTCACTGCGCCGAACCTGCGGGACCGGGCGGCCGGGCCGGCACGGGGCCGTCCGCACGACCCGGCCGCCGGGCAGCATGCGCTCGCTGGTCCGCTCGGTGGTCCGGTCCGCGGGCCGGTCGTTGCTAACCCTTCTTGATCGCGGAGATGTCGAACTCCAGGACGATCTTGTCGCCGACCAGCACGCCGCCGCCTTCCAAAGCCGCGTTCCAGGTCACGCCGAACTCCTTGCGGGAGATGGTCACCGATCCCTCCAGCCCGACCCGCAGGTCGCCGGAGGGGTCGACGACGTTGCCGGTGTACTCGAAGTCGATGGTGACCGGGCGGGTGGTGTCCTTGATGGTCAGATCACCGGTGACGCGGTACTCGGTATCGGAGCGCGGCTCGACCGAGGTGCTGCGGAAGGTGATGTCGGGGAAGTTGGGAGCGTCCAGGAAGTCGTTGGTGCGCAGATGCTGGTCGCGCTGTTCGACGCCGGTGTCGATGCTCTCCGCCTTGATCACGACCTCGGCAGTGGAGCGGGCCGGCGCGGTGCCGTCCAGGTGGGCGGTGCCCTCGAACCGGTGGAACGCGCCGCGGACCTTGGTCACCATCGCGTGACGGGCGACGAAGCCGATCCGGGTGTGGGCGGGGTCGAGGACGTAGTCCCCGGTGAGCTCAGAGATTGTGGCAGTCACAGTGAGGTGCCTCCGAAAGACCAGGATCGCGGCGCCGGTACGGCCGGATCGTTCCGGGCCCACGCTAGGGCGCGCCGATTCCCCCGTCGGCCGGACGCACCGAGGGGCCCGCGCAATGCACTCCGGCCGGCGAACACGGGCCACCGGCCGGCCGCTGCCCGCCTTCCTCGCACAGGGTCCCGGCCTCCGGTGCGCAGGGCTGCGGCGACGCCGCCGTCCATCCGGATGCCACCGTACGGGTGCGGCCCGCCGCATCCGCGGCCACCGTAGGGAGATGGACATCGTCGTCGTGCTGGAAATGAATACGCCGACCAACGTTCGGGCCCTTCAGCCCGACCGCACACCGGCAGACCCCGAGAACGCCGTGCGCCGCGCGCACCAGGCCCCCGCGGAACCCTCCGGCGCCTGCAGCCCCCTCACCTTCTGCGGCCTGGCCACCTCCGACATGACCATCGCCCCGTACCCGCCCAGCCGGCCGGGCCGGTACACCTGCACCACCTGCAGCACGTGCCAGAGCGCCGCAGCCGGCAGCCCGCTCGTCCCCGGGGCCGTCGGGGCTCCGTTCGCGCCCTCCCCGAGCCGCATCCCCTGAAACCCCGCCAGGGCGTGAACCCCGCCAGGGCGTGAACACCGCCGGGGCGCTCGTCGGCAGTCCGGCGCCGTCGACGAGCCGGTGGTGGCGGGCCGGTGGTGGCGGGCCGGAGCAGCCGGGCAGGGTTCCGTCGCCCCCTGCCCGTCACCTTCCGCCCAGCGGGCGCCCGCCTGCCGGCTACGGCTCGGTGGGAGCGCCGTCGCCTCCGGTCCGGACGGCGGCGGCGAATCGCCACGCCTCGATGTCGCGATAGCGGATCGGCCCGGGGCCGCGGCCGATGTTGCTGCCGACCAGGTGAAGTCGCTCGGTCCGCCACGGCCGGCCCACGAACCCGGTGAGCCCGGCCGCGGCCAGCGGCACACTGGTGGAATCGTCGCGACGGGACCGTGCCAGGGTCAGGTGGGGCCGCAGCGGGCGGTCCCTGAACTCGATCCCGCAGGACCTGACCAGCTCCCGGACGTCGGTGGCGAGCAGGTGCAGTCCCTCCAGGTCCCCGTCGATCCCGCTCCACAGCAGTCGCTCGTCGAAGTGGCCGCCCCCGCGCAGGCCCAGCTGCAGGGCGGGGCGCGACGCGGCCGAACCGGCCAGCACCGACCGCAGCAACGGCAGGGCCGTGGAGGGCAGTTCACCGAGGAAGGCCAAGGTGATGTGCCAGTCCTCGATCCGGTTCCACCGCAGCCGCGGGTACCTGGCGTAGGCGGGCTGCAAGGCACGGGCCAGTTCGTCCTTGGCGTCGTCGGGCGGCGCCAGTGCCACGAAGACGCGCAGGGTCGAGGGCTCGGGGGAATCGTCCACGAGGGGGGAGGTTAGCCGAGGCCAGGTCGCCTGCGCCCACCGGTGTGCGGACCACCGACCGGGGCCCAGGCCGCCCCGGCACGGCCGCCCCGGCACGGCCGCGCCGGCCGAAACGCACCCGCCCGCCCGACGGGTCGGCGGGCGGGCAGGCGGGCAGGCGGGGCCTCGCCGTGTGGGGTACCGCTGCGGATCAGCAGCACCCGGTGAGTGCCTGGCGGCGCGACACCTCGACGGTCGGCGCCGCCGGCCGGGGCCCGCCGGCCGGGGCGGTGGCGTCAGAGCCGGGTCAGCACGAACCGCCGTTGCTGATCATGATCCCGGTGATGGTGCCTCCTCCACCGAGGTTGCCGTTCGGCGGGACGCAGAAGACGAAGCCGTCGGACCGCTGGATGTGGGTGTAGTCCTGGTTCCGGGTGTTGACGACCCACCAGACGTCCCCGTGGTTGGTGTTCTGGAAGTAGTCGGTGACGTCCTTGAACTCCGCGACGATCGGGTAGGACGAGCCTCCGCCGCCGTAGATGCACACGTACGGGTACGGGCATCCGTACTGGCTGTTGGCCTCGGCGCTCGTGGCCCCGACCATTGACATGGCGAGCGCGGAGGCGGCGACGACGCCGGTCGCTGCCAGCTTCTTGAGTACGTTTCGCATGGTTTTCCTCTTCTTCTCCATGGGCGTCCGTCCGCCGCGTCGGCGCAAGGGATCCCCCGGGTGATGGCGGTGCTGCCGCGCACCGTGAGCGCCGCCGTGCTTGATGTGCAGGCGTGCTTGATGTGCAGGCGTGTCGGGCGATGCATGATGCCCGTCCCGCGTGCGGGGGTTCGCCGTCGTCGGGCGTCGCCCGCGGGTCTGAAGTGACACATGCGGCCAGGGGGTGCGGCACCCACTCTGTCGGGCGGCGCACGACGGCGGCAACCTTGATCCGCTGTCTCAACGTCTCAGTTGTTCACACGCCACTGACCTGCGGGTTGAGACGTCTCACGAATCCGGACAGGCCATGGCGACGGGACCTGCGGGAGCTCCCTTCCCCGTGGGACGGTGACGGATCGTCACGGACGGACGCCCACCCTCTGCACCGGCCCCCGGTGCGGGCGGCCGGTGTCGGGCCCGGTCCGCGCCGGCCGTCGCCGAGCTGCCTTGGTCGGCCCGGGGCGGGAGTGGTCAGGTCAGGTCAGGTCAGGTCAGGTCAGGTCAGACACCCCATGTCGTTGGGTGTCAAGCGGCAATGGGTTGGGCGTGGTGTGACCAGGCGGTCGCCTCGTCGTAGAGGGTGCGGGTCTTG